>JAEEOP010000041.1 GCA_016284295.1 Methanomassiliicoccaceae archaeon | reverse complement strand
ATGCTGTCCGACATCATAACGCATGTGCTGAAATCGAAAGGCGTAGGCATGACCATGCAGAGCATTTCCGGTACGATGTCCGCATTGGATATCGTGCAGGATGACGATGGCGAGTATCTCGACGGCAGCGAGGAGCACATCTACCTGTTCATGAGGATACTGGAATCCCTGCGGATCGACCCGGATCATCTGCTGGGGTGAGGCGCGGTCGCGCATTCAGGTAGCGGACGCTATGCAGAATCTCAAAAAATCAAATCGAGATGTGCCGAATTCACGTCATTGTGACCTGTTTTTGAAGCGATCCAACGAACGAGAGCCTAAGCTCGTCGGAACAGAATCAGAGAATGGTGCAAGGGACGAGATTTGAACTCGCGGACCACTAAGGACTAGCCCCTCAAGCTAGCGTCGTTGGCCATGCTTGACTACCCTTGCACTCAGCAACTCAGAGATATAGACGTCATTAATAAAGGTTTGGGGAGGTCACCTGGCCCAGTAGGACCTGGCGGCATTCCCCATGGCCAGTACGTTCTCGTCCGAGGTCTGGATGGGGGTCTCGCATCCGGGGGCAAGTATGAAACCGCCGTCCCTGCCTGCGGCATCGATGACCCTGTAGCACTCCCTGGTGATCGATTCGGGACTTCCCATCATCATGACCTGGACCGGGTCCACGTTACCCATGAGGGTGTATTTCGTGCCGACCTTCTCCTTGGCCTTGGCGGGATCCACGGCATGGTCGAAGCTCAGGCAGTCCGCTCCGGTGTTCGCCAGAGTCTCCATGAGGCCGAGGGTGTTGCCGCAGATGTGCACGAATGTCGGTACTGAGGAGTCCATGCCGTTCACATCCTTCACGACCGTGCCTATGTGGGGGGCAGAGAACTCCGCGAACATGTCCGGGGACATCAGATCCCCGGATGACGTGGGATCGGCCATCCACATGACCGTGGCCCCAGCCTCGATCATGCGCTTCTGCTGGTCCGATACGAAGGTCGCCGATTTGGCCACGAGCTTCTTCACGGTGTCCGGTTCTGTGAGCATGCCCATGATCATGTTCTCCACGCCCATGATGTATCCTGCAGTGGTGATCGGCCCCCATGATAGGCCGCAGATGTGCAGGTCCTCCGGCAGGATGCGTGCGGTCTCCTCCAGAGCATCGACGAAGACGCTGGTGAAGTTGGGGCATTCGGATGCTACGCTGGGGTCGAAGAATGCGAGGTCGTCTATCTGCTGCTCATCTGTGGCGATGGGCTTCAGGACCTGTCCGTAATCGTCCTCTGGGAAGCGCACCTCCATGCCGAGGTCCACAAACGGCACCTGGGAATCCAGGATCGGCTTGACGAAATCCGATCTCGTCTTGATCGCATGGTCTACGGAGACCTTGGCGGATATCCTGTAATCCTTACGCGCCTCCTCGACCTTCAGGCCCGCGCTCCTCGCGGCCGTGGCCAATACGAAGTTGTTGACGGGCGTCCTGTCCGTCCTCTCGTGATTCAGTGCCGCTTCCACGCAGTCCCTGTGACCTGCATCTATCATGCAGGCAGGATTGCCGTGCCCTAATAAAACAACTTTTGCGGGCGCGTCAGAGATGCGCTATGATGCTCTGTGTGAAATGCTCGATGTCGAGCTCTCCGCCCACATCCACCATGGTTTCGCCGTCGGCATAGGTCCTGAGCACGGCATCGTCGATGTTCTTGCTCTGCTCCTTCATGCCCATGAAATCCAGTATGTTCGCCATCGACAGGATGGCGGGCGTCGGGTCCTCGTACATCATGCCTTCGGGGTCCAGGACCTCATCGAACGGCTGGTAGAGGCTGTATTCCTTCCCCAGCAGCGCCCTGGGGCAGAGGTGGTCGTGGCCGGTCAGGCCTCCCAGCACCCCTCCGACGATCTGTCTGTAGAGGTCCACGCATATGATGCACCGGTCGTTCCTTGCGCCGGATACGGTGTCCACCGTCCATTCCCTGACGTTGACGACGTCGGTCTCGAAATTGTCCGCGGGGAATTTCTCGGCGAACGTCTCGCTGAACATGCCGCTGGTGACCGGGAAGAAATCGTCCCTGGTCAGGCATGTGACATGGCTTATCCCTGCCGATGTGACGCGCTCGGCGGCGAGTTCCATCATCCTGCCGTAGGCGTCGTTCTTGATGTATTTGCTGAGGGTGACTCCGTCCAGGTCGGGGACCTCCGTGATCTCCTTGGAGGCGATGTTGTTGCTACCCCAGAGCAGGACGTTCATCCCTTTCCTTCCGAGTCCCGGTGCCAGGGTCCTGAAGCTCCTGACCCTGGCGAAGAGATCCAGCTGCACGCTGAGGGTCTCTACCGGAGATATCCCGTTATCAGGTTTGATGGTCGGACCGCAGATGATGTACTTGCACTCATCCAGCAGGTCCAATGTGTCATGAGGCAGGTAGTGTCCGGTCTCCTCGTATGCCTTGCGGCCAATGTTCCCGTAGAGGACCTCGACCTCGTCCGTGACCGCTTTGAGCACGGTCTCGACGGACTGCATCAGTGATGGCCCGGCGCCGTCGCCGGAGAGGAGAAGGACCTTGCCTGTCATCATTCCAGCCTGTCCACGAGGGATGCGTAGATCATGGGCAGGGTGATGGTGGCATCTCCCTCCACGGTCATCTTCTTAGCTTCGGGCTTGACCTTTCCCCAGGAGACGGCCTCTCTGAGCCTGGCTCCGGACAGGGATCCGTCGTACTCCTCGGCGGTGGTCAGGTACACGGCGTAGTCCAGTCCTCCGCGGAACTGGTTCCACCAGATGACGTGGTGCTTGGAGATTCCTCCTCCGATCATGAGGGCGCCGGTGTTGACGGCGTGGTTGGTCATCTCGGACAGCATCTGCTCGTCGCCGAAGAGGTCGATCCTGAACTTCCTGTGCGTCTGGTAGTACATCCAGAGCTGGCATCCGAAGGATCCGTCGGTGATACCGGGGACGACGATGGGGATCTGGTTCTTCCAGGCCCAGTACATGAGGGAGTTCTCGTCGTTCATCCTCTTTCCGACCTCCCAGATGATCTCGTGGGTGGTCATCGAGTCCTTGCCCTCGAAGATCTCGTCGAACATGGGCAGGATCTCTCCCTCGAGGACCTCTCCGTAGCAGTCGTCGGGGACCAGGACGTTACCGAGCCTGGAGATCTCGTACTCCTCCCTCAGCTTGGCGTCGTCCATCATGAAGTCACCGTGATAGTAGTGCTCGTATGTCCTGGAGATGTCGTGGTCGAGGCATCCGCAGGTGGTCATGATGAGGTCCACTCTCTTGTTCTTGACCATGTCGACCAGGATACCGCGGGTTCCGGTGGCCATGATGCATGCGGGGAACGAGAGGATCTTGAGACAGTCCTTGTCCTTCTCCATCCTCTCCATGATGTCGGTCGCATCGGCGAGCTTCTGTGCGGTGAATCCGCCTGCTCCGCTCATGTATCTCATGAGCTCGTCGACGGTCATTCCCTTCTTGACTTTGATGTCCTCTACTTCTATGAGTTCGAGTTCTGCTTCTTTCGACATTATATCGTCTCTGGGCGGGCTAGGCCCAGGGGGATTATAAGGATGTTGGATGGACGCGACCGGCCACAGTAGCACGCACCATCCATGTGCCAGATTCCGGATTACCGATCCGCTCCGAGAGCGATGGTTCGGCATTCCGGCCCATTCCTGTGGGATTCCCCCTCGAAAACGGTGCTGAAACAAGTGTTCAACGCCCTTTAAAGTTACGTTCATGCTTATATAGGACATCGATATAATGCGAATCAACCAAGAATAGGGGTTATGAAATGATAGTCGATATTTTCGCTACAGAGAATCTTCTCTTCATGATCCCGGTTGCAACGATAGTCGCTCTGATCTTCGCCGCATACTTCTTCAAGGATGTCTGGTCCAAGGACAAAGGCACCGAGGAGATGCAGAAGGTCTCCAATGCTATCGAGACTGGTGCGATGGCATACCTGAAGCGCCAGTACAAGACAATCGGAATCGTGGTGGCTGTACTCGCAGTCATCATCGCCCTTTGTACGTTCGCCGGAGAGCCTTTCTCCGACTATCTGAACTACAAGGTCGCAATCGCTTTCGTTATCGGAGCAGCCTTCTCCGTCCTTTCCGGATTCATCGGAATGAAGGTCTCCGTCAACTCGAACATCAGGACTTCCGCAGCGGCCAGGAGGTCGCTCGGCGAGGCTTTCAAGACATCCTTCAGGGGAGGAGCACTCTCCGGAATCGCAGTGTCCGCGCTCTCGCTCTTCGGACTGTTCCTCGTCGTTCTCGTCTACAACGCTATGATCGGCGACGCAATCTCCATCAAAGCGCCCTTCGGAACTCTCACGCCCACGCTCCACGCAGTCGTCGGATATGCATTCGGAGCTTCCTTCGCAGCACTCTTCGCCCAGCTGGGTGGAGGAATCTACACCAAAGCAGCAGATGTCGGATCTGATCTCGTCGGAAAGGTCGAGGCAGGAATCCCTGAGGATGACCCCAGGAACCCCGCCGTCGTCGCAGACCTCGTCGGAGACAACGTCGGAGACTGCGCCGGTCGTGGAGCAGATATCTTCGAGTCCACCGCAGCCGAGATCATCGGTGCGATGGTCATCGGTACCGCCGTCGTCAGCGCAGGCGCATACATGGGAATGGACAACAACTGGGTGTTCCTCCCCCTCGTCCTCATGGCATTCGGACTCATCGCTTCCCTCGTCGGAATCGCTGTTGTCAGGATGAAGGAGGACGACGACGTCGTCAAGTCCCTCAACAAGGGTTACTACGTCACAATCGCTCTCAACATCGTGTTCCTCGCGATTACGACCTACATGCTTCTCGGAGAGAAGTACTGGGTCAACTTCTTCATCGCAGGAATCGTCGGAATCGGACTCGGTCTCGCCATCGTGTACCTCACGCAGTACTACACCGGCGACCACAAGCCCGTCAAGGGAATTGCACAGGCATCCGAGACCGGAGCCGCAACCAACGTCATCGAGGGTATCTCGGTCGGACTCGAGTCCACCGTCCTGCCCGTCGTCTGCATCGTCATCGCGATCGTCGCTACCTACCTGCTCGGATACACCGCAGCACCCGAGGTTCTTGGTGTCAAGATCGAGCCCATGGTCTTCGGATTCTACGGAACCGCAGTCGGAACCATCGCGATGCTCGCATCCTCCGCCTTCATCCTCGCTGAGGACACATTCGGACCCATCACTGACAACGCCGGTGGAATCGCCGAGATGTCCGGACAGCCTGAGGAGGTTAGGGACAGGACCGACAAGCTCGATGCAGCCGGAAACACGACCAAGGCCCTCACGAAGGGATACGCAATGGCTTCCGCCGCTCTCGCAGCATTCCTGCTCTTCGCAGCATTCTTCGAGATCGTCGCAGAGGTCAAGGGAGTCTCGCTCTCCGACGTCTTCAACGTCAACCTCGGTGACCCCCTCGTCTTCGTCGGAGGACTCGTCGGAGCCGCTCTCGTCTTCTTCTTCGCATCCCTCGCAATCCGTGCTGTCTCCAAGGCGGCCGGAGAGATGGTCGAAGAGGTCCGCAGGCAGTTCCGTGAGGACAGCGGTATCCTCGCAGGTACCACCGAGCCCGACTACGCGAAGTGTGTCGACATCGCGACCCGCGGTGCACTCAAGACAATGGTCATCCCCGCACTCCTGCCCATCCTCGTGCCTGTCGTCTTCGGACTGATCTTCAGGTATGTCGTCGGACCTGTCGTCCCCGGCTTCGAGGCATACTCCGCAGTCGGTGCGCTGATCATGGTCGGAACCATCGTCGGTATCCTCATGGCAAACTTCCTCAACAACGGAGGAGGAGCCTGGGACAACGCCAAGAAGTACATCGAAGAGGGTAACCACGGCGGAAAGAAATCCCCTGCACACGCAGCGGCCGTCGTCGGAGACACCATCGGAGATCCCTTCAAGGACACCGCCGGACCTTCCATCCACGTTCTCGTCAAGCTGCTGTCCACCATCTGTCTGGTGACCGCAGTCCTGTTCGTCTGAACATAAACCGAGGGGGGCGACCCCCTTCATTATTCTGTCCAGATTCCTCATTCTATATTACGCGTAAGCATAGTTTATATAACAGTCCTCACTAACGTGGGTTATCAGAGGGCACGCTATGTACATGCTTACAGAAGTCGAAAAGGTCGTCCGTATCCCACCGGTCGAGCTCAAAGAGGACATCGATGACGTCATCGACAGACTCACTTGGGATGCCTATGAGGGCAGGTTCAGCGAGGATAAGACTTTCACGGTGCTGATCAAGAACGTCAGGACCGAGGGTCCGGGACGCATCGTCCACGGAGACGGAGCAGTGTACCAGACGGTGAAGTTCGACCAGGTCGTCTTCAAGCCCAAGGAGAACGAGGTCATCGAGGGAGTCGTCGTAGAGGTGCTCAAGTTCGGTGCCTTCGTCAGATTCGGCCCGCTCGACGGACTGCTCCACATCAGTCAGATCATGAACGACCGTGTGGACATCGACGAGACCAACCAGAGGCTTGTCGGTAAGGATACCGGAAGGTTCCTTGCTGTGGGAGACATAGTCAGGGCCAGGATCGTCAGCATAGACCTCAACGAGAAGAACCCGCAGGACAGCAAGATCGGTCTCACCATGAGACAGGACGGTCTCGGCAAGCTCCAGTGGATCGAAGAGGACTTCAACAAGCGCAAGGAAAATGCAGGTGATGAGTGATGGCGATCATCGTTCAGAAAGCATGCAGGCAGTGCAGCTTCATCTCCAAAGAGGATGTATGTCCCCGCTGCGGCGGACAGACCTCGAAAGAGTGGCAGGGCTACCTCACCGTCCTCGATTTCGAGAAATCCGAGATCGCGAAGAAGATGGGTATCTCCGCCAACGGCGAGTACGCACTCAAGGTACGCTGATGTTCGAGAGGGACCTTGTCCTGCCTGAGAAAGACAGGCAGCTGTTCAAGGAACCGATAGGAACAGAGCTGTACGACAGCGACCTTGGAGCGTTCGACGCTCAAAACACTTTGATAACCGTCGGGGACGTGGTATCCCTGACGTTCAGGAAGCACGGCATCAAGCCTTTCCTGTCGGTCTACGACGGGATGACGGAGCGCCGTGAGATGACCGAGTTCGCGATCCTCGCAAAGGATGAGGACAAGGATGAGGTCGTCAACCCCGCGGGCACGATCACCAGGCAACTGGTCGAGAGCATCCGCGGACGCATGGAAGGGTCCGGTGGACTGATAAAGGTCGACGGGGAGGAGGATCTGGCATTGCTGCCGGTGATCTACCTCGCACCGTTGGGGACCGATGTCGTCTACGGTTGGCCCGGGAAGTGCATGATGCGCATCACCACGGATGAGGGCATCAGAGCCAAGATAGAGCAGTTGCTGCTCAGAATGGAGGAAATAGAATGAAGATGGAAATCACACAGAAGAAAGAGAACCCTCTCTCCAAGAGGGTCGAGGTGCACTTCACCCTCTTCCACGAGGGAGAGAGCACACCCGGAAGGAACGCTGTCGCAGAGGCAATCGCAAAGGAATGCAAGTCCAAGAGGGAGTGTGTCGTCGTCGACAACATCGAGTCCGTCTACGGAAAGGGCATGTCCAAGGGATACGCGAAGGTCTACGACAGCAAGGAAGCAGCACTCGAGTACGACAGGGAGTACCTCCTGAAGAGGAACGGAATCGAGGCGAAGGCCCCCGAGGCACCCGCAGCAGAGGAGTGAGCATCATGGCAGGAAAAGCAAAGGCACCCAAAGCAGCGATCAAGAAGTCTAACGCTTACAAGGTCGACGGAAACTCCGTCACAAGGACCAAACAGTTCTGTCCCAAGTGCGGACCCGGAACATTCATGGCAGTCCACAAGGACCGTGTGTCCTGCGGACGCTGCGGATACACCGAGTTCTCCAAGAAGGACTGAGAAAGGAATCTCTTCATTCGCCTCCTCCCTCTCAATAGGAGGCTCAGGATCGCCGGGGAGTATCTGGCCCCGGCAAATTCCTTTTCTTTCTTCTTACGGGCCCGTAGTATAGCTTGGATAGCATAGGGGCCTCCGGAGCTCCGGACTCGGGTTCGAATCCCGACGGGCCCGCTCAGGCTTACAGCCAGAATTCAAAATTCTCGGTACATTATACTTTCACACTCTATATATGAGGAAAAACTAGCCGGTACATTATCCCTCGGCGAACACAATTAGGTTGTTAGGTTGTTAGAAATAATGGGGGATCTGACTATCGAGGATTGAATATGTTAGGCTGTTAATCTGTTAATTTCAGCCCCAATCAGTGAAACCGCATAAGATATTCAATAGATGTTCCGGATTATTCTTTACAGTAAATTTACACATATTGTAAATTATTTAACAACATGATGATATGATTAAGTATGGCAGACCAGAGCGTTTCCATCCGCGATATCATCGGAGAGAACATCTCTCTATCGACATTCGCTAAGTGCATGGGGATCTCCCGGCCAACATTATACAAATATATGGACGCATACGACAGGAAGGATCTCGATCTCATTCCCGATAACATTCTGAGGGTATTCGACACAGTTTCAACCAGGATTCCCAAGGATCAGCTGCAAGCCTTTTTCAATGAAGTATATGCGAAGTATATCCGCACAGAGGAAAGGAGAACCCGTGAGAGCCCTGTACCACAGGATATCGCAGAGATTGTAGATATTGAAGGAGTGGAAGTCAAGGACATTGACAATATGATAGAGAGGGCAGAGAAGCATCTCAATAGGTTGCTTAGGAAGGACCCTGTTGATGAAGAAGAGGTAGAGCTTGTAAGAAAAGACATCCGTGATCTGGAGTACACCAGAGACATGGTGGAGAGAAGACAGGCGGAGAATCGTTTCATCCTGATTTTCAACGCTTGTTGGTCAGCCTGCATAGGTCCTGGCGAATCGGATGTCATAGATTACAATGAGGATGCTGAGGAGGACATTCCTGATATCGATTCTAAGTTCCGTTTCTACATGACAAGAGCTACCTTGGGTTTCACGTTGTTCTTCTTCAATGATGAAGAGGGGGATTCCATCGAACTCTACCTTCTCACCGGACCGAAGGAAGACCAGATGACTGATGTCGTAGGTGTTTTCTATCCTGAGCCGGGAATGAAGTTCATCAGGATCCCCGATCTTTTCAATGAGGATTTCGAGGAGTTCTTCCAATTTAGGGTGGTCAGATCGAACAACGGAAAGGTGTTGAACTCAGCGATCGGATCCTTCAATATCTGAATTTGGAGCATCAAAGGAGGAGGAAACATGTCATACAGCAGGAGATTCGCATGGGGTGTACCCTATCTGCTCACCGATATGAAAGATGGTGTGTTCATGAAAGAATCTGCCGTATACATAGGAAAGAAAGACGCTAATATGGAGCGCCCTACCATGTGTGCGGTCTGTGGGGAGCCTCTCGGTTCCACGGATTATAATTCCTTCTACTTGTTGGGACCAAGCGGCCGCGGCATCGATATGATGATCGGTAACGGCTGCATAAGGGAAAGGATCAGAGAAGAGGAGATGGGTAGCAGGGATGCCAACCCTAGGGCAACTTTGTTCATAATAATCGATAGGTTCCCGACCAGTGGCCGTTGGTATGGTACGTTTCTCCATCAATGTATAGCAAAACCGTACGTCAGGAAGAAGGAGGTTGCAGAGAAATGGGACGAGTCCATCCTGAAACTACCTGGTGTGCGGTACATCATGGATACAATCGATAACCTTCGCAATGATGGCTGGAAACTCGATGCCGAGATGGTTTTGGAATGTGGTTGCGTGGATCTGCTGGCAACACATCCCGATGGCAGGACAGTTGTATTCGATTGGAAGTCGGACCGTTCCTTTGATAGTCATGATGCGTACATAGATCAAGTAAACAGATACATGGGAGAACTCTACGATGCAGGCATGACGAACATCATGGCATACATCGTTTGGATCATGGAAAAAAGGCTGGAACCTGTGAGATTCACCGGGACAAGTATCGATTCCCCTGTCGATAGGAATCGTTCATATACGCCATCTTTGCCGATTAAGTGCTTTTTGACAATCGAGATGAATGGCGGCGAAGGTCCACGCAAGAAGAGAATAACAGAGTACAGCCATCATCGCCCATACGGTGATGAGGTATCATTCTTCATACCCTCATTCGAACCGTATTTGAGAGGTTATGATTTCAAGTACTTCGAGGCATCCCCGTACAGAGAAGGGGAGCGGTTGCAGCCATTCAATATGGCGGATGTTGATGAGGGCTTCCATGTGAGTTTCATATGCTCGAAAAAGAGGCATACGTTCAAGTTGATAGCTAATTGGGAGAAGACACGTCCTTTTGATTGTTGGCTGAGCGGAGAATCCAGAGGAGGAGGCTCTGATTCCTTTATAAGGGTTCATTGTAAGTCTGCATTGGGTGAAGATGGGATCGATTATGCAGAGTTCAAAGTGTCTGAAATCAACAAGAAACTGCATGGGAAAGTTATCAATCACGCAACCCTGATCCATAATGAGTTTCCAGAAGGGGCGAAGATCGAGTGGACCGAGGATGAACTACGTGAAGGAATGGATCTGCGTATCCCTTGTATCGATGATAATGTAAAGTTCTACATGGCCTTTGAAACGAAGTCATTGCCAAATGAGGAAAAGAAGATTAACAATCTCGATACTGAATTGAGTCATGAGTCTCGGACTAGTTCTTTCGATTGTAGTGCAGTAATAACATCATCTGCCAATGTTGGCACTTTCTTATGGCATCCATACATTCCGATACAAGAAATGGACTATGCCGAGTTCAGATTCACACCAGGACGTATTTATTAATCGGGTGGGAAGTACTATGGGGTATACAGACGGATGGATTCAGAAAGATACAATACAAGTGCAAAGGTGGATGTTGCAGAAGTGGACATAGATGGAAGGAAGATAACGAATCTGGAAAGAAGGTATGTGTACTTGACGCCAGGGGGCAAGGAATTCATATTTGCTCTAAAGAACCGTGAATGGAAGATATACACCAAGAATGTGCTTGCGGACCTATCTCCCGAAGGTTTCGGAACATTTCGAGATAGTTGATTGCAGAACAACAAAGCACATCGAATATCTTGAAACTCCCCTAAAACTAGGGGGGATAAGATAGATATATACGTGCCGCGAGAGGCAGTCGACGATTGTTTCACTTGATTTGGTGGTGGACGGTCATTTGTCTGATTGATCCGATTCTGTTTCCTGATCCTCGTAATGGATCCTTTTGAAGAGGAACGGGGATTCGATGGAACCGATCTTCCATTCGTAACCCTTGCGCTATACCCATCTCCTCAAGGTCGTCTTTGGCTTCCCGGTAACGAAGTCTATCTGTTCATCGGTTAGACCTATCGAGTTCATCTTGGCAGTCATTTCTACAACGCCTCCACGCAATCCAAGGATGCAGGCAGCTCTTTGGCTACCTCCCGGTGTTCGAAGAAACCCTTGATGTACTCCTTGGACTTCACACTGGGCATGTTTCCGAATCCTTCCCAGAACCAATCCATGTCATAATTCTGTCTGCATCTGATAAAAGAGGCTTCGCTGTATGGGTCGAATACCCACCCCTCATTTTCGAAATCCGTACATCCGAAAGGTCTGCTTAGGAAGTATGTGTCGATATCATCGACACGTCCCATCAGGAAAGATTCGTCCTGATACGGAAGGTCTACTGACAGGATATCTTCCTTGCGGAATTCCTCGTAGTTCTTGGCATCCAGTTTACCCCATTCGTAATCAAACATCTCTTTAGGAGGGCTTAGCCATCATCGTACAGAAGGTTGTCCCCTTCGCCGCACACAAAGACCATGATCCCCAGCTTTTTACGATTGGATATCAGCCGGCGGATGTTTTCCTATACTGGATCTTTCTCATCGGAAAAGAAGCATTCGAGGTCGCCGAGGAAGGTTACGGAAGAGGACGCCCACAGGCTGCTAGACGAGACCTTCTGAATAAAACAGGGTGGTCCTCCACCCTTTATCTTCAATCGAGGGGAGATCGACGACCGGATGCACCGGGCCTTTCCAGTCCGGGCCATGGACCATGTCGCCGTTCACCATGCAGTCCGTTGTGGATACGACCCTTGGGGAGCATAACGTACACTAACAGCGATAGGACGCAACGACCGTCGGCAGTTTCACAGCCTGTCCATTGTCAAAGTCCCAGATAGATTATTTAGTACCAAGGAGTTCGGATATGCCATGAAGGGGCGCATCTCGCCGAGGAAGGAACTCTCCCAGTTACCCAAGACCGTCCATGGCGGTCAGGCGTGGAGGTTGGAGGGCATAGAGGATTTCAGCCACAACCTCAATCCGTTCGGCCCCCCGGAAGGGATCGAGGAGATCATCGCATCTGCGATAGCTGATATCGGTCATTATCCGGATGATTCGTGCGCCGAGCTCAAGGATACCGTATCCAAGGCGTTCAACCTTGATCCGGACTGCATCACTGTCGGCGCAGGTTCATCGGACATCATCAGGAACGTCCCGAACACCTTCTTCTCGCCGGGCGACAACGTCATCATCAACAGGCCCAGCTTCGCGGAGTACGCCCAGCAGTGCAGGATCGTCGGAGCAAACATCGTCTGGAACGAGCTCCTCCCGGAGAACGACTTCAGGATCGAGCTGGATTCGCTGATGTACAACGTCGGCAGCAACACCAAGGCCCTGTACATCTGCAACCCTAACAACCCTACGGGAAGGGTGGAGCCCAGGGACAAGATCATCAGCATCGTGAGGGAATGCGAGGACCGCGGGGTCCTTGTCTTCCTCGACGAGACCCTGCTGGAGCTGGTCCCGGGATACGCAGATATTACACTATCCGGGCTCGTGGACAGGTTCACGAATCTCATCGTTGCTACATCGCTGACCAAATCGTTCGCCATCCCCGGCATCAGGATTGGATTCGGTCTCTCCAACCCGGACATAATCGCCGAGATGGAGAAGGTCAGGATGACATGGAACGTCGGCCAGATCGAGCAGACCGTGGCGAACGTCCTCATACGCGACTATCTGGACTACGTGGACCATGCCGCTGCGGTCATGGGCGAGGAGTCGGAGGTGCTGAACTCCTCCCTGAACAACATAGGCTTCCCCGCTGGTCCGGTGTCTGATTCGTTCTTCTATTTCAACGACCTCAGCCCGCTAGGCATGGACTGCGCCGAATTCCAAAAGAAGATGCTCTCCCACGGCATAATGGTCCGCGACTGCGCATCGTTCGGTCCGGAGTTCAGCTCCTATGTGAGGTACAGTGTCAAGGACCGCGAGCGGAACTGCCGGTTCCTCGCCGCAGCGGATTCTGTCATAAACGGGTGATGGGATGGAACTCTGGCTGGATGCTCTTGCGATAGTCGTCCTTGCCATACTCATAGACTATTTCATCGGGGACGTCCCCAACGCCATTCATCCGCTGAGGTGGATGGGGAACCTTCTGGACTTCATAGACAGGCACATAAAGAACAGGGCATCGGCATGGACGTCGTTCCTGGGATTCCTGTCGTACCTTCTGGTGTTCCTCCTGTTCGGAGGGATCGCTATGCTGATCATCGTCGTGGTGCACCATTACGTCTCGCTGTACGACCCCCTGTGGGGCGAGATAGCCTGGATCGTGGTGACCGCGTTCATCTTCAAGATACAGTTCGCCGTGTTCTCGTTCAGGCATCACTGCGACCCGATCTGCGAGGACCTCGACAACGGCAGGGTCGAGGATGCCGCGGCGAAGGTGCAGATGATCGTCAGCAGGAACACGAAGGGGATGGACCCCGAACACATCGCATCGTCCTGCTGCGAGACCGTGTCGGAGAATCTGGTGGACAGTGTGATTTCCCCGACATTCTACTTCGGCCTTCTTGGCATTCCCGGTTCGATCATGTTCAGGTGCTCCAACCTCATGGATGCCATGTGGGGATACCTGAACGAGAAATATGGAAGGCTCGGATTCTTCCCTGCCAAGTTCGACGACGTCCTGGGATGTCTTACATCAAGGATATCGCCGTATTTCGTAGCGCTTGCCGCATTGATCCTCAGGATGGACTGGCGCGCGGCCGTGCCCGCGGCGAAGGCGGAGCACACCAAGACGCCCAGCCCCAACAGCGGATGGCCCATGACGGCGGTGTCCGCCGCATTAGGGATATCCATGGAGAAGAAGGGTGTGTATGTGATGGGAACAGGCCCGATGCCCACCACCAGGGATGTCAAAAGATGCCTAAGGCTGGTCGAGCTGACGTCGGTCCTGTTCATTCTGACCGTCTGTTTCGCCCTGTACTCGGTATGCGGCATCCATGTCCAGCTGTTCCTCGAGGGGCTCTTCTTCTGAGCATGGATGGATGGGAAGACCCTCGATAGTTTATACATCGAATGTAATCCCGGAACATCGATTCGGTTGTCCGAAGGATGGTGAGCAAAATCGGAGCACTGAAGGCCTTGGTCTCATTCTACACCATATTTCATATGAACATAACGCAGGAGGATATGGATGCCATGGAGAAGAGGTTCTACCTCACTCCCCTGGTGGGACTGATCTTCGGTGCGATCATCCTTCTCGAATGCGCCCTGATCCTGTGGCTTTCACGGTCCATCGACTTCGGCAACTCGATCATGATGGCCGTATTAGTGCTCCTGACCGTATATGCCGGGAGCAAGTTCCTGCACTTCGACGGTCTGACCGATTTCGGGGACGGGATGATAGTATCCGGTCAGCAGAGCGACCATCTGCGTGCTCTCAAGGATACGCTCGTAGGTGCAGGCGGTATCGGCGTGGCCCTTATCACTGTCCTCTGCTCTTTTGCATTTTATTCATCTTATGCAATGACTCCGTACATCCTCATGGTGTTCCCGGCCGTCGAGATATTCGTCAAGATCGCCATGGTCGTGGCGGCATCGTTCGGCAGACCCGGCAACGGGATGGCCGCCAGGCAGGTGTCCATGACTACCCCGATGTCCGCTGTCCTGGGGATAATCGTGGGTCTCGTCGCAGAGGTTGTACTGTTCATCGTCGCAGGTTACGTCTGTATGTTGATCGGCATGGCCGTTCCGCCCTTCAATACTCTCCTTATAATCCTGATCGTAGGAACGATCGTTTCGGTCCTGGTCGGATATTTGATGGCAAGGACGGCCAACAGGGTGTTCGGAATGGTCAATGGGGACATCCTGGGAGCCACCAACGAGGTGTCGAGACCGTTCCTGCTGTTCTTCATCCTTCTGTTCCTGTCAGCGGTGATCTGATGGAGGCGCTTGTCCACGCCGGCGGAAAAGGGACCCGTATGGGTCGCTGCGGTGTGGAGAAGCCCATGATGAAGGTCGGTGACAAATGCACTGTGGAGCGTGTCATAGATGCTCTGAACGGTGCGAGGAACGTGGACCGTATTCTGGTCTCGGTAAGCGACAACACTCTGGAGACAGAGAAGTTCCTGAAGAGCATCGGGGTGGAGACCGTCAGGACCTCCGGTGACGACTTCATGGGCGATCTGCATCAGGCCCTCGAATGCCTGAGCGGCAGGTTCGTTCTCACGACCCCGTCGGACCTTCCTCTGATAACATCGGAGATGTTCGACCAGATCATCGATTACTTCAACCCCAGCATCATGGATTCCCTGCTGGCCGTGATCGACGAGCAGACCGTCCGCAGCATCGGGATCACTCCTTCATACACCCGCGAGAACAGGGGCATCAACTGGGTGCTCTCCGGCGTGTCGATCATCGACAGGGAGAAGACGCTCAGGGGAGAATACCTTCAGGAGACGCTCTTCGAGACGAACTGGCCCGAGCTGTCGGTGAACGTGAACACGCCTCTGGAGCTGGATCTGGCCCGTCTGTATCACAAGGAATGATCAGTCGAAGTCCATTATGCCCTTGTAGATCTCGTGGACCTTGTCGACCAGGCACTTGGCGGTGACCTTCCCTGCGGAGCTGATTATGGCCCCCACGGATGCTCCTCCGCATCCGGTGCCTTCCTTGATGTATCCCCACTCGTACGCCTGGAGTCCCTCGTACGGGCTCTCGCTGTAATCCACATTGACGTAGAGGATAGGAATCCTGTCGGATATGTAGTCCATGATCTTCTTCATGTTGGAGTTGGGATCGTTCATCAGCCATCTCGTGGTCCCCTGCATGAAGTTGCCGACGATCTCCGGATGGAGCTTGACCGCAGCGGCCATGACCGCTGCCAATTGTGTGCCTCCGCCGACGATGACCGGCACATGCTGGGCCGCTCCGCAGAGGATCCCGACATTAGCGGGCATCATGGGGTCGCCGAAGCATTCGATCGCTTTGAGCGGATCGTCCGCAAGGTCGCCGGGCTGGATGCCGGCGGCTTCGAAGGCCTCCTTGACCAGCCTGTTCTTGAGCTCCTTCGGGTTCTTGGGCGAGCTGCTGCTGACCAGGTTCTCCTTCAGGACTCCCATGGCTGTCATCACGGCCAGGGCCGTGGTGGTGCCTCCGGCACAGCTCTCGCTGATGACGACGAACGCGTTGTCCTTCGCGAGCTGCTCGCCGAGCCTGTATCCCTTCTCATAGACGGTCCTGACATCCTTCAGTGCATGTCCGGTGGTGATCTTCTCTCCGCACTTTCCTCCGAGATAGAAGTATGGGATGTCGGGTTCCACGAAGCATCCGCCGTTGACTATGAAGAACTGCATGCCTGAAAGGTCCAAAGCGGCCTTGGTGAGGGTGGCGGGCGTGGGGATCCCTCCGGGATTGATCGGCACACCTTTGATGCAGGTGGTCTTGCCGTTGACCAGCAGCTCCGCATCCGCGGCACCGGTGTAGAGGGTGAGCTCCGGCGTGTCCCCGGCATCGGAGACGCCTGGGATGCTGGATGTCATCGTGCTCGCCACGGTGCACGTGAACACCCCTCTCTTTCCCCATATGCGGGAAAGGATGTCGCTTGCGATCTTCTCGTCCCCGTAGAGTCCTAGGGAGGGAGGTATTTCGAATCCTGTCATCATATTCACCTTTTCTTTTCGAGCAGCATGGCGACGACATCCTTCAGCGGGATGACCTCGTCCTCGGGTTTGCCCAGATCCATGGTGGACCATAGCGGCACGTTCATCAGTATGTGCTCGCCGGATACGCAGGATGTACCGTGGTCCACGAAATAAATTATGTTGTCGACATCCGAGAAGTACTTCTCCATCAGCCTGTCGGTGAGCTCCAGTATCGCCTTCTTCTTGAAGGGGTCCTTCTGGTGGCTGTACTCGTCCACCTCGTCGATGTGCAGGAACACATCCCCGTGCTCCAGGGCCTCCCTGGCGGCGGGGAACCTGTCCTCCACATCCTCGATGAGCTTGAAATCGTATCCCAGGGAGGCGCATATGCCCAGCGCGGTCGGGCTGTTGGAGATGGCCGTGAGATTGTTGATCCCCTTGACCGGCTCGTACTGCTTCCCGAACTTGCCGCAGCCCCACGGGTAGTCCGTGATCCCGCCCATGTCGTCCCATACAGCCCTGACGAATTCGCCCAGTTTCCCGGGAATCCTTACCAGAGGCGCATCGACCGGGGGTCCTGGCAGCTCCGGAACGTAATCGGATTCAAGGGTCATGATCGCCCTGCCTCCGATGAAGAACCTTATCTGCGGATCGTAGTCCTTCAGTATCTCCAGGTTCTTCTCGACTATCGGTATGAGCCTGTCCTTGAACCTCTCCGCGTGGTAGGACCAGTGGATCATGTTCCCGTTGATCTCCGCAGGACTGAGCCTGTAAGCGGTCCTCTTGGGATCCTTGATGTCCAGCAGACCAAGCCCCATCGCCTCGATGGCCGCTCTGGCCATCTCCGGGGGATGCCCGGTGAAAAACTCGTTCAGGAACAGATGGGTGTAACCGCGGCCGGTGGTGGTGTACCTGTGGCTCGCTTTCCTGTGCAGGAACGGCATGGATGCTGCTTCGTAGGGCTTCATCCCATCCATGAGCGGATTGGGATCGTCCTCTGCCCCGTCCAGAAGCACGAATAAAGTGTTGCTCATTCCTATCGGGGATTGGACATGTGCTCCAGGGATAAAGCGATATGGATGGATGGGTGCACCAATGGATGCCATGTGCCAACAGCGGACCCGTCGGTCCGGGACATAATCAGTAAAATATAGTGGTTAACAGCGCTTACAGCCTGCTCAGGGCGATGGCCGTTTGGCCGATGGACACGCCGCCGTCGCCGTTGGGTACCTCCCTGTGAAGCACGGGGGGATGGTCCGTTCTCGACACAAGGTCCAGGAACATGCGGGATATCGTGCGGTTGTAGGACACTCCGCCGGTGAGGCCTATGCCGTCGATGCCTTTCCTGTCGGCCTCTTCGGAGGCCGATTGGACCAGTTCTTCCATGATATTGTGGACTATGGAATAGGCGATGTCCTCTTTCCTTTCGATGGAATCATGGAACAGGTGCGCGGTCCTGACCACGCCGTTCACCGTTTCAGTCTCGAACCCCTCCACCATCCTCCCCCTGTTCAGCAGCGGTTCGAGCTTCATCGCGGGTTCTCCGTCGTAGGTCCTGTTAGAGCACACTCCTAGGGAGTATGCCAGGGCATCAAGGATCCTTCCGAAGGAGGATGTCATGACGCTCCTGTCCATGAGCTTGTGGAGCACGAATGCCTCTGAATCGGTGAAATCGTGGTTCTCCGCACCGTTCATCGAATCAATGGCGAATCTCAGCCTCCTGAGGTCGTAGAGGGCACGCTCCGATCCCAGCAGAGGGATACATTCGAGGTGGGCCACCCTCCTGTAGGAATCGAGGTCGCAGTCCAGTACCTCTCCTCCCCAAGCGGTCCCGTCGTCCCCGTGGCCGGTGCCGTCTATCGTCAAGGCTACGCACGAATCTATGGAATTGTCGACCATGAGGGATGCGGCATGCGCCCAGTGGTGCTGCACCTCCATCAGCTCCGCACCGTACTCCTGGGCCAGGAACTTGGCTATCGGTCTGTTGGCGTATCCTGGGTGCAGGTCCATGGCGAACATCGTCGGCTTGCAGTTGAGGAATCCTATCTGCGTCTCTATGGCCTCCTCCAGGTATTCCGGCACGCCGATCTTCTCCCCGTTGCCTATGTACTGGGTGGGCCAGATGGATCCGTTAAATGCAATCGCCGCGGTGAGGTTCTCCTGAGGGCCCATGCCCACAGCGCAGCCCTTCCTCCCGATTGGAAGATGATACGGCACGCATCCCCTGGACCTCCTGATGTATTGGGTCCTGTCCCCGAGCATCCTGACGACGGTATCGTCGGCACGGTTCAGGATCGGCTGGTCGTGCAGCAGGTAGTAATCCGCACCCAGCTCTTTCACCTTGGTGTCGTCCACGATCATGGGCTCCCCGGGTATGTTGGCGGATGTCATGACGAGGGCGTCATGCCTCAGCTTCGAGAAGAGCAGATGATGCATCCCGGTGTAGGGTAGGAACATCCCTATGTTGTCCAATCCGGGCGATGCCAGTTCCGTGATGTCCGATTGTATCTTTTTGATCAGCACTATCGGCCTGTTCGGGGACTTCAGAAGTTCTGCCTCATCCTCCGTGGGCTCGCCGTACCTCCTTAGGGAATCCATGTCGCGGGCCATTATGGCGAAGGGCTTCTCCTTCCTGCCGTACCATCCGCGCATCGCATCCAGCCTGTCGAGGTTGCAGCAGATGTGCATCCCTCCCCATCCCTTCACCACTGCGATGCAACCAGCATCGAGCTCGCGTGCGAGACGGCCTATGGGGTCCTTGACGTCGATGATCCCGTTATTGTCCTCCAGCCTGTACTTCGGCCCGCATTTGGGGCAGCAGATGGTCTGATGATGGAACCTCCTGTCCACAGGATCCTTGAACTCCTTCTCGCAGTCGGGGCACAGGAGGAACCTGTCCATGGCCGTCAGCGGACGGTCGTAGGGCATACCTTTCAAAAGAGTGAATCTGGGCCCGCAGTTGGTGCATGTGGTGAAAGGATATCCGCGCCTCCTGCCGGGCGACAGCATCTCCCTGATGCAGTCGTCGCAGATCGAGCTGTCGGCGGGGATGGACGCGCCTTCCCCGCATTGCTTGGAGCCTACTATGGAGAACCCCTTCGGTCCGCCGTACCCGACGTCCGTCACTTCAACGGACTCTATCCTGGCCAGGGGCGGGAGGTTCGCTTCGATCGCTTCTATGAGCTCCTCTCCCTTGTCGGTGTCTATGACCACGTCGGAACCGTTGTTCCATACCATGCCGGAGGCACCGATGCTTACCGCCGAACGGTAGACCATGGGCCTGAAACCGACTCCCTGGACCGTCCCGCGTATGAGGATCCTCATGCAATGTGGATGTCCATGCCGATAGAAATACGCTCTGGACCAGAGGCTCCTCTTTTACAGGTGTCACTCCGCATACAGATAGACCAGCCTGGCGCCTCTGTATTGGTTCGCTAGGTCTATGCCGTATCCAGCGCAGGCGAAGGCGACACCGGCGAAGTGCGTGTTGTCCCATCTTCCGCCCACGGTCACGGACGACACCCCCGACTTGGAGGAGTTCGCTATATCTCCGGGGAAATCCGGATCGGAATAGGAGTCCCTGTTGGCATCCGAGGACAGCGGCATATCCCAAGTCTCCGCATCGGCGGATGTCTTTGCTATTATGCGCTGCGGTTCACCGGAAGCGAAGACGTCCGCCCATCTGCGCTCGGTCGAGGGCTGATCCTGACTGTCGATGAGCTCCCTTCCCCCGAGGCTGTTCCCGGTGTGCAGTATCTGGCCGTCATGCGTCGGGCCGATGACGAAGGTATCCCCAAGGAACTCGTTGAGGGATCCCCAGCCGTTCTCTATGAAGAGCTTGGCCGCGGTCTTCCCCGCTCCGGACTGGATGCTTCCGTGAGAGGTAACCGTGCTCGACGATACGCCCATGAATCCCAGGCTGTCCGTGGATCCCGTCCTTGCGCTGCATCCGTTCTCCTCTGTATACCCTGCGCCTATCATGATCTGGGAGTTCTTGGATCCCATAACCGTGTAGCACATCATCTTGTAGAGCGTCCACTGATAGAAGTTCCACTGCTGGTAGTCGGACTGGATCCCAGGGCCCTTCGCCGGTGTGAGCGCATCGGCGAAGACCTTGAACGAATCGACATCATGGCCCGAAGCGGGGATCCTGTCCCTCTGCGATACGAGGAGGCCGGGCGCCACACAATCGGATTGTTCCGTGACATAGGATTCGTACACGCCTATCCCGAGATACGGGTAGACGTTGGTGGTGAAATCGTTCTCTCCGGGGACGGTCCCGGCGGAATGGGCGTACGGGACCATGCCGGTCACAGCATCCTTACCCGGTACCTTGTAGGAGGCCTTTGACGACATGTAGAGCACGTTGTACTCCTGGCCTTCCACAAGATTGCCCTCGATCCTGTCCGCCACGACCTTCTCGGAGGTCCAGTAGACGGTGGGGATCATCAGCATGATGTTGTACAGGTCGTAGGAGTACGCGTAGCCGTTCATGGTCCTCGTCAGATCCGACGGGTCTAGACGATACGCTATGCGGCCTGCCGAACTGCTCAGCCTCTTCTCCTTTGAATCGTCTTTCGTGTAGAGGGGGGTGTCATCGGAGATGTTTATCGCCGCATAGAATGCATCGAACGGGCCTACGCCTGTCTTGTCATCGAACGACCAGAACGGGTCGATGCCGCTTGGACCGTCAGCGGAGCGGTATTTGTGGGAAAGGACCGTCGCGGTACCGTTCTCGTAATGGGATTCGCAGACATCGATCACATTCAGATTCTTCTCCGAATCGGTGTAGATCGCGTAGAAGTAGCCATCCTCATTTTCAGTGCCGTTGTTGGTCATGATGAGAACGGCCGCTGCCAGGATGATGGCGACGATGGCAACTATCGCAAAGGCCTGCTTCATGTCTATCGGACCAGGCATCCGAATGCACTATTATCATTTCTGCGGATGCTGTGACAACTCGGAGCATTGTTTTTGTACTACCTGGGTTTAGTTTGCTACGAGTGTTATGGAGACCAAGACGAATCCCATGAGGCACCTGGACAAGCTGAAGATACCCTACGAGGTGGTCCACACCGAAGGGGGGTTCACCAACGGCATGGACATCGCCAGGATCAACGGCCAGGATCCGAACAGGGTGTTCAAGACCCTGATGACCGTGGGGAAGGAGAAGTGCTACTACTGCTTCATGGTACCCGTGTCGGGAGAGTTGGATCTGAAGAAGGCCGCCGCATCCGTCGGGGAGAAGTCGGTCTCCATGCTGAAGTCAGATCAGCTGCTTCCTCTGATGGGGTACGTCCACGGAGGATGCTCCCCCCTGTGCACCAAGCGTCCGGTGAGGATAACCATCGATTCCACGGCGCAGGACGACAGCTACATGTTCTTCAGCGCGGGGAAGATCGGATGGCAGCTCAGGGTGAGCGTCTCAGATCTGCCCAAGATGATGGACTTCCAGTTCGCGGATATCAGGAAGCCGATCTGATGTCCTAAGGTCGTAATTCCGGATATGCGATACCGTTTGGGATGTCTGTTCGCCGCAGTTCTGGACAGACGTCCTCACAGGCGTTGCAATTAGGCGAATAGTTCTGTCTTTTGCCTAATTAGGCAAAAAATGGACTGTTGTAATTATATAGTCTATTTCGATTTTTTCCTTAGGTGAAAGATTGGACAAGAAGATCGTCGTAATCGCCCTTGTCGCAGTCATCGTTGTCGTTGCAGCGGTCGCCATCTTCATGATGCCCAGCAACTCCAACACTGACTCGAAGGACTTCAGCGTCATCGGTCGCGTTAACTCGGAGGGATCGGGAATCATCCTGAACCCCGGGCTCGATACCGATGATTTCATTACTGTGCAGAAAGAGCAGCCTGCAGCAGGCGCTATATACAGGTACAACCCCGAGACCCAGGAGTACCTTGTGTTCCACAAGGAAGGATGGTCCGGAAAGGTCATCGCCACTCCCGGAACGTCCACCATCCAGCATGTGCAGCTCGGAGAGCTCGCTAACGAGATGGGTCTGACCTACAAGTCCTACTCGGACACCAGGGATGAGCCCAACACGCTGTATTACGTTGCGAACGTCGCCTCCTTCGCGGATTACGTCAACCTCACCAAGACCACCCCCCTGACCGGATACATCATCTGGGAGGCCCAGGTCTCTGTCGCCAAGGTGAGCGGATACACGGTCCTCGCATTGACAAACGATCTCTTCGAAGGACACACATGCTGTATCATCGGAACATCGCAGAATTACATCAAGAACAACAAGGATGTCCTCCTCACGTTCCTCGACGTCTACGCGGATGCCGTCGACAAGATCAACGCCGCACTCGCGGACACGGCATCCTCTGACTACGAGAAGCTCGTCAACATCGCGATCAACAGGGTTACGATGCCCGATTCGATGACCGACGCACAGAAGAGGGAGGCCATCATCAGCGCCCTCAAGAATGTCACATACGCCTATTCGGACGACACCACCGGCGTCCTCACCGATCTCAAGAAGGACATCGCGGTGCTGGCGGAGTCCTTCTATCAGGCAGGGGCCGTCAGCTACTCGGCCTCGGACCTGGGCTTCAAGAGCTACACCGATCTGGCCAACAAGTTCGTCGTAGACACATACATCAAAGATGCTGTCGCAGGCAAGTACACCAAGCTCGATTCGGCCAGGACCATCAATGTCGCGGCCATCAAGGGGGACATCCACCAGATAGCCCTCTGGTTCGCCATCGACACAGGCATGTTCGAGGGCACCAACCTGACGGTCAACGTCTCGCAGCAGAACAATGGACCCGGTGTGTTCACCCAGCTGAGCAACGGGGAGTCCGACATCGGATTCCTGGGAGCTCCTCCGATGACGATGAGGTCCATGAACGCGAAACTTATATCACCCTAAGGGCGTTAAAGGCAGAAGTGAATCCCATGGCGAAGTTCACATATGACGAGAACAATCGCACGCACAGGTTCCTCCGCAGTGCAGTGATTATAGTGCTGTCGCTGACAGCGTTCGTGATCCTGTGGTGGGTAGTGACCCTGATAATGAACAATGTGAACTTCCCGACGCCGGACAAGGTGTTCGAGGCGCTGGCCCAGCTCATCCAGTACGGTGACAGGATCGGCGGCCATTCCCTTTGGGAATATATCGGCACCAGTCTGCAGACCTTCCTGCAGGGATTCCTTCTGGCCCTGTTGGTCGCTGTGCCCCTGGGACTTCTCCTGGGGTATGTCAAGCCCCTCAGGGAATTCACTGCACCCTGGATCGAGATAGTGCGTCCCATCGCCCCTATCGCATGGGCGCCTATCTTCATCATCACCTTCGGATCCAGCGTCGGATCCACCCTGGTGGTGTTCATCGGTATATTCTTCCCTCTGCTCACGAACATCATATTCGGAGTGCAGAGGATCGACAAGAACTGGCTGGATGCGGCGAAGACGCTCGGAGCCAGCCAGGGACAGATATTCTACAAGATTGTCCTCCCCGCCACCGTCCCGTACACACTGAACGGAATCAAGGTCGGACTGGGAGTTGGATGGATGTGTATCGTCGCGGCAGAGATGTACAAGAGGACTGGAGGAATCGGTCAGTTCCTGGTCGATGTCGTCAACAACGGACAGATGGCCAATGCGTTCGCGATCCTCATAATAATCGCGGTGCTCGGTCTCCTGACCACCGGTGTAGCGGAATACCTCAGCAAGATCGTTTCACGCAGAATGGGGATGGATGCATGAGCAAATCAGAGATGGTAATAGAGGGAGAGAGGTACAAGTCCTCGGACAGGGTCCGCGCGGACCGCACGGACATGCTCTACAAGGACATCCCCGAAGGGGAGACGCTGGTGGAGATCAAGGACCTGAATGTTGTGTACCGTTCGGACGATAAGACGACGGTTGCGGTTGATGACCTCTCCTTCGATATCAAGAAGGGAGAGCTCGTATCCATCGTCGGACCTTCCGGATGCGGAAAGTCGACGATCCTCCGCTGCATTTCCGGACTTCTCCAGCCCACTTCAGGGGAGATAAGGATCGGTGGCAACCTGTGCACAACGGCGGGATCGGACAGGGGAATGGTCTTCCAGGACTTCGCTCTGTTCCCGTGGAGGTCCGTCAGGCAGAACGTCGAGTTCGGACTGGAGATCGCCGGAGTCCCTAAAGAGGAGCGCCGTGAGAGGTCCGACAGGTATCTGAAGGCAATGGGCCTTCTGGATTTCGCGGATTCTCGCATACATGAGCTGTCCGGAGGTATGAAGCAGCGTGTCGGTATCGCCCGTGCGATGATCATGCACCCTGCAGTGATCCTAATGGACGAGCCCTTCGGTGCCTTGGACGCCCAGACGCGTAACATCCTCCAGGAGAGTCTGGTGAAGGTCCTTAAGAACTCCTCGCGCACGATCGTATTCGTCACGCACTCGGTCGACGAGGCGCTGTTCCTGTCGGACCGCGTGCTTGTTCTGTCCAAGAGGCCTGCAACGGTCCACACGATCGTTAATGTCCCCGGTGACCGTCCCCGTGATAGGGGATCGCCGGAGTTCATCAAACTCAGGAAGGAGATCCTGTCGTATCTGGAATCCCAGAACACGATGTGATCTCACCGATATGGCTCCGATCGCGGAGTCGGACAAACTTCAAAAAATGGGGGAGAGCCCCTCCCCCAATGGTTTTCAGTGCTTGTGATCGTGGCAGTCGCATTCGCTGTGCTCGTCATCGTGGCAGTGGCACTCATCATCGTGGTGATGGTGGTGCTCATGCTCGTGGTGGTGATCGTGGCAGCCACAGTCGCACTCCTCGTCGTGACAGCAGCACTCCTTGTCATGGCAGTGGCAGCACTCGCAGCAGCACGAGTAGTGGTAGTGCACGTGGTAATCGCCGTTGTAGTAGTTGTTCACCTTGCCGTGGCAACAGCAGTGGCAGCATCCGCAACACTCGCACTCATCGCAGTGGCAGTGGCACTCATCATCGTGGTGATGGTGGTGCTCATGCTCGTGGTGGTGATCGTGGTCATGACAGCAGCACCCCTCGTCATGGTCGTGCTCGTGACAGCACTCGTGATCATCATGACATCCACAGTCGCAGTGGTCATCGTGGCAGTGGCACTCATCATCGTGGTGATGGTGGTGACCGTGCTCGTGGCAACCGCAGTCGCAGTGATCATCGCAGCAGCACTCCTTGTCATGGCAGTGGCAGCACTCGCAGCAGCACGAGTAGTGGTAGTGCACGTGGTACTCGCCGTTGTAGTAGTTGTTGGTCTCTCCGTGACAGCAGCATCCGCAGCACTCACACTCACCGTGGTGATGGTGGTGATCGTGGTCATGGCAGCAGCATTCCTCTCCATGGTGATGGTGGTGCTCATGCTCGTGGTGGTGATCGTGGCAGTGGCAGTGCTCATGCTCCTCCAGCTCGTAGTCGAGGCCGGTGTCGTCGAGGGCATGATACATGACATGCTCCAGCTCGTGCTGGTCGACGTCGAGCACGGCGCACATGAACGTGAAGTTGACCTTCTCCTGGGGGGACAGGTCACCGTGCTTCTCCACGCCGTTGCTCAGGTCGGTGAGGTTGAGGGTGATCCCGGTGCCGTCGTCGAGGGTGATGGCAGCCTTGATGTGTCCGAGCATGGCCCCAGCCTCGGACTCCACCCACTTACCGACCTGCAGCAGGGCCTTGGAGAACCTTGCCTCAGCGTCGGCGTTGTATCCGTTTATAGTTCCGCACAGTCCGGAGGCGCAGCCTCCAGCTTCTTCCAATGATGTCTTTCCGCTCATTTCATCATCCCGTAAACCGATTCCATGTTCTCTCCGGTCTTGGCCGACACGACCATGATCTGTTTGTCGGGCAATTCCCTGTCGAACCATTTCTGAATGTTCTCGACCTGGCCGGGCTTGGCGAGGTCCTTCTTGTTGATGAGGACGAAGTCGGCGGCGGCCATCTGTCTCTTTATGAACTCCTCCTTCTTGGAGACGAGGATGTCGAACCTCTCCACATCGGTGATTCCGATGACGTAGGTCCCTTCGGTCTCGACGCCAGAACTGGCGACGAGCTCTTTCACCTTGTGGGGGAGTGCGAGCCCGGTGGGCTCGATGATAATGATGTCGGGGTCTATGTCGTCCACGATGTTGACGAGTGCCGACTGTAACGTTCCCGAGAGGGAGCAGCAGATACATCCGTCCGGTAACTCGATCGCATCATACCCCTCAGCCTTGAGGGTCGCGCCATCTACACCGATCTCACCGGATTCATTTACCAGGAGTGCGGTCTTGAGATCGCGTTTGGTGTACATGGATGCAAGTTTCATCAGGAGGGTGGTCTTCCCACTTCCGAGGAATCCGCCCAATATGTATACGTACATAACGGGTACGAAACGGTAGCCGATATAAGGATTATTCGATTTGTTCTTCTATAAAACCATGCTCATAAGGCCGCATGCCATCCGGACTGGCGTCCGCTGGCGGACATATCGTCCCATTACAGCCTGGAAGAGATGCCCCATCTGTTGAACGGAAGGGGCCGGACATAGGCGGACATCTATGTCCGCGGATACATCCCGCATCCTCCGCCGAGGTCCTCCGATGGATGGACCCTGGAGGAGTCCCCTGATAGTGCCAGACTGCGATTCGTCCGATCTTCGGAATGAAAGTTTTAAACTCTATGTCATACATTTGTTCATAATATGACCATATTGCTCGGGTACGACGGCAAGCCATGCACAGAAGCCGCCCTCGAATATGCTGCGAAGTTGGCCCTTTCGTTCGAAGAGCCGCTGTACGTCCTGACGGCAGTGTCCAAGGATCAAATGGATCCGGAGGACATGGACCCCACGATCAGGGAGTACATGGAGGCCGCATCCCAGAAGGTCATGATGATGGGCGCCGACGTCCACACCATCATCGAGGTTGGAAAGCCCGAGGATGTGATCCTGGAGGTCGCCAGCAGGTTCCAGTGCGATGCCATCGTCGTCGGCAGGCCCGACAGGTCCCGTTTCGACAGGATGGTCATGGGAAGCGTCTCCCAGAATCTGGTCGAGAATGCGGACTGCCCGGTCATCATCGTTCCCACCCCCGAAGTTCCCGAGGAATGAAAGGCCAGTCGTGGCGTATTTTCATTAACTGCTGAGTGCATGCACCCAGCATGAGCATTCCACAACACAGCATCCCCATTCTGCCGTTCGCCGATCTGGCGAACGTGCTCCTGCGCCAGTCGCGTGGGGAATACCTACTATGCCCCACCTGCGGGAAGATAGTTCCTTTCATCCATCAGACGGCCACAGAGCCCCATTACATCGAGATCAGGTGTCCAGACTGCCAGCCGACGGCCATAAGCATCACCGGCATCGACGAGGGGGGCAATCTTAAGTACAAGCTGAAGGACACCGAAGAGGAATATAATCCTGAGAAGCACATAAACGAGATCAGGGTCAGCATCGAGCAGCTCCCCGAGACATCCCATTCGGAGAAGGCATCCCTCCTGTCCAAGCTGGCAGAGGAGCAGCATCTGCTCGGAGTCTACGGGGTCCAGGACATCTGGCCTAACGCCGTGGATGAGTACAAGGCAGCGTTCGAATCCGGGGACGATCCCGCGGACCCACTCATCGATTCCCTGATGTTCATGATCAAGGTCAGGTACCCGGAGGTCACGCACGCATGCATCGTCGCAGCGAAGCTCCTGGTGGAGCGCAGCAAGCTCCCCGCCACCCCCAGGGAATGCCTGATATGGCTCTGGCTGTCGCAGCGCGTCCTCAAGGATTCCAGGGACGAGAGGGATTACGCATTGGATGTCAGGGAGAGGGGAAGGAAGGCACTTTCCAAATTCTCGGCAAAGAAGCTGAAGGATACGCCGTTCCTGAAGTCGCTGGACCTTATCTGGGAGTATTCCAGGCTCGGGGCTGCATCCGGTCCCGTCGGGGACAATCAGGATGCCAGGGACCTGTATGTGCGCTTCACGGAGGAGTTCTTCTCAGTCCTGAAGAAGGGTACGATTCCCGATCCGGCGGTCCTTGACCTCTATCTGGAGCAGTCCGCCGTGGCCATCTCCAGGTCGGAGGACAGGGATGCGGCCATGGAGGTCTTCGCATCCTCAGCGGATCTCTTCGGCGAGTACTCTGAGCTCATCCGCGCTAGGCACCTATACTATCGCACAGCGCTCAGGCTGATGGACAAGATCTCCCTCGGCGGCTTCCTTGGGTTCGAGCCTCTTGCCCATAAGGCCCAGGAGATCGATGTGGAGGAGATGCAGGAGAGTCTGAAGGCAGCTGAGAATTACAGCAGCCTTACCGTGAGCGGCAGGACCCTTGTGGACGGATACATGATCTATTCGATGATCATGGACGATCCTGAACTGGCCGAAGGCGGTGCGATCTACTTCGATATGATGCGCAACAAGGGTGTGAACACCTCGAATCTCGGCACTGCCGTGTCGTCCATCACCCGTGCTTTCACCCTCAGTGACGACCACGCGAGGATCAGGAGGATGGCCTTCAAGAAGTCCCGTTCGCAGGGCGTCTCTAAAAAGGACCGTGTGAAGCAGAGGAGAGAGGAGCACATAAACAAGAAACGTTGATCCCGATCGGTGTGTAGGTGGATCTCAGCACGCCGGCCGCTTTAACCTTGACCGATCGTCAGAGTCCTGTCGACTCACCGATCGGAAAAACCTGAAACCGTTTGATGAGGGTCGGGGGTTGGCCCCCTTCCCTCATGTTTCTGTGATCAGTTGGCCTTGGTGACCTTTTCCATGAGTCCCATGGACTTGTTGATCTCGTCCGCGGACATGGTCATCTCGTTCTCGATCTGGTAGTCTGAGTGCTGCTCCATGCAGTCCACGGTCGCGATGAGGATACCCTCGTTGGTGGCGGTGAACTTCACGGTGATGGGCGTGTTCTTGGTCACGTTCGAGGGGAGCTCCATCATGAAGCTTCCGACGGGCGCGGCCTCGAGGAGGTCGGTCTTCTTTCCGGTCTCGTCGTTGAACGCAGCATCCTCGTAGATCTCGACGTTGATGGTGTTCTGACCGTCGTCGACGGGGTAGTAGGTCTTGACGGACTCGATGGGCAGGGCCTCGTTCCTGAAGATGATGTTGGAGATCATCTCGCTGCCGTCCTCGTAGACCGCCTTGATTCCGAAGGTCTTGCTCAGGACGTTGTGGACGTTGATCGCTCCCTCGACGGGCGCGGCGGCTCCGGCCTCGGCGGTGTTGTCCGCGTCGGGCATGATGCTGTTGGACATCGAGAAGATGGCCGCTCCCTTTGCGACGGACTGGTCGGGGTCGTAGATGTTGATCTTCGCCTCGGGGTACTTGGCGGCGATGCTGTTCTTGACCTGGGGCATCCTGGAGGATCCTCCGACGAGGACGACCTCGTCGATGTCCGCCATGGTGAAGTCCTTGGAGGCGAGCACACGGTCGATGATGTCGATGGTGGTCTGGATGAGGCCGCTGGATGCCGCCTCGAACTCGTCCCTGGTGACTGTGAAGACGACCTTGGTCCCATCGACGGTCAGGGTTCCCTTGGTGGATTCCGCTGTGGAGAGCCTTTTCTTGATGGTCTCGGAGTCGTTGATCAGGGACTGCTTGATGTCCTCGTTCTCGTCGAGGGTCTCCTTGTCGATTCCGGTCTCCTCGGAGATCTTCTGCTTGACGATGTTGGAGATGACCGCATCCCAGTCCTTTCCTCCGAGGAACCTCTCTCCGTCCGTTGCGACGGCGGTGAACGAGGACCCGTCGATCTCGAGGACGGTGACATCGAATGTTCCTCCTCCGAGGTCGTACACGAGGACCCTCTTCTTTCCTCCGTCGGCGTTTCCGAATCCGAAGGAGATTGCTGCGGCGGTGGGCTCGTTGATGACAGTGACGTCCTCGAGTCCTGCGATGGTTCCCGCGGTCTTGGTGGCGTCCCTCTCGTTCTGTCCGAAGTATGCGGGGCAGGTGATGACCGCTTTCTTGACGTCGCAACCGTGGTTCTCGTTGAAGTCGTTGATCATCTTCCTGAGGATGACCGCTGAGAGCATGATCGGGTTGTAGGTCTCACCGTCGATGTCGATGGTGTAGTCGGTTCCCATCTGTCTCTTGATAGATGTGATGACCCTCTCGGGCGGGTACATGATCGACATGTCCTTCGCGGGGGATCCTACGATGATCTCCCCGTTCTCGTTGAAGAGGATGACTGACGGCGTTGTGTCCTCCTGTTCGAAGTTCTTCTCAACGACCGGATCCCCATCCTCATCGATGTAGGCGAGGCACGAGTAGGTTGTTCCAAGATCTATACCGATGCAATATTCTGTCATTCTTTTTCCTCCATGTCTGATTTCTCAGTCTCTTGTTCTGTCTCCGAAGGCGTTTCCGAAATCGTTTCGATACGGGCCTCATCCTCCGGTCCCCCGGGGGCCTCCTGCCCGTCATCATCCCGCGCCGCGGGTTGGACGTACTTGTAGACGGATACCTTCTCCTTGAGAAGGACCCTGTTGCCCAGTTTGTAGCCATCCGACAGCCTTTCGGCTACCAGGCCGCTCTTATCCGGGTCGTCCGTTGGTACGACCTCCACGATGCGCTGATGGATCGTGTTCAGGGAGGTGTAGTCAAAGTGTCCGATGAAGACACCTCCGTCGGTCAGTATGTTCTCCATGTCGACCTCGTAGGCCTGGAAGGAGGACAGCACGTCCCTTGCTGACATCGAATCTATCTTCTTCTCCATCCCCTTGCAGAGCTTGAAGAAGTCCTCCCTCATGGTCGCGATCTGCTCCATCGCATGAACGAGGATCTTGTTGGTGGAGAGCGCGTTGTCGTTCTCCACCACCTTTGTTATCGTCTTGAGCTGTTCCCTCGAGGTGACGTATGCGGACATGTCGGGGACGGCAGGATGCTCCCTGAAGTCCCTCAGCGTCAGCTGGAGCTCCTCCACCTGCGCCCTGAGCGCAAGTATCGTATCCTCGAGGACCTCGGTCCTCTCGATCATGATCTGCTCTATGCTGGGGGAATCATCCTCGGGCTCCTCTTCCTCGTAAGAGATCTCCTCCTCGGCAGGCTCCCCTTCGAGCTCCGACTCCTCCATGTACTCTTCTCCGGCGGGTTCCTCCTCGGGGACCTCCTCATAGGTCTCCTCGGCCTCTTCCTCCACGTACTCCTCGGTCTCCTGGACCTCCTCTACAGGCTCCTCGACGGTCTCCTCCACGGGGACCGGCTCTTCCTCCTCCGGCCTAAGATTGCCGTTCTTGAGGAAGTTCTTCAATGCATCCTTCCTGCTCATCTCAGACCCTCCTTGCTAAGAAGCCAGATGAACGGGTCCTCGACCCTCATCGGCGATACCCCTCTGGGCAGGGTGTGGCCCGTGGGGTTGCAGCCCAATGCGGATACGGCGAAGTAGGAGTGCGTCTTGAACCCGTTGACGAGCTGGATGAACTCCGGCCCGATGGTCCTCCTGATGTACTCCTCGAGCTCAGCATCAATCTGCTCGAAGTTCTCGTTGTCGATCTTGCCGTACTCGCGGGGGATGTGGAGGCTGGAGTTTAGTCCGAACAGGACCTTGCTCTCCTCCTCGTTCTCCGGGATCTTGAACAGCACGTCGCTCTTCGTGAAGCTGACGGCGATGGGGATGTCGATCTTCTCCTTCGCCTTGATCTTCCTGTTGTTGCGGATGATCTGGCAGATGTTGTTCAGGATGTCCGTGGCGCTGGGACCGACCTGTGGTTTATCGTCAACGTGGATCCTCTGGTTGATGTACTTCACCTGCATGGGGTCCACTAGGTACACTATGCCGGACGCCATCGAGATGAAGGCGTTGAGGTTCAGCATCCTCATCTTGTCTGCGGACACCAGGTCCTCGCCGGCGGTGTCGAAGAACGCGAATGTGAACATCAGCGGTTTCTCCCCGTTCAGGATCCTGAAGTAGAAGATCAGCGGCTCGCGGGAGTCGTCCGATGCCCCGAAGGACAGCGTGGGCTCCAGCTTCCTCTTCTCCTCGTACAGCCTGTGGTAGTAGACGTCCCTGTACCTGATCGTCGTCGTATCGTTGGCGGCGTTCAGCACGCCGTTGAACTCCGTGGCTATGGCGTTCTTCAGCTGGTTGATAAGCACGGCTATGTAGTGGCTCTTACCGACTCCCTTGGGCCCGAGGATGACGAAGATCTTGTTGCCTTCCTCCTCGGCGCCGTTGGGGATCTGGTTGTGGCATGTCGGGCATACGCGCAGGTACGCCGGCCTCTTGCACACGTCGCAGATTCCCGATGAGTTCCTGATGATGTGCTGCTTCGCGACTATCGCGTTGGAGCTGAACGGGTCCTTGCCGAAGGCCATGGTCTTCTCGTAGTCGATCTCGTGGAGACCGTCCTTGGACACGTACATCTTCTTCGATTCGTCCCTGGTGCTGAACACCGTGGATGCGAACACCTTGGCGCAGCTGGATCCGGTGCACACGAAGTGCACTGCGGACATGTCGACCTTGCTGAAGCAGTACGGGCACACGTATTGCTTGCTCGTCTGCTCATCCTTTTTCCTAGCCATTTCAGCGCGCCTCCTTTCTGTAGAGTGGGTGGATGAACCTGAACAGGTTGTAGTCCTCCTCGTTCACGAAGAACAGCCTGATGTGCTCCACGTCCTTGTACTTCGACAGGTCGATGGGGATGCTGCATGCTCCGCCGGAGAACTCGATGTTCCCTCCGGAGGACCATATGACCTCCCCGTCCGTCCTCTTGAGCGGTATGCCCTCGTCCACATGGACCAGCGCGACCTCGGGTATCTTCTTGATGTCGCTGTCTGTGGTCAGCTGGAGTTCGGCCCTCTTGCCGCCCTTGTCGATCTTGTACTTGACCTTCTTGCACTCGGCGCTGTAGATGTCGATCGCGATCCCTCTGGAGCGGAGCGTCTCGTTGCCGACGTCGTAGATGGCGAAGATGTTGATGCACTTCTTCGCCGCCTTCCCCATGGGAATCCTGATCATCTTGTCCTCGTCGTACTCCTCCTTCCTGACGGTCATTATCTCCGCTGTGGGGTCGTCGAGGTCCTTCACATCCGTGGAGGAGATGACTATCTTGGCCGCCACGGCGTTGGGGGGCCATGTCATGGTCAGGATGCAGTCCTTGCCGCTCATTACCTTCTCGACATCCCTGAACGGCCTCAGGTTGGCGACCATGATCTCGTTGCCCTTGATCCCCATCGGTCCGACCTGGATGATCGGGTACAGGTACTGCACGGTGCCGTCGGGCAGGTTGAACTTCATCCCGTCCTCGTATTCCTGGAGGGGCTGGATGGGGGTCATCCATGCGTTGATGTCCTCCATCTTGATCATGTTGCCCTGGATGTTGTACTTCTTCTTGGAGGCGTACAGCTGGACGCGCTCCTTGGTGGACCATGTGGCCCTGTAGCTGCCGTCGTTCTTCATCCACGTTATACCCCAGTCGCGCACCGGTTTGGGCGCCTCGAGCGTGGTGGCGGTGTAGATGTTCCCGGCGGACCTCTCGCTCCTGTTGCGCGTCTCGTATTCGGCCACGAATAGGTAGTGGTAGGTGCATCCCCCCTTCAGGCCCAGGTCGTCATAGACCGTCGCGCCGTTGATTGGGAGCTCCATGTTGGTCTGCGTCTTGGGATCCGCCCTCCAGACACGGACACGGGATGCTCCGTGGGGCTTCTCGTACATCAGGCGGAGTCCTCCGTCGATGTGCTCGATGTTGACCTTCTCCACCTCTGCGAGGATCATTATGGGGCCGTAGTGGACGGCCTCCCTGGACAGTATGCCCCAGCGTTTGGTGTAAACCGAATAGTAATACTCCACACCGGGCTCCAGGGATCTGTCTATGTAAACAGTGCCGGGTATCTCCGCCAGCGGGCGGGACTCGTCGGTCACCTCGAGGATCGAGTTCCTGTTCCTGTAGATCACGAACGTGATCCCTTTGCTGTCCACGGGCGCACTGTACTTGAGCATCAGGTTGCCGTTGGGCTTTATGCTCGCCTGCGGATCGTCCGGACCGGACGGAGGGTGCTGCTTGAGCACCGCCTTCGCGGCGGGGTGGTCGGGGCACTCGTTGATCGCGCTGACGTAGATGCCCAGCATCGTGTCCCTGTCGGCGCTGATCTTGGCCCTGTTGCAGTACACGTCGGCCTGCTTGACATGCTGGACCGACTCGTCGTACTTCTGCTTGACATCAGGGTAGCTGATCATCTCCCCGGCGTAGCTCTGCATGAGAGTGTCCCCGGCCACTTTGGCCGCGTAGAACCTCTTCATCTTGTGGTTGTCGGAGATCATCGCGATCAGCGTGTCGATGTTGGTCCTCGCCTTGCCGATCTCATTCTCCATGGTGGGGATGGTCGCATATGTGGAGTAGATGCTCTTCAGCTTCTGCAGGTCAGCATCCGCCTGTGTGACGCTGCCCTTCTGCATGTTCATGTTGAAGCTGATGGCCAGGTTCTTGGCCTGCATCTCCCCTTCCTTGAAGTTGAATCCGCACTTGATGCATATGACGTTCTTGGACTGCTGCGTGGTCTTGCACTGGGGGCAGACCATCTTGAAGTTCTTCCCGCAGAACGGGCAGAACATGGTGTTGCTGCCGCTGGGGACGAGGTTGCTGCAGTACGGGCACCTGGTCATGTTGCTGTCCAGGTTGGAGAAGTTCGCGGGGATCTTCTTCTTGAAGCAGAATGTCTCCAGGATGTAGATGCACATCTCCTGGTCCTGTCCTGAGGAGTACATCGACATGATGTCGTCGATGTAGTTGCGGGTGATCTGCGATCCGGTGTACTCCTTCTCGATGATCTCCTTCGCGGGGTCCATCGCCCTGTTGCACCTTCCGTACGTGAACAGGTCGTTCATCTCCTTGTCGGAGTCGATGATGAGCTTCAGGCTCCTCAGCACCGAGATGTACGAGTCCTGGTCGGGGAGGATGTCCTGCCTGACGCTGTTGACCCTCTTCTCGCAGAGCGTGAACGCGTTGCGGACCTGGCTGAGGGAGCTGCCCTCGGTGAGGGGGTCGCACTTGATCTCCAGGTCGGGGTTCTTGATCAGCATGTTGAGGACGTCGGTGGGAGTGTAGGCATCGACCGTGTTCAGGCTGATGTAGGCGTTCTCCACCTTGTCGCTGACGCGCTTCGGGATCGGTCCTTCGTTGACGTTGGCCAGCTTCATGGCGAGCTTCTTGTCAATGCCCTCCCAGTGGAGCCTCTTGACGAAGTTGTCGACGACCCCTCCGAGGATTATGTACCTGCCGTCGGCGAGGATGACGCAGTCCATCTTGAGTCTCTGGCATTTGCCGGTGAGGTTCTTCTGGCCGTCCGCGAACACCCTTTTCCTGCAGGCGGGGTTGGACATGCAGCTCTTGATCTCGGGAATCTGGTCGCAGAGCTTGCTGTACTTGAAACGGGTTCCCGTGTCGTTCTGCTTGTTCCTGTGCTCGTTGGCCCACTTCTCTGCCATCTTGTCGATCTTGGCATCGATCGCTTCCTGGGTGTACTTGTCGTTGAACGGATTGAGCCCCAGGAGCTGGCAGTAGTTGTCTGTCTTGTTAGCCATGTTGACCACTGTCAGCGTGCTGCCAGGCTGCTGGTGTTATGGACAGCGAGACCGCTGCTGCCACCATGCACCGCGAGGCCCATGCTTCCTGAGCTGATGGCGGTGGCGATGGTGCTGAATGTGTCTCCGAGCCTGTCGATCGTCGTAAAGAGGGCACCGTCGTCGACAGTTGCAATCTGCCTAAGAAACGAAGTATCCGCTTCTCCGAGACCGATCGCGATGATCGTGATGTTGGCGTCCCTGCAGGCGAGGGCCTGGTCCACAGCGTTGTCCCTCTTACCCCAGATACCGTCCGTGAGGACGACCACGATCCCGACGCCGGGTTCGTTCCCCAGGACGACCCTTGCTGTATCTAAGGGGCTTGCGTCGGTACCCCTTCCGAGCATCTTGACCTTGAGCTCGTCCACCGCGTTCATGAGGACGCTGGTGTCGTCCGTGAGTTCCTGTATGACCTTGACCTTGTCACCGAATCCGATGATCGAGAACCTGGTGCCCTCTCCCGAGAGGGTCCTGATGAAGCTGCGGATGGAGTTCTTCGCGGCGTCGATGGGCTCTCCGTCCATGCTCCTGGAGAGGTCGACGCAGATCGCGATGTTCTTCGCTATGACCATGTCCGTGGGCATGTCGCGGGGGTTGCCGCCCATCCACCTGATGTCGTTGGGGACGGGCTCGGCCTTGACCGTAAGGGAATCCGGACCCTGGAATGCCTTGATGTTGACGATCCCGTTCTCGTCGTAGTTATATTCAATATCTATGACGGGGCCTCTGCCGTCGTTGTAGAATCCTGTTATGACGACCTTGGCGAGCACGTTGCAGTCCAGAGGCGTCCTAGATTCTCCCTGGAGGGTGTAGACCTCGAGCTTGTTGGTCATGTTCCCGGGCTTGATGGTGAACGACTTCCTGCAGGTGCTGGGGACCTTGGAGTTCTTCTTGATCATGATTTCGTTGACGAACTTGGATCCGTCCTGGCTGACGGAGAGCGCTCCGAGGCTGTGTGCGGTGACATCGGAGATCTTTATCGTGCCCTCCCTGAGGCCGGTGGCGTTGCTGCTGTAGAGCTCTGCGGTGATGGCGGCTCCTTTCGCGACGGCGAGGTCCGTGTCGCTGTGGGTGACGATCTCGCGTCCCGTGAGGGACCTGAGGAACTTCGCCACTCCGGGCATCCTTGTGGATCCGCCGCAGAGGAGGATCTCGTCGATGTCGGTCCACTGCATATTAAGGGATTCTATTAGCTCGCTGCAGACGTCCTTGGTGGCGTTCATGAGGTGCTCGGTCATGGATTCGAACTCATCCCTCGTGAGGGTGTACTTCTCGCTGCAGCCGTCGTAGTTGACGGGGATCGTGACGCTCTCTGCCACGGACAGGGTCTTCTTGAATCCCTCTGCGGCGACGATGAGCTCGTTCTTGGTCGGCAGATCGTCCCTGGGGTCGACGTCGAACTCGTTGACGAACTTGTCGCAGACGTACTTCACGATGGCCGCGTCCCAGTCCTTGCCTCCGAGTATGTGGTTTCCATGGGTACCGACGACCTCGATGTTACCCTTCTCGATCTTGACGATGGTGACATCGAAGGTTCCTCCTCCGAGGTCGTAGACCAGCAGGGTCTTGTCCGCGGAGTGCTTGTAACCGTATGAGATCGCAGCGGCCGTGGGCTCGTTGATGATCTTGGGCACCTTGATGCCGCAAGACTCGCCGGCACGCTTGGTGGCGATCCTCTGAGCATCCTCGAAGTAGGCGGGAACTGTGATGATTGCCTCTTCGATCTTCTCTCCGGCCGCTTTCTCGGCATCCTCTATGAGGTGCTTGAGGAGCATCGAGGAGAGCTCCTCGGCTGTGTAATCCTTCCCATTGAAGCTGACGACGGGTGTGTCATCACCCATGTTGCGCTTGAATGCGGCTGCGTTGACACCCGTACCGTTGGACTGCATGTCCTTAGCATCCTCTCCCACGAGGATGTCGCCGTCATCGAGGAAGCAGATGACGGAAGGGGTGATCTCCTTGCCGAAAGCGTTGTTCAGCATTACCGGTTTCCCGGATGCCTTGTCGTACCGTGCTACTGCAGAGTATGTTGTCCCGAGGTCTATACCTACCTTCATAATCCCATCGTGAACCTGATGATTTTTGTGCTATATAACATAAGGGAGACTGGTTTACGATATTCGTAGCTGGTAAAAGGTGGAGGCTTAATTTTGTTATGTGGCTAGGAACCTTAACGGATTTCGTAGACGTATTTCGGTCACTCTCTCGTCTGCTTCATGCGGATGTACATGATCACAAGGACCACTATGACGCCCAATGCGAGGATCCCGGATATGCAGGTGATCAAGGTGGCGTTCGCAAGGAAGAATTCCCTGTTGACTATCATCAGTCCGGAGACGATCATCAGGAGTGCAGCTAGGATGATCGCCGCGTAGACCAGAGGTCCTTTTGTCATCGTTACGGAAATCGCTGATTCGGTATTTAAGGGAGTGCAGTGGAAATGATGGGGTCTTTTGGATGGGTCCGCCGTGCATCGCTTTAAGTATTGATAGAGGTGGGAAAACATATGCTGGCTGACCCTGAATTGCGGTAATCGTAGCGGAGGGCGGACACATCCTCCCTGTCGGTATACAGGAGGGATTCCCGAACCTGGGGATGGAGGCCAGGATGCGAAACAATCAATATGTCGGATACGATACGGTCCAGCATGGATATCGAAGATCCCGCCGTGTACTGCATGCAAGCCGTCAACTGCTATGAGACCAACCCCGAGAGGGCCGTGGCGCTTTTTAGGCGCGCTGACGAGCTCGGTTCGCCGGAGGGGAGCTTCGGTCTCGCGGAGATGTACATGAACGGCATGGGCGTGGAGAGGGACCTGGACGAGGCCGTCAGGCTCTACACCAAATCCGCCGAGGCGGGGAACGCTCCGGCGATGTTCAGGTTGGGGTCGATGTACACAGGCTCCTACGGATATCCGGAGGACAAGACGCTCTGCAGGCAGTGGTTCGAGAAGGCGGCCGACAACGGAATCGACCTGGCCTACCCCGAGATAGCGGCGATCTACCTCTACGGATACGGGGTAGAGCCTGACCCGGTCAAAGCGCATTATTACTACGATCTCGCGGCCAAGGCCGGCAACCCCCAGGCCATGTTCATGATCGGATACATGATGTCCGAGGGCGTCGGCACGGCCAAGGACGAGAAGGGCGCGGTCACCTGGTTCCGCATGGCGGCAGAGGCCGGCGTCCCCGAGGCCCAGTTCAAGTATGCCAGGCTCATCGAGGAGGGCAATGCGAAAGGGACCTTGCAGGATGCGTTCAACTGGTACACCAGGGCGGCGGAAGTCGGTTTCGGACCCGCCAAGTTCAACCTCGGCACCATGTACTACGAGGGCAACGGCGTCAAGCAGGATTTCAAGAAGGCCTTCGAACTCTACGACGAGGTCGCATCGGAGGATGATGCAGATGGTCTGTTCATGACCGCCAGGATGTACTTCGACGGCCTGGGTGTGGAGCAGAATATGGAAGAGGCGATGAAAAGGTTCGGGCGTTCCGCCAACGGTGGCAACAAGCTCGCCCAGGAGTTCCTGGAGGACCTGCGCCGTAAGCAGAACACCCAATTCATCACGATAGACGGTCTGTGATCAGTCCATCGCTACGAACTCGGACTTGGGCTCGCCGCAGATAGGGCACTCCCAATCATCGGGGAGGTCGGCGAACTTCACGCCCTCCTTCTCCTCATCGTAGATGTATCCGCATGTGGGGCATCTGTACTTCATGGATGAACTATCGACGACGTCCTATTATAATGAGTACTATAGAAAGGGGGCTTGCGCCCCCGAATGAAAGGAAAGGGGTTGTACCCCTTGTTTCGGTTCAGTCCTTCTTGCAGCAATCGCAGGTGTCGCCCTCGTCGATTGCCACCAGTTTGGGCGACTTGGAGCAGCCGGAGCAGTTGCACCCGCAGGTGCTCTTGCCTTTGCGCTTGTCGTGCCAGATCCAGGCGATGGCGCCGACGATCAGTAAGGCGATTAACCCTCCCACTATCAAGTCACCGGTCGTCATTCTGCCACTTCTCCGTTCTTTCCGAGCTGTCTGAAGGGGTCCTTGGCGATGAGCAGGTATACCAGTATGATCACGAAGACCATGCAGAGGAAGTACGAGCTCCAGTCGAGCGGATCCCCGATGGCGGCACCGTAGATGACATACACGATCATCGCGACGAAGTATGCCAGTATGCACTGGTACAGCACGGCGATTCCGGTGTGCTTCCAGCTTCCGAGCTCCCTGTGGATCGCTCCTATGGCAGCGAAACAGGGTGCGCAGAACATGTTGAACGTGAAGAACGACAGGATTCCGCTCTGCGTGAGGATGCTGGCGAGAGCCGCTCCGACCTCGTCCTCGGCCATGTCGGGGTCGCCGAGCAGGACGATAGCGAGGGTTCCGATGAGATCCTCCTTCGCGATGAGTCCGGTGAGGGTTGCGGAGGACAGCTTCCATGCGTCCGGTCCGAGTCCCCATCCGAGGGGTGCGAAGATGTAGGCGAGTCCGCCTCCGATCCAGGCGAGGATGGATTCTCCCATGTCGGATTCGGGGTCTATGAACTGTCCGGACCAGGTGAAGTGCGAGAGGAGCCAGATGAGCACTGCGGTGAGCAGGATGATGGTTCCGGCCTTTTTCACGAATGCCCAGGATCTGTCGAAGATGGACTTGAGGCAGGTCCAGAGTCCGGGTGCGTGATAGGGAGGCAGCTCCATGATGAAGGGGGCGGGCTTCCCTGCGAGGTGCTTGAACTTTTTGAGGATGATACCGGATATGATCACCAGCACGATTCCGCCGAAGTACGCGAACACTCCGACCCACCATGCTCCGGCGAGGGCCGCGGTGATGGCGGCGATGACGGGCAGCTTGGCACCGCAGGGCATGAACGTGACGGTCATGGCGGTGATACGGCGGTCGGCCTCGCTCTCGATGGTACGGCAGGCCATGACTCCGGGGACACCGCATCCGGTACCTACGAGGAGGGGGATGAACGACTTTCCGGAGAGGTTGAAGTGCCTGAAGATACGGTCCATGATGAAAGCAACACGGGCCATGTATCCGATCTCCTCGAGGATGACCAGACATGTGAACAATATGATCATCTGGGGCAGGAATCCGATGACGGCTCCCACTCCGGTGAGTATACCGTCGCACAGGAGTCCGGTGAGGACCTCGTTGACGCCGTTCTCGGCGCACCAGTCGGCCACGCCGGGGATGATGACATCGCCGATGTAGTCGTTGAGCCAGCCTGTGGCCCATGCTCCGGGGGATGTACCCCAGTCGCCGTCGTACATGGCGATGAAGTAGACGAATGCTATGATGCATGCGAAGATCGGCAGACCCAGAATCCTGTGGGTGACGATCTTGTCGATACGGTCGGACAGCGTTCCCCTCTCGTCCCTGGGCGCCTTGGTGTAGGAACCGGTGACACACTCGGTGATCTTGGAGTATCTGCTGTCCGCGATGATGGAGTCGGCGCTGTCGTCGTACTCCTTCTCGAGGGCGTCGATCTCCGAAGAGATGGATTCCCTTGCACCGGGCGCCATCTCCTCGAGCAGCGTGTCGTCCTCGAGCAGCTTGAACGCGTAGAACCTGATGCTGTTGTCGGGGACCTTTCCTCTGAGGGCCTCCTCCGCCGCCTTCTCCGCATCCTCTATGGACTGGTCATACGTCATGACCCTGGGGACCTTTCCGTCCCTGGCGGCCGCCTCGATCTGCTCGACCAGGGCGTCGACGTTGTCCCTGCTCTTGGCGGAGATGGGGACGATCGGCACTCCCAGCGATGACGAGAGGCAGTCGACGTCGATCTTGTCGCCGTTCTTCTTGACCTCGTCCATCATGTTGAGCGCCACGACCATGGGCACACCCATGTCGATCAGCTGCAGCGTGAGGAACATGTTCCTCTCGAGGTTGGTCGCATCCACGATGTTGATGATAGCATCGGGTTTGTCCTGTATTATGAAATTCCTTGAGACCACCTCTTCGGGCGAGTAGGGGGACAGGGAGTAGATTCCGGGCAGATCCACAAGCTCGGAGTCGGTTCCCTTGATCCTACCGACCTTCTTGTCGATGGTCACACCAGGCCAGTTACCCACACGCTGAGACGATCCCGTCAGGGCATTGAACAGCGTGGTCTTACCGCAATTCGGGTTTCCGGCCAATGCAATTGTAAAACTCATGTCTTTCACTCCTTCAAACCATCCCTGAAGAGCAGGATGGTTCAGACGGTTGAGGTCCTCACTCTACCTCAATCATCTCCGCATATTCCTTTCTGAGACTGAGTTCGTATCCGCGCACGGTGACCTCTATAGGGTCTCCGAGTGGGGCTACCTTACGGACATAGACCTCAACCCCTTTGGTGATGCCCATGTCCATAATGTGTCTCTTCAAGGCTCCTTCTCCGTTGATCTTCCTGACCTTGACGGTCGAGCCAACGGTGGTTTCCTTCAACGTAGCCATTCTATCACTCACTGGACACGTAGATCCTGGTCGCCATGTTCCCGTCGATGGCTATCCTCGATCCTTTGACATCGAGGATCACGCCTGTCTTGTTGAACGAAACGATCTTGATCTCTGTGCCGGCTATAAATCCGAGTCCTGCCAGGAACTTACGGACCTCTTCCTTCCCTGAGATCTTCATGACGACCCCAGCATCCCCCTGTTTAAGCAGCGAGACGGGAACCGTAGGTCCCCTGAAGCTTTCGATCGGTGTTGCGCGATCACCTGTCGAAATGTCTAGACTCATAGTTTTAGGTTAAACTAAGTTTGTATTTATAATTTAGGAATGATTCAAAATTTTTGAACCGTACAAAATAGTGGATATATCATCCAAGAGCAGAATGGGAAATTACCGGAGGCCCCCCGACCTCCGGTTGAGGTTACTAATTATGACTCGCATCCGACCGGGCCGATGATTGATATGGTTGCATCCTTCAGAGGTTCTCCCGTTAGGGAATCGGTCCTGCTTTCTGTTCGTCATCCTAAGGCGTTTCCTCCCGATCTTCATCGGGCGGTGAGGTTACCAGATCTTCGTCTGATGTCGGGCGGGAATCAGCGCTTGACCTTCTTCCCGACGACGTAGCACAATCTTCCGTGCATGATTTTAGGAATGACTAAATCATATTTAAATGTTAGGTTTACCTAAAAGTACAAAGGATATCCCTATACTGGTTGAGATTTGGACGCTTGTCCTTGCTGTATCCTTTGTTGTAAGATCATCGACCCGTGAAGGTCACTGAAAAAGCAATCAATGTGTGATGCCAGACTGACAAGCCTCGTATTCAAGAACTACGTACGGAAGTGTGAGAGGGTAACCGACATAATTTGCATTATGTCGGACCCTACTCGATTCGTTTTTAGAGCAGCATTACGCTTACTATCGCGAAACCGATTATCCACAATCTGCTCAGTTCTGCCGATGCACCGATCGCATCGGTGGTGACCTCACCCAGTTTCTTCTTGGATATGGCCGCTACAACTATTCCGCACAGGGTGGAGAGTATTGAAATTACAACGGCTGCGATCATAATCTCCGTCACTATGTTTCCATGGATGACCATCCATACCAAGGATGCTACTACGGTACAGATGAGTGTAACAACCAGAGATACCACGTTGATGACCTTTCCGTTTGCCCACGCGTTCGCTGAAGCCAATGCATTCAGTACACATATTTCGGCGATTGCCGCAATGAGCCCCAAGAAGAATGTGCCGATGAATCCTGCCAACACAACGTACAGGATCATGCTTCCTCCAATAGCGAAGATCGACAATCCTATGCCTGCTACCGGGACACCGGTGTTCTCTGATGATTCCGGGAATAGCGCGTGGCCGAATCTGACCATGCTTCCGAAGAATTTGAATCTGAACAGGATAAAGGGCAGAGCTAGAACCAGTATCGCAAAGAACGGGCCCATCATGATCCCCAGGGATTCCTCCAACACTTCGACCACTTTGACCAGAATGATAATCACCAGGCCGATGAGACCTCCGACCAACGGCAGGAGGGAAGGATTCGCTAGGCCGGCCCTCTTTTCTTCTTCAGTCGCCTTTACCGGCAGTATCGTGTATTCAGAGAGCATACCTTTCAAAGCCGGTAAAGCGGCTGTTGCCACTTCGGAGGCGTTAGTAGCTTCTTTCGGTTGCTCGTTCTTGAAATCATCGAAATCGTCCCGTTCACGTTTCGTTTCATTTTCATCATCAGTCAAGATATCAGACTCCATAGTCAGCAGACTATTGACTGTATAATGTATTGTTACTCTAACTATATAAGAGGCGGTAGATTTGACTGTGTTTTATATTCCAGGTATAATCGGAGTACCGGTGAAGATATCCTGCAAATGAGCAGACTGAAGATGTCGGTGTTCACACCCGCATCTTTGCATGATATGGGGGCCACGCCCTCATAGATTTGGACTTTATGGTCATGTAAATGACCGAGGCCATGGCTACCCTTATTAGTCGGGGATTCGGTACGCTGAATCATGTTAACGGATATCGAGATCGCCTACCAGGCGAAACCCGCGCCGATCAAGGACATCGCCGCCAAACTCGGACTCACCGAGGATGACATCAGTCCTTATGGCAAGTACATCGCCAAGGTCCCGATCGAGCACCTGGAGAAGCTCAAGGACAAGAAGGACGGAAAGCTCATCATGGTCACGGCCATAACACCCACTCCCGCCGGAGAGGGGAAGACCGTCACATCCATCGGTCTCGTCGAGGGACTCGGATGCATCGGAAAGAAGGTCGTCGGCGCCCTCAGGGAACCCTCCCTTGGACCCACTTTCGGTATTAAGGGCGGAGCGACCGGAGGAGGCTATGCCCAGGTATACCCAATGTGGGATATCGACCTCCACTTCACCGGGGACATCCATGCCGTCGCGGCGGCCCACAACCTGCTGTCCGCCATCGTGGACAACGAGCTCGTCAGGGACAACGTCCACCAGATCGACCCCGCACGCGTCGTGTGGAGGAAGACCGTGGACATGAACGTCCGCGAGCTCAGGAACATCGTCACAGGTCTCGGAAAGGACAAGATCAAGGGCGGAGTGCCCCACGAGTCCGGATTCATCATCACATCCGCATCCGAGATCGCCGCCATCCTGTGCCTTGCCAAGGACCGCGCCGACCTCAGGGCCAGGCTCGAGAGGATCGTCGTTGCGTACACTTATGACAACAAGCCCGTCACCGTCAAGGACCTGGGCTGCGTCGGAGCCATGATGGTCATCCTCAAGGATGCGATTAACCCCAACCTCGTCCAGACATTGGAGGGACAGCCCGTGTTCGTCCACGGATTCCCCTTCGCCAACATCGCCCACGGAAACAACTCGATCATCGCCACAAAGACCGCGCTGAAGCTCGGCGACTATGTCGTGACGGAAGCGGGTTTCGCCTCCGACCTCGGAGGGGAGAAGTTCATGGACATCGTCTGCAGGGAATCCGGCCTCAGGCCGTCCTGCGTCGTCATCGTCGCTTCGGTGAAAGCGCTCATGACACACGGCGGAGGAGTCCTCGAGGACGAGTCCACTCTGACCATGGAGACCCTCAAGAAGGGTATCTGCAACCTTGACAAGCACATCCAGAACATGAGCTCCTACGGGGTACCTGTCGTGGTAGGTATCAACCACTTCGCCCAGGACACTCAGGAGCAGATGGACTTCATCCGCGACCACTGCAAGGAGCTCGGCGTCGCCGTCGCCTTCAACGACGGGTTCATGAAGGGAGGAGAAGGAGCCAAGGAGCTCGCCCAGACCGTTGTGGACACCATCGAGACCAAGAAGACCGACTTCAAGTTCCTGTACGATCTTGATAAGCCCATCAAGGAGAAGATCGAGATCATCGCCAAGAACATCTACGGGGCGGACGGAGTCACATACGACCCGCTCGTGGAGCAGAGGATCGCCGGCTACGAGAAGGACGGATTCGGGAAGCTCCCCATATGCATCGCGAAGACGCAGGCATCCCTGTCCGACGTGTCCACCCTGAAGGGGGTCCCGAAAGGATGGAAGCTCCACGTCAGGGAGATCAACATCTCCGCCGGTGCGGGATTCATCGTTCCCGAGTGCGGTACCCTGACCCTCATGCCCGGTCTGCCGAAGGTGCCTGCGGCCATGAGGATGGACCTCAAGGACGACGGTACCATCGTCGGACTGAAGTGAAACAGAAACGATGGGGTCCTCCCCATCTATTAACAATATTATTAGGGGCTCACATGAGCCCTTTCTTCATGTTGTCGGCCATGTCGTACCAGCGGTCGGCCTCGTCATCGTTCCTGCTGACGCCGTCCCCGGTCCTGTACATGTTGCCCAGGAGGACCTGTGCTCCTCTGTGGCCGTTGAGCGCTGCGCTCATCAGCCACCTGACGGCGTTGGGAGAATCCGGTTTCACTCCTACACCGTTCTTGTAGAACTGCCCGAGGATGAACTGAGCCTCGATATGACCGTGCTCCGCGGCGGTCCTCATCCAGTGGGCGGAAGCCTCTAGGTCGCGGGGGATGCCCTCGTCCTTGAAGTGGATCAGCCCCAGCTCGTACTCCGCACGGACATCGCCCCTGGCGGCGGCCATGAGGAAGTACTCCTTGGCCTTCTCCGGATCCTTGCTCACATGGAGCCCGTTCAGATGGATCATGCCCAGATAGTACGCAGAGCCCGGGTGTCCCCTTTCGAGTCCCTTCTCGAACCAGGTGCGGGCGCTGTCGTAGTCCTTCTTGACGCCTTGTCCGCGGGCGTACATCAGCCCGAGGTAGTAATCGGCCTCGGCGCTGTCCTTCTTAGCCTCCTTCATGAAGATGTTGTAGGCGGTGAGATATTCAGAATCGCTCCTGTTGCGGACGATGAATTTGGCCTTTTCGAGAGGCTCCATCACGTCCGTACCGGAAATCATACTTCTTGATTGTCGAGGTCACTTATAAAGGGCATGGGGAATCTGACAGTGTTTCAGCGATCCTTGGAGAGCCATTATCGACGGGATGCGCAGTGGTCACAGTTCACTGGATGTCTGATTATCGGAACATCTGGCTGCTGTCCTCCCGTGTTCCGTAAAACATTTACGTCTGAATCCCCGCTTATATACATCGGATTATTAGTCCAACTCAAGGCGATAATGTGGACAAGAAGATAATGTACACGATCATTGCGATAGTCATCATCGCTGTCGCCGCGATAGCAGTCTTCGCTGTTATGAACAACAATAACAACGGCGGCGAGGACCATTCTGCGGCATCCTTCGAGGATACACGCCTCAGGATCTACGGTAACGCGAACGGTGACGACGTCATAGACAAGACAGATCTCAACCTCATCAACTGGATCGTCCGCTGCAACGGCGATGACGACAAGACCAACGACGTCGACTGGGCGAAGGATTACCCCCTCGCCGACGCGAACTACGACGACAAGGTCACCGCAGACGATGCGACCGTCGTCCAGAAGATCATCGACAAGGAGAAGACCAAGATGTACTACTTCAACAAGTACGAGAGGGTCACCTATGTCAACTACCCCATCAGCGACAAGATCGGAGGAGAGTACCTTATCATCCAGCTCCTTCCCGCTATCGGTTCCTATGACATGCTCAAGGCGATCGACAGCACCACGCCCAAGAACTACAGCAACGTCTACCCCGGTGTGGACAAGATGCCCATCATGGGTTCCTGGAGGGAGATCACAATTGAGTCCCTCAACGACCTCTACAACAAGGGCACCATCGGCACGTTCATGCAGTGGACCGGCGGACAGAACCAGGACTACATATGGGACAAGGCCGTCGCATCCGGTCTCGCGGACAAGATGTCCTTCGTCATCGTGCCCTGCCAGGGGCCCGATGTGATCCAGGGTGTCCTGGAGCTCGCATGCATGCTCGGGGACCAGTCCCTTTCAGACAAGTATGTGAAATGGTACGACAAGGCCATGGACCTGATGGATTCCATCGAGGGCAAGATCGAGGGCGGAAAGAAGACCATCACCGCCGTCAGATGCTACACCAACAAGGTCTCGGGAATCGCGGCATTCGGCTCCGCACAGGGTCCCGCGCTGTGGTTCAACAAGGTGATCAACTTCCAGCCCGCATACGTGGGCAAGACGAACTTCACCGGCATCGAGTCCATAGACAACTTCAGCAGCTCCGCAACGGACGAGGTCATCGTCATGTTCCAGAAGAACTGCGACTGGTCCGAGTTCAACACACTTGTGGAGACGTATCTCAAGGACGTCTACTCCGCTACATCCCAGTTCAAGAACGAGAAGATGTACGTCGTGGATTTCGAGATGATGCCCTTCGCGGCAGGACCTGCAGGATGCTACATCCTCGCAGCCCATCTCTATCCCGAGCTGTTCAAGCTGGACGACGCCCTCGACTTCCTACAGGAGTACCTCGACGACTTCGCAGTCAGAGAGGGAGCGGATGCCCGCCAGGGATTCACGTATACCGGGGACGGCTACGCCAACTGAAGTGATGTGATATGACAGCAGATGAGCAGACCGGCGAAGTCAACGTCGTGAAGAGGGCTGCAGCCCTCTGGGCATCCGAGGACGATCTTACATCGGACGACTCTGTGGAGACCATACAGTCGTACCGCGTGTCCGAACTGCGCAAGCTGACCTTCGTGTTCGTATGCATAGCCGCGGCGGTGCTGGTCGCCGGTCTGTCCATCACATACGGTACTATGGACATAGGGTTCTTCGAATGCTACGAGGTGATCTGGAACCATATCACAGGGAATGTGGGCGACAAGCTGATCGACTACATCATCGTCGACGAGCGCCTTCCCAGGATCGCAGCGGCCCTGGTGGCCGGAGCAGGACTCGCCATCGCGGGATGCGTGATGCAGTCCGTGATGAAGAACCCCCTCGCGGATCCATATACCACAGGAATATCCTCCGGAGCAGGTTTCGGTGCCGCCCTGGCGGTCACCCTGGGGATCAGCTTCGTCGCAGGGAACTACGCCATAGTCGTGAACGCGTTCGTGTTCTCGCTGATACCCATGGCCATGATGCTCGGGGTTGGGAAGCTGAAGAAGGCATCCCCCACGATGATGATCATGGCCGGTATGGCGATCATGTTCATGTTCAACGCGTTCACCACCGTGCTGAAGCTGCAGGCCGACCCTGATGCTCTGGCGAAGCTGTACTCATGGACGGTCGGTACCGTCGCGGACTGCGAATGGTCGGAGATCGTGATGATGTTCGTCGTGGTCGCCGTAGGCGTGGTCCTGACGCAGATCTTCTCCAGGAAGCTCAACATACTGGCGACCGGCGACGATTCTGCCAAGGCCATGGGCCTCGACGTGGAGAACATGAGGATCGTCCTCCTGCTGCTGATATCGTTGGTGGTGGCCACAGTGGTCAGCTTCACGGGTCTCATCGGATTCGTGGGACTGGTCGCCCCTCATGTCTGCAGGATATTCGTCGGTGCGGACAACAGGTATCTGGTCCTATCGTCCGCCATGTTCGGAGCGGTGCTGCTCGAGATCGCGGACTTCGTCGGACGCACGGCGATCGCACCTGCAACGCTGCAGGTCGGAGTGGTCACTGCGTTCATCGGAGGTCCGATGTTCCTCTACCTCATCATGAGGCAGAAGAAGTCCACGTGGTGATCGCATGAGGATCGACATAGAGAACATGGATGCAGGCTATGGGGACAAGAAGATCCTCCACGGGATCGACCTTCACCTGGAAGGCCCCGGCCTCACATGCATCATAGGTCCGAACGGCGTCGGCAAATCGACCATGATCAAATGCATGAACAAGCTTCTGACCCCCACATCGGGGACCGTCAAGGTCAACGGCAGGGATGTGAAGGAGATGAGCAGGAAGGAGATCGCCAATGTGATCTCCTACGTCCCGGTGCAGACGGACGATGTGTTCGCCATGCCCGTGTTCGACACCGTGCTGATCGGCCGTGCAAACAAGTCCAAGTGGAAGACCAGCCCGCAGGATATAGTGAAAGTGAAGAAGGCCCTGGAGGTCCTGGGGCTCACCGAGCTTTCTGACAGGCCCTTCAACGAGCTGTCTGCCGGACAGCATCAGACCGTCGCCATAGCAAGGGGATTGGTACAGGAGACCGAGATCCTGATCCTGGACGAACCCACATCCAACCTGGACATCAGGCATCAGATATTCATAACGTCGCTGATGCACGAGATCGCGGTCCAGAAGAACGTGATGGTCATAATGATCAGCCATAATCTGAACATCGCATCGATGTTCGCAGACAACATCGTCCTTATGGAGAAGCCCGGAAGAATCAAGCAGATAGGCCCCGCCAACGATGTCATCACAGCTGAGAACATCAAGGATGTCTACAATGTCGGATGCGAGATCGTGATCCATCAGGGACGTCCGGTGATGCTGCTCGACCAGATACTGAACTGAAACCGATGTCCAGGTGCCCTTTGAGGCACCTTCGGCATCATTTCCATCCCTTCTGGCTATCTGCGCTGTTATTTTTTACTTGGACTATATGTCCAATCGCAGAGGTCGGCAGCTGATGCTCATCAGATTCTGGGTCCAGGGATACCGCTGTTTCCGCGATAGGGTGCACATAGACCTGTCGGACAGGAAGAACTACAAGTATGGCAGGGAGTGCGTCAGAGGGGATTTCCTCGACAAGATGATCATCCTAGGGTACAACGGCGCAGGCAAGACGTCCTTCGGATATGCCATCGTGGACATCGTCTCCACCGTAGGCGGTTTCGGCAACGACATCGGCCAGAGGGATCCGGACTGCTTCCTGAACAAGGATTCCGACACAGACAGAGCGACGTTCCATTACGAGTTCGCCAACAAGGGATCGATAATCACCCTGGAGTATGCGTAGACCGGCCCTGGACACCTGGTGTCCGAACATCTCACCATCGACCGGCGCACGGTGTACAGTTACGACCTCACCGACGGCTCCAAACCGTTCTTCGACTTGGATGCGATGGGCGTCAGGGAGGAACCGGTGCTCGGCAACGGCCAGTCCATAATACTCGATCTGTCCAGAACGCACACGTTCGATCCCAACAGCCCCATCGGGGTCGTGCTCAACTTCGCCAATCACTCCCTCTATTACATGGCGATGTGGAAGAAGGACACCCATATCGGTATGATCGAGGAGGGCAACGATGTGGAGAAGTACATCGTCGACAACGGACTGGTCGATGACTTCAACAGGTTCCTCAGGGATACATGTTCCGTCAACATCACTTTGGGTCACGACAGCGACGGGCTGACGGTGGTCAGGGAGAAGGGAAGCATCTCGTTCAGGACCGGTGTGTCCAGAGGCGTGATGATACTGTCCCGTCTGTATGTCTGGCTGCGCAGGTGCAGCGACCGCGACGCGCTGATATTCTTCGACGATTTCGACGACATGTTCCATTACCGTACGGCCGAGAACGCCATAAGGGCGATCATATCGCGGATAAAGGCCCAGTGCATCTTCGTTACCCATAACACCGGTCTGATCTCTAACGATTTCCTCCGTCCAGACTGCTGCTTCATAATGAACGACGGGAAACTGAGCTCCTTCGCCAGTCTCACTGACAAGGACATCCGCAAGGGGCACAACCTGGAGAAGATGCTCCGCGAGGGCGAGTTCGACAGGGCCGGAGATCAGCGATCGTTGAACAGTGCATCCAGTATGTACATGCATCCTTCGAGCCCCATGAGCGGTCTTTTGAGGAAGTCCGAGCCGCTGGATGAGGGGAATCCTATGTCTACACCCTTCCCGCAGCCGCCGGAAGCCTCTTCCAGACGGGCTATGTCGCCGGGAGCGAACAGGTAATCCGGATGGTCATCGCATTCCACCATTCCAAACGAGTCTTCCAGCCATGCTCTGAGAGGTTTCTCCGTGGATTCGTCGGCGATGATGGAGAATGTGCGTCCACGCATGCTCTTGCCGGACGCTACGATTCCCTCGTACCCTCTTCTCTTGCTCTTGCGGAGCATGCTCAATCCATGTTCGGGTATGACGCCTGTGGTTTTCCCGATCTGCTGGAAGAGCTCCTCTATGGCATCGTATCCTACTGGGCACCTGCTGATAGAGATGGTCTTCACACCGTACTCCGACTCGTACAGCTCCGCGGTCCTCGGCGAGTACATCGGATCGACGATTATGTTGTAAGAGGCGTTCACCGATTGCCCGATTTGTTCCGTGGTGCATCCTGCGCCCAGCGCACAGATGACCTTGAAGCCCGCATCCTTCAGCAGATGGGAGAGCTCATGCAGATAGCTGGACCAGTCCTTGTGCATGATGCTGAGCCCGATGATGTTCACACCGTTCGGTATCCTCTTGCCAGGCGAGGGAGATAGGTGCTTGACTATGCTTCTGATGCAGGAGTCGAAGCCTCCCGGGCAGTCCTCGGGGAGGTCGTCGGTGTCCAGGACCATAGATCCCTGCTTGGATGATGAAAGGTTCCTGCAGTCGTCCCCGACGAGCGAGATCCCGGGGGAGCACATGACGACTCTCAGTGCGTATTCCTCCGCAGAAACGTGGTCGAGAACACGCTCCAGCTTCTGGATGGTGCCCCTGTAGTAGTCCTCTGGACGTATGTTCGAATAAGGGACCGACATGTCCCTGCCGTAGAATTCCGGATCCCTCCTCTCGGTGCGGACCATGAGCGACTGTCCTGCGAGTAATCCCTTCCTGCATCCGTTCTGTCCGTGGAGGACCACGGTGGCGTCCCTTATACCCTGTACGGCCATGGCCGCGCCGATGAATCCGCTCGGTTTCGTATACATCTTAATCACCCCATGCTGCCCATGATCCTTCGCCCTTGGACATCACGAAGCTCCAGACCCTGCGGATGAGTTCCATCGATGCGCGGTGGGACAGCCATGTGTCCGGCTTCTCCATCGTGCCAGCGATATCAGTACTCATGCAGTCGATTACGGCATCCGAAGGTCCGACGGAATTGGTCAGATCCTCCATGGATCCGTGAACTGTGATGCGCCGATCCCGGGAGTCGGATGCGCCCAGCGTATGGATGATGACGTCGCAGCCGCAGTCCGACAGGGCATCGGCTATCCAGGCATCCTTCCGCGGATCCCAGCTCAGTATGTCGATCCTTCTTCCTGACAGATCCTTCGAGTATCTCGATACGCAGCCGTCGTATTCCTCAGAGATCCTTTCCAGGATGTTGCTCCCTTTGCCCTTGAGGGACATCAGTTCCCTCATCCATTCGAGGGTTTCGGAGTATCCCCTGGGCAGACTGTTCCCCATGAACTCGATCCCTTTGCTCTCCAGTATGCCCTTTGTTGCCAGGTTGTCCCTGCTGCTTTCGCAGAGGACGGACATGCCGTATCTCCTCAGATTCCTGATGTCATCGACCGAGCAGTCGTTAAGGAATCCTGGCCCAAGGACCATGCCGATCTCGGACAGCAGGGATGAGAGGTGCTTCCTGTTGTCCCCCTTGTTGAATGATATGAAATTGTCGTCCACCACGTTCAGATACACGTCCTCGGGTTCCACACCAGGATCGATCAGTTCCGAGAATGCCCTGATGACCTCCATGTGGGCATCGAAGCCGGAGTCCACCCTGTTCGCATCGACGTAGAGTATCCTGTGCCCGGGATTCTTGGATTCCAGATCGGATATGACTTTGCTACAGTCGTCCCCGATCATCCCCGGGAGGCATGTGGCGATGACTATTATGACAACGTTATCTTCCAGAAGTCCCTCGAGGGTCTCTCTGAGGCGGTCGTTTCCGCCGAACACGGATGATTCCGCGCTCATGTCGGTGCTGACGATGTTGTCCCCGGGAGCGACGAATGCTCCGGGATCAGACAGGATATGAGCGATCCTCTGCTCGGACACCTCGTTGAGCATGGTGAAACCGCAGGATTTTGTGCCGTGTATCACAACAGGGATGTCGGTGACCTTCCCCGCTTCCAAGACAGCGGCCACGGGTCCCTTCCCTATCCTGCGCGGGGCGCCCATCACAGGCAATGGATCCGAATAAGAGCGTTCAACGGTCTCTTCGACGAAGGTCCCGCGTCCCTCGAAACGCCCCTGCGAATAGAGGGAATCGAGCTCCATATCTGTGAGAGGGGCGGGTGAGCCGATCCCGGAGGCTGACAATCCGCATAAGGTATTGGCTAGGTCCATGAATGTGCGGGCCTCGGATGAATCCGGATACGATTCCGACAGTGTGCGGCCGGTCGCTTCCGACGTCCTGAACAGCTCGGACCTGTCCAGTCTTCCTAGGATCGGGACGCCGGTGGCCTTGGAGAACTCCTCGACGAGTCCATCCTCATTATCCAATCCGCGGCGGTTGAGGATGAGCCCTGCCACCCTGCCTCCATCCTTCTCGAACTGCAGGGACCCCTTCATGATGTTGTTCGCCGCGAAAAGCGACATGTACTCCCCGGATGTGACTATCAGTACGATGTCGGAATGCTCCGGGCGCATAGGGATGGAGAATCCTCCGCACACTACATCGCCCAGGACATCGTACAATGTGAAATCCGTCCCGAGGGAATCGACGCCCATCCTCTCCAGGGTGCTGAACATGCTGATGATCCCTTTTCCGGCACATCCTGTGCCGGGCCGGGGGCCACCCGCCTCCACGCAGAGGATGCCGTCAGTCCCTTCGGCGACGATGTCCTCCAACCGTCTCTTGGACGGCGGGGTGTCCCTGATGTACCTGGTGACCGTGGTCTGGAATCTTCCCCTGAGTAGCGGTCTGGTGGAGTCGCATTTGGGGTCGCAGCCTATCTGCATGACCCTGTGGCCCTTCTTCGAGAGGCAGTACGAGAGGTTCGACGTGACCGTGGATTTGCCTATACCGCCTTTGCCGTAGACCGCTATCCTCATGGTTATCGGCTTTCCATCGGGACGCGGATTTAAAGCAGATATTTCTCCCGTAATCCGTTTACGGCAACCGCTCCTTGTTCCGATGTCGTCTATAGCTCCACATCTTCCAAACGAAAAAAGGCAATTCTGATATATCGCCCGTCACTAAGGATGTAAAAGGTAAGTATCCATGGCATCAGAATCTATCAGTTCGGCTCGCGCCCTTATGGACATCAATTCGGACGGATACGACCTGCCGAAGGCGGCAGAGGTATCCAGATTATCGTCTGATCCCGATTCGAAGTATCTCCGTGCGCTCTTCCAGTATCTGGGCGAGGGCGGCGTGGCCAAGGACAAGGCATCCGCGAAGGCGCTGTTCAAGGAGGCCGCCGACATGGGTTCGAAGGAGGCCGCCATCGTCTGCAAGGAGTTCGAGAAGAACGACGAGGCCGCCATGGACGATCTCATCGCATTGAGATTCAAAGGCGAGCAGAAGGACACCGCGGCATCCGCGGAGCTGTTCGCCATGTATGACAAGGGCACCGACAAGGTGAAGAAGAGCCATGCCGAGGCCGTGAGGTTCTATACCGCATGCGCGGAGCAGGGCGATGTCCAGGCCCAGGCCAAGATCGGATTCATGTACCTGATGGGGAAAGGGATCTCCAAGGACAAGGACATGGCCATGAAGTGGCTCGGGGCCGCAGCGGACAAGGGCGACGGTACCGCGATGTACCGCATCGGCCAGATGTACGACCAGGGACTGTGCAACACCGATCCCAACCAGTCCAAGGCCATGGAGTGGTACCAGAAGGCCGCCGATGCAGGCAACATGGATGCCCAGTTCTCCCTAGGATGCATGGTATTGTCCACTAGGAGGGGCAACGCCGCCGACAGGCAGGCCGCGGAGCTCTTCGAGAAGGCCGCCGAACAGGGCCATGCGGAGGCCCAGTACCAGATCGGCATGTGCTACGCATACGGCCAGGGAGTCCCGATCGATCCGGCAAAGGCTGTGAAGTGGCTGGAAAAATCATGCGAGAACGGCTACCAGCAGGGAATGGTCGACTTCGCCAACATGTGCTTCGAGGGACAGAAGGTCCCCAAGGACTATGAGAAGGCGGCCCATTGGTTCTCCGAGGCCGCCAACAGGTGCAACGGTTATGCCCAGTATGCTCTGGCATGCATGTACGGCAACGGCTACTACTACGAGCAGAGCGACGAGATGGCCCTGAAATGGTTCAAGGAGGCGGCGGAGATGGGCGAGGTCAACTCGCAGTACTGCCTCGGATGCTTCTACTACGAAGGCAGGGGCACGGAGAAGAACCTGGAGGAGGCCGCGCTCTGGTACGGGGAAGCGGCCGAGAAGGGACATCCTGCGGCGATGGCGTTCCTCGGAATGTTCAAGGTCACCGGCTCCGGCGTCAAGCAGGATGTGGAGGAAGGTCTCAGGCTCCTGGAAGCATCCTCGGAGCAGGGCTACTACGAGGCGCAGTTCTACCTAGGAAAGCTCTACTACGACGGAAAGTACGTCAAGCAGAACACCATCCGCGCCAAGAAGTACCTTAAGATGGCTGCGAAGCAGGGCGATCCAGATGCGGCGGCCCTGCTGAACATGATGAAATCGAGGAAGTGATCCCTTGGGTTACGAGGAGGTCCTAAGAGCCGCCCAGAACGGGGATCCGGATGCTCAGGTGGCCATGGGATACCTCTTCTTCAAAGGGGACGGCGTCGTTCAAGACAGGAGGGAGGCCGCCAGATGGTTCGGCCTTGCCGCCGATCAAGGGAATTCCGAGGCCATGTGCAATCTGGGCAACATGCGCGCCCACGGCTACGGCATGAGGTTGGACCTGGACAAGGCCATGGAGCTCTATCACAAGTCAGCGGAGCTCGGGAATGCAAGGGCGATGTTCAATCTCGGTTTCATGTACTCCGACGTGGAGGGTATTGAGCAGGACTGGGAGAAGGCCTACTACTGGTATTCCAAGGCAGCCGACGAAGGCCTCATAATCGCGCTCTACAGGATGGCCGTGATGAACGAGGAGGGTCGCGGGATCCCCGTGGATCTCCAGAAGGCTATCGAATTCTATACGAAATGCTTCGATGCGGGCTACCCCAAGGCCGGCGTCCGCCTTGGAAGGATGTACCTCGAGGGAAGGGGAGTCCCTTCCAATCCATCGAAGGCGGCGAAGTGCATGATCAAGGCCGCCGACATGGACTCTTCGGAGGCCATGTGCGAGCTGGGTAAAATGCATCTTTCTGGACAAGGGATGACTCATAGTTTATCTAATGCAAGGAAATGGCTTACCAAGGCAGCCATCCGCGGTTCCGAAGAGGCCGCTTCTCTGCTGCAACGGATAGACGACGGTGAATTCAGATGAGGATGAACGAGTACCAGAAGGAGATGATCCTCAACGAACTGGCCACGATAAAGGAGCACAGCCCATTCTACGCCAAGAAGTTCGAGGGCATAGATGTGGCCGCAGTCAGGACGCAGGAGGACTTCGAGAAGCTACCGTTCACCGACAAGGGCGACCTCCGCGAGGCATATCCTCTTGGACTTGCGGCCGTCCCCGAGAAGGACATCGTCAGGATCCATTCGTCATCCGGTACTACAGGCACACCGGTCGTCATCCCCTACACCAAGAAGGACGTCGAGGACTGGGCCATAATGTTCGAGCGCTGCTACGTCATGGCAGGCGTGACCGACAAGGACCGTCTCCACATCACGCCCGGATACGGGCTCTGGACTGCAGGGATTGGTTTCCAGGCGGGATGCGAGAGGCTTGGCGCCATGGCGATCCCCATGGGCCCTGGCAACACCGACAAGCAGCTCCGCATGATGGAGGATTTGAAATCCACCGTCCTATGTTCGACTTCCTCATACGCATTGCTGCTGTCCGAGGAGATCAAGAAGCGCGGCATAAGGGACAAGCTGTGCCTGAAGAAGGGGATCATCGGTTCCGAGCGCTGGGGCGACAAGATGCGCAAGAGCATCGCGGAGGACCTCGGCGTCGATTTCTATGACATATACGGACTGACCGAGATCTACGGCCCCGGGATCGGCATCAGCTGCGACTACCGCAACGGCATCCACATGTGGGACGACTACATCTATTTCGAGATCATCGACCCGAAGACCGGAGAGGTCCTCCCAGACGGGGAGTATGGGGAGCTGGTCATCACCACCCTCAGGAAGGAGGGGGCCCCGCTCATCAGGTACAGGACCCACGACCTCACCAGGATCATCCCCGGCGAGTGCCCGTGCGGATCCAGGTTCCCCCGCATAGACATCATCGTCGGACGCACCGACGACATGATCAAGGTCAAAGGGGTCAACATGTTCCCCGCGCAGTTCGAGGAAGTCCTTGCAACGATGAAGGACGCCACCAGCGAATACCAGATCATGATCGACCACCTGGAGGGCAGGGACATCATCACGGTCTACTTCGAGACCCCCGCCCAGGGGGAGGCCCGCGAAGTGGCGGAGAAGGAACTGGTCGAGAAGGTCAAGTCCAAGATCAACGTCACCGTCGTCCCCAAGGCCGTTGACATCGGATACCTGCCGAGGAGCGAGAAGAAGACCAACCGCATATTCGACAACCGTTACTGATCACATGTCGGAAGAGCTGAAGGTCCTGGAGGATGCCATACGCAAGGCATCGGAGATCGTTGTGAAGGGTGACCGCTCCGCGAAGGAGAAGGGCACCGCTATAGGTACTTATGATGTGGTTACCGGATCGGATGTTCTGGCGGAGGAATCCATTATTTCCACCATCAGGGAGGCGTTCCCGGACGACGCGATCATCTCAGAGGAGACCAATCCCGACCAGGGCATAGAGCACCGCTCATGGACTATCGACCCCATCGACGGGACGATGAACTACAGCAGGGGCATACCGTTCTTCGGGATGCAGGGCAGCTTCATGGTCGACGGGGTCCCGAAGGCTTCGGCGATATACCTGCCGGTGTTCGATGAGATGTTCACCGCATCCGAGGACGGGGCGTTCCTCAATGGTGTGCCGATCCACACGGCGGATCCCGCGCCTTTGAAGAAGTGTCTGGTGTCCACCGGTGATTTCAGCAGGCGCTCTCAGCAGTTCAGGGATGCGCAGGCGGCGATATTCCATGATTGCTACACCGATATCGCTCGTTTCAAGGTGTTCGGAGCGGCGTCGGTGGATTTCTCATATCTGGCCGCAGGCAGGCTGGATGTGCATGTCAGATTCCTTAACAAGATCTGGGATTTCATGCCGGGTATGCACATAGCAGAGAAGGCCGGTGCCGTCTATGATAAGAGCCTGGTAGACGAGCACGGGATACTGGTGATGTGCTCTTCCCAAGAAGTGCTTCAAGAGGCCTCGGAAAAGATGGTCCCGAAGTTCATCTCGATTTTCCGCCGAGCATGACAAGGTAAGCGAGCAGAGCTTCCAGCTGTATCCTCTCGTTGCTTCCCTCGACGATACGGAACTCGATCTCACCGGTCTTGTCCATGAACCTGACCTTCTCCGCATCGGTGATGCTGAGGTCGAAGAACGTCGAGTGTATCTGCTTGATGACGTCCTGACCGGACAGTCCGAATGTGATCATTATATCGTCCAGCATGTCGCGGGCCCTGATGAAGTTGCCTCCGAGTGCGGTCTCGATCATATCCTTGACCGCCTGGGGGTTGGCCATTCCGGTGGTCTGGTAGATCACGTCGAGATCTATCTTCTTTCCCAGCGATGCCGCGACCTGCAGGGAGTTGACCGCCCTCCTCATGTCTCCCCTCGCGACGTGGATCAGACCGTTCATGGCGTCCTCGTCTATGTCCACGTTCTCCTTGTCGACGATGTTCTGGAGGTATTCCCTCACATCGTCCGCGGTTAGGGGCTTGAACCTGAACACGGCGCACCTGGACTGGATGGGGTCGATGATCTTGGAAGAGTAGTTGCACGAGAGGATGAAACGGCAGATCCCGGAGAACTTCTCCATCGTCCTCCTCAGAGCGGCCTGTGCGTCGGATGTGAGCGCATCGGCCTCGTCCATGAAGATGATCTTGAACTCCGCGCCTCCAAGGGGTGCGGTCCTGGCGAACTCCTTGATCTTGCCGCGGACTACGTCGATCCCTCTCTCGTCGGATGCGTTGAGCTCTATGAAGTTGCCTTTCCACTCGTCGCCGAACATCGATTTGGCCAGAGCGAGGGAGCAGGTGGTCTTCCCGGTCCCGGCCGGGCCGGTGAAAAGAAGATGCGGCATGTTCCTGGAGGCCACATAGGACTTCAGCCTCTCGGTCACGTGCTTCTGACCAACCACATCGTCCAGGTTCCTGGGCCTGTACTTCTCCGTCCAAATCTCGTTCATGTGATATCGGTGCCCTCTATGGGTGGACTGCTTAAAGGATTTATTGGATGGCCGGGTGCCGGGTTTGGCGCTGGATGCATCAGGACTTCTTTATGGCCAGGTTCGTGTCCTGGGCTATATCGAAGCTCCTGGTGTCGATCCTGTTCTCGAATCCGATGTGCACGCCCTGTGCCCAATCGCTCTTGGGGACATCTGCGGATATGGTCCATGTCCAGGTCATCCCTTTCACGAACGGGATGTAGGAGATGTCATCATCGAATGGCATCGGAGTGGAACCGATATACAGGACAGGCTCGAAATTGGAGACATACACGTCCGAGAGCTTGTTGTTCTTGACGCTCAGGGTGTATTCGACGTGCACGTAGTTCCCGTCCTCCTCATAGTCGGTGAGCGCGTAGTTGTACACGACGTCATGGGTCCCGCCTGCGGCCATCACGATGACGACGACCCCGACCGCGATGATCGCAAGCATGAGGGCTATCCCCTTGTACGACCTCTTGATCTTCGGCGGGGGTGCGGACAGGTATGCGGTCTCATCCGTGTCCGATATGGTGCGGCCGTCCGTCTGGTAATGGTCGTTGTCCGTGACGAACTGGGCTCCGCAGAACGCGCAGAACTCCGCGCCGGGGACGTTGTACTTCTGGCATTTCCAGCACATCCTGCGCTTGGGGGCGGATGATTCTGCATCGGGGGTCCTGCCTGCCATGACGATGCATCATCCGTCATCGTATTAAGCCGTTACATCGGATTGTCGGCGAAATCGGTACATCCAGCGCACCACGGCCGCCTCGAAGCGGAAGTGCCAAGCCGCCCCGACATCGATGATAAAAGAATATATTGGCCGATGGCATGGATGTGGCATAACCACGTGGAATCCATCCTAGCAACAGACCACGAGACCGGTGTGAAGATGTTCGAGAAGTCCTCCAGCATTATCAAGGATCCCTCCAGATTCGACAGCAACTACGTTCCGAAGAACCTTGTCAGCAGGGACGCCCAGATGCATGAGCTGGAGACGCTCTTCCGCCCGCTGGTGGACTACGACCGTCCGTGCAACGCGTTCCTGATGGGATCCGTCGGAACAGGCAAGACGGCCACGGCGAGGAGGTTCTGCGACGACATGAAGGCGTTCCTCAACGGAAAAGGGACGCCGATAGACATCATCTACGTCAACTGCAGGAACAGCAACTCGGAGAACTCGGTGCTGCTCAACCTGATACGCTTCTTCGACCAGGGGTACCCCGACAGGGGATTCTCCACCGAGGATATGGCTCGCGTGTTCAAGAACCACCTCCTGAAGAACAAGAGGCCGCTGGTCATCATATTGGACGAGGTCGACGTGCTGCTGAAGAAGAATACCGTGGACATAATCTATCAGATCACAAGGCTGTCCGACGAGGTCAACAAACCCGCCCCCGTCTCCCTCATACTGGTGGCGCAGGTGTCCGTCTACGAGATGATGGACCAGGCCTCGCTGTCTACGTTCAAGAGGACCACCCTGGTCAAGTTTGACAGGTACAACTACGACGAGCTGAAGCAGATAGTCAAGGAGAGAGCCGAGGAGGCGCTGTATCCCGGAAGGATATCCGACGACGCCATCGACCAGATCGCGGAGAGCTCAGATGATTATGGCGATGCGAGAATGGCCGTGGAGCTGCTGGAGAGGTCGGCTATAATAGCCGAGGGGATGACCGACGGAGAGATCACCGTGGAGAACGTCCGCGAGGCGAAGGCCAGCATCTACAGCATGGTGTCCGAATCGAAGATAAGGTCGCTGGACCTGAACAAGAAGCTCATTCTGTTGGCAGTGGCCCGCGCCATGAAGCAGAACGTCGTGATCCCTTTGTCCTCGGCGGAGAAGACCTACGCGGTCGTCTGCGAGGAGTATGATGTCCCCGCGAGGAAGCACACCCAGTTCTGGAGCCATGTGCAGGGGCTGGAGAAGGTCAGCCTGGTGAGGACCAAGGTGTCCTCCGATGGGAACGGAAGGTCCACGCTCATATCGCTGCCGGATATACCCTCGAAGGTCCTGGCGAAGAAGTTGGAGGAGATCCTCGACGAGGAGATGGGCTCCGGTGATTCGGATGAGATGCGATCAGTGCAACTCCGAGGCGGTCACGTTCATCAGGTACAACGGGATGCACCTGTGCCCTGAGCATTTCTCCAGATTCGTGGAGAAGAGGGTCAAGAGGGAGATCAGGAAGCAGATCAAGGTCTATCCCGGCGAGGACATCGCCGTCGCCGTGTCCGGAGGGAAGGACAGCATCGTAGCACTGAAGCTAATATCGGATGTCTTCGGGCCTCGCAACAGAGTGGGGGTCCATGCGATAACCATAGACGAGGGGATCGCTAACTACCGCCCTCCCAGCGTGGACATCGTCAGGAGGTTCTGCGAGGAGAGGGACATCCAGTTCCATCTGCGCTCGTTCTCCGAACTGGGCGTGACCATGGACGAGATCGTCCCTCTGTCCAGGGACAGCAGTCCCTGCACCTACTGCGGGGTGTTCAGGAGGAGGCTGATGAACGACGAGGCCAGGAAGATCGGCGCCAAGTATCTGGCCACCGGCCACAACCTGGACGACATGGCCCAATCCGTCATGATGAATTTCGTCAGAGGGGATGTGGAGAGGCTGGCGAGGCTCGGACCGCACGAGAAGGTCCAGCCCGGACTGGTTCCCAGGTTCCTGCCTCTGAGGCTGATCCCGGAGAAGGAGACCCTGCTGTATGCCCTGGTCAACGGCCTGGAGTACTGGGATGGGGAGTGCCCATATTGGCAGGAGGCCCTCAGGAATCAGTACAGGAGCATAGTCGACGAGCTGGAGGACAGGTCTCCCGGTTCGAGGCACAGCATCCTTTCTTCTTATGATACATTGCGCCCCATGCTCTACAAGGAGTATGCAGGGGCGGACCTTCATCTCTGCCAGTGCGGGGAGCCTACAGTAGGTTCCAGATGCAAGTCCTGCGATCTTCTCGAGGATGCCAGGAGAAGGATCAGCAATCTCTGAACGGGACGATGTTGCAGCACATGCACGCTAAGCATAACGTGTGCATGTCCCTGGCGTCGAGGCCGTTCCTTTCCTGGACCTCTTTCAGCTTGCTGCCGAGCATGCAGAGCCTGTCGACGGTCACGGGTTCTATCTTCCCGAGTGCGTCCTCGAACCTCTGCCTGTTCTTCGCGGTTATCTTCTTGACCTTCAGGTCCGTCAGGACTCCGGCGGAGCTGATCCTCTCGAACATGGAGACCATCTCCTCGTCGGTCTCGTTCATTCCAACGGAGATTCCGGTGCAGACCTTCCCCTTTCCGAAGACCTCCACAGCGTCCTTGAGGCATCCGATTATGGCATCCATGTCCTCATCGGGATTCACAAGTGCGAAGATGCGGGGTATCGTCGAGCCCAATGTGATCTTGAACTCGGAAAGACCTGCAGCCTTCAGCCTCAGAAGATCATCTTTGGACACGGGAGATGCGCTGTACCCTATCGGGATGTCCGGGTATCTGGAATGGATCATGGAGACGACCTCGCAGACCCTGTCGGCATCCGAGCAACCGCTTATCGGTATTCCCTCGACGGTGCCTGTGGACACCAGTCTGTCCAGGTACGACAATATCTCGTCGTCACTGCCGAACTTCGTGAGGTTCACGTTCGCCTGATACGGCGAGTGGCAGTACGCCCTGACGAACCCGACGTCGTCTATGAGACATTCGTTGCCTTTGTGAACGGAATACCTCCCATCGGATTCCCTGAGCTCCAGGTCGCCTGAATCGGCGGAATACCTCATCCTCATCCGGCTGTCGCCGAACGAGATGATCATCAGGCCGCCGCCCTCTCCGTCGGATTCTGCCATCGGATGGTCGAACCCCGCAGGGACCCTGAGTCCCTTCGAGAGGATCAGTTCCGACTTGGCCCTCAGAGCTTCTTCCATTTTGCCCCGTCCTTGGAGTCCTCGAGCACGACTCCGGCCTCCTTCAGCCTGTCGCGGATCATGTCGGCGAGGTCGTACATCTTGTTCTTCCTCAGCTCCGCACGGAGGTCTATGAGGATGGACATGACATCGTCCAGTGTGCCGTCGTCGCTCTCCTCCTCGGGGATAATGTTGAGTATGCCGTTGAACTCGTCCAGGAGGTCGAGGTGCTTCTGAGCGGACTTCTTGCAGAGGGTCCTCTCGTTCATGGCCTTGTTGAGGGCCCTGACCATCTGGAAGATGACCTCAATCGCCTGGCGGGTGTTGAAGTCGTCGTCCATCGCGTCCCTGAAGGCCTGCCTGTACGATTCTATGAGGTCGCAGCAGTCGTTGGTATCCACATCGCCCTCGGGGGCGTTCTTAACATAGGATTTGAGGTCCTTGTAGCAGTTGATGATCCTGGAGTCTGCGGCTTTGGCCTCCTCGAGCATGTCCTCCCCGTACAGGAGGGGGCTCATGTAGTGGGTGTTGAGGAAGTAGAACCTGATGGTCTGGGGGTCGTACTTCGCGGCCACGTCCTTCACGGTGAAGAAGTTGCCCAGGGACTTGGACATCTTCTCCTCCTTCGTCATGCCGTGTCCCTTGACCTGCAGCATACCGTTGTGCATCCAGTAGTTGGCAAGCGGCTTTCCTGTGACAGCCTCCGTCTGGAGAATCTCGTTCTCGTGATGCGGGAATATGAGGTCGTTCCCTCCGCCGTGGATGTCGATCTGCTCTCCGAGGTACCTGTCGATCATGGCGGAGCACTCGATGTGCCATCCCGGCCTTCCCTTTCCCCAGGGCGAATCCCAGGAGCACTCTCCGGGCTTTGCTGCTTTCCATACTGCGAAGTCCATGGGGTTCCTCTTCTCCTCGTCCATCTGGACCCTTCCGGAGGAGGACATGTCCTCGAGCTTCGATTTGACCAGTCTTCCGTAGTTCTGTACCTTATCGATGGAGAAGTACACGCTGCCGTCGCTGGTGACGTATCCGAATCCGTTGTCGATGATCTTCTGGACCATGGCGATGATGTCCCCGATGCACTCGCTGGCCTTGGGGTAGATGTCCGCCCTGTTGATTCCCAGTTTCGATGAATCTTCGAAGTATCTGTCGATGTACCTTGCGGACAGCTCCAAGGGGTCAATTCCCTCGGCCGCCGCCTTGTTGATGATCTTGTCGTCCACGTCGGTGAAGTTGGTGACGTGGGTGACCTGATAGCCCAGGTATCTGAGGTAGCGGACGACGGTGTCGAACACGATCATGCATCTGGCGTGCCCCATGTGTATGTCGTCGTAGACGGTGACACCGCATACGTACATCTTGACTTTGCCCGGCTCTATGGTCCTGAACTCCTCCTTGGAGTTCGTCAGTGTGTTATGGATCATCAATGACATCTGATCGATGTGTCGTATCCAGCCCCGATTATAAAATCTATCTTGGGTGCCGTCAGGCATGGATCCTGTGGAGGGATGCAGGGTGTCGGGATCGCCTCTTCTTGAGCTCCTCGATCTCTCTCTTCAGCATCTCGATCTCCGAGCGGAGCTTTGAGATCTCGTCCTCCTCGGGGTCGGGGAGGTCGCAGTGGTTCAGCTCGCATTGGACCTTCAGGCCCTTGTATCTGACCACCCTTCCCGGCACTCCTACGACGGTGCAGTCGTCGGGGACGTCCTTCAGGACTACCGATCCTGCACCTACACGGACGTTGTTGCCGATGGTGATGTTGCCGAGAATGGATGCGTTGCATCCTACCACGATGTGGTTCCTCAGGGTGGGATGCCTCTTGCCCTTGCTGGTGGACACTCCTCCCAAGGTCACTCCCTGGTAGAGGCAGACGTCGTCGCCGATGATGGTCGTCTCCCCGATCACTACGCCGGTGGCGTGGTCTATGAAGAATCTCTTGCCGATGGTGGCTCCGGGGTGGATGTCGCATCCGGTGATCTTGTGGGCCTCGAAATTGATCTCCCTGGCCTTCTCGTACTCGCCTTTCAGCCAGAGCTCGTGGCTCTCCCTGTACATGGTGACGGCCAGCAGGCCCGCATGGTACTTCAGCGCATCGTTCTCGTCGATGAGAGCTGGATCGTGCTCCATCGCCGCTGCCAGATCGTTAGGGTCCACCTTCATGCTCTCGGTATATGAGTACCGCATAAAAACGTTGATTACTGTTCGGACCTCTCGTATATCCTCTTCAGTATCATGCATTGGGGTGCTGTATCCACTGGATCCTTGGTCACCAGCATCGGACGGCGGGACCTTGCGGATTCCACGGACCTGTCCAGTTTGGCCTGGTTCTCGGCATAGATCCTGAACAGGACATCCCCTTCCTTCACCCTGTCGCCCTTCTCGTGAAGTATCTCGATCCCGGCGCCCAGGTCCTCGGGGGCGCCTGCTCCCTTGGCGATGGCGACCATGCTGGCGTTGTCTATGTATTGGACGAACCCGTCCCTCTTGGCATGCACATCCTTGACGAACGATCCCGGGGAGAGGTCGTTCGATTTGAGATCATGGCTGCCGTTCTGCGCCTCGACTATCTGGAGGAACTTCTCATGGGCCCTTCCGGAGGTGATGGCCCCCTCGGCCCTCGCTCTTCCGTTCTCCATGCCGGCCATCTCAAGGATGATCCCGGCCATTCCGCAGGCCTTATCCAGGACGGCGCACTCGGTGTCCCCGGTCTCCAGCATGGAGATGCACTCCTTCGCTTCCAGAGTGGGGCCGATCATGTGCCCGAGGGGCTGGTCGGCGTAGGTGACGGCGCATTCTATGCGCACTCCGAGGATCCTTCCGAGTCCGATCAGGTCCTTCGCGAATCCCTCCGCGGTCTCCATGTCGGGGATCTTCGCTCCTTTGCCCATGGGGATGTCTATCAGCAGATGTGTTGTTCCCAGGGCCACCTTCTTGCTCATTATCGAGGCGAGCATCATCGGCCTGGGGTCTATGCCCATGGGGCGCTCCGCATCGATGATGATGCTCCCGACTGGTGCATAATCATCGTTCCCGCAGGCGAACACCCCTCCCGTCTTCTTCACCGCCGCCCTGAGGGATTCGGTGTCGAGTTCGACATCGCAGAACGTGTCCACGAAATCGGATGTCCCGCAGGCGCTGCTGATGGCGCGGGACGACAGCTTGGGGATGATGAGCGATTGCGATGCCACTATGGACACGACGATCGGTGTGATCTTGTTCCCGGGGATGCCTCCGAGGCTGTGGAAGTCGAGTATCCTCTCGGAACCGAAGTCGACCATGCTGCCGGTATCTGCCATCGCCCTTGTGAGGTCGGCGACCTCCTCCAGATCTGCGTTGTTCACGTTGAACGCGGACACGAACGACAGTATCTCCTTGCTGGACAGTCCGCCGTCCAGGATGTCCTTTACGATGGAGCGGATCTCCTGTCCGTTCAGCTTCCTGCCGTTGATCTTGCTGCGTATCGACCTCACCGACTCGGGCATGGGGCTGTATTCGATGAGGAACTCCTCCCCGTCCTCGATGCCGCATCTCTCCATGATCTGCGACGGGAAGATAGCCTTCCCCGGTTCCACGATCGAATCGGTTATGACCACGGCACATATGGTCGACGAATCACCCGTGACGCGCACCCTGTCGGTATGATCGACTCCGAGCTTGAGGGCGTCGTCGCTGTTCAGGATGACCGCCATCTCGGATACGGTCACATCGGAGTGGCGGGCTATGAGCTTCATGGCCCTTCACTGCTCGAACTCGTCGCCCCTTGCGAAGTTCACCGACGGGCAGGGTCCGAAGCATTCCCTGCAGAATATGCAGTCGTCCTCGTGGATGTGGACCTTTCCGTCCTTCATGTAGAGGGCCCCCGGCCTGCATCTGGCTGCGCACAGCCCGCATCCGACGCACTGCTCCGCACGCATTATCAGCTGGAAGATGTGGTCGATCGTCCTTCTCGCATCTAGTTCCGATCCTGATTTGCTGATGATCGATCCCTCGGCGTACAGCGTGGCGCCTCCGAGTTCGATGAAGTCGCCCTCGATCTTGTCGGGGACGATCCATGTGATCGCATGGCAGAACGGCCTGACCTTCTCCAGGTCTATCGGTCTGGACAGGGCCGCCTCGATGCTGTATCCCACGACGCAGGGGGAGTATCCCTCCTGGACCTTGATCGTCAGCGGGCCCTTCTCCGGCGCTTTGGTCTGCTTCGTCAGTTCGGACACCTCCTTGCCGGAGACCCTCTGCACCTCCTCCCTGATGGATTTGGGCGCATCCTTCCATCTCCAGAGGCCGTACTCCTTCCACTCCTTGGGGAGTCCGCGGTCGGCCATGTACTTCTCCAGGTACTCGTTCCACTGCCCCCACCTCTTGCTGTTGCCGGCGACGACGTCGAACTCGGCGAGGTCTGATGCGGGGCACAGGAAGCATCCGATCCTGTCCAGCCCTCTGGTGTACCATACGTTGTAGGGCTCCTTCTTGTAGAAGATGTACATCCAGACGTGCATTGCGCACCAGTTCTGGATTGGCGACGCCCCTACCTGTCCGGGGGTCCAGGGGTTCCTCCACACTCTGGGCTTGGAGTTCCTCTGCTCGGACTCGTACTTCCTCTGTCCGATGAATGAGAGAACTCCGTCGGGGAAGTTCTTGTTGATCGCTCCGACGGTTGGTCCGAGCTTGTTGGTCTTGCAGCACCACCTGTAATCCTTTGCAGGCGGCCCGAAGTAGACCAGGTTGCCGAAGAAGGCGTCAGTGGGTGCTTTCTCCTAGATGAGTTGTAATCCGTGCCTCTGGCAGACGTCGTGGACGTGCTCCACGGTCTCGTCGAACTCCAGTCCGGTGTCCACGAAGAGGATGGGGAGCTTCAGCCCTGCGTCCAGGGTGAGCAGCAACGATGCGAGGCTGTCTTTTCCTCCCGAGAACGATACGATGGCGGGGAGGTTGTTCTTCTCGATGGTCTTGTGGATGAATCCGACGGCCTCGTCGACCCTCCTCTTGATGACCCCCTCGTTGGCCTTGACGGCCTCGTCCCAGGAGTTCTTCTTGGGAGTCAGGTCCCTGAACTCCTCGGGCCTGTACCACCTGGTCCTCACCGCGACCCCTCTGGTGGACTCCACCATCTCCGGCCCGGTCATCTTGGCCATACCGGTGGCGATGACCTCTCTATCGGCCGTGACGATTATGATCTCGTCGCCGAACTTTATGTCAGGGTCGGCATCGATGACGCCTGGGGCCATGAGGTTCTTGCTCTCTCTGATGAAAGGTATCGCATCTGGGTGGCACACGACGTATCCCTTCGAGAAGCATTTCCCGATGCGGTACGCGCCCTGCATCCTGGCGACGAACTTCCAGCCGGAACCCATGTCGTATCTGAACGATGCGATGACCGCTCCGTCGATGACGACCTCGTCCATCCTGTCGAGGGACGGTGCCTTGCTGAGGATGACGATGTGGTCGTCCGGTATGACCGCCATTCCGGCGCCCGGGCCGTAGTCGTGGTCCAGGGTCTCGCGGAGAAGGTCGATGTCGTGCTTGAATGCGGGCCTGGAGTCTCCAGGAGGCGTGAGAACGACCTCTTCGGTGGGTCTTCCGCAGACCGGGCACTCCTCCTTCTCGAGGATAGGCAGGTTGCATTCGTAACACCATCTGAGGTGGTTCTTACCCAGTCTGATTGTGGACATCTTGATCGGGCCTCCCTAGGCCGAGTCCCTTATATATTTTAGTCGGGGGGCTGCCGGAACGGCGGTCTGGTAGGAGGTATGACGGCCGCCTTGGGACCTCGGAACGCAGGTTGCGGCCGTTTGGGCGGATGGCGAGGTCGCCCCCGCGCATCCGCTTTCTTCACCCTCTCTTCACGCCCTCCTCACCACGAACAGGAGCGCCAGCATCACTCCGGCGATGACTGCAACAGCAATCGCGATGGTGCCGGAATCCATGGGTCCACCGGACCCTGTGTTCTCGGTGACCTTATTGGTGTTTTTGCCATCGATGACAGTGATCCCATCCGACGGTGACGACTGCTCCTCCTTCTCCCAGATCGCGAAAAGGTCCACGTTCCTGTAGACCGTCAGGGGGCTCTCAAGCGCCTGGCCGGCGGTGGTGGCGGACCAGCCTTTGAACCTGTATCCGTCCTTGCTGAGATTCCTGAGGGTCACTTCTGAGCCTGCCTCGTAGTACTCGGTCTCGGTCTTCCCGTCGTTGTGGTAGGTGACCTCGACCAGCTTCTCCCAGACCGCATGGAGCGTGATGCTCTCCGTGGCCGCTATGGTGTCGTTCTCATCGTAGGCGACCCTGGCGGAGCCCTCTTCGGTGCTCCATCCGAGGAACCCGTATCCCTCCTTCGAGGGGGTGCCGACCTTGGAGAGGTCGTAGGTCGAGCCTGCGGATGCGTTCACCGAGTAGACCTGGGTGCCGTCGCTCATGAAGGTGATCCTGATGATGTCGGGTTCGGACCAGGAGACAAAGAGCTCCATGGACTCCTCGGGGTGGATCGCCGATCCAGCCGAGAAGAACCTGCCGGTCCCGTCAGGGCTCAGCGTCCAGCCGAGATGGGTCTTGCCGGACACCTTTCCGAAGGATGCCGGCAGCGTCAGGGAGTCTCCCTTGTACACGGTGTGGTTGACGGTGTCGGTGACTGCCATGTGGACTATGATGCTCACGGTCTCCTTTTCCTTCCATACAGGGTAGAAGCTGCAGGAGGATGTGGTCTGAGCGGTCCCGGGTGCGGGGTACTGTGCCGTCTGTCCGTTGTACGCTGTGGTCCAGCCGATGTGGTCGTATCCGTTCCTGGTCATCGCCGGGAGCGGAACGTCCAATGACTCTCCGACGAATCCGTTGTAGGTAGAACCGTTCTGGTCGTGGACGGTGACGGAGAACGTCTGCTTCTGCGTCCAGACCTGGTAGAGGTCCATGTCGGAGGCGACGATAATCTGTGCTCCAGGCAGGTATGATGCAGATCCGGAGGGTCTTGTGGACCAGCCCATGAAGGTGTATCCGTCGCGGGCGGATGCCGAAGGCACAGTGTATGCAGAGCCGGAGACTATCTTGGACGACTCGGACTCGCCGGTGTGGTAGTGGACGGTCACCGTGTATTCGACGGTGGTGTCCCATACCTCGTATAGGTCGGTGTCCTCGGTCACTGTGAAGGAATCTCCAGGGGTGTACTGGACCGTCCCGTTCCTGGAGAGGCTCCAGCCGAGGAAGGTGCCTTCGGAATCGGATAGGGCTTTCGGTACGGTGTACGTTCCCTTGTCGGTCACTTTGGCGATGGAGGTCTTGCCAGAGGATCCGTGGCATGTGACCTCATGGCTTACGACTTGCTGCGACCTGTCCGACCAGATCTCGTAGAGGTCCATGTTCGAGGATACTCTGATGGCGTCACCTGGCATGTAAGCGGGGGAGCCGCTGTAGGTGAGGGCCCATCCGGAGAACGTCCATCCGTCGCGGGTGGAGGGTCTCGGTGCCGTGAACGTGGTGTCCTTGCCGACGATCGACACCTTGGTCTTACCGGTGTAATCATGGAGGATGACGTCGTAGGTGGTGGATGTCTTCCATACCTCGTAGAGGTGTGTGTCCGATGTCACGGCGAAGGTGTCGCCGGGCGTGTAGTCCACTGTACCTTCGGATTTCAGGCTCCAGCCGAGGAAGGTCCCCTGCGAGTTCGAGGACCCCTTGGGGACCGTGAACATCTTGCCCTCTTCGACAGAGGACACGGTCGTCTCGCCGGCGTAGCGGTGGAGTATGACGCTGAACACGTCGGTGGTCTTCCATACCTCGTAGAGGTCCATGTCGGATGTCACGGTAAATGAGTCTCCCGGGGTGTACATCGGTGTTCCCTCTGGGGAGGTCGCCCATCCTAGGAACGTGGCCTGGTCGCGTGCGACAGGCTTGGGGACGGTGAACCTCTTTCCGGATTCCACATCTGTCATGGTCTGCTTGCCTGTGTAGTCGTGCGTGGTGACGTAGAGCGTCGTCACGGTGCTCCACACCTCGTATAGGTCCATGTCCTCGGTGACCGTGAAGGAATCTCCCGGGGTGTATCTGGCGGTGCCGCCGTAGGTCGTGGCCCAACCGAGGAACCCGTCGGTCATCTCGGTCGGTTTGGGGACGGTGAACCTGGATCCCTTGGGGACCTCGGTCACCGTCGTCATGTTATCGTGGTCATGGATGGTGATTTTGTAGTTGTTATCCATCTTCCAGACCTCGTACAGGTCCATGTCGGATGTGACATTGAAGTAGTCTCCCGGCTGGTAGGTCACTGCTCCCAAGGCTGTGGTGGCCCAACCGAGGAACACCGCATCGCTGCGGTCGGAGGACCTCGGCACGGTGAACGTGGATCCGTCCTCGACGGTCGCGGTCCTGGTGCCCCCGGCATGGTCGTGGCAGACCACCGTGTGGCTGCTGGCCATATCCCACACCTCGAAGAGGTCCACATCGTTGTAGACGACGAAGGAGTCCCCCGGGGTGTAGTTCACGTGCCTGTCCATCCCGAGCGACCATCCGAGGAACACGCCCTGATCCCGGGCGGAGGGCTTAGGGACCGTGAAGGAATCGCCTTCCTCCACCTCCTTGACGGTCATCTTGCCGTTGTAGTCGTGGCAGGTGATCTTCAGCTTCCCGAGCTCCGCCCAGCAGGGGTAGAGCTCCATGGTCTCGGTCAGTCTCACGGTCTCGCCGTCGCGGTAATCGACGGCACCGTTCATGTTCAGCGACCATCCGAGCAGTTCGTATCCCCTCTTCACGGCGGATTCGCTGCCGATGGTGACCATGGTCCCCCAATCGTATTCGCACCTCTCGACCAGGTCCAGGTGATAGTACAACCTGACCTTGATGGTCTTCCAGACCGCCTCCAGCTCGATGTCCTTGCTGAGCATCAGTTTGTCGCCCTGGAAGTACTTGGTGCCGGTCTCCCTCAGAACCCAGTTCTCGAAGATCTTCCCATCCTTGGTAGGGTTCTGCTGTTCGATCGCGATCTGCTTTCCCTTGTAGCACTGCTGGGTGCCCAGGACCTTGCCGTCGTCGACGAAGGTGACTGTGTAGGACTGCCTGGCCTTCGTGAGAGGATAGAGCTTGAGGTCTGAGTTGATCTGGGGATCGGTCACCAGCATCGGCCCGTTCATGGTGAGGGCCCATCCGATGAACTCCTCGCCGTCGGCCTCATCGTAATCAAGGGTTGACAGGTCCAGCCTGGACCCCTTCTCCACCTGGATCGTCTCAGTTACCTTGCCGTCCGTACCCATGATCTCGACCTTGCATGTCAGTGCATCCCAAACGCTGACAGCGGTGTGGTCCGAGTAGGTGTCGATCAGACTGCCGGCGGAGTAGAACTTGCCGTCCACCCTCCATCCGGAGAACTCGTATCCGTCCACGTCGTCGAGTTCGGCGTACCTGTCCCCGACGGTGAAGGTAGTTGAGGAGGGCAGTCCGGTGACGCCCTTGATCTGCGAGTGGTCGTAGGTTATCGTTCTGGTCGCGAAGGATGCGATAGGTTCTATCGTCGTCCCGAGCTCGCAGAATTGTGCCTCCGTTATCTCTTTGACGTTACCGTTCAGGCCCTCCACGGACCATGCGCTGAACATGCCGCTCGCAACCTTGGGAACAGGCATCGTCAGCTTGCCGTCCCCGCTCTTGCGGACTATGTCATCCATGCCCAGGATGTCTTGGAAATGGAGTGTCGTGGTCCTGGCATCGATGTGAGTGTTCACCTCGTTGTAGGGCACCAGGCATGCGTAGTCTCCTGTGTTGTAGACGAAGAGCTCGCTGCGGTATTCGGATGTGCCGCTGGTGTCGGTCTTGGTGAGCATCACGTTGGGCTCCACCCAGAAATCGAGGTAGAGGACGTTCTTCGTTGAAGTTACATCAAGGTTCTTGAAGTCGAAATCCCCGAGCGTGATCTCAGGGATGCCGTTGAGCTTCACCTTCTGCTTCTCACCGATGATCTGTCCCTTCAGGGAGGTGCCTTCGAACGCGTCTCCTGCGATCTTCGTTATGTTCCTCAGGTCCTCGATCTTCACATCGCTGTTCTTGAAGACACCTTCCTTCAGTTCGGTCACTCCCGTCCCGGACAGGATGGGGCTGTACATTCCGCTGCACTCCGAGAAGGCGTACTTCCCTATGGAGGTGAGAGCGGAGGAGATGTTGTTGTTTATGATGCCGGTCCCTTTGAAAGCATAGTCCCCTATGGACTGGACCTGTGTCATCTTGACGTACAGCAGCTTGCTGCAGCCTTCGAAGGCGCTGTCGCCTATCGTCTTAACCTTGTCGCTGAATACGACGTACTGTATCGTGGTGCAGCCCTTGAAGGCATCCGCCTTCACCGACGGGGAGTCTATGTAGATCCTCTTGCCGGGGATGCTGTCATCCGTGTAGCTGACCGTGTCCGCATCGGTTATGATGCTGTATGATGCGCCGTCGACCTGGATGGTCCCTTCGGCCTCCAGTTCGCTCCCCATCCCAATGATGAAGAACGCCGTGAAGACGCTCAGCGCTACGGCCATGATGGCCATTGTCTTGTTCATTTTCATCACCCAATGCATCCATGCGCATGGTCTGCAGAGGATGAGTCGCGGTACGGCTATTAAGAGAGGTCACCCTGATTCTAGCGACTAAAGTCACAGGTCTTTCGACCTTGATCGTAGTTCAGAGCCTTGCCTTCATGTAGAGGGACCTGTCCTGGTCCAGCGGGATGGTGGCGTCGTAGCCGACCTTGGAAGTGGTCTTCCCGTGGGAGCTCGGGTCCAGGGACGATCCGGCGGCGTTGTTGATGACCAGGATCCTGTCGGCCTGCATCCTTGTGGCCACCGCCCATTCCACCTCGCGGTCATTGAATATGTCTATGTCCTCGTCCACGATGATGACGTTCTTCATGGACGGGTGTCCTGTGAATGCCGCCATGATGGCGTTCACTCCGTCACCCTCCTTGTTCTTCTTGATCGATACGATACCATTCAGCCAGCAGCATCCGCCCTCGGTGAGGCGGACGTTCCTCACCCTGGGGACCGCCTGCCTGACGGTCTTGAGGATCATGGGCTCCCTGGGGAGCCCCATGAGCATGAAGTGCTCGTATCCTCCCGGCAGGAGGAGGTGGAATATGGGGTCCTTGCAGGTCCATATCCTGTCAATCTCGATGACCGGCTGCTGCCTCTCGAAGTCGTAGGTCCCGGTGATGTCGACGAAGGGTCCCTCCTTGGTCTCCTTCAGGGTGATCCTTCCCTCGAGGACGTAGTCGGTGTCGGCGGGGACCAGGATGCCGTTGTCGCATCTCCCCACCTTCAGGGGCGAGCCGTGCCCTTTGACGCACATCGACGAGGCGACCTCGAGCTCGTCGGCGCCGAAGTCCATGGATGTAGCAGCTGCGAGGAGGACCTCCGCCTGGGCTCCGATGCATATCGAGATCTTCAGTTCCTCGCCGGCCTCCTTGGCCATGTTGTAGATGGTGAACAGATGCCTGGGGACCAGCCTGACCGCTATGTGCCTGTCATCGACAATCATCATCCTGTGGAACGAGACGTTCTTCTTACCGTTGTAATCGGTGACGATCACTCCGGATGTGATGTACCTTCCGCCGTCCTCGGGGAAGTACTTCGGTATGGGGAGGGACATAAGCTTGATGTCCCTGCTGCACTGACGGAACGCGGGGTCATCCACGACCTCGCAGCGCTCCGGCCTACCTATGGCGTCCAGGAGGTGGGTGACAATGCCGTCCTTCGGGACGTTCAGGGCCTTGGCGATCTTCTCTCTGGTCGAGAAGATGTTCCCAGCGGCCCTGCCGCCGTTCAGGTCATCGAAGACATATGTAGCATTCTGATCCTTCATGAGAACGGATGAGGTATCCTTGGATTCAGGATCCACATGTGTCTCCACTTTCACGATTTCGCCGAACAGCGAGTCCTTGACGGTCATGTCCGGTGTGAAGGGTTACTATAATAATAACATGCACTCCGACCATCGTCGGATGCCGCATGGCTTTCCTTCCATCGTCATAGGAGTCCTCTGCCCGCCATCCGTGACATGCGATCTGCTCCGGAGGACCGGTCCGATCTCTAGACCTCGGCCGGTCATCCTGATGCCGTCATTAATCAAAGTGAAGCCGCCTGCGGTGCATCATGGTAAAAGTTGTGGTGCGGGGTCGCCCCCGACCAAGCAATCAGAGCTTCTTCTTGTACTCTTCCTGCTGTTTCTTGAGCTCCTCGATCTTCGCACGGGAGTCCACGATCTTTTTGTAGAGGGCCATGACGTCCTCGTCATCGATGGTCTTTCCGCTGTCGAAGAGCTCGACCATCTTCCTTCCGATGTCCCTTGTGGCATCGGAGATGTTGGAGTTCTCCTTGCCGATGTCGACCTCGGCCTTTCCGCCGTCCACGACGGTACCGAGCTTCTCATCCGCCTTCTCGAGTCCTTCCTTGATGTGATCCATTAATCCCATGGTGTTCACCTGTGGCCCTTAGGCCTCTGTGGGCGACAATAGCGGTCCACGGTATAAACTTGACCCGGATCGTATCCGATCCGCCGATGTTGATGGGGGTAGCGAACAACGATTGACATAGCATACAACAGAGCCTCTTTCGTATTATGTGTGTTTGTATGAATCTGGCTATGCTTGAGTGCTATTATTCTGTTTATATACGAACCGTTTTTTTACGCTTAAAACTTGGGTTTTGAAACGTTTTTTTACGGATACCATGAGGCACACAGTCATTGCCTCAGTGGTGCATATGATGGCAGGGGGTCGTAAAGCATCCCATGTGTGTTAGAGGTCATCGTACGGTCCAGCATATCCATAACGGTATCAGCCAGACGTTTCTTGTCGGGTAGAGGGAAAGTTCAGACGTCCCAAGTTGGATGTATAATCCATTAATACTACGAACGGGATTCCCTTAACATGACCAAATACGAAGATTTGCTCAAGGAATTCGTATCGATAGAATCTGAGGACCGCGGTGGTTTCTTCCTCGCCAAGGTCCAGACAATGGACGGTTACAGCAGGGCATTCCCGATGATCTGGGATCTCGTGGAGACATTCCTGTGCAAGGTCGCGGCAGCTGACGGCATCCTCGACATCACCGAGTATGCGGTCATACAGGGTCTGGCCATCCACCGCCATGGCGAACCCTTCGATCCCGTCGAATTCACAGCAAGGCTCGGACAGTTCGTCAAGGACGGCGCCGACACCAAGCTCGCGGAGGTCGCCTTCGCCATGCTTCCCGAGTACGTCAGGGACGACATCGTGATGATGCTGCTCTGCTTCGCTGGCGTCGATGGTGTAGTGTCGGAGAAAGAGTCCGAGTGGATTTCCACCATCTGTTACTGAACAATCAAGGCCCCCGCAGGGGGCCGCATTTACCATTTTCTGCGTGCATGTGCGCATAATCCCATATATACTCCCTATAGATTCCGTTGGCCTATGTCCGACGAGATCGAGCAGACGATCAGAAAATACGCACTGCAGAACGCGGTGTTCTTCAAAGGTACAGCCAATCCGAAAGCCGTCGTAGGGAAGATCCTGGGCAGTTGCCCGGAGCTCAGGCCCAAGGCGGGGGAGATCACGCCCCTCATCAACCAGATCGTGGAGGATGTGAACAAGATGGGCCTGGAGGCCCAGAAGAAGGCCCTTGAAGAGATCGACTCCTCATTGCTCGTCAAGGAGAAGAAGGAGAGGAAGTACGAGCTTCCCGACCTGGAGAACGTCAACGGCAAGGTCGTGATGCGTATCGCGCCCGGGCCCTCCGGACCGCTCCACATCGGCCATACCCGTGTGTCCATCCTCAACGACGAGTACGTCAAGAGGTACGGCGGGGACCTCATCCTCAGGTTCGAGGACACCAACCCCGAGAAGATCGATCCCGATGCGTACGACATGATCCCGGAGGATCTGGACTGGCTCGGGGTCAAGTGCACCAAGCAGTACATCCAGTCGGACAGGTTCGAGATGTACTACGACTACACCAGGAAGCTCCTGGAGATGGGCCACGCATACGTCTGCACATGCGACGGGGACGACTGGAGGAAGCTGAAGGAGAACAAGCAGAAATGCCCCTGCCACGACCTCCCGGTCGAGACGCAGCTGGACAGGTACGACAAGTTCCTCGCCGGGGACTACGCCGACGGAGAGGCTGTAGTCGTCGTCAAGACGGACATCTGCCACCCCAACCCTGCGGTCAGGGACTTCGTTGCCCTCAGGCTGGTCAGGACGCCCCACCCCAGGACCGGGGACAAGTACATCGCGTACCCGATGATGAACCTCTCCGTCGCCATCGACGACCACGAGATGGGCATGACGCATGTCATCAGGGGAAAGGATCACCTCAACAACACGTTCAGGCAGGAGTACATCTTCGACTACTTCGGATGGAAGAAGCCTGAGTACTACCACTACGGGCTCGTCAACATCCCCGACACCGTGCTCAAGACTTCGATAATCAAGCAGAGCATCTGGGACGGGGAGTACTCCGGATGGGACGACGTCAGGACCGGTACTGTCAGGGCCATGAAGAGGCGCGGAATCAGGCCGGAGGCAATCAGGAGGTACTGGGTGGAGTCCGGTATCAAGCCGGTGGACATCGAGTTCTCCTGGCAGAACCTCTACGGAATGAACAGGGACATCATCGACACCGACGCCAACAGGTACTTCTTCGTCCAGGACCCGGTGAGGTACGACATCGACGGCATCGATGTCATCGAAGGGGCTGCACCGAAGCACCCCGACCACCCCGAGAGGGGGAACAGGGACTATAGGCTGGAGGCGCCCAGGACCGTGTATCTTGCGGAGGCCGATTCCAAGATCCTGATGGACGATAAGCAGATCAGGCTCAAGGACCTCTGCAACATAGAGTGCGGCACGCCTGCGAAGTACAACGGCAACGATGTGTCGATCCTCAAGAAGGGCGTGCGTGCGATTCAGTGGGTCGCTGCGGACGGAGTGAAGGCGAAGATCCTCATGCCCGACGGTACCGTCGCGGAAGGCCTGGCGGAGCCATCTCTCATGAAGGAGACCAACGAGATGGTCCAGCTGGAGAGGATCGGATTCGTCAGGGTGGAATCCAAGGACAAGGATTCCATATCGATGGTGTTCTCCCACCGCTGAAACATTAATCGGCCCCCGTAAGGGGGTCTTTCCATCATTCTGTTCTGTCTTCTCCGACCTTGTCGGCCCAGCCTTTGTCGATGCAGAACGCCGCATAGAGCGGGATGCTGTACAGATCGTTCTCGTGGCCGAAGTTCTTGGACGAGAGCCTTATCGATGATCTGGGGGAGTATGTCTTGCGGAATTTGGCAAGGCTCTTGGAAGTGGTCCTGTCGCCTGATTTGACCTCTATCGGAACCACTTTCCCATCGGAATCCTGGAAAAGGAAGTCCAGCTCCGTGTTCTGGTCCGGGTTCCAGTAATAGGTGCTCATATCGTTCGCGGTGAGGGATTGGCATACGTAGTTCTCGGCCATGGCGCCTCTGAACCTGTCGCTGGCCCTTCCGGAGACGATGGTCTTGAACGGCACCTCCGCCTTGGAGCTGAGCAGTTCGGTGTCAACGAAATAGCATTTCAATGGATCACCGTTGCTCTTGTTGCTTGCGATGTCCTGATCAGAAGTAATCATGCATTTCTCGCAGATTCCCGCCGATGTGAGCCATTCTTTCCAATAAAACCTCTCTATCAGAAATCAAATCGAGAATCGTTGTCTCAAGCCACGTCGACGAATACCGCAGATGCCAGTTCGTAGCTGAGTGCGACCATGTGATCGCCGATCTTGATGATCCTGTCTCCACCGTCCATGAGGATGGATTCGATGCTGACCTCCCTTCCGGGCACGAAACCGATGGAGTTCAGCTGCTTGATCGTCTCGGCGTTGTCCGTCTTGATGTAAGCTATGGAGCCGCCCTTGTTCTTGGGGAGCTTGTTGAGCTGGATGACATTGGTCGTGCCTTGGCTGTAGCGTTTGCAGGGGTCCGAGCAGTACTGGCAGTCCTCGTCCACGGGGTTGCCGACCATGTTGCAGATCCTGATGCTAGTGCCGTCAGAGATGGTGTGCTCCATCTTGTGGGCCTCATCGTGCGCCTCGTCGTGGTCCATTCCGAGGCAATCGACGAGCAGATGCTCGATTACGTGATGCTTCTTGCGGATCTGGCGGGCCATCGCCATTCCCTCCGGGGACAGCCTGATGCCCTTGTACCTCTCGTACACAACCAGCCCCTCGGCCGCGAGCGTCTTGGTCATCTCCGTGACGCTGGCGGGGGATACGTTCATGAATGTGGCCAATTCGGTGGTCTTGACATTCTTGTCTCCGTCACTCAGCCTCAGGATGCTGATGAGATAGTCCTCACGGTTGTCTGAAGTCATCGTTCATGGTATTCTTGCATCTTTATAAAATCGTTCTGGAAAAAATTTAGGAAGAACGAAAGCATCCAACCGATGTTAAGGGATCGGGGACGGATGACATTTACATCCGCCCCGACCCAGATCATTCGGTGCTCTCTGAGGGTTCAGGCCTGATCCTGATGAATCTCTCCACCGGGGTCACGATGAGACGACCGTCTCCGGGCTTTCCGGTCTGTGCGGATTTCACTATGGCGTCTACGGCCTTGTCGACCATCTCGTCCTCCAGCACGATCTCGACCTTGGTCTTCTCCAGCTCGTCTATGATGATCTCTCCGGCTCTGGTGGTGAACCTCAGTCCTGCCTGGCTTCCCCTCCCGTAGACGTGCGTGATGGTCATACCGTTCACGCCGATCTCCTTCAGGGCATCCTTCACGAACTGCAGCATCTCCGGGCGTATCACAGCTGTTATCAGTTTCATCTTTTCACCTCACATGTATGCGTGCTCTCCGTGCTCGATCAGGTCCTGGCCGACGAGCTCCTCCTCCGGCGTCACGCAGACTCTCATAAGCTTCGACAGCACCCAGATTATGGCGTAGGATACCGAGAAGCAGTAGATCAGCGTCACTATGACGGCTATTATCTGTCCGATGAACAGGTCGGTGGAGCCGTAGATCAGTCCGGCGACCTCCCCGGTGTATTCGGGCGCGGCGAAGATGCCGGTCGCGATGGCACCCCATATTCCTCCGACACCGTGCACGGCGAAGACGTCCAGCGCATCGTCGAATCTCATTCTGGACTTGGTCATCCTCACGGCGTAGAAGCACAGCACTCCCGCCACTGCTCCTATCACCATCGATTCGGGGATGCCTACGTATCCTGCGGCGGGGGTGATCCCGACCAGTCCGGCGATGGAACCCGCGATCATTCCGAGGACTCCGACACGTCCGACCACCATGTACTGCACGACGGCCCATGCCATCATACCGCAGGCTGCGGCCATCATGGACACCACTATCGAACGGACCGCAAGGCCGTCAGCGGCGAGTCCGGACCCTCCGTTGAATCCGAGCCATCCGATCCACAGAAGGGCGCATCCGAGGAACGCCAGGGGGATGTTGTGGGCTCTCGAGTTGCGTACCCTCTCGCTTCTTTTTCCGAGGAAGAGCGCAAGGGCGATACCGGTGATACCGGCGCAGATGTGAACTACTGTTCCTCCGGCGAAGTCCAGCACGACCAGGTACTGGTCGAACCATCCTCCGCCCCATACCCAGTGGGCCATGGGGGCATAGACGACCACGGACCAGATCGCCAGGAACCATACCACCGCGGTGTACCTGATACGCTCGGCGCAGGCACCCAGAACGATGGCCGCGGATATCATGGCGAACATCATCTGGAAGAGGGCGAACTCCATGTCCGATATCCCCGAGGCTGCGTTCTCGGTCACCCCGGTCATGAACAGGTAGTCAAGGCTCCCGACGATGGCGCCGTCGCCTCCGAAGGCGAGGGAGTATCCGACGGCGATCCAGGAGATCGTCATCACACCCATGGCGATGAGGCACTGGGTGATCATGGACGACATGCTCTGCTTCCTCAGCATACCTCCGTAGAAGAATGCGATTCCGGGCACCATTGTGAACACCAGTATGGAGCTGACGAGGATCCAGGAGATGCTTCCAGTGTCCTCGGTTGTTTCGACCGTTTCGGCCGAGAGCGATTGAGAGCAGAACGTCAGTGTGACGGCCGCTAGGACTATGGCCGCCATTATTGCGAGACAGATGTAATTCTTCGTTCCCATCCGATCAACCTCCGTAATTCGGACGGGATTGATCGATCGGCATTTCCTATTTGAAAGGTTATGATTTACCATGACTTTTAACGCGATCCTGTGATTTCATGGCGACATCCGTCGGTAACTCGCACAAAATCTGTCTGAAATACGACACGATGGTCAATTTTGTTCATGATGCGACTGATGGGATACAGGACCGTGCGTCTGCGGTCTTACAAGGACGGTTCGGAAATCGAAATGGGTTTCCGTTGTCCTGTAATGATATATGTATATGGGGGGCCGGCCAAGTGACCGACCCCGGGATACGGTTTCAGAAATCGACGAGTTCGTGGTACTCGTACGCGGGGGCTCCGGCGTGGAAGCAGTACTGGACGGTGGCGAACTGCTTCTTCAGCTCCTTCACGTCCTCCTTCACCTTAGCGGGGTCCTCCTTCTTCTTGACGACCCTGGCGATGAGCTCAGCGACCTCCTTCATCTCGCTCTCCTTCATTCCGAGACGGGTCATCTCCTGCGATCCTAGCCTGAGTCCGGAGGGGTTGACCGAGCTGGTGTCCCTGGGGAGCATGTTCTTGTTACAGATGATGTTGGCATCCTCGAGGAGCTGTGCGCACAGCTTTCCGCCTCCGAACTCGGAGACATCGACAGCGATCGCGTGGGATCTGGTGAATCCGAGGTCGGGGCACAGGACGGGGACTCCGAGCTCGTAGAGGGCCTCTCCGAGCGCACGGGAGTTCTTGCATGCCTGCGCTGCATACTCCTTTCCGAAGACGTCCATCTCCGCCAGCGTGATGCCCAGTGCGGCCATCGCATGGAGGTGGTGGCTGGATGTGACTCCGGGGAACGCTGCGTGCTGGAGCTTCTTCTCCTGCTCCTCAGTGAGGTTCTGTCCCAGAAGGATACCGTGGTTGGGTCCGGGGAAGGTCTTGTGGGTGGAAGCGGAGACGATGTTCACGCCCTCCCTGAGGGGATCGTGGAACTGCTTACCGGCGATGAGTCCGAGGACGTGGGCGCAGTCCTCCCAGACGACGCATCCGATCTCGTTGAAGGTGTCCTGGAGCTCCTTGATCGGCGGAGGGAACAGGAACACGGAGAGACCGAACTGTGCGATCTTGGGCTTGGCCGCCTTCAGCACCTTGATCGTGCCGTCGACGTCCAGGTTCATGTCGGACTCGTTCCAGGGGTAGTTGACGGAATTCACTCCCCTCTGTCCGAACGCTCCGAACTCGCATGTGGAGATGTGGGCTCCCTGGTCGAGGGCGCAGGTGGTAACGATGTCACCGGGCTTGGCGAAGGCCATGAGGACGGCCATGTTCGCAACAGTACCAGATATAGGTCTGAGGTCGGCGAAGTCACAGTCGAAGACCTTCTTCGCGAGCTCGAGCGCCTTCAGCTCGACCTTGTCGACATAGATGTTGCCCTGGTAGTAGCGCTTTCCGGGAAGTCCCTCCGCATACCTGTCTGCGAAGTCCGAGATCAGCATTTCCTTTGCCAGGGGGCTCATGAGGTTCTCGGATGCGATCATGGGGATGCACTCCTCGAACCATTTGTTGTGGGCCTTGACATTCTCTCTGATGAATTTTGCGTCTTCGACGGCCATTGTTATCAGGACACCTTTAAAGCCTGTCTTTATAAAAATGGGGCAGTCACGGATACTTACATCGCGATGATGTACCGACCGATGTTTTATAGGCTTCCTGGACCATGAGCCAGAACATCGGTCCAATGGGTATTTTCTACCAAAAAAGTTGTAGATGCGCCCTGTATATTATATTCTTCTAGTATTGAAAGCCCAGTGTTCATATGCAGATAGAGAGTATCCTCGAGGATATCAGAAAAGGGAAACCGATCTTGGTATACGACTTCGACGACAGGGAGAGGGAGTGCGACATGACCGTCGCCTCCGAGTTTGTCACCCCCGCCATTATCCAGAAGATGAGGAAGGAGGCGGGAGGGCTGATCTGCGTCACCACCCCGTATTCCACCGCAAAGGAGCTCGGTCTCCCATTCATGTCGGACGTCTACTGGGATGATTGCGAGAAGTACCCTCTCCTGAGGGCCATGGCACCCACGGACATCCCCTACGACCGCACTAAGTCGTCCTTCGGACTCACGGTCAACCACAGGAAGACCTATACCGGGATCACGGACAAGGACCGTGCACTTACCGCAAGCGAGTACGCGAAGGTCATCTTCTCCGGCAAGCCGACCGAGGAGATCAAGAAGGAGCTCGGAGCCGATTTCAGGGCACCCGGGCACATCCACCTCCTGAACACATCGGAGAAGATCCTGGAGTCCCGTTTCGGACACACCGAGCTCTGCACGGCTCTGATGTACATGGCCGGTGTGAAGCCGTCCGCGACCATCTGCGAGATGATGGGCGACGATTACGGCTCCAGGCCCAAGGCGAGCGTGAAGGAGTACGCCGATGCGGAAGGGATCCAGATTATCGACGGCAACGAAGTCATCGCCGCCTGGAAGGAATTCAAGAAGGACCACCCGGAGCTCTGACATGGTCAAGGTCATGGCCTCCGGCGTGTTCGATCTGATCCATCCGGGTCATGTGTCCTACCTGAACCAGGCCAGGTCCTACGGTGACCACCTAACGGTCGTCGTCGCCAGCGACCAGACGGTCAGGACGAAGAAGCACGAGCCGATCATGCCCGAGGACATGAGAGCCTCCATGGTCGGGTTCCTCAAGCCGGTGGACGAGGTGGTCATAGGCGGGACAGGGGACATCTTCGACACCGTATCGAAGATCAGACCCGATGTCATCGTCCTCGGATACGACCAGAAGTTCGACGAGGACAAACTCAGGAACGACCTCGCCGCCAGGGGAATGGGCTCCATCAGGGTTGTACGTGCGGACGAATGCGCCGATGACCTGAACGCGACAAGACGCATCGTCGCCAAGATCAGGGAGATGGGTTCCCAATGAAGCTGATTGGTATCGCGGACACCACGTTCGCGAGATACGACATGGGGCATTCCGCCATCGACGAGCTGCAGCACGCAGGGACGGGCTTCCGCATCATCAGGTACACAGTGCCGGGTGTGAAGGACCTCCCCGTCGCCTGCAAGAAGCTCATCGAGGAGCAGAACTGCGACATAGTCATGGCGCTCGGCATGCCGGGTCCCATGCAGAAGGACAAGATGTGCGCCCACGAGGCATCCACAGGCCTCATCCGCGCGCAGCTGATGACGAACAAGCACATCATAGAGGTCTTCGTCCACGAGGACGAGGCCAAGGACGATGCGGAGCTGGCTTTCCTGGCCGATAGCAGGGCCAGGGAGCATGCTCTGAACGTCTACGATCTACTGTTCCGTCCCGAGAGTCTCACGAAGAGGGCCGGCACAGGACTTAGGCAGGGATTCGCCGATAAGGGTCCCGTGAGATACAGATGAGGTATTGAAATGAAGGCGTACAAGATCGGAGCGGTAGTGGCGGAGTTCAACTACGAGGTCACATCGCTGATGTTGGAGAGGGCGAAGGCCGAGGCGGATTTCCTCGGAGTGAAGATCGTGAAGGAGATCAAGGTCCCTGGATGCTTCGAGATCCCCATGGCGACGAAGAAGCTTCTGGAGGACAAGGATATCGATGCGGTCATCACACTGGGTGCTGTCATCACAGGCGAGACCAAGCACGACGAGGTCGTCATAGCACAGGCCTCAAGGAAGATCATGGACCTCGGACTCGAGTACAACAAGCCCGTCGGATTCGGTGTCACCGGACCAGGCATGACCGAGCTCCAGGCAATGGACAGGATCGAGAAGGGCAGGGATGTCGTCGATGCTGTCGTGAAGATGCTCCAGAGACTGGAGTGACAAACATCAAAAATGCAGCCTTTCGGCTGCTTTCTTTGTTATTATTGATAAGGATCCTCACATCCTGGGCTGGCGTCCGTCGCTCAGGGCGATCTTGACGATGTCGATGACGTTGGACAGCGCTATGCCCGTGGACATAGCGATGGAGATGCATCCCTTGCCGTGGAGGTACATGTCTATGACCGCGCGGACGTCGTTGTTGTCCGTGTCCACGCTCTTGGGGTTGAAGCGCCTGGGGCCGCTCTGCCATGAGCGGGTCTTGCACTTGGGGCATCTCATCGGGGTTTTGGAGGTGCGCGAGAACCATGAGTGTCCGCATACGAAACAGGTGTAGGAGGTGGACTCCCCGTACCAGTGGTACGTGCCGCAGTGGGGGCATCTGGCGGGCATGTCGATGCCACTTGTCCACTCATGACCGCATCTTCCGCAGCGCTTGTCGGTGAGGTTCTTAGAGCTCATGGTACCACTTGGATGATATATCCAACATAGATTACCGATATAAATAGAATCCTGTTAAAAAATGAATGAATTTGAGCATCCAGATACAAAAGTGTGTTGGATGCATCCTCTGGTCATAATTTACTGGATGTATGGTAGCTTCCGATACCATTATATTGAGAACTCAACAAAAATGTATCCGACCGGCCCGTCCCTTCTCCTCGACAAATTCTTCTATTATGGGAATGCTCACGCCCCATGGACCCGTTGACAATCGTCCTCATCGCGATAGGGCTTGCGATGGACGCATTCGCCGTATCAATCTGCAAAGGATTGGCGATGAAGGCCCCTTCGATGAAGGCGACATTGATCGTGGGCCTGTGGTTCGGCGTCTTCCAGGGTCTGATGCCCCTTCTGGGGTACTACCTCGGATCCGCTTTCTATCAATACGTCTCGAGCATCGGGTACTGGATAGCCTTCGCGCTTCTGGTCATAATAGGTCTGAACATGATACGCGAGGCGCTCTCCGGGGATGAGGACGATGTGGACGACAGCATCGACGTGAAGACCATGCTCGTCCTGGCCGTGGCCACGAGCATAGATGCGTTCGCGGTAGGAGTATCGTTCTCGATGGAGGGCATGGACATAGCGGTGCCCGTGCTCGTGATCGCGCTGATAACGATGATGATATCGATGGCCGGCGTGAAGATCGGCAGCATCATCGGGGACATCCTCAACCGCAAGGCGGAGATCCTCGGCGGAGTGATCCTGATCCTGATAGGCGTGAAGATAATCCTGGAGAACTCAGGGGTTCTGTGAGAGGTCCTGTCCGTCCTCGGAGAGGAGCAGGAACCTCCTAGCGTAGTCCTCGACTGCTTCGTCCAGATTGAAATCATCGACGGCGCTGGAGCGGAAGTTGCGGAGGGCCATCAGTATGGAGTTGTCGTTGACGGATTTCATCAGCTCCCCCAGGTGGTACTCGAGCTCGAACATGTTGCTGTCGTTCCAGTGCCTGAAGATGCGGACGATGTGCTCGTCGGAGAAGTTGCCTCCGAGCTCCTCGTAGGACTTCTTCAGGAGATCGCAGACGTGCAGCCTGAGGTTGTCGTCCTCGCGATAGGTGTCCTCGTTGTAGTCGAAGTCCTCGAGGACTTCCTCGATGATGGAGCAGACGGTGCGGTAGTTGCGGCCGTATGCGAGGATCCTGTTGATCAGCTTGGGGATGATCGAGGGATAGATGTCCTCGTCGTCATCCAGTCCGCCGGACTGCTGATACATCCTGAAGTTGCGGTAGATGGTGATGTAGAACACGCCCTTGCAGGGAACATCCGCCTTTATGGAGAACTCGGTGGAGATCTGGTCGATGTACTCGATCGGGTTGAAGTCCATGAACTCGCGCTCCTTGAGACATATGGTCTCCATGATGCATTTGCAGACCGCTGTTATGTAAGCGTCGATGAACCTGACATCCTGGAGTGCGTCCAGACCCTTCTTCCAGTCGTTGTGGGCCTTCCCGTCCTCTCCGAGGGCGGAGTACACTATGCCGCGCGTGAAGTACATGTCGGCGGTGATCTCCTCCGCTCCGTCCATGATGGACTGGATCCTGTCCAGGGAGTCCTTGGCGCGCTCGGCGGTCCCGTTGAGGATGTCCGAGTATTCCGCCTCGTACGATTTGTTGAGGAGGAACGCCCTTGAATTCGATCTGGACCTGAATGTCCTCTTTCCGCATTCCTGACAAACGTAGAATCCCGGGTCATCCGCGGAAATCTCCCCGCCGCAATATGGGCAGAGTCTTATGGTGAAGGCCATGCTCTGTTGATTCCCGTGGGGTTATAATAGGCTTGCTGGACCAAGCTAGACAAGTTATTTATATGACCGCACATGCCCACAACTGGTCGGGAAGTTATGCCCAGGCGGTTAAACTTTCCTAGGTATCACGGCTGCATCGAGGTCGCTATCTCGTCGGCCAAGGCCTCGAGCTCTGCGACCTGATCGTCCTTCATCGAGGACTTGATGACAAGGCTCTCCCCGATCTTCGTCATGTTCTTGAGGGACGACAGCCTCTCGTCGATGACCTTGTGCGCCTGGGGTGCCCACGAGCCGTTGCCTATGACGGAGTAGCACCTGTTCTGAAGGGTCATGATCTCCATCTCTTCCAATACTGCGGACATCGCCGGGTGGAGGTGGTTGTTGTACGTCGGGGATGCGAGGACGATGTTGGTGAACCTGAACGCATCCGCGAGGATGTATGACGGGTGGGTCCTGGTGATGTCGTACATGGAGATCCTCTCCACACCCTTGCCCTTGAGCATGATGGCCAGCTTCTCAGCCACGCAGGCGGTGTTGCCGTACATCGAGGCGTATGCGATGACCACGCCCTTGTCCTCGGGCTCGTAGAGGCTCCAGCGGACGTACTTCTCCATGATGTATCCGATGTCGTCTCCCCTCCAGATCGGGCCGTGCAGAGGGCAGATCATCTCAAGGGGAAGCCCCTCCAGCTTGTTGAAGACCGACTGGACCTTGGAGCCGTACTTCCCGACGATGTTCGAGTAGTACCTCCTGGCAGATTCCAGGTAGTCCCTGTCGAAGTCGACCTCGTCCGCGTAGAGCGCTCCCGAGAGCGTCTTGAACGTGCCGAAGGCATCCGCGGAGAACAGGATCTTGTCCTTGCTGTCGTATGTGAACATGACCTCGGGCCAGTGCACCATGACGGCGAAGATGAACTTCAGGGTGTGCTTGCCGAGGACCAGCTCGTCGCCGTCCTTCACTTCCAACTTGTGTGCGGGCTCGATGCCGTAGAAGTTCTTCATGAGGTCGAAGGTCTTGCTGTTGCCCACGACCGTCACATCGGGATATGTCTCGAGGACCTGGATGATGGCCGCACCGTGGTCCGGTTCCATATGGTTGATCACGAGGTAGTCCAGGCTCTTTCCGGCCATCACGTTGCGGAAGTTGCCCCAGAACCTGGATGCTATTGATGCATCGCACGTGTCGAGGAGGCAGGTCTTCTCATCCAAGATGATGTACGAGTTGTACGAGACGCCTTCGGGGACCGGTATGGAACCCTCGAACAGATCCGCGGTCCTGTCATCGCCGCCGATCCAATAGATGTCGTCCGTTATCCTCGTCTCCGTACCTTTTGTGATAGCCATGATTCCCGCATATCCTTCATCGAATTTATTATCCATCCCGTCCGGGACTCCCAACGCAATAGGTATATCCGATGACCAGAATCCGTCAGGCATGATCTTCGTGTTCTCAGGCACCGGCAACTCCTATCACGCGGCCAAGCGCATCGCGACCGCTCTGGAGTGCGACATGGTCGAGATGGCCGCCGCAGTTAGGTACAAGCGCACGTTCTACAACGCATCCGACGAACCCGTGGGGTTCGTCTTCCCGGTTTACTTCCACGGACTGCCGTCCGTGGTGGAGGAGTTCCTCTCCACGGTGGAGGTCAGGAGGCCCGGACATGTGTTCTGCGTATCGACATGCGCCGGGGAATCCGGAAGGGCCTGCGAGCAGGTGCAGGAGATTCTCGGCAACAGGCTCAGGGTAGATGCATCGTACGATGTCCTGATGCCCGAGAACGCTGTGTTCTACGAGGACGTCCCCGGCAAGGATGAGGCCAAGGCGATCAACGATGCGGCGGATGCCGCTATCGATGGTATAATATCATCAATAAAGGCAGGGGAGAAGGGCGACCGCAGGACCATGGCAGGTTCCGACTGCTTCGAGAAGATGAGGGAGGATTACGAGGACTTCAGGTTCACCGACAGGTTCTCGTACGACGAGAACTGCATCGAATGCAGGATATGCGAGCATGTTTGCCCGGAGCAGATCATAAAGGTGTACCACAGGAAGCCCGTGTGGGACGACGCCATGTGCTCGATGTGCATGAGCTGTGTCAACATGTGTCCTAAGAGGGCCATACAGATGGGCGACATCACCAAGGACAGGGGAAGGTACTTCCATCCCACCTACTACATGTGGAGCCTCGGTGTGACCCCTCCGTACAAGCGCGAGGACTTCGAAAGGTACGACAAAGGATTGAGGTGAGACAATGGCGGTATTGGGATTCACGACTACCAGCAGTTTGATCAAGGATCAGGCGGAGATGGTAAAGAACAAGGGACTCGAGGCTTTCGGGGTGTCCGTCATAGACGACATGGAAGGGAAGCATGAGCCGATCAAGTCCAGCAACGCGCAGCTGCACCTGTTCATGCAGATGAAGAGGGGCAACGTGACGCACATGCTCTTCTGCTCGGCCGAACAGGCGGAGATCCTCATCTCGAACATGGAATCGTATTACGGCAAGGAGAAGGCGGACAAGATACTCTCTTCCGTCAAGATCCTCGCCGCCGGCGACTCCGAGGGATTCCTCAAAGGAAGGTTCGAGGAAGTTTCCCAGGCTGGAACATTGGAATCAACGGTGGACGAACTCGCTCGATTTTCCGAATAAACGATTTATACACCGTCTTAGAATCTAAGGCTTGAGGTATAATCATGCAATTGATTGTAGAACAGTCAAGGACAAGCATGATCATCAACGCACTGTTGCTGATCATCGTCGGTGCCCTCTTCATCATCGACGAGAACCTTGCCCTCAGTGTCGGATTCATCATTGCAGGTGTGTTCCTTCTCATCTCCGGTCTGGTGCCTATGATCCAGACCAAGAGCGTGGACGTCATGGGAGTCATCATGGTCGTCCTGGGAATACTCCTGATTGTGATCCCCAACGTTTTCGCAGACATCACATTCATCGTCATCGGTATCATCACCATCATCGTCGGTGCTTTGTACTTCGTAGGAGCATTCAAGCAGTCCGGTTCCTCCAAGATCGTTGGAATCATCGTCGGTCTCCTGATCCTGATCGCAGGTATCATGATCCTGACCCGTATGGACCTCGCATTCGTGCTCTTCGGAATCTTCCTCATCATCGCCGGTGGACTGAACATCGTCGGTGCGATGAAGAAGAACTGATGTCAAAACAGCCGGGTTTTCCCGGCATTTCGATTCTTTTTTATCGTTTGGATTGTTCTGATGATAACAGCGTTAAATGTTAATGTTAAATTAACATTAAAATATGAGACAACATAAGGATGCATTGATTCGATGCCTGATTTCGAACGTGAAACGGAGTATCTCGAATACAGGGGATCCCTGACAGAGAGGCAAGATGCCTACGTCTCGTTAGCCGCGATGCTGAACAAGCACTGCTAGGGAACAGTCATATTCGGCGTGAAGGATGATGGGACAGCTATCGGGGTGGATGTCGGCACTGACACCCTTCGTTCGATCTCCCAGGATATAGCCAACTCCATAGAACCAGAGCCAATCTCAAAGTTGGAGGTCCTGGAACCGAGACCGGGCGTGAGATGCATCTCTGTCTTTGTGGAAGGCAACGATCGCCCGTATTCCAAGAGCGGGATGTATCTCATCAGATCGGGAGAGGAGAACAAAGTGATTCCCCGCATCGAGCTGAGGAAGATGTTCCAATCATGCACGGATCTTCTGAAAGAGACTCCTTCTTCCAATCAGGAGCTGACATTCGGCGAGCTGACCGACATGATGAGGATGAAGGGGCTCCACATAGTCGATGAATCGAAGCTTGCGAAGGATCTGGGGTTTGCATGTTCCGACGGGTCCTTCAACATGGTCGGTCTACTTGTTTCTGATCAGAATCCGTTTACGTTATCAGTCTCTGTGTTCAGGGATGGGACCCGTAACGAACTGAAATACAGCAGTGACTTCTCCGGTCACAGCATCATGAGGGAGCTCCTCAGTGTGCAGGATTATGTGAACAGCATCAACGAGACCGCCGTTGACATGAGCAGTTTCATCAGACAGGATGTTAAGCTATTCGACATGGACAGCTTCAGAGAGGCCTGGGTGAATGCCGTGGTCCATAACACCTGGTCTTTGGGGATTCCGCCTGCGGTGCAGATATTCGAAGATAGGTTAGAGGTGATATCATACGGGTCGATCCCCTACGGTCAGACCGAGGAGAAATTCTTCCAAGGCGTCAGCATGCCTGTCAACGAGGCTCTGATGCAGATATTCCGTTCATTAGGGTTGAGCGAGCATACAGGTCATGGGATACCGATAATCACCGACAGGTACGGGCGCGAGGCGTTCGGACTGACCGGTGCGAATGTCCGTGTCACCATCGCATACGATGCGAGGAGGAGCAGCTCTCTCCGGAACGACGAGGTCGCTGAGATATTGTCGAAGAACGAGAAGCTAATCCTGTCCCTGTTGATGTCTGAACCCACCTTCACCTTAGAGAGGGTCTCCCAGATCACCGGTATCGGGGTCAGCAATACACGCGGCATAGTCTCCGGCCTCAAGATGAGAGGATATCTCGCCAGGTCCGGTTCAAGGAAGAAGGGTACCTGGGTGGTAAATGAGGAGAAGCTGTCGTGACGGCCATTGTTACGCATTACTGATGGATCGAATTTGCGGATCAGATTTGGATGCTTTCGAGGTCGGAGCGGAGAGCCTAGAAAGATCGTGATTCAGCAATCTCAGGTGTCGATGAAGCGTTTGCAAATAGCTGTTTTACAAATTACTATTGTGCAAAACAGCAAATCATGCAGTTTATATATTCCTGTGCTGGCGTGATTGCCTTGTTCTACGGGAGGAGCCGCGAACTGGAGGAACTCAACAGGAGATACGCATCGGATGAATTCCAGTTCATTCCCGTCTACGGCAGGCGTCGTGTAGGCAAGACGACGTTGATCAACGAGTTCGCGAAGGACAAGGTCTGCGTGTACTTCACGGCGGTGAAAGGCTCCCTCAACACGAACATGCGCATCCTTGCATAGAAGGGATGTGAGGATTGCTTCCGATCCTGTGACGATTCAGAAGTTGAAACTTGGCGATCCGCGGTATTCCGGCGGTACCTGGCTTTCGAAGCTTATGAACCCGATGTTCTCCACCTCGGCGGATACCTCATCCGGGAAGAGCTCGGTGTTCAGATATTCGATGAAGGCCCTCTCGTCAAAGCGGAACCCCCAGCCGTCGAAGTACCTGTCCTTTCCTGGACCGTCATAAAGCCAATCGAAGAATATGTCCAGGTACTTCCTCAGGTCGTCTGCCACAGGGTCCGGAACGGAGTACACAGTGCTGTCTCCGTCTGCGCTGAGGATTATATGTTTCATCTGACACCCGGAAGAGGCAACGGACTGCGGACTATATAAAGCGACCTGTGAATGAACATTCGACCAATTTACGAACTATTCGGCCATTATTCGATAATCATTCGACCAATTCGATTAGAATCGACCATCGCATTGTAATCCGTATGGCGGAACACGGTAGGACGGAGTGTGTAACGGAGTACTCCGAGAAGATATCCGAACTCGTCGTTGGATTATCCAACTCCGAAGGTGGGAGGATACTCGTCGGCATCGATGATAATGGCAGTATGGTAGGTCTCGAGGACCGCATCGAGACCGCACTCAGGTGCGTCCATGCGATGCGCGACAAGGGACGTACCGGTTTTAAGGACAGAATGGAGATCTCGGGTTCGGTCCTGAGGCAATATGACGATGTGATGAACTTCATCCGCAGGAATGTCAGGATGTCCTCTCTGATCTCAGGCACGCAGAGGATAGATTCTGCGGATTACCCCATGGAGGCGGTGAGGGAGATCGTGCTGAACGCCATCATCCACAGGGATTACAGATCGACGGGGTCCACCCTGGTATCGATGTACGACGACTGCATGGAGGCCGCATCTCCGGGCTCGCTTCCCGAGGATATGCCGGAGAACCTCTCAGTCCTGTCGCCGGGGCGGAGCTCCATGTACTCCTTAAAGGAGAACGGGAACACCTCGATCTCGATGTACCTCCCGGACAGCTTTGTAGACAGCTAGGACGAGAGTATCTTGGAACTGGAGCCTGTTATGTAGATGTCGCAAGTCGCCCCTGGCCACCAGCATCGCTACAAGTCTCTCCCACTCGTCCACGTTCTGGATTTCGTCCAGGAAGATGTAGTGCATCCCTTTGGCATCAAGGACGGGCTGCATCATGTTCTTCAGTTCTTCGACGGATATCTTGTCGAAGGTTAGGTCCAGGTCTATATGGAAGATGTTTCCTTCGTCGGTATCATCGGTAATGATCTGCATGAACTGATTCATTATCGTGGTCTTGCCTGTCCTGCGCATGCCTATCAGGACCTTCACCGTCCTGGGCATATCACTGGATGCGGACAGGAGGTCCAGATAATCTTTCCTGGCGATCTCCATGCTTCATCTATTGATGCGGAGTTATAACAATTTCAAATCAATCTTAAAAAATCATCAAAAATCGAAAAAGTTTAAGATAAATCTGAAATTTTCATCGATATTGTACGGGTCTAACCTATCATAAATGAGGTGCGAGCGATCGCTAGGATCGCCCGACACCAATTTGCAATCAGGGTTTACAATGATCGGAGCGCACCGACGATCTCATGGGGGAGATAGGGTTCCTCCAGGTACTCGATGTCGTCGTCGCTCAGCTTCAGTTCGATGGATGCTATTGCATCCTCCATGTGCGAGACCTTTGTCCCTCCGACTATGGGAGCGGTGACGCCCTTGGCGAAATGCCATGCGAGCGAGACCTGCGACATGGACACCCCGTACCTGACGGACAGCTCATGGACGCGTTCGATTATCTGCAGGTCGTTCTCCTTCGCACGGTCGTACTTGTCGGCCAGGACCCTGTCCGTGGAGCTTCTGAGGCTTCCTGACGTCCATCCAGTATGGGCGAGATGACCGCCTGCCAGTGGACTGTACGGTATGAGCGACACCCCGTACTGCCTGCAGATCGGGATCAGTTCCCTCTCGTCCTCGCGGTACAGGAGGTTGTAGTGGTTCTGCATGGTGGAGAACATCGCCCATCCGTTCCTCTCCGCCGCTATCTGCATGTTGTGGAACTGGTATCCGTACATGGCGGACGCGCCGATCGCCCTGACTATCCCGGATTCTACGAGATCGCTGAGAGTTTCCATCGTCTCCTCGATCGGGGTGCCGTAATCGAAGCGGTGTATCTGATACAGGTCGAGGTAGTCGGTGCCGAGACGGTCCAGAGTCAGGTCGATCTCCCTGAGTATGGCCTCCATGCTAAGATGTCCCTCGTTGAAGTACACCTTGGATGCCAGGACGACGTCCTCGCGGGGTATCTCCAGCTCCCTGAGGGCGTGTCCTATGAACTCCTCGCTGGTGCCGTGGCTGTATGTGTTGGCGGTGTCGATGAAGTTGATCCCGTTCTCGAAGCAGAATCCGATTACTTCCTTGGTCTCCTCTCTGCTGAGCGTCCATCTGTGGAAATCCTCGGAGGGTTCCCCGAAGGACATGCCTCCCACGCAGATGCGTGAGACCTTGATGCCTGTGTTCCCAAGTTCGGCATATTCCATATTCATCACATCAGGCTCTTCCCGAACTCGTACGCCTTCTCAGGATACTGGCTAGAACGGGTCATGGAGGGGGTTCCGCAGCCTCTTCCGAGGACCATTCCCTCGTCGCGGAGGTTCAGATACCTGACCAGCGTCCTGTAGTGTGATGTGAGCGCATCGAAGGTCCAGTCGTCGGAGTTCCATGCGACGGAGATGAGCGCCGATCTCATGTTCCTGCTCGAGATGCTTGAGTTGTAGGAGCAGAACCTGTCCACCACGGCCTTGAGCTGTGCGGACATGCCGAAGTAGTACAGAGGGGTGGCGAACACCATCATGTCCGACGACAGGATCTCCGAACGTATCCTGCTGTTATCGTCATCGAGGGTGCACGGCCCCTCGTATCCGCATGCGACGCATCCTCCGCAGGGCGAGACGTCCATGTCGCAGACGTTGAACACGGTGCATGCGTGGCCGCTCTCTTCTGCACCTTTGACGAAGCTATCTATGAGCATGGCCGTGGAGCCGTCCGTGTTGGGGCTGCCCTGGAGCACGGTTATCCTCATGCGGAGGCCTCCATGCCCATACCTGCGACCCACGAGCGTACGTCTTCATATGAAGCCGATCCGGAGAACCTCTTGCCGTCCAGCCATGTGCCCTGATGGGTGAGGTCCTTCAGATGGGTGGCGCTGCTTCCGATGCCGCTGCTCCCTGAGGTGCAGAACGGGATGACGGTCTTTCCGGAGAGGTCGTACGTCTCGACGAACGTCCACATGATCTTCGGCGAATCGCCGTACCATATGGGATATCCGAGGAAGATGCGGTCGTATCCGCTGAGGTCCATGCTGTTGGCGATCCCGGGGCGGGCGCTGTCGTCGCGGTCCTCCGCATTGCTGCGGCAGTCCCTGTTCCCGTAGTCGAGGTCGCCGCTGGTGTATTCTATGGCAGGGGTTATGCGTATCAGGTCGCCGCCTGCGGCCTGGGCGATCTTCTCCGCCACCGCCTTGGTGTTCTCCGTTTCGGAGAAGTACACCACGGCCGTGGACACGTCCGAATCGGCTGGCGTGTCCGGGACCGGTGTCGGTCTGTCGCCGCCGTTGCCGGCGAGCACGAACGCCGCCGATGCGATGGCCACGACTGCCACAATGGCGATCACCATCATGATGTTCCTGCTCATCAAAGTCACTCCAGGGAATCGATCCATTTCTCCACGGTCGACTTGTCCGCGCGGTTGATGAGCTTACCGGGCTTCCACTTCGCATCGGGGCTCACATCCTTGTGCAGTTTCGTGTCGCTGCTGCCGACTCCGCTGCCTCCCGATGTGCAGAACGGGATCAGCGTCTTGCCGGAGAAGTCGTAGCTCTCCAGGAAGGTGTCGATGATGCGCGGAGCTACACCCCACCAGATGGGGAATCCCACGAAGACAGTATCGTACTCGTCCATGTCATCGACATGCGACGATATCTTCGGCCTTGCCTTCTGGTCGTTCATCTCCACGGAGCTCCTGCTCTTGGAGTCCCTCCAGTTGAGGTCCGTATCGGTGTATCTCTTCTCAGGGACGATCTCGAAGAGGTCCCCCTTGGTCACATCGGCGATTGTGCGTGCGACGCTCTCGGTCACACCGCTGGCAGAGAAGTATGCGATTAATGTTCCCGACATCATCTCATCTCCTTCTCCCAGAAGCGGATGGCATCTATGCCGAGGCGGTCGGCCGTCTCCTCGATCGTCCTGATCTCGTCATCACTGAGTTCAACGTTGGACGCCTTCACGGCATCCTCCACCTGCTTCTTGCCGGTGACGCCGATGATCGGCAGTGTTCCCTTCGCGATAGCCCATGCGATCGGTATCTGAGCCGTGTTCACGCCGTGCTTCGAGGCGACCTCTGACAGTTTGGAGTTGATGATCTCCAGCTTGTCCATCAAGGGGTTGTATGTCTGGGCGCGGGCGGAGCCTTCGGGCATGGGGTGGGATGAATCATATTTCCCTGTGAGGGCCCCCTGCTCCAGGACCATGTACGAGAAGAATGTGATGCCGTTCTTCCTGCAGTAATCGAGGATGCCGGAGCGCTCGGAGGAGCGGTTTATGAGGCTGTAGTGGTTCTGGACGGCGGAGAGCTTCAGGCCGTGCTCATGGAGTATCTCATCCGCCTGCTTGATCTCCGAGAGGTCGTGGTTGGACACCCCGATCATCGGGGCGTCCTCCTTTCCCTCGAAGTACTCGGCGACCTTCCTAGTCCATTCCGGAGCGCCGGCGGTGTTGTGTATCCAATAGATGTCGAACCTGTCCAGGCTCATGATGGACAGCTGTCTGTCCAGCATGTCCTTCACCGGCTGGGATGAGGATGCGTCCATCATCTGCGGTGTGAGCTTGTCGGAGATCATGTAGGAGCTGCGGGGCAATCCCTTGATGAACCCTCCCAGCACCTTCTCGGACTGGCCGGCGCCGTATGCGTACGCGGTGTCCCACAGGTAAAGGCCGTTGTCCATCGCGGTGTCGAACACCTCTTTGAGGACGTTCTCGTCCTGCTTGCCGCCGAAGGTACCGTCGTTCCCCCAGGCCCATGCGCCCAATGCGATCCTAGGCATGTCCATTCGATCACCTGTCGGAGAGCAGGGTGCCGCCGACGGCGATGCTGTCCCTGGGGTACTCGTTGAAGAACATGTAGAACGCCTTGGCGTCTATCCCGGTGATCCTGGAGATGGATTCGGTGAATTCCTTGGCTATCTGCGCCTTCTGCTCCTTTGTGAGATTTGATATATCAACTGTTATCGATGGCATTCTTTCCACTTCCTTGCTTCTTCAGCAGATTGAGAACGAGTTTGTAGGTCAGATCATGGACGGAATGGGGGATGAACCCGACACCAGCGGCGGACATTGCCTCCTTCTGACGTTCCGTCACCTCCGTGTACGGGCACAGCCCGTAGAGGAACGGGAAGAAGGAGTGCAGGAAATCGTCGAGATCGTCCTCATCGAGATCGGGGTGGCATTCGGATACCAGTCCTCTGACTGATGTCAGTGTCCTTCCGTATGAGCGCTTGAAGTCGGTGAGGTTTTCGATGCGGCTGTTCCCCTCCATGTCGTAGAAGTTCATGGACAGGATCCTAAGCATCTGCTTCCTCCTCTCGAGGGAGTCGGCCAGGATCTCTGCGAGATCCCCGTCGGACATCCCAGCGGCCCTGTCCTTTGCGGAATCTATCTCGTCCGCCCATCCGTCGTACTCCCTCTGGAGTAGGGCCAGGAAGATCTCCTCCTTGGTGCGGAAGTAGTTGTAGATGGATGTGCGTGTGAATGTCGTCTCCTGGGCGATGTCTGCCATGGAGATGTCCGCGAAGCCCTTCCTCGAATAGAGGGTGCTGCAGGCATCGATGATCTCGTTGCGCCTGTTCTCGATCAGTTCCTGTGTCTTTCTTGGCATCAGTGTCGTCCGTCCTTGTATTATGACATTGTGTCACTGACATTATGTCAGAATAGATATAAAAATGCAAGAGGTCTTATCATTTGCATATTTTGTTGATTCTAATATGCATATAATCGGACTATATGCATATTCTATATCGTAAAAAATCTACATGAAGGATGTGATGAGATACGATTACGGTTTCATCAGGAAACTCGGCATCCCGGCGAAAGCATTCGGTGCGTTCCATCGCGTGCTGTCCAGGATGATCAAGGACGGCAGGATAATCAGGGCAGGCACCAAGCGCTCCGCCAGATACAGACGGGTGCGATCCAGTCGGTTCGAAGAAGAGTCGTCTATAAGAAAAAGGGGCCCCGTGAGGGGCTATGATGGTGTTTCACTGGCCGGACATGGCCTTGACCGTGCCTGCGGTCATGGAGTCCAGCTCCTTGATCGTCTCGGATATCTTGATGCCCTGGGGGCAGACCTTCTCGCAGCTCCTGCATCCGATGCATGCCGAAGGCATTTTGTCCTTGGGAAGCGACATGATGAACATCGCCGAGATGAACCCTCCGCCGGTGAAGCTGGTCTCGTTGTAATGCGACATGAACGAGGGGATGTCCAGCCCCTTGGGGCAGTGGGTGAGGCAGTATTTGCATGAGGTGCAGGGAACGATCTTCCCGCTGACCATGCCCTTGGCGATTCCCGTCAGGACCTCTTTCTCCTTCTCGTTCAGGGGCTTCTTCTCGTCGAAGATAGAGATGTTCTCCATCATCTGCGACATCTTGCTCATTCCGGAGAGGATCATGGTCACGCCCGGCACGGACTGCACGAACCTGAACGCCCACTCGACGGGCTTGATCCCGGGGCGGAGCTCATCAAGTTTCTTGAGTCCTTCCTCGGGGATCTTCGCGAGCATGCCTCCGCGGAGGGGCTCCATCACCCATATGGGGATGTTCCTCTCATTCAGCATCTCCGCCTTCTTGCGGGCATCCTGGAACTCGTAGTCGACGAAGTTCATCTGTATCATCCCGAACTCCATGTGGTCGCCGTATTTGTCTAGGAATCTCCTCATCGTGTTGAGATTCCCGTGGCATGAGAATCCCAGGTGCTTTATGCGCCCCTTCTTCCTCTGCTCGAGGAGGTAGCTGAACGTGTGGTACTTGTCATCGTCCAGGTAGCGGTCGATGTTCAGCTCCGTGACGTTGTGCAGGAAATAGAAGTCGAAATAATCGGTCTGGCATTTCTCGAGTTGCTTCTCGAAGATCTCCTCGACCTTACCGAAATTGTTCACATCGTAGCCGGGGAACTTGGTGGAGAGGTAGAACGAATCGCGGGGGTGCTTCTTCAGAGCTTTCCCCACCACGATCTCGGAGTTGCCGGCGTGATATCCCCATGCGGTGTCGAAGTAGTTGACCCCTTCCTCGTACGCCTTGTCGATGAGCCTCTCGGCCTCTGTCTCGTCGATGACGGCATCGTTGCCGTCAATCACCGGAAGACGCATCGCGCCGAAGCCCAGTGCGGACAGCCTGCGGCCATGGTATTCGTTGTAGTACATGGAGATTCGAGACATATTGGGAATATAATCTTTATCAGGGTCTTGGAAAGTCAATGGTGCAGGAAGCGGGTGCATCGTATCCGATGTCAGTGTATGTGAAGTTGAAACCCTCTTCCGGGATTTGGTTTGAAATGAACCAACCAGACTTTGAACACATTTGGGGTAACTGCGACCCCAAAAAGTCGCTGACGTGGCCGAATATTCTGTGAGTCTCAGGTATCGGATGACAGTGTGGGCTTCTGCTGAAGGCCAAGAATAGCTTCTGCGCAAATCCGATTAGCATCTATGTTATCGTTCATGATCAGATTGCTACTTGTTCAGTTATAATTCAGTTAAACCGAAATTCTGGGCGTGTAAGTAATTCATCCTTTTGGCTCGGTGAGCAGCATGAGGTCGCATAGCTCCATGCCTGCCATCGGCTCCTTCGGTACTTCGACCTTAAAAAGGTCGAAGATTCCTCTGCAGTTCTTCGATATCT
>JAEEOP010000040.1 GCA_016284295.1 Methanomassiliicoccaceae archaeon | reverse complement strand
TGATCTGGGTTTTATTGTCTCTGCATCACGGACCGTGACCTTTACCGGACCATATAACCGTGAGAAACCGTCCATATGAGCCGACCTGGTCGTCCTTCATACAGTCAGGCGGTTTGTAAGTAGTGAGTGGACAAGGCGAGATTCGAACTCGCGGCCTCTTCGTTGCGAACGAAGCGATCTAACCGGGCTGATCTACTTGCCCATTGAGAATTCCCGGCAAGCCACCGTACTGTGAACTCCAATAAAAACTTTGAGTCTGTCCCGCCGTAGGCGGGGCGGACGTCATCGTCCAGGCGCCGGATCCATGACGCTTTTGGCACCATAGATGCGGGCCATAACAGGGAACATCGGCATTCCGTCGCCGAGCGCAGCGGAGGCTATGGTCGATTCATTCGTCCCGAGCCTTCCTCCGCGATGCCAGGAACGCCCAGTGCCCGTGTATGCACCAGTACATCGCGAAGCTGATGATGCTGCACATGGCGCACACCAGGTACATCCCGTGGAAGTCCATCACCGTCAGCAGCGTGCCCAGTATCATCGGTCCGAATCCTGTCCCCAGGTCGTTGACCGAACTGAACGTGGATGTCGTCACCCCGTACCTGTGGGCAGGGCTCTTCGACACCACGATGGTCTGGCAGACGGCGAATATGATGGATATCCCGCAGCCTATGACGAAACCTGACGCCAGGAATACCTCCGGGGAATCCGTCGTGGCGAACAGAAGCATCCCCACCAGGAATGCCAGGTATCCCGGTATCAGGATCACGTTCGGCCCGTGCATGTCGTAGATCCTCCCCGTGGTGATCCTGGACACGAACGTTCCTGCCGCCACCGAGAGGTAGAAGAACATGGCAGCCTCCTCCATGGCAGTCTCCACGGTGTACTCCACGATGAACGCCAGCACCCCGGAGTACCCGAAGTAGAACACCATGCATGTCAAACCCAGCGGGATCGCCGACTTCTCGACAAGGTTCCCGAAGGCGAAGCTCCTGGCCTCCTTCCTCTGCTCCTCGGTCAGCTCCTCCTCCGGTACGCGCAGGACCAGGGCGAGCAGCGCCGCGACGGTGTACATCACAAGACCGACCGAGAACACGCCGTTGTAGTCGCCGATGTCCCCGAGGTACATTCCGAGCAGCGGACCCACCGCCATCGCCACGGTTATGGACATGAAGTGGTAGCCTATTCCCTCCCCTCTCCTGCTGGCGGGTATGAGTTTGGCCGCGATGTCGGTCCCGCAGGAGCTGCCTATCCCGTACAGCATGCCGTGCAGCAGGCGGATCAGATAGAGCAGTTCGAGCGAGGACGCGAAGAAATACGTACCGGACATCAGCGCCGACAGTGACATGGTGATCACCAGCATCTTCTTCCTGCCGACGAGCTCTATGTACTTCCCGAGGAAGAATCTGGACACCAGCCCTCCGAGGACGTACAGCCCGGCCGCCAGACCTGCCTCTGTGGATGTGGCACCGTAGGTCACGGTTGCGAATCCGACTATGTTGATCAGGAGCGTGAAGTAGTTCAGGGAGCAGCACATGGTTATGGCCATGTTGATGATGAAATCCCTCGTGAACACCGGCTCCTTCGTCATGTTCGGTTCAGATACCGTCATGGTATTTACATCGGTTGCCACCGCCGATTACAGTTTTATCTATCGAACAGGATTCATGTCCCATGGCACAACTCACACCTGAGATGCTCGAGGAGCTGAAGGCCACCGGGATCATTTCCTTCGCGACGGCCTCCAAGGACGGGACTCCCAACGTCGTCCCTGTCGGAATGCTCTTCATGGGCGAGGACGGCAACATCTGGCTCGTGGACAACTATCTGAACAAGACCCTCCAGAACCTCAAGGAGAACCCCAAGGCGGCGTTCTTCATCTGGTCCAGGGACTTCAGCGAGTCGTACCAGATCAAGGGATCGGTCACGATCGAGAACTCCGGAGCGGATTACGAGAAGGCGGTCGCTTTCGCGCACTCCAAGAAGGAGACGTTCCCCGCCAAGAACCTCATCAAGATGAAGGTCGAGGACATCTTCTACGTCACTCCCGGCGACCACGCTGGGAAGAGGCTCTGAAACATCATCGCCCCGGTCCGCCGGGGCGGATTATTGTATCATCTAACGCCTTGCCGAAGCCATGGTTCCGGTCTAACTCATCAGGTTCCGAACTTCTATAAGTGACAGAAATCACCAATTCTGAACTTCTATGAGTGACACTTTTCCAGAGTACGAACTTCTATTCGTGACAAAAATTGTTGTTACACCGGAGTCTGGACACGAGGGAGAATTGTCTTTCGTCCATGAACAATTAATTCAACTCAATTTATCGTCCAATCAAGACAGAGGCAGAATGACTATGAAGATGTTTTCGGCCCGGGCCGGGTACTGTTCCGGCCAGGGCCTCAGAGGATCATTCCTGGCGGTTCTCCAGGTCGTACTTCCTCAGAGTGTAGGCGATGACCACAAGGATCGCGGTCACGACCGCCATTATGAGGGCGGTCGTCGTGAATCCCATGTCCAGTGCCTGCGACGTGTACTTGAAGTTGTCGCCGAACGTCGATGCCATGGATCCGATGAGCGAATCCGCGGTAGAGATGTCGATTATCGTCGGCACATAGTTGGCGTTGACTACCTCCTTGATGTACGCTCCGACCACCGCGTTCCCTACGAGGATTCCGATCATACGGACGGCCATCAGGTTCCCGGTGTGCTGGCCGAGGTCCTTCTTGGCGGTTATGCCCTGCATGGAGATGATGATCTCCGTGACGATCATTCCCAGTCCGAATCCGAACACGAACAGGCAGAGTGCGAAGTACTCCGTACCCTGGTCGATCAGGAAGTGCGTCATGAGCAGCGATATGGTCACGAAGACCGCACCGACGGTGACCCACGGCATGACTCCCGTCTTCATGACCAGCTTGCACCCGATGATCGACGGTGCGGCGGCACCGAGGATGAGGATCATGAAGTTGAAGCTGGCGGAGTAGATGTCGAACTCGTAGAACGTCAGGTACAGCTTGAAGTAGTACTGGATGAGTCCGAGTCCGCACATGCTGAATAGGAACATCAGTATGATGAGCTTCTTCTCGAAGCCGCTGATGCCCACGGGGATCGTCGGGTTGGATGACCTCTTGGAGTTCCACATGGTCAGGACCAGTAGGACGATTATGACCGCGACCACGAGGATCGACGGCACGCTCAGCAGAGCATAATCGACGTTGACCGACTGCGTGTAGTAGGCGGCCACTCCGAACAGGAGCGTCACAAGGATCAGGTTGAGGCGGTCCGGGCGTTCGTTCGACCCCTCATCTTCAGGGAGCAATCTCCACGCGATGATGGTTCCGATGAGCATCATGACCGCCAGGAGGACGAAACCGGCCCTCCAGTTGAAGGTGTCTGTCAGGAAGTATCCTGCCGCGGATGCGAACAGGGATCCGATGGCGAAGGACGCTGTCATCAGCTCATGGCATTTGTTCCTCTTGTCGGGTTCGTAGTATCTTCCGACCGCGGTGAAGATCATCCCGAGGAGGATTCCTCCGCCGATTCCCTGGATGAACCTGAATGCGATGAGCATCTCAGCGTTGACGGATATGATGCACAGGATGCTGGACAGGATGAAGATGATCGGTCCGAACAGCAGCACGCGCTTCACTCCCATCAGGTCGGCAAGCTTGGCTCCCAGGGGGATGACCGCCACTTCCGAGATGATGTAGGCGGGGATGATGCGTATCATGTGCTCCGATTCGGGGAGGTCCGCAATACTCCATGAGATTCCGAACCTCATGAGCATCCAACCGGCGGCGACCGCCAGCATGCACAGGGCCAGGCCCCACATTCCTATAGCGCGGTCCCTTTCGAAGGGCGTCATGCTCATATCCTCCCCCTCCACATGAGAACAGCTACCAGGCAGGAGATGACGATCACCGCTATCGCGATGGCGATGTACTCCGTGGGGATGTTGGTCTCGTACTTCTCGTTCTCGATGTTGATGTTGTTCACTTCCGTCTGGATCTCGGAGATCTCCTTCTGGGCCTTCTGGTCCCCGGAGACGTCGGCGAGCTCCATGGTGTCCCATCCGAGGATGCCGAGGGCAAGGCCGACCAGGAGCTTCGTAGACGGCGAGATGACGTCGTCGGGCAGGTTCTCCATGATCTCGTAGATGTCGACGGAGTAGTTGCCGAGCGAATAATCAATGGATACGGGTTCGCCGGGCCTCTGGACCTCGATGCCTGCATACTCGTTGCCGGACAGGTCCTGGTAGTTGGTGATCGTCATGTCCGCCTTGAACATCATGTCGGGGATCTTGGACCCCGTGAGGGACTCGATAGTTCCCCTGACGTCCAGCTTCTTGTCGGTGGACGTGAGGATCTTCTTCAGGAGCTCGGGTATGGCGGCGGACATCTTCCCGCTCTTGTCTATGGCTTCGCTGACGAAGGGCCAGAGCTCTTGTATCAGGTCGGTGGACACGATGGATGTGATGACCTTCATGGTGACGGTGGGAGTGGACTGCCAGACAGAATCCCCGATGAGCTTCAGACCTTCCACGTCGAACTCCATCTGGAGGTCGGTGTAGACGTTCTCCTTGAACCCCTTGTCGCCGTATGCGATGGTGAGGCTCTTCAGCTCCTCTCCGGTGCTGTCGGTCTCGACGGAGATCTCCACATTGCCGTTACCTTCGATGTACAGGAGGGGGAGCAGAGCAAGGTATGCGCGCTTGACCTCTCCGGTCTTGGTGTCGATCTCGGTGATCAGACCTATGTCAAGAGTGATGCCTGCGAGGAGGGTATAGTCGACGTGGCGTTCCGTCGAGGAGACGTTGTCGACGAAGACCCTTTTGAGGAAGTCCTCGACGGCTTCTCCATCGTTCACGGTGTATGTGCCTGCCGCAGGGAACTTTCCGGTGCTGTCGATGTCGGCTGTTACCACGAAGTATCCTGTTACCCTGTCGGTGATGTACTTCAGACCATTCTCTGTGGAGATGGTCCTTGTCACGGCCGTCTTCGACTGGAAGTCCGGCACCAGTTTCAGCTGGTAGCCGTACTCCGAGGCGTATCTCTCGATGATCTCCTCGATCGATTTGTGGAAAATCGATTTGATGACCTCATCGATGTCGTCCAGACTGAGCCCTAGGATGGTCCCGTAGTACTCGTCGGACGAATCTGCTTCGGATTCCGATGCCGCCATCGGGATGCCGCTCAGGATAAGCGCGGCGACCGCGAGGACAGATAGCATCGAAACTGCCTTCTTATTCATGAGCGTGCAAGATGGTCCTGCTTATTAATCTTAGTTGATAGGGTCTGATAATCAGGACTTTAAGGCGGACGGACGCCCGCACGGGTTGAAAAGGATGATGAAGGGGCCGTTTTGGCCCGGTCATCTCATTCGTTCTTGGGTTTGAGCATCCACGGTGCGGCGCCCATGAGGGCTCCGAACGGGATCAGGAGCACATCCCAGATGAAGTGGTTGTGCATGAAGAAGAACGCCGCCAGCGCAGCGCCCACGACACCGCCGATGATGAGTCCGAAACGCATCTGGGGGTCCATCAGGGCACCTGCCTGTCGAGTATGTTCTCTGCAGCCTCGACCATCTTGTCGACGATCTCCCTGGCGCCGCCGACGTAGTTGGCGGCATCCATGGTTGCGATGATCTCCTCTTTGCTGAGCACTCCCTTGAGGTCCTCCCTCTCCATGAGGACGTCCCTCAGGTGTCTGTTCTCGTCCTCGGCGATCATGGCGGACTGCCTTATGATCTCGTGGGCGTCCTGCCTTCCGATGCCCTTCTCGGTGAGCTTCATCATCAGGGGCTCTGCCATGACAAGTCCCTTGGAGGACTCTATGTTCTCCAGCATCTTCTCGGAGTTGACCTCCAGTCCCTCGAAGATCCAGTTCATCTTCTTCAGGATCTCGTCGATGAGGATGAAGACGTGGGGCAGGGTGAACCTCTCCGTGGAGGAGTTCGACAGGTCCCTCTCGTGCCAGAGAACCTGGCTTTCAAATGTGGGAGTGACGAATCCCCTTATGACCCTGGCCAGTCCGCAGCAGTTCTCCGAGTTCATCGGGTTGCGCTTCTGCGCCATGGTGGAGCTGCCGACCTGCTTCTCCTTGTCGAAGAACTCGGCCGCTTCCCCGATTTCGGACCTTTGCAGGTTCCTGATCTCGGTACCGTACCTCTCGATGGATGTGGCGATGTTGGCCATCAGGCAGATTACCTCGGTATACCTGTCGCGTCCGACGACCTGCGTCGCAGCGGGCTCGTAGGTGAGTCCGAGGTCGTTCATGACCCTCTTCTGTATCTCGAAGAAGTTCTTTCCCAATGCCGCACCGGTACCGACGGCTCCCGCCATCTTACCAGCGCAGGCCCTGGGCATGCATTCGATGATCCTTTCCCTGTGCCTGATCATCTCTGCGATGTATCCGGCGATCTTGAATCCGAATGTGATCGGGATGGCGAACTGAGCATGCGTCCTTCCGATCTCGAGGGTGTCCCTCTCCCTCTTCGCGATGACCGCCAGCGTGTAGATGAAATCCTCGACATCCTTGAGCACGATCTCCATCGCGGCCTTGATCTGCAACGCGGTCGCCGTGTCGACGATGTCGTTGGACGTGGCCCCGAGGTGGACGTATTTCCCCGCGTCCCCCTTGCACTGCTCGGTCATGGCCTTCACCATGGCCATCAGGTCGTGCCTGGTCTCCTTCTCTATCTCCTTGATCCTGTCGACGCTGACGACATCCAGGCTCGCCACGCGGGTGATCTCCTTGGCATCCGCCTCGGAGATGGTTCCCAATGAGGCGTGCGCCCTGGCCAGGGCGGCCTCCACGTACATCTGGTTCTGGATACGGCTCTCTTCGGAGAATACGGCCTTCATGTCTGGACGGCCGTATCTGTAGTCAAGGGGACAGCTGTTGCTCATTGATATCGATACGGCGATTGCGAGTACCGTTTATAACTATATGGTAGGGACGCCCGCGTGCGTGTTCCTTTACTGATACCTGCGGTAGTCGTACCTTCCGTCGCGGATCCTGGCGATGACCTCCTGCCCCACCGCTTCCAGCTCGTCCTTCCTGAATATGCCTGATGTCAGCGACATCACGCCCTTCGAGGACATGATGTTCACAGTGCACCTGCCCACTCCGAACCTCCTCTGGAGTATGCCGGCGGTGACGCTGGCAATCTGGACCTTGTCGTATCTCATGTAATCCGTCTGGCGGTCGTAGGCGCCGGTGACGAAGAGGAAGGTCTCGCTACTCATGGCGAACTCCCTGTTCTTCTGAGCCAGGAGCCCGTGGACGATGATTATCGCAGGGATGACTATGATGAGTATGGCATACGCCGCGTACAGGATGTACCTGAGTATCGGGTTGGCAGGCTCGCCGACCACGAACATCACGTAAGCCAGCAGGGACAGGCCCATGATCATCGAGATCACCGAAGCGAGCACCCTGATGCCCATGGTGGGGATGAAGGATTCCTTCGGCTGGTTGCCGTTCTCGCAGTCGAAGATGAACTCGGGAACTATCTCGTTGGCAAGCTTCCTGACGACTGCCTTGCTCTTTAGCGGGCACAGCAGAGGCATCCCTTCCGAATCCGCCAGTCCGACGACCTCCGCTTCAAGCAGGCTCTTGCCCATCAGCCTCGCCAGCAGCGGCTCCCTGACGCGGATGGAGTTGACCTTCTTGGTGTTGAAGGAGCTCCTGTACACGTTGAGCAGACCGCTCTCCACAGTTATGGTGTCGCCGACCCTGTAGATGCGGTAGTTGTAGTAACGGAGGATGGTCCTTATCCAGGGCAGCACCGAGGACACTCCGAACAGGATCAGGGCCATCACCAGTCCGCCGGAGCCGGTGAACATCGTCAAGATGGAGTATCCTAAAGACGCCAATCCGACCAGGGATGATGTTGTGGGCTGGCCGAAGAACCCGTGCAGTATGACGTCGATGTTCCTCACCTCGACCAGGGTCTCCTGCTGCCTGTCATCGACCAGCGGCATGGGCTTGCTCAGTATCCTTCCGGACACCCACTCGCGGAGGACGTCCGCATCGGCGGTTTTCAGCGTAAGGGTGGCCTCCGCCTTTACTGCATTGATCGAGGAATTGATGTTGAACAGGAGCGTCGTCGTCCCGAAGATATGGTTCAGGACGGTCCTCCTTACGTTCACCGATGCCATCTTGGAGTACTGGATGTTTGTCAGGTTCTTGAACACCGTGTCCTTGAACACCGTGAGTTCGGTCTCGTTGAACGTGTAGGTGGTCTTCATCCATATCCTGACGTACACAAGGCTCATCATCACTGCCACCGCCCCGATCAGGCAGAGGCCGAACCTGCCCATCTCCAGGCTGTTGCCGCTCGATGTGTACATCACCAGGGCCATGAAGCCCAGACCGATCAGCATGGAGATTATGTTCTGCAGGATTGTTGTCACGTGATTCTTGTAGACCAGGGGCTCGAAACCGCCCTCTGTCTGGACCTGTATTGGATCATTATCCATGTCAATCACGGTCTTTCAGGAGCCCGACAACGGTCTCGTTCAGCTTCGCCGCGACGCTCTCGGCGGTGGCCTCATCAAGCATATCGAGGGTGGACACCCCTCCCGCGGTGGTGATTACGACGTTCGCCAGCCCGAACATCCTGTTGATGGGGCCTCTGGCGACCTCCACCTGGTGGATCCTCTCGATGGGCACCAGGGTGTGAGATATGGTAACGATCCCGCGCCTGATTTCCGCCTTCTCATCGTCGATCCTGTAGCGGTAGCGCTTGTAGAATATCACGGGGCCGACTATCAGATAGATGACTATGACGATGTAGAGTATCATCAGCCCGGTGCATACAAGGTCCTGATAGGAACCGAACAACTGTCCGCCGAAATGGATGATCAATCCAAAGAATACACTTACTATGGCGAATCTTATGATGTTGTACACGTACATCGCCTTCTTGCTTACCGGTGGCAGCACACGGTATCCGTCGGAGGTGAGGCCGTTCTCATCCACAGCGAATTCGTCGTTCATGGAACCCTATAAGGTGAGCCTATATTTCTAATCGATTCAATTGTGTACCATCGATACGAAGGATGTGGTATTCGTTGCTATCAGTGCGCCTCTCCAGCCCGGTTATACTTTCCTATGTGTCGGAGGGCGACCCTACATCAGTTATACTAGTTCCACTTAGCAACCGTTATCCCTGTTAATCCAGGGCCGTGCGCTAATGGCGTACAGGTTGCATACAATCAATTCGGAGGAATAACATGAAGATCGCTGTATTCAACGGAAGTCCTAGGAAGGAGAACACGTCCGCTATGGTGGACGCATTCACAGAGGGCGCCAAGGCCGCAGGCCACGACGTCCAGGAATACCACGTCGGAAAGATGAAGATCAACGGCTGCCTCGGCTGCGGATACTGCAAGACAAAGGGCAACGGCCAGTGCGTCCAGAAGGACGACCTCGAGAAGATCATGCCCGCATACCTCGAGGCGGACATGATCGTCTTCGCATCGCCCATCTACTACTTCGCTATGACCGCCCAGATCGAGAGCGCCATCCAGAGGGTGTTCTGCGTCGGCAAGCCCCTGAAGGCCAAGCAGGCCGCTCTCCTGCTGTCATCCGGATCCCCCGGAGTCTATGACTCCGCCATCGCCCAGTACAAGGGATACATGGCGTACACCGGCATCGCGGACGCCGGCATCATTACCGCCTACGGCGATGAGAACAAGTCCGAGGCCAAGATGAACGAGATCAGGGAATTCGCGAAGAAGCTCTGATTTCTTTAAAGCCCGGTTTGCGGTGGTTTGCATCGCATTCCGGGCGCTTTTATCGTAAGTAAACCAGAACGATTGATTACAACCGTTCCGGCGGACATCTGTCCGCCCATACCCCCGGCGGTTTGTGTAATCAGTGAACTTCCCTCCCCAAGTTATTTAAACAACTTCTTATTATGCACGATTAAAGTGGACCATGCTTATCTCATGGTCGTTTCGAACATAGTGAGTTGAACATTTATGGAAGATTTCGTGGAGGACATTCAGCAGCAGGATTCTCAGGAACAGCAGATGCAGGCCGAGCAGGTCGCCGAGCAGGCGGCAGCAACCGAGGAGGAGACATCGATCACCTCTGAGGAGGGTCTTGCAGAGATGGAGGAGAAGCGCAGCATCGTGAACGAGGATGCCGAGAAGCACAGGAAGCTCAGGGACGAGCTGAACAACCAGACCAAGGAGTGGAAGGCCAAGAGGGACGCACTCAACGCACAGGTCAGGGAGCTCGTCGACGAGGCCGGCAAGTGCAGGGAGGAGCGCGACTCCTACAACCAGAAAGTCAGGGAGACGAAGGAGCTCAGGGACGAATGGAACCAGAAGGTCACCGCACTCAAAGAGCAGCTCGCCCCCTACAGGACTGAGAAGGCAGAGGAGAAGGACCAGGTCCCCCTCAAGCAGCTGAAGAAGCAGCTCCAGGATCTCGAATACATGCAGCAGACCCAGCCCCTCGGAAAGGACAAGGAGAACGGAATCGTCAAGCAGATCTCCGTGCTCGCCAAGCAGATCGAGGAGAGGGAGAAGACCTACGAGCAGAACGATGAGATCAAGAACCTCGTAGGACAGCTCAAGGAGGCCAAGGCCCAGGCAGAGACCTACCACCACCAGGTCTCCGAGTACGCCGAGCAGGCCCAGGCAGCCCACGACAGGATGATCGGCTACTACGAGCAGGCCGACAAGCTCAGGAAGGAGGCCGACGCAGCTCAGGCCAAGTTCATCGAGTGCAAGCAGGCAGCCGACGAGGAGCACAAGAAGCACATCGAGCAGATCAAGTCCGTCCATGAGATGGACAAGGATGCCGCCGCTTTCAAGAACAAGAAGAACACCGTCAAGAAGAAGAGGGTGGACGAGTCCGGAAAGAAGGAGGCAAAGGAGATCTTCGAGCGCTTCAAGGCAGGAGAGAAGCTCTCCACTGAGGACCTCATGGCCCTCCAGAAGTCCGGATACCTCTGAGACACAAACATTTACGGGGCTTCGGCCCCACTTCCTTTTCTCAACACTTATGTCTTCTTCGATGGAAATAACATCGAAGCGCTTTGACGAGCTTTCTAAAGATGAGCTGTATGAGATACTGCGCCTGAGGGCGCAGGTGTTCGTCGTTGAGCAGAACTGCGCCTACCAGGATCTTGATGATCTCGATCAGGATGCTCTGCATATTATCGGCAGGGTCGATGGGGATGTGGTCGCATACATGCGCGCATACCTGGAAGAAGGCAGCATCCACCTGGGTAGGATCCTGACTACTGTGAGAGGCAAGGGGTATGGGAGGATGATCCTTCATGAAGGGATGACGATAGCCGTTTCGGAGTTCAAGGTTGGTCACATAATCCTCGAGGCGCAGACTTATGTGAAGAAACTGTACGAATCAGAGGGTTTCGCGCAGAAATCGGACGAATTCTTGCTCGACGGGATACCTCACATCAGGATGGAGAAAAATGTCGGTCGATGCTGAGGTTATGAGTTGTTTCCACTTGATGCTGGCCCTTAAAACCGTTACATCCTATAGTCATATTGGATTAATAATCCAATAAAGTAATTCAATTTTAAACTATTAGGAAATATCTTAACGGTAGATGATTAATTAGTTAAGTTGATAACTAAATTTTATCAGCAACGATTAAATACGTTGCTAGATAATATGAGAAACACAGGGATTCGGTCAGGCTGTAGAGTGCATCCCATCCCTTCTTATTGCTGACCGGTCCCCCAACCTTCATAGTTTCTATCTCAAATTGCAGTCCATATTCCGTAGATGCCGATCCGCAGTTTCCAACTCGACCGTCATTTCTATACATACCCTTTTTAACGCCTGCGCGTATGGGTGTGCGTTTACCATGGTCATGGAAGGATTGGGCAAATCCCTTAGGAATGTTCTGGGACGTCTCGGAAAGGCATCGGTCGTCGATGACGAACTGGTGAAGGAACTCTGCAAGGACCTTCAGCGTGCGCTCTTGGAAGCGGATGTCAACGTCAAACTCGTCCTGGAGGTCACCAACAACGTCAAGGAGCGTGCCCTCAACGAGCCCCCCGAGGCCGGAAGGAGCATGAAGGATCATGTGACTAGGATCATCTACGATGAGCTGGTCAGGCTGGTCAACAACGGCGAAGGCCTTCAGCTCAAGCCGCAGACCATCATGATGGTCGGTCTGTACGGACAGGGAAAGACCACCACGACAGGTAAGCTAGCGTTATATTTCAGCAAGAAGGGACTCTCCGTCGGTCTTATCGGGGCCGATGTGTACAGGCCCGCCGCTCTCGACCAGTTGAAGCAGCTTGGTGCGAAAGTAGGCGTCGACGTGTACGGAGAGCCCGGACAGTCCGATGCCCCCGGTATCGTCCAGAGGGGTATGGAGCACTTCAAGAACAAGCAGATCGTCATCATCGATACCTCCGGACGCCATGCGCTGGAGGACGACCTGATCGAGGAGATCAGGAAGATCGCCGAGGTGGCCAAACCCCAGGAGAGGATCCTGGTCCTGGATTCGCAGGTCGGTCAGCAGGCCGGACCCCAGGCGGAGGCGTTCCACAACGCCGTCGGGGTCACAGGTGTCATCCTCACCAAGATGGACGGAACATCGAAGGGAGGAGGAGCGATCTCTGCCATACAGAAGACCAACGCGAGGATAGTCTTCCTGGGAGTGGGAGAGCACATCCGTGACCTGGAGGCTTTCGATGCCAAGAGGTTCATATCGAGACTGCTCGGAATGGGAGACCTCTCCGCTCTGGTGGAGCTGGCATCCCAGGAGATCGATGATCAGGAGGCCATGGAGGAGGTCGCCCGCCACATGATGTCGGGCCGTTTCAACCTCAACGACATGTACTATCAGATGACCGCCATGAGCAAGATCGGTACCCTCGAGAAGATCATGAACCTCATCCCCGGGGTCAGCTCGGTGAGCGACCAGGTGGATTACGAGGCCACGCAGAAGAGGCTCGGTGTGTTCAAGGTCATCATGGATTCCATGACATCGGCGGAGAAGGACGATCCCTCGATAATCAAGTCGAAGCGCATCGACAGGATAGCCGACGGTGCCGGAGTGACGCCGCACGACGTCAGGGAGCTGCTCAAGCAGTACAATCAGAGCAGTAAGATGATGAAGTCCGTCGGAAAGGACCGTAAGATGCGCAAGCAGTTCATGAAGCAGATGGGCGGAGTGGACCTCGACAGCCTCAAAGAGCTCCAGGGATCCGAATGAGATACTTCGTGATCACCGGCCACAAGGCATTCACGACAGGCGATTTCAAGTTGGATGACATCGCGGGAGGGGCAGGAAGGCTCGACATCCTGGTCAGGTGCGTCAATTCGGCGTTCTTCCTGAGCCACGACCTCCGCAAGGATGTGGAGGCCTATCTGGTATTGGAAGGGGGCGACGATGCTCCCAAGACGGTCATATTCAGGGGAAAGGATCTGAGATACCTGAACCCCGACGAGAGGAGCACATCGTCCCTGATCAGGAATGCGCTGCTCAAGAAGGTCCAGCCCGGAGAGGAGGTGAGGTCCTCCCCCGGAGTCTATGTTACGAGGATGTCCTTCGAGGACGTCATCGACGACCTTTCGAAGAAGGGGTCGTTCGTCTATCTCAAGGAGGACGGCGTCGACTGCAGGGAGTACGAGTTCCCGGAGAACCCGATATTCGTCCTGGGCGACAATCACGATCTCACGGAGGCGGAGGAGGATCTCCTTCTGTCGCACTCCCCCGATAAGATCTGCATCGGACCGTACAGTCTGCATGCGGACCATTGCATGATAATCGTACACAACGAGTTCGACCGCAGGTCGGCATGAGGTGAACATGGCAGAATACGCAGAGAAGATACCGCAGCACAGACACTGCGCAGCATGTGGGAAGGCATTCGTGGGGGACGGCAGGTTCTGCAGCCCCTCCTGTCAGGAGACGTCCACCGCGGAGGTCAAGGGCAAGCTCCGCAAGTACCTGGTCCTAGAGGTAATACTCGTCGCGGTCGTCGTCATCGCCCTTTGGTTCGGTTGGAAATGATCGCGGCAGTAGCCGGAACGTTCAACGTCCTGCACGACGGCCACAAGGCTCTTCTCAGACGCGCCTTCGAGGTCGGCGACAGGGTCATGGTGGGAGTGACGTCCGACAGGATGGCCCGCGAGCACAGGAAGGACTGCGCAAGCGAGGATCTCCGCATCAAGGAGCTCGAGGGGTTCCTCTCGGGCATGGGCGATTACGAGATATTCATAATAGATGACATATACGGACCTCCGGCCATTATGGACAATGTGGATGTGCTCGTGGTGTCAGAGGAGACTCTGGACAACGGTCGCAGGGTCAACGAGAAGAGGACCGAACGCGGTCTGAAACCGTTGGAATTGTCCGTAGTACCACTGGTCATGGCGGATGACGGCAGGAAGATCAGCTCGTCCTCCATAGTCTCCGGCCTGTACGGCCGGTCCGGCAGGAAGGATGTCATCGATATCGCCGTAGGCTCTGCCAATCCAGTGAAGGTCGCGGCTGTGCGCTCTGTCATGGAAAGGGTGTACGGCGATGTGAGGATCACAGCTGTCGACGTCCCCAGCGGAGTGCCCCCTCAGCCCCACGAGGGGCAGACGCACCAGGGCTCGGAGAACCGCGCCAGGGCAGCCCTCGGGGATCACGACATGGCCGTGGGCATCGAGGCCGGTGTGTTCGAGATGCTCGACGGGCTCTACGACATACAGCACTGCACTATCATCTCGAAGGACGGCAAGGTAACCTACGGCCACGGGTCCGGTTTCAGGTATCCGGACAGCATCGCCAATCTGGTCAGGAACGGCATGACAGTGGGCGATGCGGTCAAGGAAGTATACGGAAATACCGAAATAGGGAAAAAGCAGGGCGCCATCGGCCTTCTCAGCAAAGGCCTGCTGGACCGCAAGACCCTTACGGAGCAGTCCGTGATGGCGGCTATGGTTCCGCGCCTGTGGGATGATTGAATGTTCCTGAGAGAGAAGATACCGGACGGATCGAAGTACCTGTACGACAGGTCCACGCTTAAAGGCCACGCGAAGAACGTGATACTGCCCAACGACGAGACCGAGCTCAGGGAGGGCATCAGATACTCCAGCAAGGGCAACACCAAGGTCACCATATCGGGAACTAGGATGGGTGCGTTTGGCGGAGCCGTCCCTACCGGCGGCGACATAATGTCTATGGAGCGCATGTACGGCGTCATCGGTGCCGGGAAGGATGAGAACGGTGTCTACCTGAGAGTCCTTCCGAACACCACCGTCTCGCTTTTCAACAACGCCATCGCCTCCGGCAAGGTACTGGGCGTCGATGGGGCGGATGTCCCCGACATATTCGGGATGCAGTTCCCCGTTAAGGCCGATGTCAGCCAATCCATAGGGGGATGCGTCGCGACCAACCGTTCCGGGATCCGCGAGTACGTCAGGAGGATCAAGGTGGTGTTCTCGGACAGCACCTTCACGACCATCACCAGAGGGGAGTACATCGCGGACGGCAGGAGGATGGGATTCCCTGCAGGGAGGAACTACTTCTGCTTCGACCTTCCGGATTACGATTCCGACGACAGCTTCGGACCGAAGTTCTCCGAGAACATGGACCTGATCGACCTGTTCATCGGTTCCGAGGGCATATTCTGCATAATCACTGAGGCGGACATCTACCTGTCATCCGATGTGAAGGAATCCGAGGTCATCGAGTGCGGAAAGACCACCAACGGAATGATCAAAGAAAGATACGGCCAGGAGGCCGAAGATGCGGTGAAGAGGATCAAGTCGATCCTCGACACCAATTATATCCTGAATATAGGCAACCTGCTCTGATTCAGGCGTTCTTGGCAAGGGACAGCGCCTTCTCTAGCACCTTGTCCACGTGGCCGTCGACCTTCACCTTCTTCCATGCGGCTTCCACGGTACCGTCCTTCCCGACGATGAACGTGGATCTGATGGTCCCTGTGGTCTCCTTGCCGTACATGACCTTGGTGCCCCAGGCCCCTGCGGCCTCCAGCAGCACATGGTCCGGATCGCTGAGCAGCTTGATCTTCAGGTTCTTGCCGTCGATGAACTTCCTGTGGGAAGCGACAGAATCCTTGCTCACACCTATGACAGGGATGTTCCTCATCATGAACCTGGGGAAGTTCTCCGAGAACGCCTCCGCCTCCCTGGTGCACCCGGAGGTGTTGTCCTTCGGGTAGAAGTAGATGACGTATCTGATGCCTTCCAGGTTCTTGCTGTCGAACTCCTCTCCATTCTCGTCCTTCAGGACGAAATCCGGGAACTTGTCTCCTACATCCATGGTATCCCTCAGAACATCGTATCCTTCTTGTCCCTGATGATGGGCTCGAGGTCGATCTCTACGAACGCTATCGGGTGGGTGATATCATACCCGGTGACGACATCGATGGCCATCTCTCCGAACATTCCGATGCTCTGGCCCTTGTAGACGATCTCCGCACCCCTTCCGTCGATGAAGGTCTTGATATCCGTAGCTTTGAGCTCCGCTTCGCAGCCCATCTCCCTCATGAGGGATTCCGCCACGGACTTGATCTCCGTGAATGAGACCTTCGATGCGGTGTACATGGCGCACACGCGGAGGTCGATGAGGTCGTTCCTGACGACGTTCCCGATCTCGAAGATCCTCTGGGGAAGGTCGCGGTGCTTGTTGTGCCTGAGGATGTTGATCAGGCTGGGCATGAGGTATGTCCTGAGGCATGTCACATCCTCGGTGGCAGGGTTCAGGACCCTGACGTTCTCGATCCAGGGGAGCTTCGATATCTCGAACTCGTCCCTGTCGTTGATGAGCGTGAGCGTGGTGACCTCCATGAAGCCGAGGCCGATGAGCACGTCCCTGAGCTCCTCCGAGAACTCGTTGGCAGGCTCCAGGCCTCCGGGAGTCTGAGTGACGGAGTATTTCCCTCCGAAGTTCTCGAACCCGTATCCGACTGCGACATCCTCGTAGAGGTCCACCTTGTGCATGATGTCCAGCCTGTATGTGGGGACGGTTATGTGGAGCGTGTCTCCGTTGGCCTGGGCATCGAGGCCCATCTTGGCCAGAGCCTTGACCATGTCGGAAGTGGACAGCTTCGTTCCCAGGTACTTGTTGCATTCCGTGACGGAGATGTTGTACGTCGCAGGAGTGAAGTCCGGGGACTGGAAGGCGACGTTGCCGGAATGCATGGTGACCGACTCGATCTTCCCGCCGCGCTCGGCCAGTGCGGAGCAGACGATGTCCAATGCACCCTTAACGGCCTTGTGGTCGAATCCCGTGACATCGATGAAGAGATTCTTGGTCGATGTCGTCACAGTAGTGAGCGAACCGTTGATGATCGGCGGGAAGGACAGTACCTGTCCGTCCCTGTCGAGGATGACGGGGTACTCATTGTATCCTTCGAGGAGGTGGGCGTACGCCTTCCCCTTCTCGTGCTTGGTGAGGATCTCCTCCATGTCCATCTCCTCGGTCTTCGCCAGGGGGACGAACCTGATGGAATGGGGCTCCGCCAGCCTGTAAGTGAACGGAGCGTTGACCTTGTCCAGATCATGGATCCCGATGGCGAGCTTCTTCCTCTTCCTTCCGATGGTGGTGTGGAGCTTCTCTTGCATCTCCATGATCGATTTCAGCATGTTGTCGTCGATGTCGACGCCCCTGACGATACCGCAGAGGAAATGGGGTCTGACATCATTGACGGACTTGTCTATGAAAACCTCGAGTCCGGATCTTGTGATCTCGTAGTTCTTCATCCCGGTCTCGAAGCCCATGAAGGCCCTCATGCCTCTGGCGGCGCCCTCGACGCTGTACATGTCCGGGCGGTCCGGGAAGAATTCGACCGACATGTCGTCGCAGCCGGCCTCGGCGTGCTCGATATCGGCACCGATCATTGGTATCCTCTCAGCGAGCGTCTCCATCGGCACATCCTGGCCGATCAGCGAGCACAGATCGCTGTACTTGAAGTTTATAACAGGCATGAGACCTCGATAACCGAACCCTCATTTATACTATCGTGCGCGCGTGAGGACAGTTGTCGTAGGATGCTGGCTCATGGTCCCGGGATCATCTTCCGAGGGCCTTGTGGGCCTGTCCTAGCTGGCCTGCGGCCTGGGCCGCCAGCGTCGATAACTCGCCGGCTAATACTGTGCAAGCCACTATCTCGGCGAGCTTCCTGGCCTTGCCGTCGCCCTTGCATCCGATCATGCTCAGCGCTTCCGACTGGCACGGCAGGGACGTCCCTCCGCCTACTGTACCTACTTCCACCGCAGGCATGCGGACGCTGATGTAGAGGTCCCCGTCGACGCATTCGCAGGATGTGAGGGTCATGCTCCCTCCGACCACCTGTGCGGGATCCTGCCCGGTGGCGATGTACAGTGCAGCGACCATGTTCGCTGCGTGTGCGTTGGCTCCCAGCGTACCGGCCATGGAGCTTCCGACCAGGTTCTTCCTGTAGTTGGTCTCGACGACCGCTTCCGCAGTGGTGTGCAGTTTGGCCTCGACTATGTCCTTGGGTATCGTGGCTTCTGCGAGGACGGTCTTCCCCCTTCCGGATATCATGTTGATGGCTGCCGGCTTCTTGTCCGAGCACATGTTGCCCGAAACGGACACCATGATAGCGCCCGTCTCTTTCTCAATGAGCCTGCATACCGCTTCCGAGGCTATGGTAGCCATGTTCATGCCCATGGCATCGCCGGTGGAGAATGTGAATCTGAGATAGAGGCTCCTTCCCTCGGGGAATGGTTCGATATCAGTAAGCTTGCCGTGGCTGGTCGTTGTGGACACCGCCTCGTCTATCTCGGTACGGTGGCCGTCGATCCATTCGACGACTCTCTTGGAATGCTCGATGCCCTCTGTCCTCAGGACAGGCGCACGGGTCATCCCGTCCGAGATGACGGTCGCCCTCGCTCCTCCTGATGCGTTGATCACGGACATGCCTCTCGAGATCGATGCAACGAGCGCACCCTCGGTGGTTGCCAACGGGATCAGGAACTCCCCGTCCGCATTGTCGCCGTGTATGGTCATCGGTCCGGCGTATCCCAGCGGGATCTGGACCGTTCCGATCATGTTCTCGATGTTCTTCGATGCGGCCTCCGGTCCGAAACCGTAGTTAGATATGGATGACAGCTCCACTCCCGTGAATCCCTCCGCAGCCTTCCTGCGTTCCTCCACATCTTCCTTTGTCTTTCCGCGATTCTTGAGCCCAGCCATGTCGGACATGATGGTCGGATTATTGTTCTTTATCGTATAATAGTCTGCTAGCCGTTCAGGCCGGAGCCAACTGGTCCGCTGATATGAGTCCGTTGTACTAACACAGTCATGTTAACACCGGTTCTCACACCGGTCGTTTCAAACTAACTATATAAAGTTGGAAAGATTTTCCTGCGTGATGACAGAAGGAGAGGATATTTACTGGAACTCATTTCTTCCAGCGTTCTTTGACAGGATGAGTCTTGTGATGCGCAAGAACATGACCGACATCGTTTCGGAGTACGGTCTGACCAGCGCGCACGCGGTCTACCTCATCGCGCTCCAGATCAAGGATGGTCAGACACTCGTCAGCCTCTCCCGCTTCCTCGATCTGGATACTGCCAACACGAACCGTGTCATCAAGATCCTCAGGGAGAAGGGCATGGTCTATGACGACAGGAAATCGGAGAGCAGCAAGAAGTACAACATCTATCTAACCTCCGAGGGGCACGCCCTGGCCACAAAGGTCATGGATGGCATCACGGAGTTGAACAACAGCTACTTCCGCAATATCTCCCGTGAGGACATCCTCAGCATGAGGAACACGCTGATCCGCGTACTGAACAACATGAACGTCGATATCGACAGCTACATGGGTTCGAAGTACGAGGACCCGTTCTACACACACCTGCATATCATCCCGCCCGAGGATGGTTACGAGGCGCAGTCCGTGCGTCTGCCGGAGAAGAGTTGAACGCGTTTTGGTGCTTTTAAGTCTTAAAAGTGTAGATATTAATAAGAGGAATGAGGTCATGAACAGCATGGGAAAGATAGTCGCTATATCGTGCAGCCCGAACCCCGAGGGCAGTTCGGCGAAGATCACTGACGCCTTCCTGGACGGCGCGATGGGATTGTCCACGAACATAGTGACGTTGCACAGGCCCACCAAATTCAAGTCGGTCCAGGACTGCAACCGCTGCATGGAGTGCAAGAAGACCGGAAGGTGCAAGATAGACGACGACGTGACCGTGGTCCTCGACGACATCGTCGATGCGGACTGCGTCGTGTTCAGCACGCCTCTGTACTTCAACGGTCCCACCGCCACCTACAAGGTCATCGAGGACAGGATGTACTCCTTCCTGGACAAGGACAGGAAATCGACCCTCAAACCAGGGAAGAAGGCTGTACTCGTGATATCCAGCTGCTATCCGGATTCTGAGCTTCAGGCGGCATCCGACAGGCTCAAGAAGAATCTCGAGCTCATCGGATTCGAGATCCTCGGAGTCATCACCTACTGCGACCAGAAGCGCAAGGCGCCCGCGGCGAAGAACCCCGAGGTCCTCCGTGAGGCCAAGGAGCTCGGATCCAAGATGCGCAACACGCCCACGGTCTGATTCTCAGAATAAACGATTCAAAGAAGGGTCACAGACCCTTCATCATCAATTCTTGCTGAACCTCTCCCTGATAGGGATCGTGACTATGTACGCCACTGTGAGGCACAGGAGGGGCACTATCGCCATGGTCACGTCGCCGAGCAGCCAGTAGGCGAACACCATTCCCAGAACACCCACTACGCCGCACCACCTCAGGATCGCGCCTCCGCCCAGGACCAGTATGAAGCCTATCAGGACGATGAACATTATCAGCTGCACCAGCGCCTCCGATCCGAGGATCATGAACGTGTTGTTCCCGACCAGGTCGGTCACGGCAGGCGCTATGTACGTCTGAGTTAGGAAAGGCACCCCGATAACGAACAGCAGTGTCATTATGACGCCCGCGCAGAACTTCGTAACCAATTCCATGGTGACCCCATCGACAGGAAGGATAAGCCATTTTAGTCTGGTCGCCGTTGCAGGTGCATGAGTTCGGATCCGGCGTACGAGGCCATGAGCAAGGCCAAGAGGCAGTACGACAGCGGCAACATACACGGCGCAGTCGAGACCCTCGAGGAGTATCTCAAGACCGACCCCCACAACTGCAAGGCGAGGCTCCAACTGGCCCAGCACATAATCTACGGCCTGAAGGACATGCAGTACGGCATGATGCAGCTGGACATCGTCCTCGACCTGGATCCCGATTATTACGACGCTCTCTACGCCAAGGCCGCCGTCCTCTCGCAGAACAAGAAGAACAACAAGGAGACCAACGAGATCTTCCTGAAGCTGCTGGAGGTCCAGCCGTCGGCCGACCTGTACAACACGTACGCCAGGTTCCTCAGGAACCAGATGGTTGACTTCCCCAAGGCGGGGGAGTACTACGAGAAGGCCATAGCTCTCGCTCCGAACAGGTACGAGTATCACCAGAACTACTCCGCGCTCCTGCTGAACGACCTAAAGGACTATCAGAAAGCGAAAGAGGAGCTGGAGATCCTCATGGAGTTGAAGCCCGGCGACTGGAAGGTCAAGGAGAACTACGACCGTCTCATGAGGGAGAAGTTCGACAAGGACGGAAACGTCAAGAAATCCAGGTTCGGATTCCTCAGGCGCTGATCACAGCCTCTTGTCGCAGTGGATGCACTTCTTTACGCGTCTGTTGATGTAACCGCAGTGCTTGCATTGAGGGAGGCCCTTGACGTTCAGGGGGTTGATTCCGTCCCCTCTCCATCCCGACCTAGCGATGGCCGAATCGATCTTCTCCATGTCGGTGCTGAGCTCGTTGTTGTACCTCAGCATGTCCTCGTTGAACATCAGCACGGCATCGTCCTTCTCCTTCTCGAGGATGTCCTTCTTGCCGTAGATGTCCTGGAGCTTGTCCAGCTTCTTCTGGGTCTTGACCCTGACCATCTCCACGGGCTGGGTCCTGAGGACGCGGGACAGCTTCTTGATCTCGTTGTCCATCGCCGCGTTGAACTCCTCATCCGAGTAGTCCTCGAAGGGGCTGAGGCCCAGGAGCCAGAACGTGTTGTACTTCCTGTCCGTATAGAGTTCGTTACCGCCGGAGGGCAGCTGCACCTCCTCCTTCTTACGAGAGAATAGACCCATGATCGGTGAACTTCGTTCCAGACGTAAATATCCTGCGACATCCGATCCCGGAAGGCCGTTCAGTATCGGCTTTGCCACCCCATGATCCTTCTAATCTCGTCCTCATCCGTTATCGGACCTTTGGCATGTGATGTGTCGATACGGTTTATACCGTGTTCTGCATCATAGAACGCCTTTTCGAGGTTCCTAGCGGCCTCTTCCGTATCTATTATCATATCCTCGAAGAAACTCTTCGTCGCCATCTTCTCTCCAGTGTTCTCAACATTATCGTATTGATAAAGTCCGTCCGAGATGCAACATCATCCGAATACTTGTCGACAGGACATAGCTTCGCCATCCGCAATCACAATTGGAGTACTATTACCCGGAGCCAGACGGTCGCCCAAGGAGTTCCTACTCATATCGCCGAGACAACTCAATATATACTACTCGCCCATAGGCTTATATCGGACTGGGTGGCGGATGTCCGCATCCATCCAATCACGGAACAGGTCGGTCGTCATCATGGCTTATGAGAGTGAAGAACACGGAGAGAGGCCCAAGCGCCGCGAGCGCAGGGATGGTGACAGGCCGTACCATGGAAACAACGGTTCCGACGGATTCAAGGGGGACAGGCAGGGAGAACGCCGTCCGAGGGATGGAGATCGGAGGTCCAAGGGCGGTTTCGGCCGCAGGGATTCCGGTTCCGGCGGCTTCAAGCCCCGCGGAGACCGCAAGGACTTCAAACCCCGCGGAGACCGCGAGGATTTCAAGCCCAAAGGGGACAGGGATTCCACACCTAAGGATGGGGACCACGGCCATAGGGGCCGCGACTTCAAGCCCAGGGACAGGGACTCCAGGCCACGCGGCGACCATAAGGATTTCAAGCCGAGGGGGGACCGCAAGGACTTCAAGCCCCGCGGAGACCGCAAGGATTTCAAGTCCAGAGGGGACAGGAGATCCTTCGACAGGAGGGACGACAGAGGCCCACGCAGGGACCAGAGGTCCTACGACAGGCCCCCGCGCGACGAATCATCCGAACCACACGAGGAGAACAGGAGACTCACCCTCCCCAAGGATGCCACCAGACTGCTCAACAGAGGCATCGACTGCCTCGTCAACGGCGACACCAACGTCGCCATGGTCATGTTCCTCCACGGCTCGGTCATGATGAGCGAGGGCTGCAGGAATAACGCCGAGCGCATCCTGAGGGAGGCCGGCAATGATTCGTTCCAATCTATACGCACTGCGATCGGCCCGAACTGCTCCGAGGACGCGCTCACAGAGTTCGATTATCTATGCATAGAGCGTGACAAGGGCTACGACCGCACCTTCTTCGACGGCGAATACTCAAAGCAGACCACCCATGCGATCTACAGGAAGATCTGCCTGGAGGAGGTAGAGGGCGACGACCCGATAATCGACGTGTTCGCATCCAGGTATCCCGACGACAGGGACAAGGTCGTCAAGGGACTGGACCTCATGCGCAGGAGGAAGGATTCCGCTTCGGCCGAGGCGCATCTCAAGAGGATCGAGGATGCGGTGAAGCTCAAGCAGTCCGTCAATGTGATGTTCACGCGCGCCATGAACGGCGACGCCAGGGCGGTCAGGGAATTGAAGGAGAACTCCAAGTCGGTGCCCGAGGCGGCGTTCTTCAGCGAGTTCCTTGTGGCCAGATCAGAAGGCAACGCCGTGGAATGGCTCAGGCAGAAGTACCCGCAGTACAAGGACCTCATAATCTCCAAGCAGGGGGAGTTCAAGGTGCAGGATACCCCGTTCGGAACATACCTCAAGGCCAAGAGCCTGGAGTCGAAGAAGGAGGAGTACATGTCCGTCATGATGAACGCCGCCAGGGCCGGATGCCAGGAGGCCATCGATGAACTCTCCGCCAAGATGTTCAGGAACGACGTCAGGAAGTGCCTTGCGGGAATCTACCTGAAGAACAACGACCTGGCCAACCTCATGGTCGTCTACCAGGCAGGATTGGACGAGATGTACTATCTGGACCAGTACTGCGCCGACAGCAGGGAGCGCATCCTTGAGGTCGGTTCCGAACTGGGGAAGCAGAGCGTCTCCAAGGAGATCGATTGGCTCAAGGACCATTACGACAAGGGCATGAACTTCTGCAAGGAAGCGCTCATCGAGAAGTCCAAGGATGAATTCTATCATACCAAGAAGATGATCTACGCATTGCATGACGTCGGCGCCGATATGGAAGCGGCGAAGCTCTACTTCGAGATGGAGGGCGATCCAGAAGTGCCCTCGGTCAAGTGGCTGAAGAAGGTCTGCTCGGATGAGGAGGTCAAGGAGTTCGTCCGTAAGCATTACGAGGAGACTGCCGATCTGGCCACCTTCGAAAGCATCTTCGAGGAGGACGGCTACGAGAGCAGGCCGAAGAGGAGAGGAGGGGGCCCCAGGGGCTCTGGCTCCAGACCGCGCCGCAGGTTCTGATTCGGTTGGATTAAACTGATTTTCGGCGATCCGACGCGGTTTTTCTCATATAGTTTATATATTGCTTATAAATCCCGTTGTACCATGTGGGACCTTCACGTACAGAACATCGTAGCATCTACACAGCTTTCCGACGGATTCGATCTGAACAAGATCATGGAGGGTCTACCTGACTCCAAATACGACCCCCACACGTTCCCCGGACTCGTCTACAGGGTAAAGGACCCCAAGACCTCCGTTCTCCTCTTCAGGTCCGGAAAGGCGGTCTTCACCGGATCCACCGACCTCAAGATGCTCGAGGCATCAGTCGCCAAGGTCCTGTCCGACCTGAAGGCCATCGGTCAGGATGTCTACGACAACCCCAAGACCGAGATCCAGAACATGGTCTCATCCGCGGACCTCGGATCCGAGGTCAACCTCAACACCACCGCGATCACCCTCGGTCTCGAGAAGGTCGAATACGAGCCCGAGCAGTTCCCCGGTCTGGTCTACAGGATCAGCGACCCCAAGGTCGTCATCCTCCTGTTCGGATCCGGTAAGATCGTCATCGCCGGTGCGAAGAGGCTGGAGGAGGCCGGAAGGGCCGTCGACAACCTCGCCGAGGAGCTCAGGAGCGCAGGGCTCCTTCCGTGAAGACACACATACAAACTTTCCAGGGGGTCCAGCACCCCTTTCACTTTTTCTTCATATCCCTTTGAGAATCCGAGCGGTCGAGGCCCCGGGGGACGTTCATCCCGTAATAGGGTCCCTTTCCGAGGAATGCGCACATCCTCTGATCGGTTTCCTTGCACATCGTATGCAGGCGTACAGTTCCTCTTCCATGGCGGGCCCCATCGTCCTGAGCATCCTTTGATGTCCGAACCATGCACTCGGTGCGATATTGTGAATATCTTTTCCTTCGATCGTCACAGCCCCTGTTCAGACGGTCGGAGGATACTGTTATGAACGTGTAATCACATCCAGATGGCATGTGGGATGCTAGATTCGAGGCAATGAGGGACCGTAAGCTGAACGAGCTCGTCATATTCTCGGCCATGATCCGTACGGACCCGGCCAACAGGAAGGAGTATCTTTCCATCATAGGCCATATCGGCAGGGACCTGGACGTCATCGAGGCCCTGGCGGAGGGCAGGAAGGTCCCCGAATCCGAACCCATAGCATCCGATCTCTACCGCAGGAGGCTGTCCAAGTACGAGCTGCTCGACGAGTACTGCCTGGACGCATGCCGCAAGGGCGACCTGTCCAAGATGAACGAGTCCTCAAGGATCGAAGCGCCCGAGCAGAAGGCGGGGATAGACGCTCCTGAACCACAAGCCAGGATCGACGCACCTGAGGAGAAGTCCAGGATCGAGGCTCCCGATGAGGTGCATCGTATCGAGGCCCCTGACAAACAGCCTACGATAGAGGCTCCCGATGAACCCTCGAAGATAGGGGCTCCGGAGGAACCTTCCAAGATAGAGGCGCCCGAAGAGCAGTCAAGGATCGAGGCCCCAGACGAGGCGAAGATGATCGACGCTCCGGAGGACGACGATGATGCAACATTTGTGATGCTCATCCCCATCGAGGATGCGGTCACCCTCAAGAAGGTCAGGGACATGAAGGACTCGAAGATCGACTTCTTCATCGATGCGGAGATGTCCGGACGCTTCAAGGATGAGGCCTGCGAGGATGTGATATCGTTCCTCAAGACCGACCTTAGCCTTATAGACAAGATATTATCGATCAACATCCGCAGCAAGAGGGACATCGAGGAGAAGATCTCGTCCATAATCGAACTGGTCGAGGAGGCGGACGAGCCCAAGTATCAGAAGATCTATCTGAATTCCCTGAACCAGGACGAGAAGTCCCTGGAAGGCTCGTACAACATGGCCCTGAAGAGGTTCGAGGACACCCTCAAGAGGCACTTCTCGTATCTGATAGAGGACAAGGGTTCGCTGTTCTTCGAGTGATCACGCGAGCCTGTGGGGTATCTCTTTGCCCTCGTTGTGCATCTTCATGCTCAGAAGGCAGTTGTACACCATGTCGCTGACCGCCCTGTGATAGTAGAACGCCATGTGCTGGGTGTAGATTACGTTGGGCATGTTCCTGAAGATGTCTATGTACTGACCGGTCAGGTCCTTGTCCCTGCAGTCATTGTAGGTGAGGCCGAGCTCGTTCTCGACCACATCCAGCGCAGCGCATGACACCTTGCCGGAGTTGAGGGCGTCTATCAGCGCCTGGCTGTCGATGAGCGCTCCCCTGCCGGTGTTGACTATGACGACGTCATCCTTCATCTTCGAGAAGGCTTCCGCATCCAGGATGTGATGTGTTTCGTCGTTGAGTTCCATGTTCAGGGATATGACGTCGCAGGTCCTGATCAGCTCTTCCGTGCTGACGTATTCCGCGTACTTGTCCGCCTCCTCCTTCCTCCTGCGGTTGCAGTAGTAGAGCTTGCATCCGAAGCCCGAAAGATCCTTCAGTACGGCGAGGCCGATCTTTCCCGCACCCATCACACCGACGGACAGGTCCTTGAGCTGTCTGGACAGCAGGCAGTTCAGCCTGAAGTCGTTGCCCATGGACTTCTTCATGACCTCTTTGATCCTGCGGACCGCCATCAGGATCTCCATGACGTTGAACTCCGCCACACCGTCGGAATCGTAGGTGATGTTGGTCACCACCATGCCGATCTCCTTGGCGTGGACGAGGTCGATGTGGTCGAACCCGATGCATCTGGTCCCGATCATCTTCACACCGATCTCCTTGAACCTGTCGAGCATCGACGCGGTGATCGGGGTGGTGAAAACGGAGACGTACTCGTATCCGGCTGCAAGGTCGACGGTCTCCGGGCGCAAGATCTGCGAGGTGCAGTCCCATTCCATGCCCAGTTCCTTCGTGTACTGGGCGAAGAAGCCCTATTCGTCGTACTCCCTGACGTCGAAAGCGAATACCTTCATGTTAGTCGTAAGGGGGTTAAGGGCCATATGATAAAAACATTGAGGCCTCAATTGATTTGTTGTCGGATAAGGCTTAACTAAATCCTCGGCATTGTCCCGAACATGGCAGACGAACCGGAGAAGAAGATGAGCAAGCACGTGTGCGCATGCGGACCGCTCCTGATGTCCGTCTCGGCCAACCCTCTGCTGGACATCATTTCTGTCCTCGATGATGCGGATTCCCTCACGATCCTCAAGGGATTGATGAAGAAGGAGGTCCGCTCGCCGTTCCCCGACGGGCTCTACGGCATGGACTCCCAGAGGACCAACAAGGCGCTGAGGCGTCTCCTCAGGGCGGGCCTGGTCAACAGCCACGTCGACGGATTGGATCATGTGTATTCCATCCACGTGGAGCGCTTCAAGGAGCTGAAGTCCTTCGTGGACGGATGCGTCGATAACCATGCCGAGAAGGCATGAGTCATCTTGAATACAGTTCGGGCCTTCTTCTGTCGTAATAGGATATGTTCGACATGGTCTCCGGACCGTCCCTCGGCAGCGATCCGCCTATGGTCACCGTCAGGTAATGCTCGTCCGTACCGTAATAATCGGCGATCGGGGTGCCCTTAGGGTCCAATACGAGCGTCCCTCCTCCGAATACTGCACCCATGCCGTTGTCCCCCACTGCGCTGCATGCCGCCACGTACAATCCGTTGTCGCATGCCCTCGCAGGCATGTACCTCTCCCATGCAATCCTTCTCCTGTCGCCGGATATGCCGTTGGCGAAGGGCATGAGAACGAGTTCGGCGCCTTTGGACCTGTATGTGCTGGTGATGTCGGGTATGTGGGATTCCACGCACAGCTGGAGTCCTGTCCTGACACCGCATACGTCGAAGACAGGCAGTTCGTCTCCGGATGAGAAAACCTTGGATTCCGCCGATCCCGGGTGGGTTTTCCTGTAGTAATCGACCTGGCCGGAAGGCTGGACAATCTCCTGCCTCATGTAAGGTCTTCCGGCATTCCTCTCGATGTATCCGAATACGATGGCGATCCCATACTCCTCGGAGAGGGAACGGACCTCCCTCACTGGTTCCGAATCAGGGTCCATGGCGATCCCGAGGTCCTTGGTGGAGTATCCGGAGAGGCACATCTCGGGGAAGCATACGATGTCCGATCCTTTGTTGGCGGATGCGAACCTTTCGATGACCTCCAGATTGCGGTCGGGATCGCCCGCTACGGACCTGCATTGCACCATTGTGAGAACCGTCTCTTTCATCGGATATCCGATTCTGAATCGTCGGGACGATATATCCGCTTTTGTCGGGATCCGGGGATGCGGCACAGTGGCCGACGCCCTTCCTGGGCATTGTACCAGCACGCTTATAACGAATCTGTCCTTACCGAACCGCGGTGAGCTATTGGCAATTTTATGCGGTTCCGTCCACAAAGGCGCGACAGGAGGCCACATCACAGGTTATCTCCTCGCGGCCGCTGTCATTCTGGCCGTGATCTCCATGGTATTCGCAAGCGGGATCGCGGACGGAGCAAGCAGCAACGTTTCAGTCGACACAGATGCATCCGGGGATTCTCTCAAGGTCTATGGGGCCGTCCCGGTGCAGAGCATCTCCCTGAACAACAAGGAGATGATGCTTTCCATCAACGAGACGCAGTCGCTAAGAGTTATCTTCAATCCAGTGGAATCTGCCGATGGCGCAACTGTAGAGTGGGGCTCGCACAACAAATCCGTCGCTACTGTCGACGACGAGGGCAACGTCACCGGCGTAGGTCCGGGAACGGCCACCATCGAGGTGTATGTGACCAGTTTCGGCAAGCCCCTTTCAGCTACCTGTACCGTCACGGTCTCGTACACTGCCGTGGCATCGGTCACGCTCGACAAGAACTCCATGAGCATGCACCCGAGGGAGACCGCACAGCTCACTGCGAAGATTACCCCTGAGAACGCATCGGACAAGACCGTCTTCTGGACATCCGACAGGCCAGACCTCGCCACCGTGGATGCCACCGGTAAGGTCACCGCGGTCAAAGCCGGTACTGCCAGGATCACCGCGACCACCCAGGACGGAGGCAAGACGGCAAGCTGTTCGGTCAGCATCACCAATATCCCTGTGGAGTCGGTCCGTATAGACAAGCAGGCCGCTTCCGTAGAGAAGAACGGAAATGTGACGCTCAGCGCAGTCATATCTCCTTCCAATGCTAGCATCACGGACGTCACATGGAGCTCCAACGACCCATCCATCGCAAGCATCGACGCCAACGGAAAGGTGACCGGTCACAAGATCGGTACGGTCATCATCAAGGTCACGACTGTGGACGGGAACAAGACCAACACGAGCACCGTCACCGTGATCAACTCCAACCCGGTCCAGGTGGAGATCTCCCCTGCGACCAGCGTCGTGAATGGATACACTGTTTTCGCGGATCCGAGCCAGGTACTTCAGCAGGTCACCTCGGTCATCGAGGACGAGGGCGACGTCCCTGTCCTCATCGTAAGGGGAAGCAGCCAGAAGGTCATGCTCGAGCAGAGCGTGATCTCGGAGCTCTCCAAGTCCAGCAAGGGAACGATGAGGGTCATGGTCCCCGATGTCACGATTGTCATCAAGACCTCCATCCTGTCGCAGCTTAAGTTCGCGACGGACAAGATCGTGTTCGACCTGAGCAAGGTGGATGCACCCAGGGGATACAACTTCAAGATGATGGCCTCCTACTACCTCCACATTGGGGATGGTCAGAGGTTCTACGGACTAAGCGGTTTCGAGGACGGGCTGACCATGGCCGTCAACTATGTGCCTGGAGAGAAAGAGGATGTCAACGGCCTCGGCGTCGGATACGTTACGGACACAGGCGTCACCACGCTCACGGATGCGAAGTTCAGCGGCAACGTGATGACGTTCAAGGCACCTCTGACAGCTCAGTACGTCATCTACAATGAGACGATCACGCCCGGGGAGTTCAACACCTGGGCCGGAATCGCGCTCCTAGTCATCGCTCTCATCGCGATGATCGTCGTCATCATGAGATTCCTGTTCAAGGTCGAGTGATGCGGAAAACGAAGGGGATTTCCCTTTCTTCCTTCCTTATCTCATTTTTTAACGACGTTAATATTATAACCGCAGGGATGTTCCTGCACATATGGTGGACTACTCTCCCGAGAAGCTGGTGCGCATAAGCCGTTACAGGGACTATTTCGGTACGCTGGACGAGGATGTCAGGAAGGATGTACTCGCAAGGATGTCGGTTCTGGTCGAGGAGGAGAAGGAATACTGCGACAAGGGCAACCACAAGCACATGGCCCAGATCCTCACGGCTATTGCTTTGTATGAGGTACTCCAGCAGCACGGGAAGTCCGAGGAGGAGACGTTCAAAGAGATATCCGAGGCCATGTGGGCAGCATTGAATCCCAAGCCGATGCAGCGCATGGCCAAGCTTCCGTTCTTCATGCCCCTCATGAAGAGGGTCGTTCCCTACGGGTTCAAGAAGGGATCCGGATACGGCTGGAGGTACACTTGGTTCAATGACGATCCTAAAGGTCGCTTCCACTTCGAATGCAACGAGTGCATCTATGCGAAGATATTCGCCAAGAGAGGCGTTCAGAAGCTCGGCCCGATGTTCTGCCATGCGGACGACATCAACTACGGCGACCTGCCGAACTATCAGTTCATCCGTACGAACACCCTCTGCAACGGAGGGGACAAGTGCGATTTCGACTTCGTTCGCCGCAAACGATGCTCAAAGATCCGAAATAGCGTCCTTGATGGATTTTGTGAACTCCCCTATGGGTCCGGCGGCGTCCCTGCCATGCTTCTCCACGAGCCTAACGATGGCGGATCCGACGATGACTCCGTCGGCGTGGACGGCCATCTTCCTCGCCTGCTCTGGGCCTGATATCCCGAATCCGATGGCCATGGGTACGTCGGTGTTCTTCCTGATCTCTGCTGTTATGCTCCCCACATCGGTGCTGATGTTCGTCCTTGTGCCTGTGACTCCCAGCGACGATACAACGTAGACGAATCCCTTAGCCTCCTTGGCGATCATCGAAATGCGGTCGGCAGAGGTGGGCGCGACCATGGATATGAGGGACAGACCCTCCTTCTCGCATGCCGGAGCGAAGTCCTCGCGCTCCTCGAACGGGACGTCGGGGAGGATGAGTCCCTGAATGCCTATCTCCGCGCAGCGCTTGACGAAGCGTTCCGTACCGTAGGAGAATACCACGTTGGCGTAGGTCATGAAGACCATTGGGATCTTGACGTCCTTGCGGACCCTCACGACCATGTCGAAGATCGTGTCCGTTGTGACACCTCCCGCCAGCGCGCGCTCGTTGGCTCCCTGGATGACAGGACCTTCGGCGGTGGGGTCCGAGAAAGGTATCCCGAGTTCGATCAGGTCAGCACCGTTCGCTGCCAGCGACTTTATGACGGATTCGGTGGTCCCGAGGTCGGGGTCTCCGCAGGTCACGAAGGCGATGAACGCCTTGCCGTTCCTGAATGCATCGGCGATCTCAGTCATGGATGTCCTCCCCTCTGTATCTGGCAATCGCGGCCACGTCCTTGTCCCCGCGGCCTGAGACGGTGACCACTATGATCTTGTCCTTGTCCATGGTAGGTGCTACCTTCATCGCGTATGCGAGCGCATGGGACGACTCTATCGCAGGTATGATCCCCTCGGTCCTGGAGAGGTACTCGAACGCCTCCACAGCCTCGTCGTCGGTGATGGCGACATACTTCGCCCTTCCGATGTCGTGCAGCCAGGAGTGCTCCGGACCGATCCCTGGGTAGTCCAGTCCAGCCGATATTGAATACACAGGAGCGATCTGGCCGTACTCGTTCTGACAGAAGTAGGACTTCATGCCGTGGAATATGCCCAGCTTCCCGGTGTTGATGGTCGCGGCGGTCTCGAAGGTGTCTATTCCCCTGCCTGCGGCCTCGCATCCTACAAGTTCGACGCTCTCGTCCTTGATGAAATCGTAGAATGTTCCGATAGCGTTGCTCCCTCCGCCTACGCAGGCGATGAGCATGTCCGGGAGCCTGCCCTCCTTCTCGGCGAGCTGCTGCTTTATCTCCTTGCCGATGACGGCCTGGAAGTCCCTGACAATCGTAGGGAACGGATGCGGCCCCATGACCGATCCCAGGCAGTAATGTGTATCGTCGATACGGGAGGTCCATTCGCGCATGCACTCGGACACGGCGTCCTTCAGCGTACCCGTACCGGTCTCAACTCCGCGCACCTCGGCCCCCAGGAGCCTCATGCGGTAGACGTTCAGGGCCTGCCTCTCCATGTCCTCCACGCCCATGTACACCAGGCATTCCATCCCGAGGAGCGCCGCGGCGGTCGCGGTGGCGACACCGTGCTGTCCCGCTCCGGTCTCGGCTATCAGACGGGTCTTGCCCATCTTCTTCGCCAGAAGGGCCTGGCCCAGGACGTTGTTGATTTTGTGGGCGCCGGTGTGATTCAGGTCCTCGCGCTTGAGGTAGATCTTGGCGCCGCCCAGGTCCTCTGTCATGCGTTTTGCATAGTACAGGCGGCTCGGGCGTCCGGCATATTCGTTCAGGAGCGAGTTCAGTTCCGCGTTGAACTCCGGATCGTCCTTGTAATGGTCATAGGCCTCCTCCAGCTCTATGACGGCGTTCATGAGGGTCTCGGGAATGTACTGTCCTCCGTGGATCCCGAACCTTCCTCTCGGATTTGTCATATCTTTTCCTCCAATTGAGCATCCTCCGCCCTGACGGCGGATATGAATCTGATCATCTTCTTCCTGTCCTTGGACCCGTCGGTCTCGATCCCGGAGCTGGTGTCCACGCCGAACGGATGCGCCTTGCGGATGGCGTCCGCCACGTTATCGGGAGTGAGCCCCCCGGCGATTATAACGTTGCGCTTCAACCCATCCAGTAGTGACAGGTCGAAGGTGTTCCCGGAACCGCGTCCGGGATCTATGAGAACGATGTCTGCGGGCGAGACCGCCGCCATCTCCAGTTGATCCCGGGAGACGCCGAATGATTTGATGACCGGCAGGCCCAAGGTATCCTGGAGTTCGACGATGTACGCGCCGCTCTCCGCCCCGTGGAGCTGGACCATGTCGAGTTCCAGGAACCTGGTGATATCGGAGACCTCGTCCACCGGACGGTCCACGAAGACCCCTACGGAGCTGATGCTGTGATTGAGTCTTGCGGCCATTGTCCTGGCCAGCCTTATCGGCACTGTCCGGCGGAATCCGGGGGTAAGAACCATCCCGGCCATGTCGGGTCCGACCTCGTTGATGTAATCGATGTCCTGTAGCCTGTGCAGCCCGCACATCTTGACCAGGGTCATAGGAGGCTCCTCAGCGAATCCAGCATGGCTTTCTTGTCGGCAGCCCTCATCAGGGTCTCCCCGATGAGCACTGCATCCACTCCTTCGTCGTGCAGCGTCCTCACATCCTCCGCGGTCTTTATCCCGCTTTCGGCCACGAATGCTATCTCCTTGGGGACCAGGCGGCGGAGCCTGAGGCAGTTGGTGGGGTCCACGGAGAAGTCCCGGAGGTTGCGGTTGTTCACGCCTATGATGCGCGCTCCGCATCCGACGGCCGTTCTCAGCTCATCCTCGTCATGCACCTCGACCAGGGCGGAAAGCCCCAGTTCGTCGCACAGGGAGATGAATCTCTTCAGCCTGTCCTTGTCCAGAATGGATACGATCAGCAATACGGCAGATGCCCCGTTGGCCCTGGCCTCGTATATCATGTATTCGTCCACGACGAAGTCCTTGCGCAGCAGGGGTGTTTCCACAGTCTTAGAGATCTCATCCATGTAGCGGATGTCTCCCAGGAAGCGAGTGGGCTCGGTGAGCACCGATATGCATGACGCTCCGGCGGATGTGTACTCCCGTGCGATCATGATGTGGTCGAAGTTCTCCGAAATCACGCCCTTGGAAGGCGACGCTTTCTTCACCTCGCAGATGAAGGACATGCCGTCCTTCCTGAGCGCGGATTCGAAGGGGAACCCTTCCTTCACTGGCCTCTGGAGCGCCAGCTCCCTCATCCTCTCCAGAGGGATGGATGCCTTGCGTTCCGCCACCCTCTTCACGGCGGCGTCGGACAGTTCCCTGAGGATATCCGTCATTGGTTGCTTACCGCCTTGTATCTGTCCAGCAGCTCCATGGCCTTGCCGTCGTCTATCAGCTTCGCGGCCAGCTCGACACCGTCCTGTAGGGACGATGCCTTACCTGCGCAGTAGAGTCCTGCGGCCGAGTTCATCAGGACGATGTCCCTCTTCGGCCCTTTCTTTCCGCTGAGGATGTCCATCGTTATGAACGCGTTCTTCTGGGCATTCCCGCCCTCGATGTCCTGCTTGAACGCCCTCTGGATGCCGAAGTCGCTGGGTGAGATCTTGTACGTCTCGTACTTGTCCCCGTTGAACTCGCATACGGATGTGGTGTGGGAGATCGAGATCTCGTCCATCTTGTCGTCGCCGTACACGACCATCCCCTTCTTCACGCCCAGGCTGGTGAGGACATGGGCGAGCGGCTCGATCAGCGTGGGCGAGTACACACCCATGACCATGTATGAAGGATGTGCAGGGTTGGTCAGCGGGCCGAGGATGTTGAACACGGTCTTGATTCCAAGCTCCTTCCTGATCTCGCTGACGTACTTCATCGAGAAGTGGTAGTCCTGGGCGAACAGGAAGCAGATGCCCACCTCCTCCAAGAGGGACCTTGCCTTGACAGGGTCCTGATGGATGTTGATCTTCAATGCTTCCAGCACATCCGCCGCTCCGCTCATGGAGGACGCCGCACGGTTGCCGTGCTTTGACACCTTCGCTCCGGAGGATGCGATGACCATCGACGATGTGGTGGAGATGTTGAAGCTGTTGGACCCATCTCCGCCGGTACCTACGATCTCCAGCGTGTCGAAGGGGTTGTCCACCTTCTTAGCGTGGTCCCTCATCGCCGCTGCGCTTCCTGCTATCTCCGCGATCGTCTCGGTCTTGGTGCTCTTGGTGGAGAGCGCAGCGAGGTATGCCGCGTTCTGCACGGGGGATGTGACTCCCGACATGATCTCGTTCATGACCTCGTAGGCCTCGTCGTAGGACAGGTCCTGCTTGTCGACTATCTTCTTTATCGCATCCGAAATCATTGTGATCCCTCTCTAATGTTTCTAAGAATGTTCTCCATCATCCTCTTGCCGTCCGGCGTCATTATGGATTCAGGGTGGAATTGTAGCCCGTGGACCATGCCGTCCCCGGACATCACGGCCATGACCTCGCCGTCATCTGCCGTGGCGGTGACGATCAGGTCCTTCGGGAGCGTGTCGCGCTCCGCGGCCAGCGAATGGTAGCGTGCGACGGGGATATCGTCAGGAAGTCCATCGAACGTGGGGTCCGACGGATCCACCTTGATGATTGACTGCTTCCCGTGCATCATCCTCTTGGCGTAGGTCACGGTGCCACCGAATGCCTGGCAGATCGCCTGGTGCCCGAGGCATATACCCAGTATCGGGTACTTGCCTCTGAGTTCCTTTACCATATCCACACATACCCCGGCATCCTCCGGGCGTCCCGGCCCTGGCGAGATGACGATGAGCTCCGGCCCGAGACCGTCTATCTCATCCACGGTCAGCTCGTCGTTCCTGATGACCTTGATGTCAGGTTCCATGGAGCCGATCAGCTGGTAGAGGTTGTAGCTGAAGCTGTCGTAGTTGTCTATGAGCAGTATCATGCGGATCCCTCCGAATCCTTCAGAGCATTGACCACGGCCTTGGCCTTGTTCAGGCACTCCTGGTATTCGTTCGCGGGAACGGAATCGGCGACGATCCCGGCGCCGCTACGGACGAACACCTTGCCGTTCTTCTTGAATGCGATGCGTATCGCTATCGCGGTGTCCAGGTTGCCTGAGAAGTCTATGTATCCCAGCGCACCGCCGTAGATTCCGCGCTTGTTGTCCTCCAGCTGGTTGATCAGCTGGCAGGCCCTGATCTTCGGGGCTCCGGAGAGCGTTCCGGCGGGGAGGATGGAATCCACTGCATCAAGTGCGTCGACGCCGTCCCTGATCTCCCCTCTCACGGTGGAGCCTATGTGCATCACGTGGGAGAACCTCTGTATTGTATGATACCTCTCCACCTCGACCGTCCCGAACTTGGACAGCTTCCCGATGTCGTTCCTGCCCAGGTCCACCAGCATGTTGTGCTCCGCGAGCTCCTTCTCGTCGGACAGCAGGTCCCTCTCCAGTTCCAGGTCCTCCTCAGGGGTCTTCCCCCTGGGGCGTGTCCCCGCAAGAGGGAACGTGTGGAGGACCCCGTCCTCGAGCTTCACCAATGTCTCGGGCGATGCCCCGGCGACCTCCATGTCCGTCCCCGAAAAGAAGAACATGTACGGCGAGGGGTTGCTCTTCCTCAGCAGCCTGTACGTAGGGAGCAAACTTCCTTCGTAGTCGGCCTCCAGGCGGTTCGAGAGGACGATCTGGAAGATGTCACCCTCGCGGATGTATCCCTTGGCCTCGTCGACCATGGAGCAGAAGCGCTCCCTGTCGAACATCGGGGTGAATTCGGACGTGAGATGTCCGCTGAGGTCCTTTTTGCGTTCTCCTTTGAGTATGAGTTCCTTCAGGCTATCGAGCTCCATCCTCGCCTTGTTGTACGAGGATTCGCACTCGGCCAGGCGGACGTTGGCGATCAGTAGGATGCAGTCCTTCTCGTTGTCGAAGGCAATGACCTTGTCGAACAGCATAAGGTCCACGTCGCAGAAGTCCTCGGTGTCCTTCGCATCAAGGACCAGTGTCGGTTCGGAGTACTTCAGGTAATCATAGGAGAAGTATCCTACAAGCCCGCCGGTGAACGTCGGGAACCCGGGCACCCTGTATCCCCTGTAGTCCTCCAGCACCTGGCGGATGTACCTGTTGGGATCATCGGTATCCAATTTCAGGTCGCCAACGACCATGCGGCCGTTCTTGCATGTGACCGACAGCTTAGGGTCGTATCCTAGGAACGAGTAGCGGCCCCAGGTGTGGTCCTCCTCTGCACTCTCCAGCAGGAAGCAGTGGCTCGATACGTTCATCAGGATCTCTACGACGTCGGTCGGCTCGAGACCGTTGCGGGGTATGCTTATGCATACGGGGCACACGTCGTAGGACCCATCTTTCGATATCCTCTTGACCTCTTCCAATGATGGTTCCATATTCGTCCCTCGATGTATATTTTTATACATTGTTGTATATTTTATTCAGTTTTTGAGACTGTCGAATATTATAAAAATATTCTGTATTAATTTGTTAGATAATGCATTAATCTATACATTGAAGAATGAAATCACGTAATCATCCTAAAAGGATCGGACATGGGACGGCGGATGATCCGCCCCTGTAATAGAATATGAATAATGCCCGCGTTCCCGCGGGCCCATAAGAATGATGTTTCACTGCGTGTGGCGCTTGATGAATCTCTCGACCTTGTCGAAGGCCTCGTCCAGAGTCTCCGGGGGAGCGAGGAGCACGCTGCGGAAGTGGTCCTTTCCGAACTCCTCGCAGAAACCTGAACCGTGCACGAACACGACACCCTCCTCCTTGATCAGGTCCCACACGAACTCCTTGTCGTCCTTCCAGGGAGTTCCCTTGAGGTCGAGCTTGGGGAACATGTACAGGGCGCCCTTGGCCCTGCGGGTGGAGACGTTGTCGATCTCGTTCAGCCTCTTGTAGCTGAAGTCCGCCCTCTCCTTGAGCTTGCGGTTCATGTCCTTGATGTAGTCCTGCGGTCCCTGGAGGGATGCCTGCGCCGCCGCCTGGCAGGGTACGTTGGGGCAGATCCTCGCCCTGAACTGCTTCATCATTCCCACACGGATCTCGTCCATCAGGCCGGACTCGTCCATGAAGTAGCAGTATCCCATCCTCCATCCGGGCATGAGGTTGACCTTGGAGAATCCGTTGAGGATGATCCTGGGGACGTCGGGCTTCAGCTTGGAAGCGGAATAGAACTTCCCGTCGAAGACGATCTTGTCGTAGATCTCGTCGGAGATAAGAGGGATGTCGAACTCCGCCGCTATGTCCCCGAACTCCTTCACGTCCTTCTCCGAATACACTGCTCCGGTGGGGTTGTTGGGGTTGATCAGGATCATGGCCTTGGTACGGTTGGTGATCCTCTTGCGGATCATGTCCATGTCCGGTTTCCAATCCTCCTCCTCGATCTGCCTGTAGGGGACGGTGCGTCCCTCGTAGAAGTGGATGTACTGCGCATAAGAGGGGTATCCGGGTCCGGGCACGAGCACCTCGTCCCCAGGCTCCAGGAACGTTCCCATCATGATGTTGATGCATTCGCTGACCCCTGCGGTGACATAGACGTCGTCGGTGCTGATAATGGCGCCGTGCTTCTCTTTCTCCCTGTCCACGATGGCCTCGCGGAGCGCGATCTCTCCCTGGGAGTCGCCGTAACCGTTGTCGACCTTGTCGACAGCCTCCCTAAGGGTCTGCTTGAAGTACTCAGGGGTCTCGAAGTCCCACTTGTTGGGGTCGCCGATGTTGAGCTTGATGAGCTTCATCCCGGCCTTCTCGGCCTCGGTTGCAGGAACGATGACCTCGCGGATCGCGTAATTCATTCCCAATGACCTTCTGGATGCCCTGATAGTCTTCATGTTATCTATCCCGTCCAGTCCATTCTGTTATATATACTTAGACGAGGACGTATCTGGCATCCTTGTAGGTGCCGAGCTTCTCGATCTTGTTCTGCTCTATCAGGTCGGACAGGACCACATCGGCGGTCCTGATGCTGACATCGGGGATGCATGCGCAGATGTCCTTCTTGCGCACGGGCACCGGGGAGGTCTCGATTATGTGCAGGATGCGGTCGCGTTTCTTCACCTTGCGGTTGTCCACGATCGGGTACCTCCTCTCGAACTCCCTGTAGCTGTTGACGAGGGAGAGCACCAGAGGCTGCGTCTCGTCGAGTCCGACGTAGATGTGCGCTATGTACCTGCTCTTCAGGAGGAGCAGCGCGGTCAGCAGGGATCTCATCCTCTTGTTGCCGTCGCGGAACGGGGCGATGGAGGAGAATTCGTCCATTATGGATGTGATGAACACGAGTGGTTCGGTGGTCTGCTTCGAGTACCTCTCGAAGAGCTCGTCCATCCTTCCTTCGAAGCCGGTCTTGAACGTCCCCTTCTCGCAGAGAAGATCGGAGAACAGTATCCTGTGGAGCGATAGCGTTGTTTTCTTGTCGAAATCGAGGCGGGCATGGTCCCTGATGATGAGCTCCATGGCCTTGTCGTAACCTGCGATCAGATGTTCGTTGTGAGTCTGGGGAATAGCCCCCTCTATGAGGGGGCGGATGCGTGCGTTGGAGACGGGGATGCTCTCGACGTTATGCAGCATAGCGTTGGCGATCCTCACCTCCTTCTGGGCCGCTTCCAATTCTTTGCCGTAGAACGAACTCCTGATCCCATCCAAGGCACTCACCGTCCAGATGTCCTTCATCATTTCGAATTGTTCCTTTTCAAGAGCCTCAGTCTGTGGCATAGTATCATTATAGGGATAGGTTACATACTATAAATAGTTATTTTTTAGTAAGAAAAAATTTCATCAAACGACTATTCAGCGATAAATAGTAACTAAGTTTGAATAGCAGCAAAAACCGGGCTGGAATGGCCTGGCGAGTGGATAGAAAAAATGTCCGCGATGTCGATCAGCTGTCGATCCGCATCCAGACGAAGCTGTTTATGTCCATGCTTAACTTTTCTAAGTATCTGGGCATCTTTTAGTATCAGTTGGATGATTACTCCAATAGGTAGGAGATAAGTACTCAATACTCATGTCCATGACGGTAGTGAGGAGATGTTCGATTTCTCCTCGGTTGGGGGAAAAAAATGGAGATTACAGATTGGTTAGGCCAGGACAATCAGCTGGGCATAGACATATGGACCAAGAAATACTGCTACGAGAACGAGACGTTCGACCAGTGGCTGGACCGTATCAGCTCAGGCGACAAGGACATAAGGAAGCTCATGGCGGAGAAGAAGTTCCTCTTCGGCGGTAGGATCCTCGCGAACAGGGGACTCCAGTCGACCGGAAGGAAGATCACACTTTCCAACTGCTATGTCCTGACACCGCCCGAGGATTCCATCGAATCCATCTTCGAGGCCGCCGGCAAACTTGCCCGCACATTCAGCTACGGCGGAGGTGTCGGTATCGATATCTCCAAGCTCGCGCCTCGTGGAGCAAGGATCAACAACACCGCTTCGCAGACATCGGGAGCCGTATCATTCACAGATCTCTATTCAATGGTGACAGGTCTCATCGGGCAGCATGGACGCCGCGGAGCGCTCATGCTCACCATATCCTGCGATCACCCGGACCTCGAGGAGTTCATGTCGGTCAAGACCAACCTCGAGAGGGTCACCAAGGCGAACATGTCCATCCGTGTCACCGACGAGTTCATGGGATGCGTCAAGCAGAGGACGATGTTCACACAGAAGTTCGACCGTCCCGAGAGTGGGGAGCAGATCCGCAAGGAGCTCAACGCGGCCGAGTTCTTCGAGAAGCTGTGCTACACCAACTGGGATTTCGGAGAGCCCGGATGCCTTTACTGGGACAGGATCTCCAGCTGGAATCTCCTGAGCGAATTCCCCGACTATTCCTACGCAGGCACCAACCCCTGCGCAGAGGAGCCCCTCCCCGCCGGAGGAAGCTGTCTCCTCGGAAGTATGAACCTGGCGATGTTCGTCAAGGACGGAAAGTTCCTGAACGACGAGTTCGTGGAGGCCGTGAGGATCTGCGTCCGCGCCCTCAACGACGTCCTCGACGAGGGACTTCCTCTCCACCCGCTCCAGGAGCAGAGGGATTCCGTCAGGCAGTGGAGGCAGATCGGACTCGGGATCATGGGTCTGGCCGACATGCTCATCGACCTCGGATACACGTTCGGTTCCGAGGAGTCCCTCGTGTTCTGTGACAAGCTCGGAAAGCTCATGGCCGACACCGCCCTGAACGAGTCCGCCCTTCTGGCCAAGGAGTACGGAATGTTCGAGAAGTGCGTCCCCGAGCAGATCGTCGCATCCCCCTATTTCAAGCTGAACGCGTCCCCCGAGACCACCGAGCTCGTGAAGAAGTACGGTCTCAGGAACTCGCAGCTCCTGACCATCGCCCCCACCGGGACCCTCTCCACCATGCTGGGGATCTCCGGAGGCATCGAGCCGATCTTCGCCCTCTCCTACGAGAGGAGGACCACATCCCTCAACGGCGACCAGGACAAGTACTACAAGGTCTACACCCCGATCGTCCAGGAGTACATGAACAAGCACCTGGACATCACCGACGAGAGCCAGCTCCCCGAGAGGTTCATCACCGCGCAGAGCCTGGACTACAGGAAGAGGATCGACATGCAGGCCACCTGGCAGAAGCACATCGATGCTTCCATATCCTCAACTGTCAACCTGCCCGAGCAGTTCCCCGAGAAGGACGTCTATGACATCTACATGTACGCGTGGGAGTCCGGATGCAAAGGAATCACCGTGTTCCGCGACGGATGCAAGCGTCTCGGTATCCTCTCCACTAAAGAGAGCAAGAAGGAGGATTCCTCCGAGCCTAAGGAGGAGAAGAGAGGAGTTGTAGAGGTCGTCGACGATAACGTCATCGGAAAGAAGAGGAAGCTGATGACAGGTTGCGGTTCCCTGCACTGCACGGCGTTCTTCAACCCCGTCACCGGAGAGCTTGTGGAGGCATATCTCAACAAGGGATCCACCGGAGGGTGCAACAACTTTATGGTCGGTCTGTCGAGGATGATCTCCCTGGCGGCCAGGTCCGGATGCGGAATCGAGGCGATCGTCGATCAGCTCAAGTCCACAGGTTCCTGTCCTTCGTATGTCGTCAGGACACACACCAAGAGGGACACCAGCATGGGATCCTGCTGTCCGATGGCGGTCGGATGGGCGCTCACCGACATGTACAAGGAGATGCAGGCGCAGATCAAAGGTGTCAAGACAGAGGAGCCCGAGGAGCCCAAGAGGCAGATCATCAACCCCTGTCCCAAATGCGGTGCCGAACTGGAGTTCCAGGGCGGATGCAATGTCTGCAAGTCCTGCGGATGGACCAAGTGCGAGTGATCGCGAAAAGATTCTTACGGGGCTTCGGCCCCGGATCCGTTTCTGAAGAGGGCATGGCCGACAATCAGCGCCGCGCCTATCCCCGACACTATTCCGAGTATGATGCGCAACTCGGGGGAATCCATCGAGAACATGTGCTCGGCCACCCATTCCACTGCTGTGGGGACAAGCAGAAGTATCCCGACGAAGAGGTACCTGCGGTCGTTCAGCACATCCCTGATCCACAGGCATACCACAAGACCCACGATCGACCCCGCCAGCAGCGCCAGGTCGCGCATGCAGATTGGCATCTGCGACCCGTTGAGGATGAAGCTCCTGTCGAACTCCTGATGGCAGAGGATGTCCCCCAGCGCATACACCAGGCCCATCGGGCCGTAGGAGGGCCAGTCATGGTCCAGCACCGAAGGTGCTCCGTCCAGGCTGACGAACGTCCCATAGGGGAAGGCGTACGGCGCCGTCACGAACAGGAGCATGAGGACGGATGCTGCGATGGTAAGCCCTCTCAGCACGGTGTCTTGGATCACATGATATCATCTTCTCGCTCGAATATCATGGTTCCTATGCAGTTTTAGAGCGAAATGTTGCAGCTGACAGCGAAGACAATCAGGGATATGGGGCACATCAGGCAGAACCTCCATATCATGCGGGATATCCCCTCGCCGTCGCCCAGGCTCGACACCAGGACGGAGATCAGGGCGCTAAGCTCTATCAGGTACGCGCCCAGGATCGTGGAGGTGCCCTCGAGGGACACATACCCGGATATCCTCGACAGGGGCTCCAACATGGATACGCTCATCCCCAGCACCAGCGGGGCGAACACCATGGCGGTGCCCATCATCATGTCCGTGGTGGATTTCAGCCTGTATTCGAGGGACCTCCTGGTGACGTTCCGATTCTGGAACTGCTTCCCCAGTGTGACCGCCAGTCTTCCGGCATCGTCGCTGTCGTTCTCGGAGCACAGGCAGATGTTCCTCAGGGCCAGGGACATCTCGCCTGATATGGGTTCCACCGATCTGGAGATCGCCGAGTACAGGTCGCCCCTGCATAGGACGCATTCCCTCCTGAACGAATCGGACAGCTCTGCGCTCCCTTTGCGGCCGGACATCGCATCCGCCGTGGCGGTCTCGAAGTTGGTCCCCGACAGCATCCTGTTGCCGAGATCGAATACGGAATCCATCAGAGACTGCTCGCAAATGCGCCTCTTCCTCTCACGGCGGACGACATCCGCCATCAGTATGACGGCGGCGATGCACGCAGGGGCCAGCGAGAACACGAATATCCCGTCCCGGTCATCGGTCATCGACGAATAGGCGAAGGCCATCGGGACGGCCAGGAGTATTGGCAGCGCATATCTCAGCTCGTCAAGGTCTGCATTCCTTGTCAGGAAAGGGTTGCGGTTCCTGAGGCGGATGGACAGCAGGAGTATTGCGCAGGGTATCGCCACCAGCGTGATCAGCATGATCATCCCCTGGTCGATGGTCCTGGATCCGAACACCCCGCCGATGCTGAGCATGGGAAGGACGCTCATTAGGATCATCGGGACCATTATGCCTATCCCGAACACGGTCATGCACGGTGTGGTGAGCGATGCTCCGTAGGATTCGCCCATCTCTCTGACGGATTCCAAGGCGATGTCTGCGGAGTCCCTCAGCATCCTGTCCCTCATGTCGGCATCAGATGATTCTGCGGCGGACAGCGCCATTAGCACCGCTCTGGAGTATCCTGCAGCTTCCGCAGGGAGCATGGATATGCGGTCCGTCAGGCATCTCGGGAGGGACCCGGACCCTTTGGTGTCCGCCATCCTGACGGTATCTGTGAACACTTTCCTGGACAGTCTCGGGCCGTTCTCCGCGACCGTCCTTATCGCGGTGTCGATGGATCCCCCGGACTGCAGGGTGGATGTGATAATCCCAATGATTGCAGGGCACTCGTTCATCAGTCTCCTGTGGTCCATCGGTTCAACTCCTTCAGTCCGATGCGCTTGCGCAGTGTGTTGCACACCGTTTCGGCGGTCGCATCTCTCCCGCTCTTCGAGAGTATGTCGTTGGCGATCAGGATCCACTCCGGACCGAGGTACTTCTCATCGGTCTTCCCGGCCTCGGCCAGCAGCGTCCTCATCATCGCTCTGGCCCTTATCTCCTTGGCGACGTCCCTCTTGCCGAGCTGCGATGTCCTTATCGCACGCTTCATCACCGGTGCGGACAGCAGTTTGTCGGTATCGGATATGTCCACGAAGGAGCCGGGCTCCGAACCGGTGGCGACCATCTCATTCATCCTCCTGATCAGACGTCCCGAGCGTCTGTCCTTGACCGTTCCGAGGGTGATGACCACGTCCGTGGCCATGAACGCCTCCGGGGACACGCCCATGTCGAACACCACCCTCTGGTAGACCGATTCGGCGGAATCGCCGTGTATGGTCCCCATGATGGAGCTCCCGGCACGGCCGGCTCTCATGCTCTGGTAGAGGGTCTTGGCCTCCTCCCCGCGGACCTCTCCCAGGATGATGGCGGATTCGCCCATCCTCAGAGATACTCTGAGCGCCTCGTCCGACCTGGACTGCTGGTCACCTTTCATCCTGTCGTCCACTAGTATCGTCTGCACCTTGTACCCCATCCTGCGCATCATCTCGCTGGGGAGCTCTATCGTGTCTTCTATGGTCAGTATGCGCTGTTCCTTGGGGAACTCGAACATCAGCGCGGACAGCAGGGAGCTCTTGCCGGCTCCCCTCGGGCCGCAGATGAGGAACGTGCTCCTGTTGTCCACCAGGAACGACAGTATGCCCGCGGCCTTTGGGTCCACCGTGCCGTTGAAGACCAGCCTGCTGAGGGTCCACGGTCTTATCGAGTGCTTTCTGATCGCTACCGCATTTCCCTCCGGGCTCATAGGATAGCCTATGACGGTAGCCCTGGCATCGAATTCGGGGAAATCCGTCTCCAGCACCGGGTTGGACTGCGAGAATCTCAGACCGCTCTCCCTCTTGAGGATGTTGATGAGGTTCAGCACCTCCTTCTCCTCCACCATGAGGTTGGTGCGGCATCTTATGTGGGAGTTCAGTCCCTCCACACCGTTCAGCGTGACGTAGATCCTGTTCTTGTTGCAAGGCGCATCTATGTACACATCCTCGATATGCTGGTCGGTGAGCAGGATCTCGAATATCCCTGCGCCGACGGAGTACCTGTAGGCTATGCTGCAGATGTCGTCTATCAGTCCTTCGGCATCGATCTCGGGTCCGCAGACCTCCTCTATCGCAGACAGTTCCTCCACGACCAGGCCTCTGGTGAGCCCGGTGACGGTATCTCTGTCCAGGCGTCCGCCGTTGGCCCTGTAGTCGGAGCGGATCCTGTCGATTATCCTCAGCACTATGGCGCTGAGCCCGTCGGGATAGGCGTATTCCAGCGGCAGCATGTAGTATTCCATCTCCCCGTCAGGGCAGGCGCCGATGGTTATCCCGCAGTACTTGGTGCGGTAGGTGGCTATTGTGCGGACGCTGTCGGTCTGGTTCATCACCCAGCAGTCCGTGTAGGACGGCTTCATCCTGATATCGGACACGACCAGCTTGGAGAACATCGACTTCAGGTCGTCCTGCGGCAGGACCTCGGCGAGGTCGGGGATCCTGACCGGTTTCAGGTCCGACAGTTTGAACGAGGCTGTATCCGCCTTCATCCCATCACCCCAGCAGCTCCAGCCTCACCCTCTCGAGGTCGGACTCCAGCTGTTCGAGCGCCCTGGCGGTGAGCCTGAGGCAGGACGCGCACGATTCATCCTTTGATGCCGTTCCAAGCAGTTCCTTCGCGGAATGGAATCCGGGATCGGGGAAGGACTCCCAGACCACGTTCATCACCTTGGTCCTGGACGTTCCGCATCTTCTGCATCTCCTGTCGCGTTCCTTTAGGGGCACGGACCATCTCTTCAGGGATGCTATGCCCCTGATGGCCCTGGCGGAATTGCCGGATATCTCAAGATCCTTCCCGGTCCTCAGGATTATCCGTTCGGTGCCTCCGCACCCGCTCATCCTGTCGACCATACATCTCATGCATTCCGGCGTACCGGGCTCCGGCATCAGATCGCATCCGGAGCAGTCTATGATCATAGCGTTTCCCTCGACCGAACATTCCACGTCGCCTTTATCCTTGTGGAGACCTGATATCAGTCTCCCGATTCTTTCATCCATGGACATGTGTTCGTCGGCCGGCGTAATAAAAAGCGAACCTGTACCGTAACAGCGCCAGATGTTGCGCTATCCTGGACCGACCATCAATAATATAGGTGAACCCTCTATCTTGAGGATGGAGTTAGATCATGGAGATACTATCGCCGGCAGGATCGCCCGACAGCCTCGTGGCTGCGATCAAGGGCGGATGTGACGCAGTGTACCTAGCGGGTAAGAGTTTCGGGGCCCGCGCATTCGCAGGCAATTTCAGCGACGGCGAGCTCGAAGGGGCCATAGCCTACGCCCACGACCATGACGTGAAGGTCCACGTCACGGTGAACACCCTGATCAAGAACTCCGAGATGGAGGAGGCAGTGGCCTTCGTCAAGTTCCTTAAGGACATAGATGCGGATGCGATCATCATCCAGGACCTGGGCCTTCTCAAGAACCTCACAAGCGTGGACATCCCCAAGCATGCTTCCACGCAGATGCAGATCCATTCCCTCAAGGGCATAGAGTGGTGCGCCGAGCACGGTCTGGACCGCGTGGTCCTGGCCAGGGAGCTCACCATGGAGGAACTGGGGAGGATAATCCCCGAATCGCCCATAGAGACCGAGGTGTTCATCCAGGGTGCGCTCTGCTACTGCATGTCGGGAGGATGCCTTCTCTCAAGTTTCATCGGCGGACGCAGCGGGAACAGAGGTTCCTGCGCCCAGCCCTGCAGGAAGCGCTACATCCGCGACGGCGAGCAGGGATATTTCATGAGCTGCGCGGACATCTACGGCATGAAGTACTTGGAGGACCTGGACAAGCTGGGCGTCACATCCCTGAAGATCGAGGGGCGCATGAGGTCCCCGCCATACACGTACCTGGCATCCAAGGCGTACTCCATGGCGATGGAAGGCGAGAAGGGGGAGGAGTTTGACGAGATCCTCGAGCTTCTCAGAACGGTGTTCAACAGGGGCACCTGCGACGGATACCTAGGAGGAGTGGTCTCCCCGGTGCAGTCGCTGTACCCGGACAACAGGGGATTCTACATAGCGGACGTCAGGATCCGTAACGGAGCCATCGTCACGGAGTTCGACGAGCCCGTGGGGATCAAGGACGGGCTCTCCATTTTCAGCGGCGACGAGAAGATCGGAGGATTCAAGGTCATGGACCTGGATCCCATCCACGTGCCGTTCAAGATCAAGGATGGGGACTACCAGATCTACAGGACCTACGACCCCCGTATAGATGTGATCAAGAACGAGATCGGGAACACTCCCAGGTTCAGGGGGGACACTCCGAGGCCGGAGGCCCGCGTGAAGCTGGAGAAGCAGCCCGTGCGCGACCTGGATCCAGAACTGTCATTCTATGTGAGCTCCATCAAGAACCTGGAAGCGGCGTTGCCGTACGCGGACAGGATATACTTCGACAACATGGACCGCATCGACGAGGCCATGGAGGCCGTCGGCGATGTGGAATGCGTCGCATTGCTCCCCAGGTTCGATGCTCTGGACGAGTTCTCGTTCAACGACCGCCCGGTGATGGTGAACAATCCCGGCCAGTACAGGGCCTGCAAGGATGCCCCCAGGATCTACGGGAGCAATCTGATGAACATGTTCAACTCGTCGTTCCCGATGCCGCTCTACCAGACCACGTTGTCCGTGGAGCTCTCCAGGAACGAGGTCTCCAATCTCATGGCATACTATCCCGGCAGGACCGAGGTCATGGCCTTCGGGAGGACGGAGCTGATGTACACCAGGGATCCCGCGATGGACAACGGCTCCCTCACGGACGAGACCGGCGCATCCTTCCCGGTGTACAAGGATTCTAGGGGATTCTCTCACATCCTCAACTCCGTGGACCTCGATCTGCTGGACCTGATCCCGGAGCTCGGAAGGTCGGGGGTCGCATCGGTCGGCCTGGACCTGAGGAAGAGGCCATCCGCTTTGGTGAAGGCCGTCGGCAGGATGTGCAGGGAGCCGGACGAGAAGCTGAGGGCGAGGCTGAAGCAGATGTGCGGGGGCACCACCACCCGCGGCCTGTACGCCCGCAAGGTCTGACGCAGTGTTGCCTGCAACAGTCACGTTTTAATGTCCAGCCCGCGAAAGGACGGGCATGATCAGCGACAGGCATGCGGACATGGGTTTCATGGAGGCCATGATATCTCTGATGGCGGTCATAGCCGTGCTCGGGATGTACATGGCGTTCCTCGCATCATCCTCCGTAGCGGCATACGATCCGCTGGAGGACATGGATCCGGGATCGCTCGATGTGGACATCTCAGACGGCGTCAAGGTATCGGAATCGTATATGTACAGCTGTCTCGGCGAATTCGACATCGTGGGGATGCAGGTCACGGTCACGATACCGTATTTCTCAGAAGAGGAGCACTCATTCATGGTCGGCAAGGTCTCGGACATCAGCTCGTCCAAGCGTTTCTCAGAAGTCCTGGAGTACGAGAACGGGAGGCACATCCCTGCGGTCATCGAGGTGGTATCATACATATGAACCGCAGAGGACTGACCGCCTTCCTGGACGCGATGATATTCCTGATCGTCATAATGATGGCGATATCCGTGGGCATCGCGACCTCCTATAGTGGTGCCGACGACGGCCCCAATCCGGATGACTTCCTCGCTGGTCTGTCCTCCGTGGAGATAAGGCTGTCGGACATGACCGACATCCAAGACGATTCCCTGTCATACGTTTCGGACATCATGGCGTATTCCCTGAACCACGAGTGCGCTGTAGAAGGATATTTGAAGTCGGTGTTGGACTCGTTGTTCGGCGATAACAGGTACTGCCTCCGCTACGAGTACGGCGGATCCGAAAAGACCATAGGCGATCCCGGGGGATTCTATCCCACATCCAGCGAAAGGACGATGAAGGTCTCCACAGGCGGGGACTTGAGCGTCCATCTCGGCATACGCTGACGATTCTGGGAATCAGGCCCCATGCAGCCTGTGCCAGGGCGAATCCCAGATAGCGAAAGCTTTTGTAATATCCGTTGTTATCGGTGATTGCTTTTTATGCTAAATGCAAAATGGGGGTTCTATGTTCGCTGAACTTCAGGATGTGAAGATGTATTACGAAGAGGAAGGCACTGGGGAACCAGTGATCCTCATCGCGGGCATCGGAGCCAACCACCGCTTCTGGAAGGGTATGGTCCCGCTGCTGAAAGGATATAGGGTAATCACCCTTGACAACCGCGGTGTCGGACAGACCGAATACAAGGGCGACATTCAGATCGATATTCTGGCGGACGATGTGATCCACCTGATGGATTACCTCCATATCTACAAGGCCCACATCGTGGGATGGTCCATGGGGTCCCTCGTGGCGCAGTCCCTCGGGCTCAGATACGCCGACAGGGTCCAGACCCTCACGCTCGTATCATCGTACCAGTTCAGGCCCCACAGGTCCGCATACTTCATGTACATGATGGCGAAGTCCGCCGTGGACGGACAGTGCACCGTGGACCAGGTCAACATCCTGTTCAACTCGTTCTGCTTCCCCGAGAGCACCTTCGAGGCATTCGCCAGGAAAGGCACGATCATGCCGATCCCCAGGCATCCTGAGAAGCCAGAGGAGCTCCTGAAGCAGATGATGTCCATGGACAAGTTCGACACCACCGACAAGACGCAGAACATCAAGGCGCCCACGCTGGTTGTCCACGGAGGAATGGATATCATGGTCGAGCCGCTGAAGGGAAGGGCCATCGCTAAATCCATCCCTGACTGCAGGTACATCGAGATCCCGGGAGAGGGACACACAATCTCACCCGACCTCTATGTGGATGCCCTGAAGAAGCACCTGTCCGATAACAAGATGGGCAACTGAAACCCGATTCACTTACAGGTCGCAGGCGGTTCCGATCGTCTGCGACCATCATTCTCACCACAATTTCATCGCAACCCGAAATCCTATGGATATCGTCTCTGATTTTTGATTTCATGTTTTGTTCAATAAAATTATTGAGAACTCAATAAAAGTATAATCCATCATTTTTAAATATAGAACCTAGTCGATTTTGGCCAGTATTTGAACTTAACCCAATGCAATACGGCTATTGACGGGGATTGTTTCTAATCGGGATCATTCTGCCTACAATTTTGATATATGTTGTGTATTTTTGTCTATTATTCAATAAAATAATTCAATTTTATAGGAAAATGTACATAATAAACTAGATATCCAACAAAAGGTACATTTATATACTAAACTTAGTCAGTTTATATACTAATTGTGTATTTACAAATAATTTTAAATATTGTAACACCTATAAAATTGAATATATTTTTATATTAATATTGTTGATGTTGCAACAAATTTACAGGCACGTCAATAAAACTGTTGAACCGGTCGGCAAACCACCCGACAGGGACGTGCCAAGGATGAGTATACAATGACAAGCGAATCTCAGACCGGCACACCCAACTCGGGGAATGAGCTGGTTCGTAACATCGATTGGAAGCAGGGGCTCATCATCGCCATGGGGATACCGATCCTCATCGTGCCCTCCCTCTGCGACCTTTCCGTCAGCCTCTGGGCCATGTCCATCCTCATATGGACGTTCTCGGTCCTCTCGGGCTTCCTGATCAACATTCCCCTCGGAGAGCTCTGTGCCACGTTCGGAGTCGCCGGTATCGGAGGTTCGATCCAGCACGTCTTCAGGGACGATGAGAAGTATAAAGGGAAGAAGATCAACACCGGCCGTCTCATAGGTTCGTTCGGAGCCTGGGCGTATTTCGCCACATGGGTCCCCGTCATCCCGATTTTCACCATCATGACCGGCGATTATCTGTTCGGTTATTTCCAGGCCTTCGCAGGCATCGAAGGCTTCACCAAGACCCTGTTCTATCTCCTCCTCGGAGCACTCATCTACGGATTCATCATCCTGACAGGAAGGAAGGGTCTGGAGGGAGGCGCGAAGGCGCAGCTCATCCTCGCCATAATCACGATCATCCCCATCCTCATCATCGTGTTCGTGCCGCTCCTCAACGGCCAGTTCCACATGGAGACCATCACATCCGAGATGGTCCCGGCCGGCTGGCAGTGGGATGCCAACGCCATCCTGATGATCCTCGGATGCTTCACTGTCGCACAGTGGAGCGCAGTCGGATGGGAGACGGCCGCCACTTACGGAGCAGAGTACAAGAACCCCGGAAAGGACGTCCCCAAGGCACTCATCGCATGCGGACTCCTCTGTCTGTTCATGTACTTCGTGATTTCGTTCTTCATGTACGGGACCCTCGGTATCGCAGGCATCGAGGAGGCCGGAGCCGCCACCCTCATCCCCATCGCCAAGAGCGATTTCGGAGAGATCGGAGGAGCAGTCGCGGTCATCCTGCTCATCGCAGGAATGGTCATGATCATCCAGACCGCCTTCCTGGGATCCGCGAGGACCATCCAGATCATGGCGAAGGATGGAAACCTGCCCATGATGTTCGCGAAGACCAACTCGTACGGTGTCCCCATGGTCGCCATGTACTTCGAGGTCTTCATCGGATTCGTCATCATCCTGACCGGCATCACAGCCTCCCAGATCCTGGCGGTATCCGCTCTCGGATTCTCCATCGCAATCGGAATGTGCATGCTCGCCTTCGTCAAGTCCAGGCACGACTCCCGCTTCAAGGATGTGGAGAGGGTCTACAAGGCGCCCCGCTGGGCATATCCCGGAGCCATCTTCATGGCGATCTTCGAGTTCTTCTTCATGATCCCCGGTCTGCTCTATTACGTCAACGACCTCATGGGAGTCGCATACGTGTTCATCGGTATCGCGGCCAGCCTGCTGTACATCCCCTGCTGGATGGTCCTGCAGTGGTGGAACACCCAGGTCCACCCCGAGATGGTCGCCGGTATGGTGTTCTCTAAGGATGCCAACCCCAAGCCCAAGCTGTACGGAGTCCTGGCAATCGTTGGAGCCTGCATTACCTTCCTGGCCGTCATGGGAGACTGGTCCATGGGAGTCACCGGACTCGACCTCATGAGCACCAGCACCGCGTTTGAGGCCATGATCCCCGTGATCATCTGCGCAATCGGAGTCCTCGTCGCCGTCCTGCAGTCGGTCAACTTCTTCATACCCGGAAGGACCTCCAAGGCGATCTCGTTCGCATCCATGATCATCACGGTCGTCGGTCTCGTCCTCGCAGTCGTATTCGCTGCATGGGCCCCCGGACTCGACGGATCGTTCTTCATCGCGGTGTGCGGACTGGTGCTCTCGGCCGTCCTCCTCGCGATGCAGGCCATTGGAGTCACCTCCAAGAAAATCACGGTCAGCAAATCGTCTGACACAGAGTAAGATGTAATGTCATACTCTAACCTCTAAAAACGACTTAGCCGGGGGAAGGTGGTAGTCCCCCGGTACCCTTCTTCTTGATTAGTTCGTCAAGGCCTATGGTGTTCCGGCAGGTTCTTAGTCGCTCCAACGTACTCGAAGGACCTTGTTTATCAGTGAGAAAAATGTCTCTTGCACATCAACCCCGATTGGCTGAGGCGCGACGATCTTCCTCATGGTCTCCACAGGGGTCCGAGAGGTAACAACAAGCAGAACAATGAGAGGCTCGCTCTAAGTGGGTCCAGCCTTTGTATAACATTATAAGAAGTTGGCCAGCCCGGATGTCCTCCGGACCGGCATTCATCGGTTTTCAGTTCTCCCTTCCGAGTTTGATGCAGAGCCTGTTCTTGTCGAGCAGGTCCATCTTCTTCGGAGGGATGGTCTTCTGGAGCCCCTTGTCCAGGTTCTCCTCGGAGCAGAAGCAGGTCTCCTTGAACAGCTTGCCCAGGATGACCATGTTGGCGGCTCCCTTGATGCCGTTCTCCTCTGCGATCTCCGATGCGGGGATGTAGATGGTCTTGACATCCGTGCGCTGGACCTTCTTAGCGATGATCGAGGAGTCGACGATGATGATCCCTCCAGGGACGACGTCATTCTCGAACTTCTCCAGCGAGGGGAGGTTCATCGCCACGAGGACATCGGGGTTGGTGACCAGGGGCGATCCGATCTTGTTCTCGGACAGGCAGACGCTGCAGTTCGCGGTTCCTCCGCGCATCTCGGGGCCGTAGGACGGAAGCCATGAGACCTCCTTGCCCTCCATCAGCCCTGCATAGGCGATGACCTTTCCGGTGAACAGGATGCCCTGTCCCCCGAATCCGGCCAGGAGGATGTTCAGGTCGTTCATTGCTCTCCCTCCTCTCCGACGTCCTTGTAGACTCCGAGCGGATAGTAGGGAAGCATGTTGTCCCTGAGCCACTGGAGGGCCTCTCCGGGAGCCATACCCCAGTTGGTGGGGCAGGTGGAAACGACCTCGACGATGCAGTATCCCTTTCCGGCCATCTGGTATTCGAAGGCCTTCTTGATCGCCTTCTTGGCCGCCTTGACGTTCTTCACGCAGTCGACGGTCACGCGCTCCGCCAGCGCCACGCCCTTGACGGACGAGAGCAGCTCGCAGACCCTGATGGGGTTCCCTGCGACGGACGTGTCCCTTCCGTAGGGGGTGGTCTGTGTGACCTGTCCGGGAAGGGTGGTGGGTGCCATCTGGCCTCCGGTCATTCCGTAGATGGCGTTGTTGATGAAGATGGCGACGATGTTCTCTCCCCTTGCCGCGGCATGGACGGTCTCGCCCATTCCGATGGCGGCGAGGTCGCCGTCCCCCTGGTAGGTGAAGACCACGTTGTCGGGCCTCGCCCTCTTGACACCAGTGGCGACTGCAGGGGCACGTCCGTGCGGCGCCTGCACCATGTCGCAGCCGAAGTAGTTGTATGTGAACACCGAGCAGCCGACCGAGGCTACTCCTACGGTCTTGCCCTCGATGCCGAGCTCGTCGATGACCTCCGCGACCAGCCTGTGCACGATACCGTGCGTGCATCCGGGGCAGTAGTGGAGCGGTACATCGAGCAGCGCCTTGGGCCTCTCTCCCATTACCTTGGACATCAGCATTCGCCTCCGTTGAGCTTGACTATCTGTTCCAGGACCTCCTTGGGTGTGGGGACCATTCCTCCGGTGCGTCCGAAGAAATGGACCGGCTTCTTGTCCTGGACCGTGAGCCTGACATCCTCGACCATCTGTCCCATGTTCATCTCGACGGACAGGAACACCTTTGCGTGGTCGATGTGCTTCTTAATCGTCTTCTCGGGGAACGGCCAGAGCGTGATGGGCCTGATGAGTCCGGCCTTGATGCCCTGCTTCCTCGCCATGTCTACTGCGGAGTGGGCTATCCTGGAGGATGCTCCGAACGCGACGAGGACGATGTCCGCATCGTCGACGAGGTACTCCTCGGCCCTCTGCTCCGTCTCCATGATCTTCTTGTACTTCTCGAACCTCGCGATGTTGAGGTCCTCGAGCTCCTTGGGGTCTATGTACAGGGAGTTGACTACGTTGTGCGCCCTCTTGCCCTGGTGGCCCTTGACCGCCCATTCCTTGTTGTCGGTGGGGTCCTTCGCCTCCGGGAGGACCACGGGCTCCATCATCTGTCCGAGCAGACCGTCCGACAGGATCATCGTGGGCATCCTGTACTTGTCACCGAGGTCGAACGCATCGGAGATGAGGTCGACAGTCTCCTGGACGGTGGAAGGTGCGAAGACCAGCATGTGGAAGTCCCCATGTCCGGTGGCTTTTGTCGCCTGGAAGTAGTCCGACTGGGAGGGCTGGATTCCTCCGAGTCCGGGTCCTCCCCTCTCGACGTTGACTATGAGGCAGGGCACGTCGGATCCTGCGATGTATGAGATCCCCTCGGACATCAGGCTGATTCCGGGGGACGATGTGGACGTCATGACCCTGACGCCTGCGGCGCCCGCTCCGAGGACCATGTTGATCGATGCGACCTCGGATTCCGCTTGGAGGTACACTCCTCCGATCTTGGGCATCCTCTTCGACATGTACGCCGCAACCTCCGTCTGGGGGGTGATGGGGTATCCGAAGAAGTGCCTGCATCCGGCCGCGATGGCGGCCTCTGCGATGGCCTCGTTGCCTTTCATCAATACCTTGTCTGACATTCACTCCACCTCGACCCTTATGGCGCAGTCGGGGCACATGATCGTGCACGAGCCGCATCCGATACATGCGGCGGCGTCGGTCACGTGCGCGGGATGGTATCCCTTGCTGTTGGTCACTGAATGATCCAGTTCCAGGATCTTCTTCGGGCATGCGATGACGCACATCTCACAGCCCTTGCATCTGTTATTGTCGACGATTATCTTTGGCAATTCGATTACCTGCCTTTTCCCAAGGTGCCTTCACGTAGACACGCACTTGGTACATCATTGGTATTTTATTTAAGAGGTCAACATAATCCGGGGCGGTTGTGAATCTTACGGGGAGTCCAGTGAGCCTAGACACCTCCTCGGCGAAGGGCACCGACTCCAGGATGGTGTCCGCATCGGTCAGGTCCTTCAGATGGGAGTTGTTGACGATCCCGGTGGCCTTGATCCTCGCCGCACGCTCTATCTCCGTCAGTATTACGGCGGCCTCGTCCGCAGCAGTGGTCTGGGACCTGTATTTGTTGATGACATACAGGACATCGGGGTCCGCCTCGGCCAGCTTCCTGCTGTACACTCCCAGGGCAGTGGCGCCGGCATCGTCCCCGCCCACATCGATTATGACCTTCTGGCCGTCCGAAATGGTATCCCCGATAGCGGCGGGCAGCGACGGCGTGTCCAGGTTCGAGTTGGCGAAATTGGGTCCGAGCACCCTGACGCCCTCGCGGGTCAGTACATCCGAGTAGTCGGAGGACCTGAAGTAGGGGTTGACCACATCCATGTCGATAAGGGTGACCTCGTCCCCTTCCCTGGCACAGTCCAGCGCCAGATTGATGGAGAGATTCGTCTTCCCGGTGCCGTAGTGGCCACAGATGACGGTCACTCTCCTGTCTAAGAAACGCATATGCTGGCAATATCCGTAGCATTATTTTAACAAATAGTAGGACGCAAACGTTTATTATACGGGCTCAATACGGATTTCCGAGGCAATATTATGGCCGACATGAACAAAGTAGGAAAGAGAATCCGCAAGTACAGGGAACAAATGGAGCTCACACAAGAGCAGCTGTCCATTAACTCTGGCATTAGCTTGGATTCCATCAAAGAGTACGAAGAAGGTATCGCATATCCTCCGATCGGTTCTTTGATTAGGCTTTCCCGTTCTCTCGGTCAGAGGGTCGGGACATTCACGGACGACCAGTTCAACCCCGATCCGATCGTCGTCAGGCTCAACGAGAGGGAACCCGAGGCATCATCCCACGGGGACAAGGGAGACTACACGTACTTCCCCCTCGGAAAAGGAAAGACCGACAGGCACATGGAGCCCATGTTCATCCGCGTCGGTGTGGAGGACACTCCCGAACTCAGCACCCACGAGGGCGAGGAGTTCATCGTCGTCGTGACAGGGAAGATCCTGTTCATCTACGGAAAGGAGAAGAAGATCCTCGAGCCCGGAGACAGCGCCTATTACAATTCAGTCGTCCCCCACTACGTGGGAGCAATCGACGGACCCGCGGAGATATACGCGGTCCTGTACACGCCCCTCTGAGGTGATACCTTGGTCTGCGTTCCAAGAAAGAACATCACCAGTGACGAGAGGTTAGGTGACCTGCTCGACAAGTGCATAAGGGAGCATCCCGACAACGACGCCATCGTCTACGTGGACAGAGAGCTCCGCCTCTCATGGACCCAGTGGGGCCAGGAGGTCGACCGCGTCGCCAAGGGCCTCATGTCCATGGGCGTCGAGAAGGGCATGAAGGTCGCCGTCTGGGCGACGAACGTCCCCGATTGGATCACACTCATGTTCGCCACGGCGAAGATCGGCGCGATCCTGCTCACGATCAACACGAACTACCAGGCGGCAGAGCTGGACTACGTCCTGAAGCAGTCCGACATGGATGTCCTGTTCCTCATCGACGGGGTCAGGGACACCGATTACGTGCAGACTGTCTACGACCTCGTCCCCGAGCTCAAGACCATGCCCAGGGAGAACTTCCACAGCGAGACGTACCCGTACCTGAAGAAGGTCGTCTTCCTCGGTCCGGTCAAGCACCGCGGAATGTACTCCATGAGCGAGGTCAAGTCCCTGGCGGTCACGGTCAGCGAGGACGAGTATCAGAAGAGAAAGGACTCTGTCGACGTCCATGACGTCACCATGATGCAGTACACCTCCGGTACCACCGGTTTCCCCAAGGGTGTCATGCTCACGCACTTCAACATCGCCAACGACGGGTACTGGCTGGGAGCCAACATGAACTACGGCCCCACCGACCGCCTGTGCATCAACGTGCCCCTGTTCCACTGCTTCGGATGCGTACTAGGTGTCATGGCATGCATAAATCACTGCGTGACCATGTGCTTCTGCGAGGTCTTCGACCCGATCAAGGTCATGACGACCATCGAGGAGGAGAAGTGCACGTCCGTGTACGGTGTGCCGACGATGTTCATCAACATCCTGAACCACAAGCTGTTCAACAAGTTCGATTTCTCGTCCCTGAGGACGGGTATCATGGCCGGATCCCCCTGTCCCATCTCCGCTATGCAGGAGGTCGTGGACAAGATGAACATGAAGGAGATCACCATCGTCTACGGCCTGACCGAGGCGTCGCCCGGCATGACGCAGACCACCTACGACGAGCCTTCCCTCGAGAAGAAGTGCTCCTCCGTCGGAAAGAAGCTGCAGGGTGTCGACACGGTCATCCTCGACCCCGATACCTACGAGCCCTGCCCTGACGGTGTCATCGGCGAGTTCTGCTGCAAGGGATACAACGTCATGAAAGGGTACTACAAGATGCCCGAGGAGACGGCCAAGGTCATCGACAAGAACGGCTATCTCCACTCCGGGGACCTTGGATACAGGGATTCGGACGGGTACTTCTACGTCACCGGCAGGATCAAGGACATGATCATCCGCGGAGGGGAGAACATCTACCCCAAGGAGGTGGAGGACTTCCTCTACAAGTGTCCCGGGATCAAGGATGTCCAGGTGGTCGGTGTCCCCAGCAAGAAGTACGGCGAGCAGCCCGGCGCTTTCATAATCAAACATGCGGGTTACGACGATATGACCGAGCAGGATGTCCTGGACTACTGCCGCGGTAAGATCGCGTGGTACAAGACCCCTAAATACGTGGCATTCGTGGATGACTTCCCGATGAACGCCGCAGGAAAGATCTTAAAATACGAACTCAGGGAAATGGCCCATAAGCTCTGGCCCGATGCATGAGGTGTATGAAATGGAACCAATAGTTTCAGAGGTAGCGGAGCGTATAAAGGCTCTGCGCGAGATGTGCGACATATCAGTCGAAGAGATGGCAGAGGTGGTCGGAAAGACCCCCGAGGAATACAAGGTCTACGAGACCGGGGAGATGGACTTCTCGTTCACATTCCTTTACAAGATCGCTGAGAGGTGCGGGGTCGACATGGTCGAGCTCCTCACCGGCGGAAAGCCCCATCTGGGAGAGTGCACCTTCGTGAAGAACGGAAGGGGCCTCCCGATGAAGAGGCGCCTGGGATTCGAATACCAGCACCTGGGGTACACCATGAAGGACAGGCTGTCCGAGACGTTCGTCGTAATAGCCCCGTACATAGAGGGGGACAACGACGAGAACGTCCACCTGTCGCAGCACGAGGGCAACGAGTTCGATTACGTGCTGGAGGGCACCATGAGGTTCGTCCACGCCGGACACTACTACGACCTCGGGCCCGGGGACTCCGTCTACTACAACAGCGGCATGCCCCATGGCATGTACGCGACGTCGAAGAACGGCTGCAGGTTCATAGCCTCCGTCATGAAGAGGGGAGATCAATGAGGAACCTCAACCTAAGATACGTCGACGAGCAGTACGGCGAGGACGGTATCCTCAAGCATGTCGAGTACCACTATCCCGACGACTACAACTTCGGCTATGATGTCGTGGACGAGATCGCCCGGGAGGAGCCCGACCGTCTCGCCATGATCTGGACCAACCCCGCCGGGGAGGAGAGGAGGTACACGTTCGGTGACATCAAGAGGATGTCTGACAAGACCGCCAACTACCTGCTCTCACAGGGAATCGGCAGGGGCGACATGGTCATGGTCATCCTGAAGCGCCACTACCAGTTCTGGTACACGATTGTCGCCCTGCACAAGATCGGAGCGGTCATCGTCCCGGCCACGTTCATGCTCACCAAGGGCGATGTGGAGTACAGGGTCAGGTCCGCCTCCATCAAGGCAGCGATCTGCACGAACATGAACGGTGTCTGCGACGCCGTGGACTCTGCGGAGGACATCCCCACTCTGCGGATCAAGATGGTCGTCAACGGAAAGAGGGACAGCTGGCTGCAGTTCGACGAGGGCGTCGAGGCGGCATCCGACAAGCTGGAAAGGATCGAGACCAATGTCAAGGAGCCGATGCTGATGTACTTTTCGTCGGGAACCTCCGGATACCCCAAGATGGTCCTCCACGACCACCTGTACAGCCTCGGACACCTGTCCACCGCAAAGTACTGGCAGAACGTGGATCCCGAAGGAATCCACCTCACGATCGCCGACACCGGATGGGGAAAGGCCGTCTGGGGAAAGCTGTACGGACAGTGGCATATGGAGGCCGCCGTGTTCGTGTACGACTACGACAAGTTCGAGCCCCACGAGATCCTCAACATCGTGGAGAAGTACAGGATCACATCCCTGTGCTGCCCCCCGACCATGTTCAGGATGTTCATCAACGCCGGCCTGGAGCAGCACGACCTCTCGTCCCTGAAGTACTGCTGTATCGCGGGAGAGGCGCTCAACCCCGACGTGTTCAACAGCTGGTACGCCGCCACAGGCATCAAGCTGATGGAGGGATTCGGCCAGACCGAGACGACCTGTACAGTATGCAACATCGTGGGAATGGAGCCCAAGCCCAGTTCCATGGGTAAACCTTCCCCTCAGTATAACGTGAAGATCGTTGACGAGGACGGCAACGAGTGCCCCGCGGGTACCGAAGGTGAGATCGTCATCTCATACGAGCCGAAGCCTCCGGGACTCATGATGTGCTACTACCGCGACGAGGAGAAGACCAAGAAGGCCATGCACGACGGATGGTATCACACCGGGGATGTCGCATGGAAGGACGAGGACGGATACTACTGGTATGTCGGAAGGAACGACGACGTCATCAAGTCCTCCGGTTACAAGATCAGCCCCTTCGAGATCGAATCCGTGCTGGTCACCCACCCCGCGGTCCTGGAATGCGCCGTCACGGGGATACCCGATCCCGTCAGGGGACAGCTGGTCAAGGCCACCGTCGTCCTCAGGGAAGGATACGAGGGCACCGAGGAGCTCAAGAAGGAGCTCCAGAACTTCGTCAAGCACGAGACGGCCCCGTACAAGTATCCGAGGGCTCTAGACTTCGTCAAGGAGCTCCCCAAGACCGTTAACGGTAAAATACAGCGTGGGGCTATAAGGAAGAAGGATAGCCAATGACAGATGCATCGATGAAGCGCACTTTCACCACGAGGACGCCCGATAAGCCCGGAGCGTTCATGCTCGCCTGCAAGGTGATCATGGAGCAGGGCGGCAACATCACCCGTGTCAGTTACAAGAGGGGCGGTCTGAACCTCTTCATCGAGGTCCAGGCCACCAAGGCCCAGCTGAACGCCATAGAGAAGGGTCTCAGCGAGATCTCCTATGTGGACTACACTCCGAGGGAACCGACCATCCTGGTCATGGAGGTCAAGATAACAGACACCCCCGGCTCTCTGTACCCGGTGCTCAACATCATCGACAAGTACGACGTCAACATATCGTACCTGAACTCCAGGGCGGACAACAGGAACTACCAGTACTTCAAGATCGGAATGGAGGTTAGCGACCCCCAGGTCTCGAAGAAGATACTGGACGAGGTCTCGGAGATCTACCTCCTGAACGTCGTCCAGTACAACGGCAACTACGACCTGCTGGACTGCACCGTGGAGTACATCAGGCTGGCGAACATAATCCAGAAGCTGTTCAGCCTCCCCGACGAGAAGGTCATAGAGTTCATCTCGGAGAGCAGGTCGGTCTCCGACATCCTGATGGAGAGGGGCCAGGACCCCAAGGTCGTGTTCGACAAGATCCTGGAGCTGGCCAACTTCATCGCCTACCACAGGGACCTCAACTTCAAGCCGAGGATGACGCAGCACCAGATCACCGAGGAGACCACCCTGGTGGTCATCGAGCCGCCCTGCGGCAGCAACACCTATGTGCTCAGGAACGGCGACGACCTGCTGTTCATCGACTCCGGAATGGGAATATTCTCGGACGAGATGGTCACGGAGCTCAGGGAGATGTTCCCTGCGTTCTTCAGCATGAACAAGAGGATGCTCGTCACCCACGCGGTATCGGACCACTGCGGTCTGCTGTCGGTCATCGAGAACGCGGAGATCATCGTAAGCAGGAGGGCGGAGAAGGGGCTGTTCAACATGGCCAGGCCCAACGTCGACTCCGACGCGTACGACTACTCCTACGGTCGCCTGAGCAGGATCATCACCGACTACGTCCCGCCGGAGAAGGACCGCATCCGCATCATCGGGGAGAACGTCCCCGAGGACCATGACGACTTCGTCCTCCTGGACAAGGTCAGGATCGGGGATGTGGAGCTGGAGGTCTACGAGGGCCCCGGGGTCACATCCAAGGGCGAGACCGTCATGATCTCCAGGGAGCCCAGGCTGCTCTTCACCGGAGACATCTACTCCAACAACAAGGACCTCACCCCCGAGAGGGCGGAGTTCAACCAGATCGCACCGTACGTCACCAAGGACGGCGACCTCGAGGCCCTGACCGACACCCGCTCCAAGCTCGGGAAGCTGATGGATTCCGTAGGCAGGAAGGGAATGATCGTCTGCGGCGGCCACGGCAACATCAAGGAGCTGTGATCAAATGTACAATTCAACAGAGATTTCCACACGCATAGGCTCGATGCGCGATCTTTGCGGGCTCTCGGTCGAGGACATGTCCGAGGCCACTGAGGTGCCGGTCGAGGAGTACATCAAATACGAGACGGGACAGCTCGACATACCCTTCACTTTCCTCTACAAATGCGCCGACAGGCTCGGAGTGGACATGGTGGAGCTCATCACGGGCGAGAACCCCCGTCTTTCGGACTATTCCATCGTCCACGACGGGATGGGCCTTCCCATCAGGAGGCGCGGTGGCTTCGAGTACAACCATCTGGCTTCCAACTTCAAGAACAAGATGGCGGAGCCGTTCCTCGTCAACGCGCCTTATGTGGAGGCCGAGCAGGATTCTGACATCCCCATGTCCTCGCAGGAGGGCCAGGAGTTCATCTATGTGGTGTCGGGAAGCCTCAGGTTCGTCTACGAGGAGCACGAGGAGAACCTCATCGCAGGGGATTCCGTCTACTTCGACTCGTCCAAGATGCACGGGGTGTCCGCCACGAGTAAGGACGGATGCGTGTATCTCTCCGTCGTGATCAAGGGAGGTGCCAAGAGATGACCAGGGACATCAACCTGCGCTACGTCGACGAGACGTACGACGAGAAGGGTCTCCTGAAGACGTACAAGGTCCATTACCCGGACAACTTCAACTTCGGATACGATATCGTGGACGACATAGCGATAAACGACCCCGACAGGCGCGCCCTCATGTGGTGCGACGACAGGGGGCACGAGAGGATGTTCACTTTCGCGGACATCAAGCGCATGTCCGACAAGACCGCCAACTACCTGACGTCCAAAGGCATCAGGAAGGGGGACATGGTCCTCGTCGTCCTGAAGCACAACTACCAGTTCTGGTATGTTTCCATAGCATTGCACAAGATGGGCGCCGTCCTCATCCCGGCCACCTTCATGCTGAAGAAGCACGACATCGAGTACCGTATCAACTCGGCGTCGATCAAGGCTGCAATCGTGACATCCGACGCCCCTGTCTGGCAGGAGTTCGACAAGGCGGAGGACATCCCCAGCCTGAAGTTCAAATGCATGACCAACTCCCAGTACAACGGCCCCTGTCCGCCCGGATGGGAGGACTTCGACGAGGGAGTCGAGGCCGCCCCCGAGGAGTGGAAGCGCGTCCCCACCCATGTGAGGGACATGATGCTGATCTACTTCACATCGGGTACCTCGGGCAACCCCAAGATGGCCGTCCACGACCATTCCTACCCGATCGGCCACATACTGACGGCGAAGCATTGGCATTGCGTCGTGCCCGACGGGCTGCATTGGACCGTCGCGGAGACCGGATGGGCCAAGAACGCCTGGGGGAAGCTGTACGGCCAGTGGATCATGGAGGCTGGGCTGTTCGTCTACGAGCACAACAAGTTCGACCCCGTCGCCGTGCTGAACCTGATCGAGAAGTACAGGATCACAACGTTCTGCTGCCCCCCGACCATGTTCAGGATGTACTGCAACGCCGGACTCGAGGGACACGACCTTTCCTCACTGACGAACACCAACATCGCCGGAGAGGCGCTGAACTCCGATACATTCGACAAGTGGTACGCCGCCACGGGCCTGAAGCTCATGGAGGGATTCGGACAGTCCGAGACCACCGTGCTCGTCGGGAACCTGAAAGGGATGACCCCCAAGCCTGGATCCATGGGAAAGCCGTCGCCTCAGTACCATGTCGACATCGTCGACGAGGACGGCAAATCATGCCCGCCCAGCGTAGTCGGCGAGATCGTCGTGGGCATCGACCCGCACCCGGCCGGAATATTCGTCGGATACCTGCACGATAGGCAGAAGACCAGGGCCACGCTCTTCGGAGGCTTCCACCACACAGGGGACCTCGCATGGAAGGACGAGGACGGCTACTTCTGGTATGTCGGAAGGAACGACGATGTGATCAAGTCCTCCGGATACAGGATCAGCCCGTTCGAGATCGAGTCCGTGCTCCTGAAGCACCCCTGCTGTCTCGAATGCGCGATCACAGGCGTTCCCGACCCCGTCAGGGGACAGATAGTCAAGGCCACCATCGTCCTCAGGGACGGTTACGAGGGCACCGAGGAGCTCAAAAAGGAGCTCCAGACGTACGTCAAGAACGAGACCGCCCCTTACAAGTACCCCAGGGCGATTGAATTCGTGACCGAACTGCCCAAGTCCATCAGCGGTAAGATCAAGCGTGTCGACATCCGCAACAAGGACAAGGCAGAGGCCGAGAAAAAACAGAACAATCAGTGAGCTCCGGGGAGGATCACATCCTCCCTGCGCTCCTCTATCTTCTTCTTTATGGTCCTTCTGATTACTTTCGTGCAGGGCCATTTCATATCCATGTAGGCAGTTAGTTTCATGATATCCGCATCGGGATTGGTCAGCGCCAGGTACACCCTGGACATGAACATCGAGACCGCATAAGGGAAATCGTCGCAGATCTGGGGCCTGTCCTTCCACACGGTGCATCTCTTGTCCTCGCCGAGGAACGGGCAGGGTCCGTCGTTCTGCTTGTTTATCAGGAACCTCCCGTCGGGCATCTCGACGATGTAGTTCCTGCGGAACATGAACGGAGGGATGCCGGCGGCGTTGGCCACACGGTCGATCTCCTCCGGCATGACGATGATGTTGGGCTGATGGCAGCATCTGCCGCACATCTCGCACGGAAAGTTGTCCCTGTACGACATGCATATCTCGTATGCGATGTCGAGGTTGTGCTCCATCTCGGGAGTTATTTCGTCGAGACCGTCCAGGATGTACTTTCCGCGGTATATCGCCATCAGATCACATCTACGAATCCGAACATGAATCCTGCGACGCTGGCGATGAGTCCGATGGCACTGCAGGCCAGATAGGCGTTCTTGTTCGGCATGTTGGCTAGCCTGCTGTAGTTGAACGAGTATCCTCCCAGCATGAGTCCGATCGCTCCAAGGACGATGGCCGCGATGGATGACACGTCGAAGACCACCAGGCAGACCGATATGATCCCGAGGACCAAAGCAGCTATGGAGAATATGCCGCGGTTCAGCCTCATCTCAGGGAAATACGTCTCGCTGAGCTTCCAATCGCATTTCTCGCAGAATATCGCATTCTCCGGGTTGTCGAAACCGCATTTCGAGCATTTCATGAATGGATGATTGACTGCACCAATATTAGGGTTTCATCAGGGCTTCCACCCTGGACCTCAGCGTGCCGAACCTGGTGGGCTCCTCGATCCTGGTGATCTCGATGATATCGAACCTCCTGAATGCGGCCGAAATGCTGGATTCGTCGTAGAATCTGTAGAAGATGTCGGATTCGGCCCTCTTGGCGGACCTCATGTCGTTCACGGTGAAGAAGCGGACGAAGACGTATCCATCCGGCCTGAGGACGCGGCGGATCTCCTCCACGGTCCTCTCCAGCTCCTCGTCGTTCAGATGCTCCAGGACATGCACCGCCGTGACATAGTCGAACGAACCGTCCTCGAAGGGGATGTCGGTAACGGATGCCACCCTGAACTCGGAATCGGGAAATGTCCTTTTGCAGTAGTCGATGGCGACCTCTGAGAAGTCTATCCCCGTGACGCGGTAGCCGCTCTCCCTCAGGCCGATGACCGTCTTCCCGTTGCCGCATCCAAGGTCTAGGGCGTCCCCTGTGTTCGGGACCGGTATCTGCGAGCTCCCCCTCCAGGTCACCGAGTTGCCGGAGTAGAGCCTGTCCCAAAGCTCCTCCTGTCTCATCTCTTGTATACCTCGTTCACGGCCTTCAGCCATTCGTAGAAGAGCTCCACCGCCTTCTCCGACAGTTTGATGAAGGTGGTAGGCGGACCCTTCATCATCCTGTCGGGGCGCATGGATATCCTGAGGTCGTCCAGTTCGAATACCATCGACCTGTCGGATTCGGAGTTGTTGTGGATGACCAGGTTCCTCATCAGGAGTATGGAGTCCCATTCCTTCAGTTGTATTTCGGAGACAAGCCCCTTCTCGGCCGAGGCGTAGATGATGTATCTCAGGTAGAGGTAGCTGCTCTTCTCGAGGGCCTTCTCCTTGATGTCGTTCATCCAGTACGCCTTGAGGCAGTCCTTGGCCGCCTTCTCGATCGAGGACACGGTATCGGAGAAGAGCCCCCTGGTGACGATCATGACCCTCTCCATCTCCTGGGCCTCCGCATCGCCCTCCTGGAAGGGCCTCACGGATTTCTCCAGCAGGGTGATCATTTCCCTTGTGAGGATGCCCCTGTTGTAGATGTTGTAGAAGCACATGGCGCGGAAATCGTTCTGCCTGTTGGCGAAGTGGTTCTCCACGTCCTCTATCATCGAGCCAACGCCATCGATGAAGATGTTCAATTCGTCGGTGACCGAGTTCACGTCTGGAAGAATCGTTATGGGTATTTATTGAGGCCGTCCGGCCTTGCGGCGGAGGACCTCCGATTTCATAGCCCTGACCGACTGGACCGCCGTCGGAGCGTACACGTCGCACCCCATCCTCTCTGCAAGGCCGGGTGTGATGGGGGAGCCGCCGATGTTGAGGATTATGCGCTCCCTGATGCCTTCCTCCTCGAGAAGCTCGGACACGTTCATCAGGTCCGGGCAGTCATAGGTCGTCTGGACGGAATAGCACAGGACGGTGACGTTTGGATCCCTGCACATCTCCACCGTCTTCTGAACCGTGGAATCGCGGTCGGCCTTGATGACCCTGAATCCCTCAATCTCCAGGATGCAGGTCATTAGGTCCCTTCCCTCGGTGTGGCGTCCGAAGCAGGCAACTACCGCTGTTCCGAGCTCGGGCATCGGCTCCATGCCGGATTCCTCCCTGAGCCTGCAAGCTGTTCTCATGAATTCCAGAAGGGGCACCCTGCCGTGCTCGAAATCGTCCAGAAGCTGCGAGATGTCCGTTCCGGTGTCCATGGGGACGTCATCGGCGTATGATTTTTCATACTTGTCGGTCGCGCCTATGCGAGAATACGGGGTAGAAGCATCAGGGGATCACTTGTCTATCTTCCCGATGAGGAACACCGACATGCCGCCTATATCGTCATCCCAGGAAACCCTGGACCTCATGCTGAACACGTCGGCTATCATCTCCTCGTTGATGATCTCCCTTGCAGGGCCGTTGGCGATTATGTCGCCTTCCTTCATGACGATGATACGGTCGCAGTAGCGCGCGGCCAGCTGCAGGTCGTGAGTGACGATCACAACCAGGATCCCGCCTCTGGAGGATATGCGCCTGCACAGGTCCATGAGGTCGAACTGATGGTTGATGTCCAAATGCAGCGTGGGTTCATCCAGGAGAAGTATCTCAGGCTCCTGGGCCAGCGCCTGGGCGATCATCACGCGCCTCCATTCGCCTCCTGAGAGTTCGGATACGTTGCGGGATGCGAAGTCCATGAGCCCCGTTTCTTCAAGGCAGTTGAGGATCTTCTGCATCTCCTCCTCATCGCTCTCATCTAGGATGCCCGATCTGGAGTATCTTCCCATGCGGACCGTGTCCATCACGGTGAACGGGAACGACAGGTTGGAGTTCTGCTCCACGGTGGCGACGATCCTGGACCTCTCTGTGTCAGAGAAGGAGCGGATGTCCATCACGGCCTCCATGTTCCTCCTCCTAGGGTCGAACGCATCCTTGGAGAAGTCCGCCACGGCTATGGAACCGGATGACTGTCTGTAAGTTGTGTTTATGCAATTCAGCAGCGTGGTCTTGCCGGACCCGTTCTGCCCAAGGATGCCGACGACCTCTCCGTCATGGACGTCGAGGTCGATGCCGTGCAGGATCTCCTTGGTCCTGTGGGAGAATCTCACCGAATCGACTTTGAGTTCCACCATGTCAGGTCCTCCAGAGCATGTTTTTCCTGGAACGCAGGATCCACAGGAAGAAGGGCGCACCTATTATCGCTGTGACCGTCCCGACCGGAAGCTCGTAGGGTGGCATGGCGGAGCGGGCGAACGTGTCTATCACCATCAGGAAGATCGCTCCTCCCAGTATGCAGATGGGGGCGAGGCGCTTGTGCTCCGGGCCCACCAATGAACGGAATGCATGGGGGATGATCAGTCCGACGAAGCCTATCACTCCGCAGAATGCTACGGTGCCTGCCACCAGCAGGGCGGAGCCGAGCAGGAGCATCAGTCTCACTCTCGCCACGTTCACTCCGAGGTTGCGGGCCTTCGCCTCTCCGGCGGTCAGCAGATTCAGCTCCCTGAGGTTGACGCAGATGAGCAGAGCACCGATTGCAACAGGAATGATCATCGTGGTGTCATCCGCCCAGGTCATCCCGTCGAAGCTGCCGAGCATCCAGAACACTATCGCCTGGACGGTGTCGGCATCGGAGAAGAACTCCACCATGGACGTCAGTCCGGAGAACATGGCGCTCACGGCCATTCCGGCCAGGAGCAGAACCGTTGTCTGTGTACCGCCGTGCTTGCTGTACGCCAAAAAGTAAACGAGCAGCAGGGTGCCGAGAGCGGTAATGAAGGAGAACAGCACCGTTCCCCAGCTGCTCATCCAGACGGAGACGCCGATCGCCAGATAGAACGCGGCACCGAACGACGATCCAGAGGAGATTCCCAGGACCGAGGGCGAAGCCATCGGGTTCCTGAAGAGGGCCTGCATGGCCATTCCTCCCAGGGAAAGGGCGGCGCCCACTATAGCGGCCGCCATCACGCGGGGAGCCCTCATCTGGTTGACGATCATGTCGTCGCTCCATCCGTGGGGATGCCCCAGGATCGCGTCCCAGACACGGTCCAGAGGTATCCTTGAGGATCCGATGGATATGCACAGAAGGTAGCATGCGAACACAGATACGATGAGAACCGCCAGTATGATCAGTGCGCGCCTGCGCCTCCTGATGTCGCTGTCCCACGCCTCCTTGCGCTTATCCTCGGCCATATCCGTCGGACCTCTGTTGTTCTCAAGCGGCTCTCATGCATTCATCGTCGGAACGGCTGTCGTTCTGGTAGAACACAAGGAGGTCCGGCTGCGCCTCGATGATCTTCTCATCGCTGAGGGTTCCGTTCATGAGGTTGTCGCCGGTGACGATGTTGTCCATCTTGAGGATGTATGTGAACATACCGCCCATGTTGGTGTTGGACGCGACCGCCTTCTTGGCGTTGGTCTCCGCATAGAACGAGATCTTCTTTCCGCTTGCATCGATGGCCTTCTGCATGACGTAGATCTCCGCCAGGATCTTGGTCATCATGGACTCGGTGTTCTCGAATCCGATGATCTTGCCCATCATCTCCATCGTGGAGAGGATCATGGACGGGCTGTTGGACAGGGTGTAAACGAACTGGATGTTGGGGTTGGCCTCGGTGATCGCGGTGTTGGTTCCCCACCACGTGCTCTTGTTGGTGGAACGGATGTTGTATTCGGACATGAAGATCACGACCTTCTCCTTGGGGTCGAGGTTTCCGCAGAAGTTCGTGAGGTCCTCCTGGCTGGTGCCGAAGATGGTGACCGTGTCGGGGACCTTGAGGGAGTAGTTTTTCTCTAGGTTGGTCTTCACGGTGCTGGTCATGGCGGGAATGAGCTCCCAGAGCTTGGTGTCCGCGGTGTTGCCTGCGGCGTAGGGGGTCTCTCCGTAGTAGTCGCACAGGATCCTGTAGATGGTGTCGATATTGGCATCCATGTAGCTGATGATCTTGGTGGGGGTGAAGTCGAGGGTCTTGTCGAGGTAGGCCTCCTTCTTTCCGTCGGAGGTGTTGTCGAAAGTCTTGATGACAAGCTTTCCGTTGCTGTCGACCCTGGTGAAATCCGTGTAGGGATAGAGGTACTTCGAGGGTATGTCTGCGCGCTTGACGTTCTTGTAATCGGGTATGTCGCCGTAGACGGCCTTGTAACCGGTCTCGACGATGCTCATGAACGCAGGCGTGCATGCGCTGTAGCTGCTGTTGACCCTTATCATCGTGGGGGACCAGCTGTAGAATCCTTTCAGCTCCGGTGTGGGTTCGGTATTGCCCCCATCATCGGTCGTGGGAGTCTGGTTACTACCGTTGTTGCTGGTGACCACTACTGCCACGGCGACGGCGGCGACGACCAGGATAGCGATGACCACTATCATCATCAAATGCGATTTGTTATCCATTTAATCACTTGGATATATTATCCGATTCGGCATCTTGACAATATTATATATGATTCTCTTAGGAAAACCGAAATTGGTCAAATCAGAACGATTATCAAGTCTTTACAACCAATTGTCGGTTCCAGATGCTTTCGAACGGCCGCTTTGCTAGCCAAAACACCGATAGACTGCCTTGCCTATGAAGCATTCATCTCATCCACCAGAATACTGAGACCTCAATTTAAGCAATCACCTTTATTTATCTCGTATCCCCTATTAATGCCGAATCAGAGCAGGTGATGGGATGTCTACCAAGGTCGATCTGAGCGACAAGAAATACTACATCAACAGGGAACTGTCATGGTTGGAATTCAACCAGAGGTGCCTGGACGAGGCCAACAATGTTGAGAATCCGGTATTGGAGAGGGTCAAGTTCCTGGCGATTTGTTACAATAATCTCAACGAGTTCCTCATGATACGCATGCCGGGGATCATCAGCAACACGCCGTCCCTGGCGCAGACCGCACCCGATTACATCCAGGCGGACAAGAACCTGGTGATGGTGTCCGAGAGGATGAACCGCCTGTACGCTGATTACGAGGTATGCTGGAAGAACCTCAGGAAGCTCCTGGCCAAGGAGAAGATACACATCAGGAAGATGGAGGAGCTCTCGAAGGACCAGCAGGAGTGCATCAGGAAGTACTACAAGGAGAGGGTACACATCCTGCTGACCCCTCTCGCATTGGACATATCCCATCCGTTCCCGTTCATATCCAACAACTCCCTGAACGTCGCATTCAGGATGAAGGGCGAGGAGAACGGGGTGGTGTATGCAAGGGTCAAGGTCCCCGACACGTTGGACAGGTTCGTGCGCGTCCCGGGAGGGAAGAGCAAGTGCGAATACGTCCTCATCGAGGACATCATCAAGGACTCCGGCCATCTGCTGTTCCCGGGAATGACCATCCTCGGTGCGTATTCTTTCTGCATAATCAGGAACGCCGACGTCAAGATCACCATCGACGAGGCATGCGACCTGATGGATGCCGTGGAGGAGAGCATCAACGGCAGGGACATGGGATACCCCGTGGCGATGATCGTGGATTCATCAATGCCCAAGAACATGCGTGCGAAGTTCCTCAAGAACCTGAGCCTCTCCGAGGAGCAGGTGATCTCCACAAAGGATGCCATATCCCTGTCGAGCCTCTGGCAGCTCTACGGGCTCGACCGTCCGTCCCTGAAAGAGAAGCCGCTCATACAGTCCACGCCGATAGACCTCCAGGAGGACGGCGACATATTCGAGTGGATCAAGAAGAGGGACAGGATCCTCTACCACCCGTACGAGTCCTTCGGGAACATCGTCCGTTTCATGAGGCAGTCCGCCACGGACCCGAACGTCCAGAGCATCAAGATCTGCCTTTACAGGTTGGGAACCGATCCATCTATATTTGACGCGCTGAAGACAGCCAGGATGAACGGCAAGAGCGTATCCGTCCTGATGGAGCTGCGCGCGAAGTTCGACGAGGACCGCAACATCAGATGGGCGAAGGACCTGGAGGCCATCGGGGTCCACGTCGTGTACGGTCCGGTGAACCTCAAGGTGCATTCCAAGCTCCTGCAGGTCGTCAGGCTGGAGAGTGGCCATCTTGTGACATACACGCATATGAGCTCAGGCAACTACAACGTCAGCACCGCCAAGCAGTACGGCGACATATCGTTCCTGACCGTCAACAAGGAGATTGGGGAGGATGTATCTGAACTGTTCAACGCGCTGACCGGCTACTACGGCGTGAGAAAGTACAGGCATCTGCTGGTAGCACCTGTAACGCTCAAGAAGTCCCTCATCAAGAAGATCGACAATGAGATCAAGATGCACGAGGCTCACGGCAACGGGCACATCATGATGAAGGCCAACGGTCTGGTGGACCAGGATATAATCGCTGAGCTGTACAAAGCCTCCATCGCAGGCGTGAAGGTGGACCTGAACATCAGAGGACTCTGCTGTCTGCGTCCGGGCATCCCGGATGTCTCCAAGAACATCCGCGTGATCAGCATAGTGGACAGGTTCCTGGAGCACTCGAGGATCTACTACTTCCACAACAACGGCGACCCGGAGATGTACATGGGGTCTTCGGACATGATGCCGAGGAACCTCCTGGCAAGGATCGAGGTGCTGTTCCCTGTATTGGACAAGGAACTGATGAAGTCGATAAAGGAGAACATCCTGGACATCCATTTCGCCGATAACGTCAAGGCGAAGGAGCTCAGGGAGGACGGTACTTACGTACCGGTGAAGAAGGAGGGGAAGCCCCTCCGCTCCCAGCAGTGGTTCATCGAGCACAACGGCTGCTGGCAGCTCAAATGATTTCGATATTCTGACGGGGGATTCCCCGTCATTTTATCATTCGTCTAGTTCCTTCTTCAAGACGTCGACGATGGTCTGCAGGACCTTGATCCTGCCGTATCTCTTGTCGTTGTTCTCGATGTCTATCCAGGGGGCGAACGGGGTGTTCGTCTGCTGTATCATGCTGTTGATGTACTTCTCGTAGATCTCCCATTTCTCCCTGTTGCGCCAATCCTCGTCGGTCAGCTTCCACTGCTTCATGGGGTCCGCCGCACGGTCGTTGAACCTCTCCAGCTGCACATCCTTGGTGATGTCGATCCAGAACTTCAGCACGATCGTGCGACCGTACTGCATCGCGGCCTCGAATAGGTTGATCTCGCTGGCGGCGCGGGAGTACTCCAGGTCGGTGCAGAATCCCTCGATGGGCTCCACCATCATCCTACCGTACCAGCTCCTGTCGAAGATTGCGATGTGTCCAGGGGCTGGCATGTTCTTGGCGAACCGCCAGAGGTGGGTGTGGGACTTCTCCTCCGGGGTTGGCGCAGGTGTGGGATAGGTATCGTATCCGCGGGGGTTCAGGGCCTGCGTCAGCCTCTTGATTATGCCTCCCTTCCCGGCCGCATCCCAGCCCTCGAACACCAGAACCAGGCTCCTGTCGCTGTTGGCAAGCTTGATCTGCATCTCGGCCAGCTTCCTCTGGAGCTTCGCGAGCTTCTCCTTGTACTCGTCCTTGTCCATGGACTCGCTGAAATCGTTGTCGAGCCTGGGGTTCGGATAGATCTCCAAGATCTCGAACCTCTCCGGCTCGATGGGGGACCTGACCAGGTTGGACAGTCTCATGATGAGCATATCGGCGATCTTGTCGATCGTCTTCTCGAAGTCCCCGACCTCGATGACATCCCACGGTGCGTACTTCGTGTTGGTGTGGCTGATGAGGTCCGAGATCCTGTTCTTGGATATGGAGAAGTCCTTCAGTTTACCCTCGTCGTTGAACACCTTGCTCTCCCCATCCAGTTCCACCGGGAAGGATTTCTTGTGCTTCTTGAGGGCTTCCTCTTCGATGTTCAGATAGAACTTGACCACGTTGGTCCGGTTGTTGTGCAGGTACCTCTCGAACTCGTTGACGAAATTCGCGTAGATGTTCGTCTTGGACTCATCGTCGCAGAGGATCCCGCTGTACCAGCCCCTGTCGAAGAAGGAGATCCTCCCGTTGGGCGCGATGTGGGTGAAGCAGTACTTTATCCAGTGCTCCGAAGAGTTGCTGATCGTATTGTAAGAGATGTTCCTCGGCTCGAATGCCGCTATGATCTGATTGACGATGTGCGACATCGGCATCCCGCCGGAACCCTCGAAGAGGATAACGGTCGCCATATCCCTGTCGTAAAGCTGATGCTGGAGCTGCATCAGCGTGTTCACCTTGTTCTTGTTGAGGAGAAGGTCCATGTCCGCGATACTGATTGCCATTATATCGTATCTTGGTCGGTTGGATGCGTTCGGACCCTCGCGGAACGGCTGTCAGATCTTCAGTTGGAGGGGCCGTTGATGTATAATTTTGATCATTGCTACGGATTTCGCAGTAGCAACTACCAGTTCTATTGTTGGATACGCATTATATAATAGGGTTCAATCTGAGATTCATATATCAACATAGGACGGTAGAACATGTTCTGGAATCCGAAGATTGAATGCATGCCTGTGGAGGATTTGAAGAAGCTCCAGTATGATGAATTAAAGTCCCTCGTGACCAAGCTCTATGAGTCCAATCAGTTCTATCATGACAGGATGGAGGCCCACGGGGTGAAGCCTAAAGACATCACCTGCATCGAGGACATCTCCAAGCTGCCCTTCATGTACAAGCAGGACCTCCGCGACAACTATCCCACGAAGATGTTCACCGTGCCCAACAACCAGGTCGTGAGGTACCATGTGTCCTCCGGTACCACCGGCAAGCCCACCCTCGTCGGATACACCAGGGGGGACCTGGACTACTGGACCGAGGCCTTGGCAAGGTCGCTGACCTCCGCGGGACTCGGCACCGACGACGTCCTCCAGGTCTGCTACGGATACGGCCTGTTCACCGGCGGTCTCGGACTCCACTACGGAGGAGAGAAGGTCGGAGCCACCGTCCTCCCGTCCAGCACCGGCAACTCCGAGAGGCAGATCGAGCTCATGATGGATCTGGGTGTGACTGCCATCGCCTGCACCCCCTCATATTTCATCCACCTCATGGATGTGGCCAAGAAGATGGGCGTCAGCCTGAAGAACGACACCAAGCTGAGGATCGCGTTCCTCGGGGCCGAGCCCTGGTCCGAATCCATGAAGAAGAAGATCGAGGACGAGACCGGCATCGAGACGTTCGATATCTACGGTACCTCCGAGCAGGGCGGACCCATGTTCACCGACTGCCCCTGCCACAAGGGTATTCACATCTCCGCCGATATCATGTACATCGAGGTCATCGACCCCGACACGGAGGAGATCCTCCCGCCCGGACAGAAGGGTGAGCTCGTCGTCACCATGCTCAAGAAGGAGGCCTTCCCCCTCGTCAGGTACCGCATCAAGGACATGACCGAGATCATCACCGAGCCCTGCGAGTGCGGAAGGACGTCCCCCAGGATCGCCAGGATCACCGGAAGGTCCGATGACATGCTCATCATCCGCGGAATCAACGTGTTCCCCAGCCAGATCGAGTACACCCTCATGCAGATCCCGGAGGTCGGGGACCAGTACATGATCTACGTCACAAGGGACGGAGCCCTCGACAACATGGTCATCCAGGTCGAGATCAAGGCGGAGGCGTTCAGCGACAACATGGAGGACATGTTGAAGCTGAGGGCGCACATCGAATCCGCTTTAAAGAAATACCTCAATATCGCGGTCAAAGTGGAACTCAAGGCTCCCGGAGAACTCCCCAGGTTCGAAGGAAAGGCCAAGAGGGTAATCGACAACAGGGTGATCTGATGTCCAACATAATCAAGCAGCTGTCTATATTCGTGAACAACGAGCCCGGCCGTCTGGCCCACATCTCGTCCGTCCTGAAGGAATGCGGAGTGAACATGAGGGCGTTCAACCTCGCCGAGTCCACCGAGTTCGGCATACTCAGGGCGATAGTCGACGACCCGGACAACTCCTACGACCTCCTGAGGCAGAAGGGTATCATCGTCAAGAAGACCGACGTCATAGGCGTCTATCTCCAGGACACTCCCGGAGCCCTGTTCCAGGCCGCGGACGTCCTGGGAAAGGCAAATATAAACATAGAGTATGGATACGCCTATTCCTACAAGGACAAGGCGATCTTCTTCATCAGGGTCGATGACCCCGAGAAGGCCGTCGATGTCATCAGTAAACAGGGCATCAAGATGGTGTCCGATTCGGAGATTTGATTAAATGGGGAACCTCAACATCGCAGTACTGGGAGCAAAGGATTACGCAGGCAAGATCGGGAAGAAGGGCACCGTCACCGACATGACCTTCTACGAGTACAAGGACGGGCACGATTCGTTCACGCTCATAGAGCCATCCAAGTTCCCCGAGAAGCTGTCATCCCTGTTCTACTCGGTCGCGATGTCGGAGTTCGTGGTCCTGGTGGTCGACAAGATCGACTCGTTCCTGGGGGAGACCATCGTCATGGTCGACTCCCTCGGGATCGACAAGGGCTTTGTCGTCCTCCAGAACTACATCCAGCCTGAGCAGCTCTCGCCCCTCCTGGCGGGCACGTCCCTGGAGCACTACGAGCTCCGCGACGACGACCCCATCAAGCTGAGGGAGGAGCTCATCGGAATGGCCAAATCCCAGGCCAAGACCGCCGGCGACGGCTCCTGCGGTTCCTGCCCGGTCGACAGCCACTTCAACGTCAAAGGGGTCGGGACCGTCGTCCTCGGATCCGTCATAGACGGTTACTTCAAGGTCCACGACAAGATGACCGTTTTCCCTACCAAGAAGGAGGTCATCCTCAAGTCCATCCAGAAGCACGACATCGATGCACAGGACGGTATCAAGGGAGACCACGTCGGACTGGCCCTCAGGGGCATCGAATCCGAGGAACTCGACAGGGGATTCGTCGTCACGACCGATCCTTCGGTCAAGATGAGCCGCTCCGTGTCCGGTAAGGTCTCGCTGGTCAAGTTCTGGTCGTCCCCTCTAAAGGAGGGCATGGTCGTCCACATCGGCCACTGGATGCAGATGGTCCCGTGCAGGATCACATCCGTCGACAACGGCGACGACTTCAGGTCCGCACAGGTCACCTTCGAGATGGACGACGACATGATCCACAAGCCTGGAGACAAAGCAATCATCATGTACCTCGAGGGCGGAAAGCTCAGGGTGGCAGGATCCATCGTCCTTCCTTGAAGGATCGAAACAATTCATTGGGTCAGGGCTCGCGCCCTGCCCATCATCATTCTATTGCTGGTGTTCGTACATCTCATCGAACCGAATCCTCTCGAAGACCGCATCGATTTGGGATAGGCTTATATGCCCTGTTTTATAATAGGGGACTTACCGTGCTATATGATAGCATACATCACTGGTGTTCGACATGGCTTTCTGGAACGAAGAGATCGAAACGATGCCCCGCGAGGAACTCGAGAAGATGCAACTCCGCCTTCTGAAGGAGAAGGTCACGGAGATGTATGGCAAGTCCGCATTCTTCCGCAAGAGGATGGATGAGGCCGGCGTGAAACCGGAGGATATCAACAGTTTCGAGGACTTCAGAAGGGTCCCGTTCATGAAGAAGATCGATCTCCGCGACAACTATCCCGACAAGCTGTTCGTCGTCCCCTATGACGACATAGTCAGGATACACGTCTCGTCGGGGACCACAGGGAAGCCCACCGTCGTCGGATACACCAAGAAGGACCTTGACAACTGGACCGAGGCTCTCGCAAGGGGTATGACCTCCTTCGGCCTGTCCAAGAAGGACATGGTCCAGAACATGCACGGATACGGATTGTTCACCGGAGGTCTCGGTGTCCATTACGGTGCCGAGAGGATCGGCGCCACCGTCCTCCCCATAAGCACCGGCAATACCAACAGGCAGATCCAGCTCATGCAAGACCTTCCGGTGACCGCCCTGGCAGGGACGCCGTCCTACTACTTCCATATCGCCGACGTCTGCGACCAGATGGGCGTCGACATCAGGAAGGACACCAAGGTCAGGAAGGGTATCGCCGGAGGAGAGCCCTGGTCCGAGAGCATGAGGAAGAAGCTCGAGGATCGTACCGGGATCAAGACATACAACTGCTACGGGGCAAGCGAGTTCTACGGCCCCATGTTCCTGGAATGCGAGGAGCAGAACGGACTCCACCTCTGGGCCGACCTCGCATACGTCGAGATCCTCGACGAGAACGACCAGCCCTGCAAGGAGGGCGAGAGGGGAGCGATCGTAATCACAATGCTCCAGAAGGAGGCATTCCCGCTCATCAGGTACAGGATCGGGGACATCTCCGCCATCGACTGGACCCCCTGCAAGTGCGGAAGGACCCACCCAAGGCTCATGAGGATATCCGGAAGGACCGACGACATGCTGGTCGTTCGCGGTGTCAACGTGTTCCCCAGCCAGATCGAGAGCGTCATCGGGGAGATCCCGTGGCTCTCGCCGTTCTACCACCTCACCCTGACCAACGCCAACTACATGGATTCCATGCTGGTCGAGGTCGAGCTCACGGAAGAGTCCCTCACAGATGACATGGTCAAGCTCAACAAGATGTCCGCAGAGCTTTCCAGAAGGCTCAAGGATGTCCTCAACATCAAGGCGGATGTCAAGCTCTGCCTCCCCGGAACGCTTCCGAGGTTCGAGGGCAAGGCCAACCACGTCACTGACAACCGCAACTATGATTGACGGGGGCAATGCCCCCATTTGTGGTTTCACGCTTTTATGGTGTGGCCGTCGATGATCTCCCTGAGGAGGTTCCACTTGTACTGCTCCACGTTGCCGCCAAGCATCTTCTCCAGGTTGCAGAGGGTGACGGCGTACTTGGTCCCGAGCTCTGTGAGTGCGAGGGTCTTGCGTCCGGACATCATCTCAAAAGGTTTGATCAGGCCATGCTCCTGGAGCAATGAGAGCTTCTTGGGCATGCGCGGGTTGGTGGAGATCATCTTGTACAGTTCTGTCCTCGTCTTCGGGCCTAGGATGTACAGACAGACCAGGATGCTTACTACGTTCTTCTCACTAAGCAGTGTGTTTGTGACTAGATTCTCAGTCATGATACCCTAAGCATTCGAACAAGTAAATAAGGTAGCACCACTAAGATTTAGGTTCTAAAAATTAAAACAAAAACCGAAAAGAACTGCTTCCTTTATATGTGATAACGTAAAATCGCGCCCATTCCGCCTAAAGCGGCCAATTCCTTGCCTCCATCGTGCTGTCCGGAGACGACGATGACGGAACCCTTCTGCGATTCGACGGCGCGGACTATGTTGTCCATATCCGTCTCGCGGAGCTTCGAATCTAGAATCAGCAGTTTATCCACCGCACCGGACAGTGCAGCACCCATGACCTCCTTGGGACCGTACGTCCCTAGGCCGTTCTTGGCGATCTCGGTCATAAGTTGCTCCACGGCCTCTATCTCCACCCCCACCGAGGATTCCCTGAGGACGTCTGCACCCATTCCGGCCTTCATGAGCTCGTTGATGCCGACCATTCCGGACTGCCCCGTGTGGTAGACGTAGATCTTCTTGTACGCATCAGGATCTATCTTCTTCAGGTCCTCTGCGAGCGTCTCCTTCTCGAATCCCGGTCCGAGCAGGACAAGGGGCATGTTGGGCTCCAGCAGGAACTTCAGCTTGGAGTGGATCTCCCCGTGGTATCCGTCTACGGAAGGCTTCTCCTCGTACTGCTTCCCGGATCTCCCGGAGCGGACGGTGGCGATCTCCTTCAGTCCGAACTGCCTGAGGACGGCGATGGTGGCCTCGTCCTGGTCCAGGGACACGAAGACGATGCGGGGCTTCTTGGACTCGCTGACGGCCCTCTGCACCCTTTCTATCTGTGTCGCTCTCCATTTCGCCTTCTGTATCGTCAGAGAGTCGCCGTTCTCGAAGATGAGGGTGTGGTGCTGGCCGATGTCCTGCGGACCCGTCTCGATGGTGCCCAGCAGCTTCAGGCGGAGGTCGTCCTCCGAGAACTCGATCTTCTTGATGCGGATCCCCAGGGTCATGCGCTTCTTCTCCATCTTCTCGGCCCTGAGCTTGTCCGCGGACTTCTCCTCGCGCCTGGTGGTGGATGCGGTTACGAGATCCTCCGTCTCGATTATGTTGTACAGATGCCAGAGGTCCTCGTCGGTCTCGACCTGGACCCTGATGCTGTTGTTTCCGGCATCCTCACCTAATATGCGCATGCACCACCCTATGGATTAGTCTTATAGAATTGTTGGCAACACCTTCATGCGAAAGCCGCTGTCCGGAGGCACGAACGCAGGATACGCTGGCTTATATCATCGGACCGTTTCCCTAAATTCGTTTTTATAAGGGTAGAAACAGAATCCTTACCGCTGCGATAAAGGGCCGGAATGTAGGAAAAATCGTTTTGTCCGAAATCCGACAAACACGATTTTTGGGTGTCATAGTTACTGACAAGGAATTATATACAGCACGTCAATCAATTCCATCTCGATGACAGGAGGCTACCTGGTCCTGGAAAACGGGACCGTATTCGACGGCGAGCTTTTCGGTGCTGACATCGAGAAAGCTGGAGAAGTAGTGTTTTCGACCGGAGGGGTCGACGGATATCAGGAGATGATCACCAACCCCTCGAACAAAGGTAAGATCTTGGTTCTCACCTACCCTCTCGTGGGCAATTACGGCGTGTCCGACCAGTTCAACGAATCGGACAGGGTCCATGTGAGCGGCATCGTGGTGTGCGAGGTCTGTTCCGAGCCGTCCCCCTACTATAACGGGGCCCTTCTCGCTGATTTCATGGCGGAGAAAGGAGCCGTGGGAATCCAGGGGGTCGACACCCGCGAGCTGACCCTTCTTCTCCGTAAGAACGGAAAGATGAAGGGAAAGATCGTGAAGGAGGGAGTGGACATCGATAAGGTCGTGAAATCCCTCAAGGACGAGGCCATAGACATGTCCGTGAAAGATGTGTCCCCCAAGCAGGTCACGAAGATCAACAACGGCAAGGAGGTCACGGTCGGAGTCATCGACTGCGGCAGCGGCTTCGGATTCTACGAGGCCCTTGCGGAAAGGTTCAACGTCATCAAGTTCCCCTACGACACCAAGGCGGATGCGATCCTCAAGGAGGGTGTCAAGGGAGTCATCGTCTCCAACGGTCCGGGCTGTCCCTGCGACAAGTGCCTGGAGCCCACGGTGGAGATCGTCAGGGAGCTGACATCCAAGCTGCCGGTCATGGGTGTGTCGCTGGGATCCGAGATCCTCGCCATCGCCCTGGGCGCCAAGCTGGAGCCCATGAAGCTGGGCCACCACGGATGCAACCAGCCTGTCAAGATCAACGGCCGCATCTGCATGACAACACAGTCGCAGGATTACTGTATCGTCCCGTCATCCGTCGAGGCGGCCGGTATCATAATCACACAGACGAACCTCAACGACGAGGTCATCGAAGGTTTCGCTCACAAGGAGAAGTCGGTCTGCGGTTTCGAATACAACCCAGAAGGCGGCACCGGCCAGGGAGACACGGTGTTCCTCTATGACGACTTCCTCAACTTGATCAAGGGGGCATCCCAATGAAGAAGGATTACAAGAAGGTCCTGGTCATCGGTTCCGGACCCATAGTCATCGGTCAGGCGGCGGAGTTCGATTTCTCCGGAACCCAGGCCTGCCGTTCGCTCAGGGAGGAAGGCTATAAGACCGTCCTCGTGAACTCCAACCCCGCAACCATCCAGACGGACACCGAGACCGCGGACGCGGTCTACATCGAGCCCCTCAACGCCGAGACGGTCGCCAAGATCATCGAGAAGGAGGGAATCGACGGAGTGGTCTCCGGAATGGGTGGTCAGACCGGACTCAACATCTGTTCGGAACTGGCCGAGAACGGGACCCTGGACAGGCTCAACTGCGAGCTCATCGGAACACAGCCCGACGCGATCGCCAAGTCCGAGGACAGGGAGTTGTTCAAGGAGGCCATGATCAAGATCGGCGAGCCCATCCCCAAGTCCGCCAGCGTCAACTCCATCGACGAGGCGCTGCAGGCGGTCAGGGAGATCGGAACATATCCTGTCCTCATCAGGCCCGCATTCACCCTCGGAGGTACCGGAGGAGGTATCGCATACAACGAGGAGGAGCTGAAGGAGATCACCGCCCACGGTCTCGCATACTCCCGTATCCACCAGGTCCTTATCGAGGAGTCCGTCCTCGGCTGGAAGGAGATCGAGTTCGAGGTCATGAGGGATTCCAACGACAGCTGTATCATCATCTGTAACATGGAGAACATCGACCCCATGGGAATCCACACCGGTGAGAGCATAGTCTGCGCACCAATCCTGACCCTGTCAGAGAAGGACGTGGACAAGCTCAGGAACTCCGCCATCAAGGTCATGAGGGAGCTCAACATCGAGGGAGGATGCAACGTACAGTTCGCCTTCAACCCAGCCAACGGGGACTACAGGCTCATCGAGGTCAACCCCCGTGTGTCCCGTTCATCTGCCCTGGCATCCAAGGCCACCGGATACCCCATCGCAAGGGTGTCGATGAAGATCGGTCTCGGATACACCCTTGACGAGATCCCCAACAAGGTCACCGGAACGACGATGTCGGCCTTCGAGCCCTCTGTGGACTACGTCGTGCTGAAGATCGCCAGGTGGCCCTTCGACAAGTTCCGCACAGTGGACAGGCATCTCGGAACGCAGATGAAGTCCACCGGTGAGACGATGGCTATCGGAAGGTCGTTCGAGGAGGCCCTCCTCAAGGGACTCAGGTCCCTGGAGATCGGCGTCAACGGACTGGACCGCTTCGACGTCCTGGACAAGGACATCGAGGGCCTGCTGAAGAACGCCACGGACCAGCGCATCTTCGTCATGGGAGAGGCTCTCAGGAGAGGCTGGACGCCCGAGAAGATCGCAGAGCTCTCCCACTGGGATGTGTTCTTCATCAGGAAGCTCAGGAACATCATCAACATGGAATACAAGATCAAGGCCGGGCTCACCCCCGAGGTCCTCAAGGAGGCCAAGCTCATGGGATTCTCCGACGAATCCATCGCGGAGCTCTGCGGCGGCGAGCCAATGGACATCCGCGCGGCCAGGAAGAAGCAGGGTCTGATCCCCGTCTACAAGATGGTCGACACCTGCGCAGGTGAGTTCGAGGCAAAGACCCCTTACTTCTACTCCACATACAAGGGCAAGCAGTCCGAGTCCGTGAAGGTCGAGGATAAGAAGAAGGTCGTCATCGTCGGCGGAGGCCCCATCAGGATCGGACAGGGAATCGAGTTCGACTATTGCTGCGTCCACGGAGTCATGGCCCTCCAGGAGGAAGGCGTCGACGCGGTCATCGTCAACAACAACCCCGAGACCGTATCCACAGACTTCGATATGTCCGACAGGCTCTACTTCGAGCCCCTCGCACTGGGCGACGTCCTCAACGTGATAGAGGCAGAGGATGCCGACGGTGTCATCTGCCAGTACGGAGGACAGACGTCCGTCAACCTCGCCGTGGACCTGGAGAAGGCCCTCAAAGGCACCAAGACGAAGATCCTGGGCACCACTCCCGACGACATGGATGTTGCCGAGGACAGGCGCAGGTTCTCCAAGCTCATGGACGAGCTGAACATCAACCAGCCCGCATCGGGCACCGGATACTCCTTCGAGGAGGCCAAGCAGATCGCCGAGGAGATCGGTTACCCGGTCATCGTCAGGCCCTCCTACGTCCTTGGAGGAAGGGCGATGGAGATCGTCTACTCCACCGAGGACCTCAGGATGTACGTCGAGAGCGCCGTCAAGGTCTCCAGGAACCACCCGATCCTCATCGACAAGTATCTGACGGATGCCATCGAGATCGATGTCGACTGCGTGTCGGACGGAGAGGACGTCTACGTCGGAGGTATCCTGGAGCATGTGGAATACGCCGGATGCCACTCCGGAGACGCCACCATGGTCATGCCCCCGAAGATGATCGGACAGGACACCGTCGAGGAGATCCTGGACATCACCAAGAGGGTCGCTCTTGCATTGCACATCAAGGGTCTCATGAACCTCCAGCTGGCCGTCAAGGGCAAGGACATCTACATGATCGAGGCCAACCCCAGGGCATCCAGGACGGTGCCCTTCATATCCAAGGCCACCGGAATCCAGATGGCGAAGATCGCCACCAAGATCATGCTCGGAAAGAAGCTCAAGGACTTCGGCCTCACCGGCTACAAGCAGCTGGACCACTACGCTGTGAAGGAGGTCGTCTTCCCGTTCCTCAAGCTGCCCGGAGTCGACAGCATCCTGACCCCCGAGATGAAATCCACCGGAGAGGTCATGGGAATCGACGAGGACTTCTACGCCGCATGCTACAAGGCCCAGGTCGCGGCGGGATGCAACTACCCCGTCGAGTCCGGAGGAGTATACATCACGGTGAACGACAACGACAAGGAGAGGATCCTTCCTTCGGCGCAGGCCCTGGACGAGCTCGGATTCACCATCTACGCTACCAAGGGGACCGCCAAGTACCTCATCGAGAACGGAGTGCCCGCCGCAACCCTGTACAAGGTCAGCGAGAACATGGCACCCAACGCGATGAGCGCCATGAGGGAGGGACGCATCCAGATGATCATCAACACCCCGACCCAGAAGTCCGGTGCCATTAGGGACGGAGCGGCCATGAGGAGACTCGCGGTCGAGCTGCAGATCCCCATCGTGACCACGGTCCAGGGTGCGGAGATGACCGTCGGGGCCATCAAGGTGGCCAGGCACGGCAACACCAGGGTCAGAAGCCTCACCGAGTTCCACAGACTCGTGAACTGATCAAACCATTCCGGAGAGGGCGACCTCTCCGGCATTCTTAAAAAACATCGATTGGTGCGAGGGAAGGGATTCGAACCCTTGAACCACTAAGGACAGGATCCTAAGTCCTGCGTCTTTGACCTAGCTCGGCAACCCTCGCCTGTCCGAGTTATCCGCAACCAGATTATTAGGTTTGCTCCCATCAGGTATAAAATCCGAATAGTTGATTGCCGTGGCAATCAAAGGTGTTCAAATGCCAGATCTACTTGCAGAAGGGGGCAGACAGCTCCTTCTCGGAAACGAGGCGATTACCAGGGGCCTGATCGAGGCCGGAGTAGGTTTCGCTTCCACATATCCGGGGACCCCGTCCTCCGAGGTCGGGAACATCCTGGAGAAGATATCGTCCGATGCGGGCATGTATTTCGAGTTCTCCACCAACGAGAAGGTGGCCATGGAGGTGTCCGCCGCAGCGGCATCGTCCGGTGTCAGGTCGTTCGTCTTCATGAAGCACGTGGGCCTCAACGTCGCAGCGGATCCCATGATGACCCTGGCCTACGCAGGCGTCAGGGGAGGAATGCTCATAATGTCCGCCGACGACCCCTCGTGCCACAGCTCACAGAACGAGCAGGACAACCGTTACTATTCGACGCTCGCTTTGCTGCCCATGATGGAGCCTTCCACTCCCCAGGAGGCCAAGGACATGGTCAAGGAGGCGTACAGGGTCTCCGAGGAGCTCTCGCTTCCGCTGATATTCAGGACCACTACAAGGGTCAACCACGCCCGCGGCGTTGTCGAGATGGGCCAGAAGGCCGAGGCCAAGAAGGTCGGCCACTTCGACAAGGATGTCGCACGCTTCGTGAACATCCCTGCATACGCCAAGCAGAACAGGGTCAGGCTCCTCGACCTCTACGCCAAGGCGCAGGAGCTCTCCGAGAAATCCCCTCTGAACTTCACAGAGGGTTCCGGGGATGTGGGCATCATCACATCAGGAGTATCCTACACATACGTCCGCGAGTTCGTCAAGGGAGCATCCATACTCAAGCTCGGATTCACCAACCCCCTCCCGGAGAAGAAGATCGCGGATTTCATCAAGGGAAAGAAGTCCATCATAGTCGTGGAGGAGCTGGAGCCCTTCGTGGAGGACCAGGTCCTCAGGATCTGCGCCCAGAACGGTCTCAGCGTCCCGGTATACGGGAAGAGGTCTGGACACCTCCCCAGGCAGTGGGAGTTCTCCCCCGACACGCTCAGCGGAATCAGGAAGCTAGTGGAGGTCGAGGAGTTCAAGCAGCCTCTGCCCAAGGTCACCGTTCAGCTTCCCAGCAGGCCCCCGACACTCTGCGCTGGTTGTCCCCACAGGGGAATGTTCGCTGCAGCCAAGAAGGCTGCAGGCAGCTCGGATGTCATCTACTGTTCCGATATCGGATGCTACACCTTGGGAGTGCAGCCCCCGTTCCAGGCCGCCGATTTCATCATCTGCATGGGAGGAGGCGCCGGGGCCGCAGGCGGATTCGCACAGTCCACCGATCAGAAGGCCATCGCATTCATGGGAGATTCCACATTCTTCCACGCCGGCATCCCGCCGATGATCAACGCCCTGTTCAACAACCACAAGGTCGTCATCGTTGTGCTGGACAACCGCACCACGGCCATGACCGGCCATCAGCCCAACCCCGGTACCGGAAGGGACTTCGGCGGGGTCAGCACCGATGCCATCGACATCAAGTCCCTGGTCGAGGGAGTGGGCGTGAAGTTCGTCAGGGAGATCAACCCCTACGACGTCAAGGCCGCCACCAAGGTCATGAAGGATGCTCTCGACTTCGACGGCGTCGCCGTCGTCATATCCAAATGCCCCTGCCCGCTTGAACTCAAGAAGCAGAAGCAGCTCGTCATCAGGGCGGTGGATGTGGACCAGGACAAGTGCGTCAAATGCTACAACTGCGTCAGGACGATCGCATGCCCCGCCCTCTTCAAGAAGGAAGGGGCCATCACGACCGACCCGACCCAGTGCATCGGGTGCGGAATGTGCGCCAACGTATGTCCCACCGGAGCGATAGAGGTGAGGAAATGAAATACACAGTTCAGATCGTGGGAGTCGGAGGACAGGGAGTCCTCCTCGCATCCATGGTGCTCGGTAACGCCGCCATGGAGCAGGGATACAAGGTCGTGATGAGCGAGGTCCACGGTATGGCCCAGAGGGGAGGCAGCGTGCTGTCCACACTCCGTTTCGGCGACGATGTAATCAGTCCGCTGGAGGCCGCCGGTTCCGCTGACCTGATCATGGGATTCGAGCCTGCGGAGACTTGCAGGAACCTGCCCCTGGGCAACAAGGACACGGTCGTCCTGATGAACCTGGACCCCGTCCTGCCGTCCATGGTCGCAGCAGGGTTCGAGGAATATCCTGATATCGAATCACTCACTGGCGCGGTATCTGCGGTGAACAAGAACCTGTACACCCTCGACGCCACCAAGATCGCAATTGAGGCCGGAAAGGCCGTCGCCGCCAATGCGGTGATGATCGGAGCCGTCGCAGCGATGAAGGGATTCCCCATACCGAAGGATGCTCTGCTTAAGAGCCTCATGGACCAGGTCCCGGAGAAGTTCAGGGACCTCAACGTCAAGGCCTTCGAGATGGGATATTCCGCGATGTCTTCGTGAGGATCATTTTCAAAAACTGGGGAACGGGCTTTTGCCCGCCCCCGTTAAGTTGTTTTCGATATCAATCGAACTTGGGCCTTCTTCCGCATACTGCGATGGTCACGGCGACAAGCGCAGTGATCACGATGCAGATTCCGATGTACAGGTATGGCGACCCGGTGAAGGTCTTGATGACCACGTCCGCATCCATCTCGTAGAACAGGGCTGTCATGGACCCCTGCATGTCGATAGTGTAGTAGGTACCCTCCCTGTAGTTCAGGTTGGCCACGTCCCCGATGAAATGCAGTGACGGCGAGCCGCCCCAACTCTCACTCATCTCCCTGAGCAGGTATGCGGGCATGGAGACCGCGTTAGTCTTCGTGAACACGGTGAACGAGTTCACAGTGAGCTTCCCTACGGATTGGGGCTCCACGTAGAGCTTGATAGGATCCGATTCCAAAGCCATGTCGCGCTTGGTCATATCGAATGTACCTGATATATCGAAGAAGTACACCTCATAGGTCTGACCGGCCACCACATGGGACAGTCCCTGGTCGGGTTGCTTGGCGGTCTTGGGGTTCTCGATGTATTCCTTCATGGAACCATCCATGCCAATAGGGTAGACCCATTCCGTATCCTCGGTAGAGGCGGATGTTTTCGCCACGCAGGTCGCATGGTAGAGCGTTCTGTCAGTCCATCTGTACTGGGAAGCGGCATCCCCGTCGGAATCGACAGCGGCCATCGATACGGACAGCAGCATTATCGAAAGGATGGTCAAAGCGATGATCGTCTTCCTCATCACATCTCCCTCCTCTCGATGGCGATTATTCCCAGCACCAGGAATGCCACGCTCCATGCGGCCGAGATGACCGCAGACAGCAGAAGGTCCATCGAGGCCGGGTTGACTATGTGCACCAGCATGTTAAGCACCCCCATCGGGGACATGCTTATGTTGCTTCCCAGGGTCAGGCAGGCCAGATCAGGGAGCATGTTCGGGAAGAGCATGAAACCGGACATATCGATGTACGAGTTCATGAACATGTATAGCTCGATTACGGGCAGGACTATCGCTATGATCAGGAACGATACGATGGTGGCTCCGCGCTTAATGAAACAGCCCATCGCGAACGTGAACGATGTGTACACGAGCACAGACAGGAGCATCATTGTGAAGGATTTCGCCAGCGCTTCCTCATCGAAGAAGCTGTAGGTGATCAGAGATCCGGCCATCGCCATTCCGTATGCGAACACGAACACACCGATGGTGATGACCACTCCTGCCAGGTACTTGCCGAGACAGAATGCCGTCCTCGACATCGGCAGGGCCATGTTCATGTATGCGCTGCGGTCGTTGAATTCGGCAGGCATGACCGAACCGCATAGGCTGGCAGTGAATATGCCCATGATGAACGGCAGCATGGACAGCAATGCCCCGATGAGCCCCGTACCGCTGGCCTCGGCAACCATCCCGAAATCGAAGATGTCCTTGGCAAGGACGTACAGGATGGGGATCATCACGGCCACGACGAGCACCAGATAGATGCTCTTGCGTTTGGAATACAGGGACATCTGCGTCTTGAATACTGCGACGACCTGCATGAACTGGTTCGGTATGTGGTAGACCGTGTCGCGGTGGGCCTCCTCGTCGGACATGCGATACCCGCTGTCCTCCCAGGTCCCCTTGGGGCGCTCATCCTCGGCCGGTTCCTGCGCCGTGCCGGGAACGCTCTCCCTGCGCTTGAACAGATCGCTCATGCGGACTCCTCCTCTGTCATCTCCATGTACAGGCTCTCGAGGTTCTTTCCGCTCTCGTTGACGCTCATCAGGCCCAGTCCGGAGTTGTATGCCTTGGAGACTATCTCCGCCTGCTCCTCAGATGAGCCCATGAAGCTGACCTTGACCACATGGTCCCCCATGCGCTCGCAATCGCGGACCCCGGTGCTGGACTCCAGCTCGCTGATCAGCTCGGGACCTATCGTCTTCAGCATCTTGATCTCCAACGTTATCGGCCCCATCCTGGATCCTGACAGGAGTTCGGACACATCTCCAGAGATGATGGCCTCGCCGTCGCGGATCATCGTGACGGAACCGCACAGCTCGGAGATTTCGCTGAGGATATGGGTGCTGATCAGCAGCGACCTGTCCTTCCTCTTCAGGCCCTTCAGGATCTCCCTGACCTCCACCATCCCTCTCGGATCCAGACCGGAGGTCGGTTCGTCGAGGACTATGATGTCGGGGTTGGGCAGCAGCGCCTGCGCCAGCACGACCCTCTGCTTCATACCTTTTGAGAATCCATCTATCTTCTTGTATCTCCAATCCCAGAGCTTCATCTCCTCCAGCACGTCGCGTCCACGGATCGCTATCTCTGCCTTGTCGAGTCCGTAGATGCGACCGACATGCTGCAAGAGGTCGGCGGGAGTGAAGTCCCCGTAGGGCATAGGAGTCTCGATCACGCATCCGACATGCTCCAGTGCCTTCCTGTGGTCCTTGATGTCCACGCCCTGGATGCGGATCTCGCCGGAGGTGGGTCTGAGGAGCCCGGTGACCGCCTTCAGGGTCGTGCTCTTGCCGGCCCCGTTCGGTCCGAGGAGCCCCATGAACTCCCCTTTGGCCACGTCGAAGCTTATGTCGGACACGGCCGTGAAGGAACCGTATCTCTTGACGAGATGCGATACCTCTATCGCTTTCACATCGTTCAATTGAACACCTGGGCCTCATAATCACTAGTCGTATTAATGTGAGACTGACAGGGAGTGTCATTCATCTGTACTGATAGAAGAAATGGAGGTGCGGACGGCCGACGGCCGCCCGCGAGGGGGAAAAAATGTCAAGCAGTGAAGGCACAGATGGGCGATTCCCTGACGAAGGAGTCGAACCCATCCTGTTTGTGCCCCGTGTGTGCTTCGAGGTTGTTTGAGTCGTATTCCACCAGGCAGCATTCGATGAGCTGCATGATGATCTGGTTGACAGCTCCGAAGGCATCCTCCAGAGACATGTCTGCCATCTGCTCCAGTATCGACTGGTTCTTGACGGCCATGGAGTAGGGACAGATCTGCCTGATCTCGTTGTATCCCTTGTTCGCGACCTCGTTCCTGGCCTCTCCCTCGAAGGAGAAGGGCTTGATGGCGATCGCGAACGTCATTATGTTCTGAGACTGGGCGGCGTCGATGACAACGGGTGCGGCACCGGTTCCGGTACCTCCTCCGAGTCCTGTGACGACGAACACCTTGTCGTATCCTGCCACAGCCTCCCTGATCTCCTCGATGTGGATGCTGGCGCAGTTCTTGCCGAGGGTGGCGTTGCCCTGGGCTCCCTCTCCGTGAAGAACACCCTTGCAGATGTAGATCTTCTTGTCGGCCTTCGCCGCGTGGAGGGCGACCTTGTCGGTGTTGATGGCGATGGTGTCCATGTTGCACCATCCGGTGAAGGAGCTGACGACGTTACATCCCGCTCCGCCGATCCCGACGATCGCTACTTTGTTCTTGCTGTCCTGCATCATTTTGTGCATCCCCTGTTAAACGGTTTCCAACTGCATGATCCGGTCCGGCTCAGAGAGCCGTTCCCATCCCGACCGGATTATGCATATTTCCCATCCTTTTCTTCACTTGTACGCGGCCTTCATCTGGGCGGCCCTGAATGCGTTCTCTATGGATTCATCCTCGATGCTTTTGGGAATGATCTTCTCCAAGAGGCACTTCCTGATGAATTCCTCGGGCGACACGGTTATTCCGGTCTGCACGAGGGCATCCAAGGTCTCCATCTGCACGTCGCTAAGGCGGACGAAGATCCCGCCTTCCGCGTTCATGGGCTGACCGGCCTTCATAGAGGCGATGTAGCCCTTGATCGCGTCACGGATGAAGTCGGACCTGTTACCGATGTCATGATCAGCCATGAAGTCCTCCATCGTCTGGATTTCCTCAGCTCCCATCCTGATCGTGATCTTGGTTCCGTCGTCCGACATCCTCATCCGTCCTTTCGCAGTTCTGTAGGTATTCCCATCCCTTCTTTGCTGCAATTAGGACTAGGTCATACATGTATTTAAAATCTGTCTTACAGGAGAGGACAATGTCTCCCGAACGCCATACAATCAGTCAGACAGGAAAGAACACTATCCGACAGGCGTTTCCAGTTCGTTTCCCTCATTATAAAGAAAGTATAATAAGTGTCTCCATATTCCCAGCATCATCACAATAATCAGGGATACAGCATGGCGTACGATTATGGAGTAATTGAGAAGAAATGGCAGGAACGCTGGGTAGAGGCGGGTCTTGACAAGTCCGAAAGGGATGACAGCAAACCGAAGTTCATGGCGATATTCGCATACCCCGGTGTGACCGGATACCTCCACGTCGGACACCTCAGAGGATACACATATCTCGATGCCATAGCGAGGTACAAGCGTATGACGGGATACAATGTCCTGTTCCCCGTGGGCACCCACGCCACCGGTAATGGAGGCATCAGCCTCTACAGGAGGATCTCCAAGGGAGATGAGGGTACCATAGACTACCTCAAGAGGAACGGATGCACCGACGAGGACCTTGCCAAGATGAAGGACCCCCTTTCGGTCATAGAGTTCTTCAACAAGGTATATCAGAACGAGTACTGGCGCAGATTCGGGTTCCTGTCCGACTGGCGCAGATTCACATGCACACTCTATCCCGACTATTCCAAGTTCATCGATTGGCAGTTCAGGAAGCTCAACGAGGCAGGACTGCTCATTCAGAAACCTTACTACGCCCCCGTCTGCCCCAACTGCGGACCTGTCGCGGTCGATGCATCGGAGACGGACATCTCCAAGGGCGGAAAGGCGGAGACGCAGGAGTACACCCTCCTGAAGTTCAGGCACGGGGACGAGTTCCTCATCGCCGCCACCCTCAGGCCCGAGACCGTGTACGGTCAGGTCTGCTTCTGGGTGGATCCCGAGACGGAGTACAGGAAGATCAGGTACAACGGCGAGACATGGATCATCTCCCCCCAGGCTACCGAGAAGATCAAGCTCCAGAAGGACGGAGTGGAGGAGATCGGCAGCGTCGCCGGAAAGGACATGGTCGGCTGGATGTGCGAGGCACCCATGATCCACCGCGAGATCCCCGTGTTCCCCGCAACGTTCGTCAACCCGGACGTCGGTACAGGTCTGGTCACATCGGTTCCTTCTGACGCCCCCGACGACTGGATTTCACTTGAGGCCATCAAGAAGAACCCCGAGATGATCACTAAGTACGGACTCTCGCAGGAGATACTCGACAGGACAGTCCCCATCTCCATCATCGAGATGAAGGGATACGGCGAGTTCCCTGCGAAGGACATCATCGACAAGCTCGGAATAACTCAGCCCGGCGACCCCAAGCTGCTGGACGCGAAGCACATCGTCTACAAGGACGGATTCCACACCGGAAAGATGAAGGACATCTGCGGTGAGTTCGCTGGACTCCGCGTGCAGGAGGCGCAGGAGAAGATGAAGCAGGCCATGATCGACGCCGGCGAGGCTGACGTCTTCTACGATCTGACAGAGGAAGTGGTCTGCAGGTGCGGGGCGCGCGTCCACATCAAGAGGATCGACGACCAGTGGTTCATCAACTACGCCGACCCCAAGTACACCCAGATGACCAAGGATCACTGCAAGAACATGGAGCTCAACCCTCCGGAGTGGTCCGACAACGTCTACGGCGTCCTCGACTGGTTCAGGGAGAGGGCATGCGTCAGGCTCGGGAACTGGCTCGGTACGAAGTTCCCCTACGACGACAAGTGGATCATCGAGGCCATCTCGGACTCCACGCTCTACCCCGTCTATTACATCATATCCATCTACGCCAACGAGAGGCAGATCCAGCCCGAGCAGATGACGGAGGCCTTCTTCGACTACGTCATCCTCGGAAGGGGCGACGCTAAATCAGTGTCCGATAGCACCGGCATCAGCACGGAGCTCCTTGAGAAGATCAGGAAGGATGTCCTGTACTGGTACCCTCTTGATCTGAACCTCGGAGGCAAGGAGCACATGACCGTCCACTTCCCCGCGTTCCTGATGAACCACGTGGCCATCCTCCCCGAGGAGATGTGGCCCAGGGGAATCACCGTCAATTGGTACATCACCGGCAAGAAGGACAAATCCGGAGAGGCCACCAAGATCTCCAAGTCCAAGGGCGGAGCTCAGCCCATCCCCGGTGCCGCGGCCAAGTACGGCGTGGACGCCATGAGGCTGTACTACGCCAACGTGGCATCCATGTTCGTCGACGTCGAGTGGGACGAGGACACCGTTATGACCTACCGTCAGAGGGCGGACAGGATCATGCTGGCGGTCCAGGACCTCATCAACTCTGAGTCCGATGCGCCCAAGAAGGACATCGACGCTTGGCTCATCTCCAGGTTCAACAACCACCTCCAGAACATCAGGAAGGTCATGGACAAGAACGACCTCAGGGCGATGACCACCATCGTCTACTACGACATGTTCAACGACATGAAGTGGTACAACAGGCGCGGCGGGAACAACAGGGAGACCATCACCGAGGCCCTCAAGATCTGGATCCAGTGCATGATGCCGGTCACACCGCACATCGCCGAGGAGCTTTGGGAGCAGGCCGGTTTCGAGGGTCTCGTCTCCTCCAACCAGCTGCCCGAGGCGGATACCACCAAGATCTCCCTTGCGGCGGAGTATGGAGAGAACCTCCTCAGGGATGCCATGTCCGACATCACCGAGATCAGGAAGATCGCAGGCATCGACGTGAAGAAGATCGTGCTGTACACCTCCGCCCAGTGGAAGAAGGACGTCATGAACCTGGCCCTGGACATGCTGAAGGATGGCAAGCTCACCATCCCCGACCTCACCAAGGCATGCATGGCGAGGGAGGACCTGAGGAAGAACGGAAAGGCCGTATCCTCTCTGGCCCAGAAGGTCGCCGTCGAATTCCAGAGGTCCACCGTGGAGCAGAAGCTGCCCCTCGTCGAGACGGACGAGTGCAGGCTCTTCACCGATGCGGCGGCATTCCTCTCCGAGGAGAACGGCGTGCCCGTCGAGGTCTATTCGGCGGATGCCGAGGGCATCTACGACCCGCAGGGCAAGGCCAAGGTAGCCGTGCCCGGAAGGCCTGCGATCTATCTCGAGTGATCGATAAACTTCAAAGGTCCACTGGGGCCTACGTACCCCTCGGACCTATCTTCTGTATTATTATAGAAAAATCAGGAACGGAGCTCACTCCTCTGAGCCCCATCTGGTGTACAGGGAATGCTCCTGTCCGATCTGGTCCAGGCACCTCCCGACCACGATGTTGACGAGGTCATCTACAGTCTTCGGCCTAGGGTAGAATCCGGGGTTGGCATCGACGATCCTGACGCCGAGTCTTGCCAGTTTGAGCTCGTTCTCGAGCATTATAGCGCTCTTGGGTGTCTCCCTGGGGAGTAGGACGAGCTTCCTGCCCTCCTTTATGCAAACTCCCGCAGAACGGGTTATGAGCGTATCCCCGATGCCGCAGGCAATCTTCGCAAGGGATGATTCGCTGCAGGGAGCGATGAACATCGCATCGTAGCGATAGCTGCCGGAAGCGATCGACGCGAACATCTGATCGTCCTCGAAGACCTGGTCGGCCATGGAGTAGACCTGTTCGACCTTGTAATCCGTCTCAGCCTCCATGACGGCCTTAGCCGTGGGCGACATGACCAGGATCCTCTCGCCCTCCAGCTCCTGGAGGAGCCTTATCCCGTAGATGGACCCTGAGGCCCCGGTCATGGCCACGACGTATCTCATGGTATCAGGATAGGAACTTGTCCTTGGAGCTGTAGATCCAATAGGCGACTATCAGACCGATCGCTATGAGCACCAGGGGCAGAAGGGGCATGAACGGTATCGCGAAAGCGGGTATCAGCGCTGCGATGAACGTGATGAGCACGGTACCTTTCCATCCTGTCCTCTTGTCGGCCTTCATTCCGCCGATGACAGCGAATATTCCACTGATGGCGAGGACGAGTCCCGCTCCGGTCGCGGAGATCTTGTTCGTTATGGCGAAGACGCCGAATATGCTCTCGACATTCCTGATGTCGGCCTCGGACATTCCGCTTTCCCTCAGCATCTGGAGCATCTGATCGAATGCCATTCCCAAAGAAATTATGAAAATAGAACCGATCACAGCCAACACCCCGTAGATGATCATCATCATGGGCACTATGCCGAGGTCCGCGTTGTTGCTGGCAGAGGTGCTGGTGGCCGTGTATTCGGCCCTCTTCTCCTCTTCCAGATTCAGCGAAGCACCGCATTCGGAGCAGAACGTTGCACCTTTCGGAACGGCTGAACCGCATTTGTAACAGTACTTCATATCGACTGCCATGATACCTCGATGGTGGATTCAATAATAATATTGTGGCATCAGGCCATCGGCGTGTCCGAATCAACAATGGTACAGACTTTGTGTACGTTTGCCAGGATATATGAGAATCACGAATCAAGGTTTTTAAGCGATGATAAGATTGCTGTCCTATGGAAGATGACAAGTATAGTTTCTGTACCAAATGCGGACAGGAACTGCCGGAAGGATCCGTATTCTGCCCGTCATGCGGTGCGAATATCGGCGAACCTCAGGTATCCAAGCCTGTGAGGACCAGCAATGTGAACCTCGACACGGTTGCCATCCTGATCTACATCTATGCGGCGTTCGCCATCCTGATCGGTCTGTTCTGCGTCTACATAGCCCTTCAGGCCGATATGATCCTGAACATGATGAAGGACATGGCTCCTGAAGAATATCAGCAGCTGATCAACGCTGGTATCGACGCAGCCGCACTGGCCGCCATCTACAGCGTCCCGGCGATACTCATGATCCTCAGCGGTATCTTCGCTCTGCTTTCCGGAATGTCTGTCAGCAAGAGGACCAACAACCAGCGTGCGTTCATCCTCTGCATCCTGGCAAGCGTGCTCGCTTTCCCCCTGATCATCACGCTCATAGTGGGCGTGGTCGTCGCATTGAAGATAAAGGAAGGGGAAGACCAGTTCATCAGCTGACCGTAACCATTTATCCTCGATCGGGGCCTCATGGGCCGGATAGTTCCGGTCCGGCCCCGATCCTTCTTTCCCATCATATTCAAATACTATTTCGTCATCATCAGGTTCACGGATATCAGAGTCATCTTTGTGATTCTGCCGTGGAGGGTGTTTCATCCTCAGGCCGTACGGGGGAGTGGTTCCGAACGTGCGGAGTTCGAAATTACCAAGTTTTATACTGCCCTTCTTAGCAACGCTTATATACAAAATCCTTATACCAAAGTTCCAGTTAGGTCCACTCTGTGGACATTAGCGAGGTAATGAAATGGTAACTGTCTACGATGTTCCTGCCGAGCAGCTCATACTCAAGACAGCCCAGAAGCTCAAGGAGAACGACAAGATCGTCCCTCCCGAGTGGGCTGAGTTTGTGAAGACCGGTAGGCACACAGAGAGAGCGCCTTCCCAGGACGACTGGTGGTACACTCGTGCCGCCTCCATCATGAGGAAGCTGTACGTCAAAGGACCGATGGGATCCTCCAAGCTCGCCGCCGAGTACGGTGGTTACGCTGACAGGGGATCTATGCCGAACAAGGCAGTCAAGGGAAGCCGCAACATCGCAAGGAAATGCCTGATGCAGCTCGAGGCCGCCGGATATTTGGTTTCGAAGGACAAAGAGGGCCGCGCAATCAGCCCTGCAGGTCAGTCCCTTCTGGACAACACTGCAAAAGAGGTCTACGACGAGATGAAGGCCTGAATGGAGGTATCAGCATGGATGATCCGGAATTAGAGGCATTGAGGCAGAGGCGCATGCAGGAGCTTCAGCAGCAGGCTGCACAGCAGCAGGCTCAGGAGCAACAGCAGCAACAGCTGGAGATGCAGCTTCAGAACGCAATGAGGCAGATCCTGACCCCCGAGGCCAGAGACAGGCTCAACAACATCAAGCTCGCCAACCCCCAGATGGGTCAGCAGATCGAGATGCAGTTGGTCCAGCTTGCCCAGAGCGGAAGGATCCCCGTCCCCGTTGACGATAACATGCTGAGAAACATTCTCGGGCAGATCACCCCCAAGAAGAGGGAGATCACCATAGAGAGGAGATAATCATGTCAAGTACAAAGGCCCCCGCAATGAAAGCCAGGCTCAACAAGAAAGTCAAGCAGAACCGCCGTGTCCCCGCATGGGTCATGATGAGGACTAGCAGGCAGTTCCTCCGCCACCCTAAGAGAAGGTCATGGCGCATGAGTAAGATCAAGGAGTGATTCGGATGGCAGATGAAATCGAGAGAACAATCGTAGTCCCCCTCAGGAAGACAAAGCAGGCACCCCGCACACGCAGGACCAACCGTGCTGTCAAGGAGCTCAGGGAGAACATCGCCAGGCACATGAAGGCCGAGCAGGACCAGATCTGGATCGACGCCAGCGTCAACGAGAAACTCTGGGCCAACGGAATCCGCAACCCTCCGAACAAGATCACCGTCAAGGCCGTCAAGTTCGATGACGGGCTCGTCGAAGTCTCGCTCGCAGAGTGAAGGTGATACCGATGATGAGATACTCACGTTACGCAGGAAGTTCCAATATCGGTGTGTTCACGGCAGTCAACGAGAGTTTCGCATTCATCGCAGGAGATGCCGCCCCCGAGTTCGTTAAGGACGTGGAGGAGGCATTGCAAGTCAAAACCACATTGATGACGGTGGCCGGATCATTCGTGATCGGGTCACTCGTCGTCATGAATTCCAACGGTGCCGTGGTGTCGGGGCTCTCGGATCAGAGGGAGATCTCGATCATCGGTGAGTGCCTGCCCTGCACTCCCCTCGACGGCGTGCTCAACGCGGCAGGGAACAACATCCTCGCCAACGACAAGGGCGCCATAGTGAACCCCGATTATTCTAAGGAGGAGGTCAAGCTGATCTCCGATGCGCTCGGGGTAGAATGCGTCCCGTCCGAGATCGCTGGCATCAAGACCGTTGGGTCCATCTGCAGCGCCACCAACATCGGCTGCGTCTGCCATGTGGACACCACCGACGACCAGATCCAGCTGATCAAGGACGTACTCAAGGTCGAGTCCATCAGGACCACCGTCAACCACGGAGTCCGCATGCTCGGGGCCGGTATACTCTCCAACTCCAAAGGAGCATTGATCGGGGACGACACGACCCCCATCGAGATGGGAAAGATCGAGGAAGGACTGTCCCTATACTGAGCTCAGTGGTCGAAGACCCAGCAGCTCTTGGTATCCGGCAGGTCGCCTTCCGATATCTCCAGTTCGTTGCCGATGAAGTCTATGGACTCGTCGGGGATCATGTCCAGGAACTTGTCCAGTGACGACAATCTGAAGGAGAGCCCTCCGACCATGTAATGCATCGGGACGAGGATGCGCGGGTTGACCAGCTCTATGAACCTCTTGACGTCGGGCAGCTCCATAGTGTAGACCTCGCCGACCGGTATGAAGAGGAAGTCCACTCCCTTGATCTCTTTGATCACATCCTCCGACGGGATGCACCCGAGGTCGCCGCAGTGGCAGAGGGATATGCCCTCCATCGAGAACTTGTAGATGGTGTTCGGACCCCTCTCGGATCCCTTGTTGTAGTCGTGCCAGGTGGGGTATCCTGTAACCTTTATGCCGCCCTTGACCTCGAACTCGCCCCTGCCCATCATGACGTCCTGGTGGTCGCCTTTGATGACGCGGGAGGCGTGATGATCGTAGTGGTCGTGTGTCATCAGGACGACGTTGGCCGTCGCCGTAGGGGGTCTGAGACCGATCGAGCGCCCATCGTGGGGGTCTACAACGATCGTGGTCTCTCCGTCCGAGAATTCGAAACAGGCGTGGCCGTGCCATCTGATACGCATAATCACATAATCATCGGGCACATAGATAACCGTTGAGTATGGGATTTAAAAGAGAAAATGGGTGCGATAGCAAAGGCCCCCGTCGATGCATATGGTATCGCATCGTCGACCACCCAGGCATCCTGCTCGCACATCTTCTGAATGCGCATCGATGCGAAATAAATAGCCGTTATTCGATTAGGTATGCATGAAGCGTACTCTCGTTCTAGCGGTGGACAGGGATGACGATTTCGGTGTCAAGGGGAAGGTGGAGACCCCTGTCATCGGGATGGAGAACTGCATCGCCGCAGCGACAGCCCTGGGCATCGCGGATCCGGAGGATTCGGACCTCAATGCGCTGTACGCGGGAATCAGTACGTGTTCTGAATTACGCAAGGAGGACGGCATCCAGGCCGAGATCGCCCTCATCTGCGGTGACGAGAAGGTCGGATACAAATCCGATCTGGAGTTAGTTGCCGAGCTGGAGCGCGTCCTGGATGAGACCAAGCCCGACAATGTTATCCTGATAGGTGACGGAGCGGAGGATGAGTACATCTACCCGATCATATCCTCTAGGGCGCATGTCGATTCCGTCAGGAAGGTCTACGTAAAGCAGGCCCCGACGGTTGAGAGCTCGTTCTACGTCCTCACCAAGATGCTGTCCGAGCCGAACAAGAGGAAGAGGTTCATCGCTCCCATCGGTGCGTTGATACTGTTCCTGTCGCTCTTCATGCTGGTCCCTGACCTGGCCATCTTCTTCACCACCAACGATGTGTCCTACCTTCCGAGCATCTCGAGGGATCTCGTTGTCACGGTCATCGGAGTCTCGCTTCTGCTCTACGCATACAGCTTCACCTCCAGGTGGACCAGCTTCAGCGCCTTCGTCAAGGAGAGGATCCTGTCCAGGGGTACCAGGCTCGTCATGACCTCGGTCGCTCTGGGAATCGCGATCATCAGCGCAATCGTCTGCTACTACCAGGTGGTGGACACGTTCTACACATCCTGGCTGGTCGCTGTCACGTCGTACCTGTCCATGATGTGCTGGCCCATCGTCATAGCCATCATGGTCTATGTGTTCGGGGTCATGATGGATGATGCGCAGGAACAGTCAATCATCTGCATCAGCAATCTGTTCGACTGCTTCAACCTCGCCAGCCTCGGGCTGGTGGTCATGGGGCTGCTGGATATCGTGCAGACCATCCTCACCCCCGGCGGTGACGGTATGATCGGTGTGCTGGAGGTCCTCATCGGTGTCGTCATATCGGTGGTCGCCAGTTACATCAAGAAGCTGTACCGTCCGACGGCGGAGCCGGAGTGATCCGATGCAGTTCTCAGAGTGGGAGCCCATCTATGAGAGGATACTGGCCGATATGGGCTACGACCGCGAATCGGACGAGAATAGCGTGCGCATACTGAAGGCGGTGACTATGGGTTCTGATCTCCATTCGGGGGACGATGCAGCTGAATTGCTCAAGGACGAGGTTACCGTGGTAGGAAACGCACCCTGTCTGGAGGACGACATCCGTTCGAAAGGGACCACAGGCACTGTCCTGTGCTCTGGATCCGCAGTCGGAAGGCTGGTCTTCGTAGGGATCGTGCCCGACATGGTCTTCACCGATCTGGACGGGGACATTGGTCCGCAGATTGACGTGAGCGCTCATGGGGCCTACACGTTCATCCACGCCCACGGGGACAATCAGGACCTGATAGTCCAATACGCCCCTCTGTTCAAGGGCCCGGTCGTGCTCACGACGCAGTCCACGCCGGAATACACCGTTTTCAATTACGGCGGCTTCACCGACGGCGACCGTGCCGTGTGCTTCGCGGCCCATTTCGGCGTCAGAAGGATAAGGCTGGTCGGCTTCGATTACGAGCATCCGATGCCCAAGGAAGGCTCCGATCCGGAGATGAAAAGGCGTAAGCTCGGATGGGCCAGGACCATAGTCGGAACCTTTGTTCAACAGAGTTGATTCGTTTTATACGATGAAGGCTTACTCGTGCCCGAGGGTACCATGGATACGGCAATTCTTGTGATGATTATTCTCTGTATCATCTACGTCCCGATCTGGGTCTGGGTATGGAGATGTCCCGAGAAGGCCGCCAAGTACCATCTTGTCAAGTATGGTCCCACCATCATGATCAAGACGCGTCTCGGTATCAAGTCTATGGACAAGCTGGGCAAGTATCGCCGCTTCTGGCGCGTGTTCGGTTTCATATCCAGGCTGATCTCGGTGTTCCTGTTCCTGATGATGATGTACATGCTCATCTCGGCGATCCTGTCGCTGCCTTCCAGGATAGGACAGGGCGGGATAGGGATACAGTATGCCCTGGCAATCCCGGGTTTCAACCCCATGCTGCCCCTCACATACGGTATCATCGCGCTCTTCGTCGCGATGGTGGTCCACGAGATGGGCCACGGAATACAGTCCCGTGCCAACGACTGCGATGTGGATTCCACCGGACTCCTGTACGGTGTGGTCCCTCTCGGAGCCTTCTGCGAGCCCAACGAGGAACAGCTCAGTAAGATGTCCCGCAGGCCGCAGATGGACATTTATTCGGCAGGAATCTCCGTCAACACCATCGTGGCGGTGATCTCCATGGCCCTGATGCTGGTTCTGTGCTCAGGGATAACCCCGGCGCAGTTCGAGCAGGAGGACGCCGCGAACCTGCCCGGAGTGTATTACATAGACGAGAACTCCCCGGGATTCAATTCCGGCATCCCCACGTCCGCCCTGGTCACAGGCATCAAGGAGTACGGCGAGACGAGCTATCATCCCGTCAAGGCGGTGGTGTCCGCCGCGATATCATTCGAATCGGACATAGAGATCTCGCCAATGAAGCATTATCAGCTGCAGTATCTGTTGGAAGACAGGCAGTACCATGAGTCGGAGCCCCTGCAGATGGGTGCTCTCATCAAGACCGTCACCAACAACAGCCCTGCGGCGAAGGCGGAGCTATCAGCGCTCAGCTACCTTTATTCCATCACGATCACAAGAGGCTCTTCCGAACCGGTCGAGCACCTGATCTCCAACAGCAGCGACTTTAGGGACCTCATGCTGGACACCCTGCCCGGGGACCTGACCGTGGTCAAGACCGCGACCATCACCGCCGTGGACGGGGATGTCGTCATCGAGGAGCACCCCCAGGTAACGCTCACAACGGGTTCTAGCGGCTATGGATATCTCGGAGTCGCCGTCACCGATTCCGGTCTGACGTTCACGACCCCCACGGTCATGCTCAATCAGGCCACCAACCCGCTGTACGGCATGACATCCCCGTTGGAGTTCGCTGACAAGTTCCTTAGATACCTGTCTGGACCCATCAACGGGCTGGACCCGATCCCGAGCTCCATCACATGGTGGTATGACGCGCCCGGTGATGACCTCACATGGAAGACGGTCAAGATGCTCTACTGGCTGTTCTGGCTCGACATCCTGTTGGCCATATCCAACGCCCTTCCCGCCTATCCCTTCGATGGAGGATTTTTATTCGAGGGAGGCATCAATTGGTTGTTGGAAAGATTGGGGATCAAGGACGCCGAGAGGCGCGCGAAGATGTCCGGAAGCATTTCCAGTTCCATCTCCACGGTCACCCTCGTGATGTTCTTCCTGGTCCTGCTGGCATTCATAATATGATAAGGAGAGGTGAGAGAGACGATAGACATCTACGAGATGGTGAACGGGAAGCTGGCGAAGACCGACGAGATCAAGGACGACGTATGGATCAACATGATCAATCCCACCGTCGAGGAGATAGATCTGGTCCAGCAGGCCCTTCAGATAGACAGGGAGGCCCTCACCGCCGCTCTGGATGACGAGGAGGGGTCTAGGACCGAGGTCTCCCAGAAGTACACGATCGTCCTGGTCGACGCCCCTACCAGGGAATGGAGGAACGGTCACGAGGAGTTCACGACCTTTCCCATATCGATCACCCTCACGGACAAGGCCATAGTGACCGTCTGTCTGCAGCCACTGTACGCGATCACAAACATCCTTTCATCGATGAACAAGAACATCAACACTGTGAACGTGGCCAACCGCACACGCTTCCTTCTCCAGATCCTGTTCAGGATCGCCATCAACTATCAGTCCGACCTTAAGTACATCGAGGTCAAGCGCAATGCGATCGAGGAGTCGATCCGCAAGGCCACCAAAAGGGAGGACCTCTTCGAGCTCCACGAGCTGGAGTCGAACCTGGTCTACTTCAAGACCAGTCTTTCGGTCAATTCATCGATCATCGACAGGATCAGCCGTCAGACCCGTCTCATCACCTGCCCGGAGGACAGGGAGCTCATCGACGATGTCATCGTGGAGACCAACCAGGCGCTGGAGATGACGACGACCTATTCCCAGATCATCAAGGGTACCAGGCAGCTGGTGGAGGCGGATCTGAACAACTCTCTGGCGAATGTCATGAAGTTCCTGACCTCGATCACCTTGATCATATCGATACCGACGATGATCGCCAGTTTCTACGGTATGAATGTGCTTCTGCCGGGCGGTGATTATGAGTATACGGCGGCGGTCCTTCTTGTGCTCATGATAGTCCTGTGCATCATATCGATTTATATTCTACGCAGGAAGGGCCTGTGGCGTTGATAGCAATGGATCTGAAGAAGTATGCCGAGGCCATTAGGACCCATCCCGGGGTCACCCGTAAGAACGCTATCCACGGTGTGGTGGACATGTTCCCTACCGCCGGGTTCAGTAAGGTGGTGGCGGCAGAGGGCGAGGATGCTGCCGTATTGGAATGCGGGGACACTTGCGTGCTCTTCGCTGCGGACGGGATCATGGAGAAGCTGATCAAGTCGGACCCCTACCTGGCAGGATACTATGCTGTCCTGGTCAACGTCAACGATATCGCCGCCATGGGCGGCCGTCCCCTGGGGATGGTCGATGTCCTGGCGCTGTCCGACGGCAACCCCGGCACCGAACTCTTCAAGGGTATGAGGTACGGGGTGGAGAAGTTCGGTGTGCCGCTGGTAGGCGGCCATACGCATCCTGACTGCCATTACGATTCCATCGATATCTCGATCATCGGTACGGTGAAGAAGGAGGATGTGCTCCTCAGCAGCACCGCGATGCCCGGGGATGACATAGTCTTCATCATGGACATTGACGGGAGGTTCCCGCCCAGCGTGCCGTACACCTTCGATACCACTTCCATGAAGTCGGCAGAGCTGGTCCAGGCCCAGATGGAGGCCATCGCCGTCGTGGCGGAGAAGCATCTTGCACACGCGTGCAAGGACATGAGCAATCCAGGCCACATAGGCACCCTTGGCATGATGCTGGAGTCCTCCTCGGCCGGTGCCGTCGTAGACGTCAGGAAGATACCGAAGCCATCCTTCGCGGACGATATCGAATGGGCCCTGGCGTATCTTGGGTGCGCTTTCGTCATAGCATGCGACCCATCCTGTTCGCAGGAGATCGTCGACATCTTCAGGGAGGTGTCCTGCGAGGGCGCCGTTGTAGGAAAGGTGGACGGTTCCCGTGTCCTGAAGATCACCGACGGAAAGGACACCGAGGTCGTGTTCGATTTCAGCAAGGACATCATCACTGGCATCGCCCCGAAGAAATGACCGTACGGTAACGATTCTTAACCTTGACTTGGACAGTTGACTTTGCCTCTTTAGCCGCTTTTTGATGGATCAGCCGGATTTGCCTTCAAAATATGCTTTTCGAACATACCTATCCGGAAACGACTGCACGGCGGTCGTTTCCGGCATTTCCGAAGAATTCGAAAGAATGAGGTCATTGGACAGTTGCCGGTTTGTCAGGTCTTCAGCCTCGTTCGAAATGTAAAAAGGGACCCGATCACACTTGACATTCTATGAAGGATGCCCATTCTCGGCGGTTTTCAGCTCAGATCGCACGAATCATCGTCC
>JAEEOP010000039.1 GCA_016284295.1 Methanomassiliicoccaceae archaeon | reverse complement strand
CGCTTCGTCCCAGGAGCTCCATACCCTCGGATTGCTCCGAGCGCATGTCCTGGTAGGGTCGAGGGGGGATGAATCCCCTGGCTACTTCGTTCTTTCTTCCTTTTCGCAATCCTCCTGGTTGCCTCGCGTCGCACACGTGAATTCGGCACTTCATTGTTGAATTTCTGTGCCTGGCCATAGCTTCCGCTACCCGATCCTCGGATTGCATTCTGTCCGGAATGTCAATGGATCAGATGATCAGGGTCCAGTCCGAGTGCCTGGACTGCGTCCAGGAACTCGTCGATGAGGACATCGGACCCGTCGAAGTATTCGCTGTCCTCGCCCTGTCGTACTTGAACATCAGCGTGAACCATCTCCCCGCGATCCCATCCGTGGTCGTATCGATGCCCTTGGTCTTCAGCACATGCCCGATGACGTCCGAGACTATCGTACCCAAGGAGATGACGAACATCATCGCGTTCTCCCTGGAAGGCCTGTGGATGTATACCCTGGACATCCTCATCCCGTCCTTGGCCAGCCTGAACGCGTGCTCCACCTTGTACTGATCCAGATACGCTCTCAGCACCGAATTTTTGCACCGGATCTTAGAAAAACGAGCCGATCAAGGCTCGAAAATAATTGTTGCTCGAAGTGCCGAATTCACGTCAAAAGCTACAAAAACTTCTACAATCAAATCAGCTCATCAATAATCATTGAAGACATCAATTCGTTCATCTGGCTATACCAACTTTATTTACAAAATTGGTGGAAACAATCGATCATAATAAATATAACAAATTAATACTAAAATGATAACGTTAGTATAGCGGGTCCGAGCACGTAAATCGATAACACCAAAGATACAGGAAATATGAATCCTATTAGGACGGCAGAGATCGTTGCGAACCTTTCCCCCGATTACGAATGGATCAACAATTCATCAAGAAAATGGAAATTGCACAGTACTCGAATACAAACAGTATGTGTTCCAGACAATAATATTCCTGCACACTTCGGACTGACTGCGAAAACCATGCACCATTTGTCCCGCAATATAGTAGAGAAGGTCGATTGAGATGAATTCCAGACTCCTGACGGCAATCGCGATATTGGTCGTAGTGGCCCTATCCTTCACTACGATAGGGTTCGCCTACACGTCATGGACGGAGAACTCTAACAACACGGCAGTCTCGGAATACGCAGTACTCACGCAGACCAACTACAACTTCACAAGCGAAGACATCAAGTTCGATACGATAACCACCGAACTAGGCACAGTCTATCAACTTGTAGGTACCAGCACGAATCCCGTGCAGAAGCTGCTGAAGATCGATGGCAGGGACTACTACGGAGTACAGCTGGGCGAATCAGACACCCTGTCCGCAAGCGTTGTAGGCAGCAACAGGACTGTACTGGATGTGACGGTCAACACCCTCAACCTCGGCGACTCGATATTCATGGATTTCAGCGACATATTCGACTGGAGATACGTCCTAAAGGTCGAAGGAACAGGCGTCCCGGTCCAATATGCCTATTATGATGGATCCAACGCCGATGACATGATCCAATGGAAGACACTGAATCCACTGTCTCCTGTGATAGCAGATGCAAGCGAAGAGATCCCTGGCAATTGGAAGGTCTGGGGAAAAGGTGCCGTGGTAGATGGGTACACCGTATCCCCTGCCGACGAATACAACAGCTTCATCATCCTCGTAGACGAGAACGTCGGAGGACTCAGCGACTGCACCGTAGTCAAGATATCAGATGGGGAGGTCACCTTCGAGACCGGGAAGGTCAACGGCGACACGATATCAAATCCAGGAAGCGACAAGTGGAAGCCATGGGGCGGAGATGCGGTCAATACCTACCAGGTGGATGCCTCCACAGCCAAGAACGGTTTCATCGTACTGGTCGATAGTGGCGAAACCGGGTTGAATAGCACTACTGTGATCGAGTTACGCAGCACTCTTAGCATCGATAAGAACAAGACCTACACCACGAAACTCTATTTCGCCGGCATGGGTGAAACAGTCAGCAAGGACTCGTTCGTGAAAGGCGCCGGAAGCATCGCGAAGGTCAAGACCGATTCCGTCGTCACCACCATATGGGTCCCGTCGTCAGAATACGATGTCAAGTGCATCATGAGATCCGGCAATCCGGCGAACTCCACTTTGAACAATGTGGCGCTCGAGGACTCCCAGCATACCATTTACTACGCCAAGAACACCAGCCTCATGCTGCCCGAGAACCTGTTCCCCACTCCTGACGGTTATGTGTTCGCAGGATGGTACAATGCCGATAAGAACAAGGTCTACTCGCCAAGGTACGCATTCGTGATGACGGACGACATGGAGTTCACAGCCGGATGGGAGGTGGAGAATAGCACTTCCACCATCCACTACATAGCCGACAACACCGTTCAGATGGAGAAGAGGGATGCCGGTACTGTGGTGGGCGGGAACTGGAAACTCTGGGGCACGGGCACCGCATCCGACTACACGGTGAACGGGAACGATGCGAAGGAAGGGTTCATAGTTCTACAGAACGAGCATGTGGCTGGTTTGAACGGCATCACCCTCATCAAGATAGATGACGCCTCCGGCGGATCCTTCAAGACCGGATTGAAGGCAGGGGAGACGGTAACCGGGAACTGGAAACTCTGGGGCACGGGCACCGCATCCGACTACACGGTGAACGGGAACGATGCGAAGGAAGGGTTCATAGTTCTAGTCAAGGACGATGTAGGGAGCCTGGGGAACTACCAGATCATCAAGATAGACAAGTCCTGGACCAACGACGGGGTCGTGATGGAGAACGACCACATAACCCTGGGAGGCCACTTCGTCCTTCCTCCCAACGAGTTCATCATGACCGGAAAAAGGTTCATCGGCTGGACCATCTCCGATCCGGATGATCCGAATCTGCTGCCTCCCGCCACCTACAACAGGGTCCCTTCCGACGTAAAGGACATCACCATATACGCCCATTGGGAACCTTGGGACAGCGAGAACAGCGTTTACAAGCAGCTCACGTTCAAAGGGAACATGATGTATCAGGAAAAACAGTTCCAGGTCTACACCGATGAGAAGGGGAGATACGTCATGCCGGATTCCTTCTTCGGTCCCAACTACGTTATGCCAGATGAGACCAGAGGGTGGAAGTTCCTCGGATGGAACATAAAGACGGGTAGCAACGAAGTCCACGTTGTACCGCAATCATACACGATGCCAGTCGGGACAGACACCGATTGTCTGGTGAACAACGGGATTATGAAATTCATTTACAAAAACGATGCCTCCAATGGGGAATCGAATTAAGATAGATTCAGTGATCGACATGACGAGATGGAAGGAAACTACTGCTGGATTCAAGATCAACACCAGGATTCTGTTGGTATGCTTGGCCGTGATAGTCGTGGCGTTAGGCGTACTGGTGTTCGTTTCGAACTCGGAGGCCACCGGTCAGATGCAGGAAGGGGGATCCATCACATACCATCTCGGCGATGGGGTCTTCAAGGTCGACCAGACCGGGGGCGTGGCAACGGACCCCACCTCCAACAAGACCTACACAATAGATTTCGAGACAGGCGCCTTCACGGAATCGGAGGGTGCTGGTACCGACGTCATGGTCACGCTGTCGACATACTTCGGGATCAGATCAACGGAGTACAATCCAGAGCTGTGGAGCGGATGGGGCGAAGTCCCAAGGTTCAACGGTAACGTAGGGATGTGGAACTGGAAGGGTCCGATGGATACCTTCACGATGACCGATAAGACGATCACCCTGAACATCACATCGAGCACCGCAGACTCCGTCATAACCCTGCCCTCCACCTGCACCCTCGACAGTACCTGGATGTCTTCACACACCGCCAATCTTGTCGAGAAATCCGAGAATCCTGGCAGCTATTATGACAACAAGGTCAGGATCCCTTCGGGCACGACCTCGCTAGAGGTCACCGTCGACTACTCGGTAAAATGCCACAGGGTGTTCGGCGGATGGACTGCAGACAGCGCCTATGATGCATCCAGTTACCCGACGGGGATAGTGTATCCCGGAGACGTGGTCCCGGACACCGTCACCGACCTATATGCCATATGGATCGCACCGGACATCTATGCAAAGAAATCTCAGACCTTCAACACCAGCGGGGAGCATCTGGCCGAAGACCTTCAGGCATACCCATACGTAATCGTCAACCCGGCCTCCGGCACAAGCCGCCTTTCGATCGACCTCTCGGAGTACAACAGCAGCTCGGAAGGACCTGGCATGTTCAGCACCATATACTACCTGAAATCAGGCACCTACTATGGGATTGACAGCAGGTCTGTACTGCCTGCAGGTACATACAGGACCTTCGACCCCTTGAAGATATACGAAAAATCGACAAGACAGGAGGTTTTGAATTATAAAGCGAACGTCGAGATCTCCAATAGGGGAGATGCATCTCCGAAAGTGAAAATATCGGGAGATGCAGTATTCGACATCATCGATCTGGATACCAACCAGACCAACAACCACGGAGGTTCCGGTAACGGTGGACTTTTCGCCACAGGTCACAGACTGATAATGGGAACGGGCATATCGAACAAGTACTCTGAGCAGAACAACAGCTATTCTTTCGACACAAATATTAACAACCGCTCACCGAGCGTATACGGCGGTGACCCCGGCAGCAACGTCACAACGGCCATCGAGAACAATAAGCCCATAGTGTTCAACGATGCGTACGAAACACAGACTACCGTCAACATCGGAACGTTCCTGATAATCCACAGCGGAGTCTACAATTCGGTGTTCGCAGGAGGAATGACCCAGATTGGAACGAGCGCCAACAATCTTTCCACATATTGCGTCGTGAAAGACTGCATCGTCAACGACACGCTTTCCGGGGGCAATGCAGGAGACAAAAGGACCATCTACGGATCCGCGTCCGGTCAGTCCAAGACCGACGGAGGAACCTTCCTATATCTCAACGGCGTCATGACCGCCGGAGACTACTGGCAGGATTCGGAATCCGACTATCGCGGATTCGTCTCAGGCAACAATGCCGGGACCATCGGAAATACCAGGGAATACATACACAACAAACAATCCAGTGTGACCCAGGGAGGCAACACCAAAGGTACCATAAATGGAGCGACCCACGTGTTCCTCTCCGGAGACTCGTCGGTCTGGGACATCATGGCCGGATGCCGTGATGCTGACTCCCATGTCGACCTTACTTACCTCGAGATTACTGGGAAGGCCGAGGTAAGACGCGTAGCATGCGGTACGATCACGGATGGAAGTTCTAACGGAAACAAGAATTCCGTTAATCATGCCAACATCTACGTCGGAGAGAAGGCGACCGTTGCCACCATCTACGGAGCAGGATTCGACACCTGGGCATACCCATACGGAGTTTCGATGGTCAGCGGGACCATCGATATCGAGATCGCAGGCGGAAGGATCGGGGACGTGTTCGGAGGAGGATACAGAGGAAGCGTGGGCACCACTGGGAACAACCCGACCAGCGTAGACATCTCGATCAAGATCACCGGAGGAACCGTCGAAGGGGACGTGTTCGGAGGAGGAAGCGGTGGACTCAACAAGATGAAGCACGACGATAACGGGAATGGATTCCAGACCGGCAGCGGAACTACGGGTAACCAGCTATCCATGGGAAGGTCGTACGTATACGGGGACATCGACATCCAGATCACAGGAGGAGACATCCTCGGGAATGTATACGGCGGAGGAATGTCGGTACCGAAACTGAAAAGCTACGCAAACAGCGGCACCACCTCATTCATAGATGATATAGCCGACAGCTCGACGAACACTCCCTACCAGGTCGCATCGGTGTTCGGGAATGTATCCATGCTCGTTTCAGCGGATGCCCACATAGGCGGATCGGTATTCGGAGCAGGTAAGGGGATCGTACTGGATTCCAGCAACAAGGTCGTGGTCAGCAACTACGGATTCAACAAAGTCCTGTACAAAGACGGCGGTATCAAGCCCATGTACTGGGTGACCGGGGGTGTAAGGACCTATGTCGACGACTACTCCAATTCATACGAGAACTTCGCCAGGGTTCAGGGCAACGTCACGCTGACTGTAGGGCAGGACTGGAGAGTGGGGGACCAGACGGTCCCCGGCGGAACGTACCAGGTATCCTCCGACGATGCGGGGGCGGACCATTTCGTGGTGCTGAATGCCTACAATGATTCGCTGTCCAAGATTCCGCAGCACTATACCATCGTTATGGTCGACGGCAACAGGATACATGATGTACATACGGACATGTCCGCAGGCGACGTGATATCGGTCAACGGGAACTGGTACAAAGGCGATAGCGTCCCGATAGGGTCGGAATACACGGTCGCTGCTTCGGATGCCGACCTGGGCAAGTTCATAGTCCTATACACAGAGAAGCCCAGCAACTACAATGTCATCATGATGAACAGGGGTGCCGTCTCGATGCAGACCAACCTCGCACCTGGAAGCACAGTTGAATTGGGATTGGCCACCGTCGACGGTTCCGTTTACGGCGGAGGCGGTTACAGCAAGATCAAAGGAAACACGATGGTCGAAGTTGAATCCGCTGTGATCAAGAACAACGTGTTCGGCGGCGGGCTGGGTATGGCCAACAGGCAATCAACCGAGGGCCTGAGGACCGTATGGATAAACGGTGACACCCACGTCACCGGTTCGGTATACGGGGGGTCACAGTTCGGAATCGACGGAACCATCATCGAGAACATCGCCAGCGACAACACGAGCAGCGACGTCCTCAACAAGCTCAACAGAAACAAGTCGGTAGTAGTCGTCCAGAAGGGTGCCATAGAGGGCTCTGTGTTCGGCGGCGGACTAATGGGTTCCACATACGGGAACACCGAGGTGTATCTCGGATACCGTCTGACCAGCCTCGAAGTAAGGTCACCGTCGCCCAACGAATACACAGGCATCACAAGTCGGCAGATCAGTGTCGTCTCTGTCTTCGCCGGCGGTAATGTCAGCACTGGTGACAGCGATGTCGAAGTCAAGGATGCATATACCGAATATCTCGTCCAGGGAACCGGAACCGTGAAGATCTACGGCAACAACAACCAGATGATGTCCATCACCGGGAGCATCATGGGAAGCGGTAACGCCTGTCTCACCAGAGGAGCGACGCAAGTGGATATCACCAACTTCTACGGATCGGAACAGATGACAGGTATACACCGTGTGGACGACCTGTCGATCAACAACTCGGTACTGAAGATTACGGGGAGGAGCCCGATCACCCCCGTCTTTGGACAGGACAAGATCGTCTCCCTGTTCAAGATCAAGGAACTTACCCTCAAGAACGGAGCCAGTATCGCTTTCGATGCACCGATCGATGACATCGGAACGATCCGCAGCCTGACAAAGGACGACATCCCCTCGACAGCCACCGCCCCTGGAAACAGGATGGTGTTCACTTCCGGATCTACCGTCTACGTGAGAAGCGAGGGCAGCGATGGGAAACCGACCTACAACGAGGTCATCGGACATGTTCTGATGACCACCACCCAAGGCGGGTACGGAGCGTATGCCATCGGGAAAGAGAGCAGCAATGGAGGTTTCTCCATCACTTCGGAGGGATCCATGAAGGAGGCCAACACGTCGATATCGGACGGAGTATGTATCTGGTACATCGCGGGGATATCGAAGAAAGTGATCACATTGGAACTCGTAGCACCCAATGATGATTCGATGGTATCCAAGGAATCGTACATAACATTGTCCAAATTCCAGGCGGATACGGACATGGTCTACACCGGCGGAGTGTTCAACAAGATGTCCAATGACCCCAACGGGGACCCCTACGGATTCGTCAGACCCGGATCGGAACAGATAGAGGACGAGCATGCCCTGATGGGTCTCGCTCTGGGATACAACAAGACCGAGACGGGTTCCATGACCCTCTACGATCCGACGTACCGCTACATGGCGATAAACGGAACGAATCCTTCATCGGTGCAGGGAACATTCTATAACAAGGACAACAAGGAGACCGATATCAGCGGAGATGACAGGGACAGGAGCCTCATATCCGTGCCGATGAAGTATGCCGGATCCGAATCCAGGACCAGCGGGGAGTTCAGGCTCTACATGTGCCTTTCCGGAATACCCGTCAACGGGACATCCTACGCAGGCTATCTTCTACTGAACTTCCAGGAAGTGAAGTTCGTCAACTACGCGGCCATCGGAGAAGGCGGTTCGATCATCGACACCCCCAGGTCACTGGTGGCGCACACCATCGAGGTCCGTGTCGACATATACGTCTACAGTAACTCCAGCGTCGAGGAGGACAATGCATTCTCGGTTGAGATCAAGACGTACAAGGACGACGAGGAACTCCGCAGCGGCGAATCCTCGACCCTCATCCCCCAGTCCTACAGCATGGCCGAGACCACTCTGAAGAGCGTAAGCTATATAGGGGCTGGATCCGGCTGGATGCCTTCGGATTTTGTCGTGAGCGGAAACAGCTTTACCCTCCCCGACTGCAGATTCTACGCCCCGGGAGGGAAGACATTCGCAGGATGGTCCGTCGATGGATCTGAAGATCTGAAGCTTCCCGGAGAATCCATCACGGTGACGGGGGACGTCTCCATAGAGCCCAGATGGACGGCCAAATCTCTGGTCGTCTTCGATCCCAATGAGGGATCGGGATTCATGGCCAGCGCCTTCATGAATGCCGGCACCGTATACAAACTGCCGGAAAGCACCTTTACGGCCCCCTCAAGCGGCGGAAAGAGCTTCGGACATTGGTCCATCTCTACCGGGGACGACAGACCTTTGACGAGATACCCCGGAGAATCCATCACGATCACCGGCGACACCGTGATCAGAGCCATATGGGGTGCATCGAAGACGGTCACATTCTCACCTGGCTCCTCAGGTAGCGGCACCATCGATAGCGCTACCGTCGCCGTTAACGAAAGGTTCACCCTTCCCTATTACACCGGATTCACCCCGAACGATGGCTACAATTTCCTCAGATGGTCGGTGAAGGTCGGAAACGACAATGCGATGGAGAAACAGCCCGGCGACACAGTCAAGATCAAAGACGACACCACGGTCACGGCGATATGGTCCAACAGCAGCACATACCGGATATCCTTCGATCCCAACGGAGGGGTGGGCATCATTTCCTCAGTGAATGTCGCCGCCGGATCGGCCTACAGGCTTTCGGAACCTGTTGGCGTCAGTCCTCCGGAAGAACAGCACTTCCTGAAATGGCTGGTATCCATAAACGGAGGTTCTGATGCATCCTACTACGCCGGAGAATACGTGACGGTCACCAACAACACCCTGGCGAAGGCCATCTGGACAAATGAGGTGACCGTGGAGTTCTTGAAATCCGACGGTTCCAAAGATACTGGAACTATGGCGGATGTGAATACCTCCCACGGATCCACCTACATAATACCTAAATGCAGTTTCACCGAATCCGGCAAGACCTTCTCCCATTGGATATGGGTGTTGAACAACACAGAGTACTACCCTGGACAGATGATAACGGCCACCGAGGACGTGAACACCGGCAAACTTACCCTTAAAGCAGTATTCACTGACGATTCGGTCATTGACTACAGGATCATATTCCAGTCCAACGGCGGAACCGGCACCATGCCCACGCTGAAGAGGTCCAACAGCGCCACCGGTTACACCCTTCCTCTCTGCGGATTCACCGCACCCGCAGAGATGGTTTTCAACGGATGGGACACCGCAGGCCTGACCGTGACAAACGGAACAGTCATCTTCAAAGACTCGAAGGATGTCGTGTTAAGAGCCACGTGGACAGCGACTGGTTCCACCACACGCAGTGTGGAATTTAAAGAGACCGCCTCTTCGGGCGCGACCCTCACGAAAACTGTCGCGAATGGTGTGGAGATCGCCCTTCCCGGCAACATCTTCGCCCTCCCCGAAGGTAAGAAGTTCACAGCATGGTCTGTGAAGGTCGGCGACAGTGCTGCGGTCGAGAAGCAGCCCGGATCCACCATCACGGTTTCGGCCAATACCGTCATAACCCCTGTGTTCGCGGATAAAGGCACAGACAAATCGATATCCTATGATAGCGGGATAACCATCGCGGGTACGGTATCCGTATTCGCCAAATCCAATGAGGACAACACGAGCGGATGGTCCAACATCGGTAACAGGGCTGTCGTCGACCTCAGTACAGGAGAATTCACCACGTATCACGGCCAGATGACCAACGGATACATCGGTACCCTGCTGGGTAACATCGTCGGAAACGTCGGTTTCACGGTGGACGGCATGAGCTTCAAGGACAGCCAGGGGGACTTCTTCTTCCCCGTCATCGATCTGGAATTCGAGAGGAAGCTCATGGACGGGACCGTCATGGAAGCGCACACCTACCTGACATTCTCCGATATGAGATACTACACAGTATACTATGTCGACCACGGTTTCACCACCGAGAAGCAGTACATCGAGAACACCCGTCTCACCCGTGAACTCTGCGAAGAGCCATCCGGAACGAACTTCAACGGATGGTACATCGACAGCAAATACGTTAACAGATACGATTACAACACCATCATCAACGACGGAACCGACGGCATGACCCTGTATGCGAGGTACACCTACGTCGTCACCCTGGACAACATGAACGGCACTAGCCTCCAACTGCATGTCTCCCAGGAAGATAATGGGGCACTTCTGGGCAAGAACGACCTGCCCACCCCCGTCTACCAGGGATACGTCTTCAAAGGCTGGTGCAAGGATAAGGAACTGATCTACGACTGGGCCTATCAATCCGACAGGGTCACAGAGGACATGACCCTTTACGCAAGATGGTCCGGAAAGGATGTGAGAGTGTACTTCTGGTATGACGACGAGGACGGATACCTCAGACTGTTCGAGGGCGGACATTACGAGGTGATTATGCTGTCCACGGCCGGCGGTCTTACGATGAATCCTGTCACCAAGGACAAGGGCGAAATCGTGGACCTTGCAGGCTACAACCTGCCCAGCGGATACAGCTGGTATGTCGTTAAGGACAACAGCAGCCTCTCGCCCTTGGGATCCGTCACATCGTACACGGTATCAGAATCGGACATATTCACTGACGGCTCCAACAAGATCTACCTCCTCGCGAACAACAGCAGCTCCATCAGCTCACCCATCGTGCTGTGCGAGACCAGGTTCGGCACCGTACCCCAGGCCATCAGCTCCGGTACAATCCAGCCCCTCGGCGATCTTCCGAACGCCGAGTTCAAGGGTTGGAAGCTGATGACCGGATTAAACAAGGGCGCCATATCCAACAGCTACACATACAATCCAGCTGATGCCGATCACAGCATAATACTGCTGAAGGCCGTCTGGAATGAGCTGGCATACGATTTCAGCAAGGCATATCAGATGAATGAGAGCCGCGCGATATATCCCACGCTGAAGTGGGGATCGTCCTTCGATTTGATGGATCCGTACCATGCTGAGAGTATCCTCGATTATGCGAGGGACAACATCCTAATCGAAGGTCAGTTCGTCAAATGGTCGGTGCGCTCCCCGACCGACCCGATGAAGACCCTGGGCATCTACTCCGATACGATTGTCGGCAGCAAAGTCATGCAATACGTCACTGACGAGATGCTCGTCGGATATGACGGGCTGTGGGATTACTACACCAATACCAACAAGGAATACAAGAGGATGGAATGGACAGGTCCTGGATCCGCACCGGAGGTCATGGAGATCCATCTGAAGGCTGAGAGCACGAACATCGCCCTCAAGGTTGTCATGGGGCTCAAGGAAGAGGACATGATCTTCAAATCGAGCGTGACCATAGCGGACCCCCATGAATTCCTGGTCTATCCGAACGGACCTATTCTCACCTATTACGACGTCGTGGACGGCAAGAAGGTTTACCATGACGAGTTCGAACACAACTACTACGAAGGGGATGTATACGGCGGAGAAGTGCTGTTCTACTGGAACGAGGACAGGTCAGCCAGATACTACTATGACGACTACAACAACTGCTGGACATGCGTATACGTGGACGAACAGGGAATATATGAACTCTCACCAGAGTGCTTTGAAAGTCTAGCAGGTAACCACCCCGAGCAAAAGTATTACAATGAGAATAGATCGCAACTCAGATGCTACAACCTGAACATTTACGGAATCATCCAAGATTATTCAGGCGAGACGCCTAGCGGGACCGCCTATACCAAGAGTTTCGCCTACAGGCTCGTAGAGGAACCGGAAAATTCTGGCATATGGGTAGAGAAGAAGTATCTTGTCGAGTGGAAGGCCAACACCAACCAGGTGCTAAAATACATGACGTACGAGGGAACATACGAGAAGGGTTCCGATGTGTATCCAAAATACAGTGTTGAAAAAACAAGTACCGATCAGTCATTCAACGAGAGCTTCTACCTCAAGCATGTGGACACCGGTCAAAAATTCAAGGTAGTCCACAGTCCGTCATCCAACACTGCCTCCATCACACAATTCGTGCTGGAACCAATAGTGCTAACGGGTTCATATGAATTCATATACGAGCTGAATGACGCGGTGAGGAACGGATACACGCTTCTCGGATGGCATAACGACTACATCTCACTCAACAACTCCAGCTACCCGGGACCCGACATGATGAGGACGATCCACATTACCGTTGACAAAGATGGCTATACCCGCTGCGCAATGATTATGAAACGGGAAAGCAACGGAGAGGTATCGAGGATACCTCTGCTGGTAGGGGACTACGTAGTGGATTCCAACGATGCGGACGCTGGCGGCCACATCCTCATAGTGAAATCATCCGTAACAATGCCGGACAAATATACGTTCGTCGTGTTCAATGAAAACGAGCAAGGCACAACCATCGGAACCCAATACGAAGTCGGCATGAGCATCGGAATCGGCGATCCGGGAACCAACCGTTCCTGGATGGTCAAGGATGCGGTCGTGAACATGAACGAATACGTCGTTTCCTCTTACTATGCCGATGCGGAAGGCAACATCATAATCAGATCCGACACCACCGATGCGGCTGCCCTGACGAGTTTCAAAGTGATCAAGGTCGACAGGACCGGAACAAGAGAAACGGTCGTTAGCGGAGTAACCGCAGGAACGGTCGTGAACATCGGCTCGGCCACGACCGGATACGAATGGATGGTCAAGAACAGATGTCTGGGCCCCAACACAGTATCGTATACCGTATCGGCATCCGATGCGGATGCTGAAGGCAACATCCTGATCAAGGCTGTGATCCCTAACAACGACCCAGTTTCCAAGTTCACCGTGATAAAGGTGGTTGGGAACACCAGGACCACCGTGGGAGTATTCTCAGTGGATCAGACCGTGGCACTGGGCAGCCCCGGTGATGGCAAGATATGGTGGATCGGCCACTCGGACAAGGTCGGATACACAGTCAAGGCTTCCGATGCAAACTCCATGAGCGTCATATCCATGTGGTCGATCGCGAACAAGGTCGACTCGTACACGGTGAATGTCATCGATGTGGCAGATCACAACAGGATCATAAAGACGGGTACGTACAGCGTAGGCGAGACCGTCGCCCTCGACAATCTCGATGACAGGGGCGATAACCATTTCATCGGATGGAAAGCGAAAAGCGGATTCATTATGGATGACTACATCGTTTCGGTCAAGGACCTGTGGAAGGAGAACAACCAATACATCATAAAGATCGAATCGGTGTGGGAGAGCACGATCCCTTCCGAAGCCAAGTACAGGGCGGTATTCGTCACCGAATTCGGCGAACCTTTGGAACCGATCGCCAACAAGACTGTCCCTAACGATCCAAATAATCCGACAGCAGAGAACATGGTTACACTTGACACCTTGACGAAAAGCGGTTACAGGAACACCGGTTGGAAGATCATCTCTGGGGACATCGTCAAGACTGTGTCCGGGAGCACATACATAATCGATGCATCCGACGCCGATGAGAGCAAAGACATCATCCTGGAAGCCATCTGGAACAAGGAGTACAAGGTCAAGATCAGCAACGACGGCACCAGCGGGTCCGAGGAAACGCACGCCGTTGGTACCATAGTGGAACTGGATTACAGCAGCGCTGAGGGCTGGAGGGTCTCCGACGGAACCATTGTGAAAGGAGGTAAGATCAATGATGCGGCCGATACGCTGACATTCACGTACAGGGCCAACTGGCAGGTAATAGATTACAAGCTTCATCTCACTCAACCCGCCAACGGCCATGTGGATCTGTTCCTGGAGGACAGGAACGGGAACGGGGGACTCACCTTCCTGCCGGAAACCAACCTGGATGACATGGACTTTTTCTACGGCGACAAGATCCAGCTCTCATACACGCCGGCGAACAGCACCGTACAGTTCATCAAATGGATCATAACCGGCGAGTACTACATCAGCAACATCAACGATCCGAATGCCACCATAGTCCTGCAGGGGGACTGCTCTATCTCGGTGGACGAGTCCACCGGATCGATAATCGACCTCATGATAACCTTCGACAACGGTGCGGAACCGAATGACGGTAACCAGGATGAATGGGACAGGACATACACGAGGATTTTCCTCAGAGACAAGGAAACGGGAGAATACTTCGAAACCAGATTGCTTCCCGGAATGGTCGATCAGGACCACTACACCGCCAAGGTGCCGTACGGTACCTACGAGGTCTGCATGTGGTACGGATGGACCTTGCCGATGGCCAACGGCGAATGCATGAAACTGCCCACGTTCGACGTCCCTGACGAATATGTGCTGGTAGGCGATGTGCCCGTCACCCTAGGTGGTACCACCACGTTCATATACGATCTGATCTCGGCAGGTTTCATCGACAGCCTAGCAGAGGAATACGGACTTACGAACCCGACCTTCGTGGACAGCAAATATGGAATCATACATGACGAAAGATTACAGGAGTTTACAGAATCCAACATCAAGAACAGCGACATATACAAATTCGTCAAGACCTCGAAAGAGGCCCTCAATGATCAATCGGATAAGTATTGTCACCCGATAAGGATAGTTCTGAAGGATAGCGATGAAAATGATGACAACGATGTCGTCGTGGCCAAGATGACCAGGTATGTTGGCGCCCAGCGCCCGATCCTGATGTCCCTCGACGCAAGGGGGCTCAACATCAACAACCCCAACGGCAGCGCACCTCCGGTGGTCCTTGAATTCGATACCAATCTGACATACAGCACTTATGAGGGTTTCCCCTGGTACTACGGCGGATCTCCGACGAAGAACGCTTTCGCTATCAATGTCGAGAACAACCTATCTATCGACACGGATTCCAATACCCAGTCCACGAAGCGCTTCTACCTCAATTGGGTAAGGACGGACAGCCCGGCAGACGTCATGATCAAACTGAAGCCGATGGATGAACCTGACTATTACGTACTGGCAACAATCCAAATGAAAAACGATAATGGCGACTACGAGACCCTCCAGACCGGAATCGAATACAAACTGGTCAAGGAACAAGCTGCCACATTTTACGAGATGGACTATCCCATCCAGACCTACGAAGGATATGATGTGGTCCCAACAATTACAGTTTCAGACCTAGGAACCGGCGGTGAAGTGACATTCTCTCCTAGCACCGGGCTTCTTCACCTAAAAGTCAACGCCGATGCAGCCCATATCTCAAAAAGCTCAGTACTGTCCGAGCATGCGACGATCACCATAAGCCACAACAGATCCGAAGCCTACTATGCCTACAACGACAATACGTTCGCCAACCCCAGGATAGGGTATGATAAGAGCGTAGAACCCACAGGACACGAGGAATGGGGGACCGATATCACGCTGCCATCCACGTTCATGAGCGTCCAGACAGGGAAGGCCTCGGGTTATACGGTCAACGGATACGAATGGGGTACATCCACCCTGCTGGAGAACTATACCCTGCAGACCGGCGATACCAAGCTCAACCACGGATTCCTGGTCCTGACCAAAGACAAATATGCGAACTGCGGACTGTCGGGGATTACAGTGATCTGGATAACGGAACAGATGTGCTATTACGAGACCGGAAAGACGACCGGCTACCAGATCACTGGTTATCTTTGGGGCGCTGAATCAAAGGCTAACTATGCCCTGCAGAACAGCGATATCAGAGGGAACTTCGTCATCGTCACTGACAAGGCATATGCCGACGCCGGCCTTTCCGGCTATACCGTCATAGATATGGGATTGCCTATCTCGCACTGGAAGATGTTCGAATCGAGAACAGAAGGAAAGTATGTGGAGAAGACCAACGATAGCTTCGTTTACAAGGTTACAAGGGAAGATGCGATCAACACCGCTGATTTCGAGTACACCATCAGCGATATCGGCTCATCGGACCCCGGATATGGAAAATTCACCAAGGTACTGGAACAGGGTGGCATACCGAGATACTATGTGGATTTCGACGACACCAACATACACGTGTATGCCCTTGAGGACCTAGGAAAGAGAAACATCCTGGACATAACGCTCTACAAGTCATGGACATGCAAGGACGAGGATCTCTACAGGACCACGGATACAGACATATCCACGGTGTACACCGACAGCAGGATGCTATTCATCCCTCTGACCACATCCGAGACCGTCGACATAACGTTCATCACCAACTACATGTCCTTCGATGTAGGCAAGCAGAGGGTCGACTTCGACGTGACAGTGGGCGGAACCATGTCGGACTACAGGGCCGTGGAAGGAATGGACACCGTCAGCAACTTCATCGCCAAGTACACAGGGGACACCTCGCTGGAATACATCTTCAACGGTTTCTACTCGAATGACGGCGTCCTCTTCGATCCGACCGATACGACTTACGTTATCGACGAGGACACCATGTTCATCGCCAGATGGACCATCAACGAGAACGGCAAGAAGACCTTCACATACCACCAGGATGGTGAGAATGCGGAGGTTGCCGCCGTACAGGATGCGGTCGTGAACAGCAACATCCCCGTGAACACACCCACCAAGGTGAAGGAGGGGGGAGAGATCACCATATCCATACAACCGGATTCGGGATACGTCCTGGACCTGGAGAGGACCAAGGCGGAGCTGGGAAAGACCCAGATCGATCAGACCATATACCACGATGTAACGATCGCAGGAAAGCCTACAGTGATCGGGCACCAGTTCCAGTCCTGGAAGATCTGGGGAGACGGATTGCCCATCCCCGAGAATACGGAGATGACCCTAGATGACGAAAGCGTCAAGAACGATTTCATTGCCCTCATCGCCCAGTGGGACGACAGCAGCAGCGGGAAATACGGCATAATATACGTCACCGCAGGCGCGAGCGTCGGCAACCTGGTATACAGCGATTCCACATCCATAACCCTCAGGAGCGGCAGCTGGAAACTCTGGGGCGAAGGGGATGCCCTCTCCGGGGGATCGACCATCAACTTGAAACAGGGCGACATCATCGACGGATACGTCGTGGTAACGGCTTCCGACTTCAGGGTAGAAGGCACCGACATCGTCGTGTTCGCATCCGAGTACGGAGAAGTAAGTGCCCCCTACGGCGCCAAGCACTACTACGTCGACAAATACGGAAGCAAATTCTACAAGGATGAACCGGAATACGTCTACAAGTTCAACGGATCCTCGTGGGAGGAGTACAGATACTCCAAACTGACCGGAAAGGACGGCAACTTCATAAAGCAGTTCACCGGCAACGGAACCGACTATGTGTACAAGTCCACCCGTGACAGCGAGTACTACGGAGGGGCGATGGTCAGTTACACAGTAGAGGCCACCACCCCCGCGGACAGTACCTACCCGTGGACATTGACCGGAGATAAGGTCTACCACATCAAGAACGATGGATCGGTGTATCTCTTCGTGGACGGAACCAACATCCCCGTCAGCAAGGCCTTCTACAAGACGAAGGAATTCAAAACGAAGATGGTATACAGCGACTTCGTGGCGGGAACCGTGTACAGCGCAGACTTCGACAACAGGATCGACGGATTCATCGAGTTCTACATGCTGAACAACAAGACATATGAGATCAAAAGCGGCAACACCTTGGAAGACATGGACGGTGTCTCCGTCAACCCCAGCGGACTCCTCTATAAGGATGTGGATCGCTCCGTCGACTACACCCCCAACTATTCCACTGACAGCATGGTCGTCGTCTATTCCAAATCGAATGATCCGACGATACAGGGAAAGAGCTATCTGGTCAAGGACCACTTCCTCTACGAAATCGAACAGTACGGCTCCAGCTACATCAACTTCGAGACCGCCAGCAACTTCTACGATGGGATGAAGACCAGCGGTTCCAAGTACAAGGACAACTACGGCACCGTCTGGGTGAAGAACAGCAACGACGAATTCATGGTCGATACCGTCACCGTATATGTGTTCGATCCCCAGAGGAGCTCGGAGACGGCAGTAGAGCTGAAGTATAACACCAGCACCGGTGAATTGGTGTCCGGGATATTACCCAAGCAATACTACCTCAAGGACCAGTACGGCAACCATATCGTTGGCAACTACCTGACCAACTTCAAGGTTAATGTGCTGTACCTAAAAGTGGACTCCGATATCACCACCCTCTATGTGAAGTACATCGAGGACAACGAGTACGTCAAGGCCCTATACCTCACTTCGAATAAGACCGGCGACCCGGCCTACCTAATCAAGAAGAACGGAGAGGTCGTGACGTACAGCGACAAGACCGTGGTGAACGGGAACCTCTACCACCACTACAACGGCAACGACGTCAGCGACAGGTACGTCTTCGACTACTCGATAACCTTTGTCAATGCCAAGTACAACGTCCGTACCGAATACACCGTGAACGGCATAATGTACTACAAGGACGCATTCGGGAACGTGTTCGAGGATTGGCTCGGTACACCGACCCAGCTATCAGGTAACAGAGGATACACCTGGACCTTCTTCGTCAAGGATGACATCGACATGACGATCTACACCAAGAAGCTGTCATACAACATCTACTTCATCATCAACGGTGTGAGGGTGTCGCCCTCGGATCTGAACAGGGTCTCCACCGTCGCGCCCATCAGCCATACGCCTACCAGCGAGGACTTCTACGGAAAGGACATCCCCGCATACACGATAGTGGCCTTCGACGGTCCCGATGGAAACCGCGATATTGTATGGTACACCGACCCGGCCTACACGCAGAAGTACGACATCCACAACGGCGGATACCTGCTGAAACCGAACGAGTTCATAGTCGACATGACTTTGCCTGAGGCACTGAGGTACACCGACGCCTTGGGAACCCATGTATCTGGAGACTGGAAACTATGGGGTACCGACGGTACGGTCGGCCCATACAAACCGAAGGATACGGACGCCCACAACGGATTCGTGGTACTGGTCAGCAGCGATTACGGAACTGAGCTGAAGAACTACACGGTGATGAAGATAACCATGGAAAGTTCCAATATCGTTTACTCGGTGGAGACCAATGTGAAGGAGGGCCACAACTGCCCGGGCACATGGCGGGTCTGGGGAGCCGGCACCCCCTCTTCGTATAACGTTTCCAAGAGCGACAGCTACAACGGATTCATCGTCCTGGTAGCGAGCAACGTTACCCTGCCGGATACCACCAAGTACATAACCGTGACCGGAACCGGGATCCAGAGCGTGTCGCTGACGGACGGCGAGATCGCCGGCAGCTGGAAGGTCTGGGGAGGAACCGCATACAAGCCAGAGTCCGACGTCGTCCTCAACATGCCCAACTGCTGGAAGGGCATTGACACCGAGAACTACTACTACATATTCGAGGCCGACTGGGGAGAGACGCACAACGAGGCGTACAGGATCGTCTACGCCACCAACTACGGCATCCTGGAATCCAACCTGGATTACTCCGACAGCACCAACATAACATTGAAACCGGCACTTTCCGTGACCGACATGACGTTCTACGGATGGAAGGTATGGAACTCCGGCGAGCCTCTGGTGGCGGGAAGCGCCCAGACCATACAGACGGAGTGGGTGAGGGACGGATACGTTCTGTTCGTAGCAGACTGGGGCGAGGACCTCACCAATGCGAACAACATCGTCTTCGCATCCAACCATTCGGGGGATGCGATCCCGAACATGGAATCCATAAGGAAGTACCAGTTCCTTTCCACCGAGAACCAGTCCCTCTACGGTCACCTTGGATCCTACATCCTGTACCTCCATGACTATTACGACAATCCCGACAGGACAGTCGAATACGAGCTCATGCAGGATGAGAACAGGCAGATAACAATACCTATAGAGCACTACGACCTGGAGAACTACTTCTTCGTAGGATGGTCCACCGTATACCACTCGGATACCCCCGGGGACCCCAACGAAGGCAAGCGCCTGTACACCTACATCCCAGGAGAGAACGTGATAGTCACCAAGTCGAAGGTCGGAGAAACCATGCACCTCTACCCGTACTATCTCGGAGACGGTTCCCTCACCAGGTACTACAACGGTAAACAGAGCGACCTCAAGGTCGATGTGGACGAGTTCCTGCAACAGACGCAGATCAGACCCGATGCAACGGTCCTCAAGGTGGAATACTGGGATGACGGGTGGAAGGAAACCCGTCCTTCAGTCGCCAGCGGAGTCCATGCGGGAGAATACGAGGTAAGATACAGGGCCGTAATCAATACGCCTCTGAAATCAGGGGACGGGAGTTACGGAAATACCGAGATGTACCATGCCATTCCGGAATCGACCGCCCACCTGACCATCCTCCAGGTGGATGCCTATGCCATCGCACCGTCGGAATACATAAGGGACGGCGAGAACGGTAATGTTGGCATCGAAGTGACCGCTGACGACATCACCACCATCGGGCTGGTCCCGACCGACTACACAAAATCCCTATCGACGGAAACGGGATACGGTAACAACCGTTCTGATCCAGGGGTCACCCACACGAGGGCCGTCATAAACTGGAACGGGTTCATCGCTCTCGTGAAATCCGATTTCGCCCTTTCCGGCTACACCGTAATAAAGATCGACGGCACGACGGTCACCACCGCAACAGGATTGACAACCAGCAGCGAAGTCGACATACCCGGTGGCGATTGGGCCCTGTGGGGTTCCGTGGTCATCGACGGCAACGAATACACGCCCAGAGAAGCAGATGCCACCTTAGGAGAGAACAAATTCATCCTACTGATGAAGAGCAGCATCCAGGCCACCGGACTGACCGTCGTGATCGTGAACGGCACCGACAGCGGTTCGTTCACCACGGGCATGGCCGAAGGTGAAACAGTAACTGGATTGACCAGCACCTATTTCATATGGGGCAAATCGTCATCCCCGGTGACCGGCACCTATACCATACACTCCTCGACGGATGCCAATGGCTACATGTGGGACAAGAAGGGCGACAAGTACTACTACGAACTGGACTACAACCTAAGATACATAGACGGATCTCTGGTGGTGTACACCGAAGACGCGACCAAACATGAATACGTGGGATGAACATGAAGAACAGCGGCCTGATCCTAGTCATCGCAATAATCCTCACGGTAGCAGCGATAGCTGCCGCCATACCCATGATAAAGAACGGTATGGCGTCCAACTCCGAGACCGACAGCACCGACTACATCGAACCGGGGCAGTTCGTTAAGGCCGTCAGCACCGATGGCAGCCCCGTTTCCATCCCCCCGGTCACGTACACGTTGGCGGAGGACAAGGAGAGCTACGAGCTGGCCGACACCACCAGATCCACCTCCGGCAGCCTCAGGGTGAAAACCCCTGACGACTCCACCATGGGTATGAGGGTCATGATCTCATTCCAAGAACCGGGGTCCTGGCTCTTCATCGACACCATCGACCTGATCCTGAATGCCCAGACGGGATTCATAGTCCTCGTGGAGAACGGGAAGAGCCTCACGGGGACAACCGTGGTCTGGATCGACAGCACGGGGGTCGTGAAGACGGACTACGATGCCGGTGCCTCCGTCGCCAAACCCGACGGCTGGAGCAGCTACCTCGTCTGGGGGAAGGACAATAAGAGCGGCGCGAGCTACACGTTGGCGAACACCGACATCTACAAGGGGTTCGTCGTGATCGTCAAGGCAGACTGCAACGTCAGTGGCTACAACATCATAAAGATGTATGTTGGGTCCGAGGATCCTGCGGTCAATATGAACAGGCCGGTCGGCTACATGGTGCCGGACAAGGACGGCGACCAGTACAAGAAATGGAGGGTCTGGAACACAGGTAACCTCGTAACGGGATACACCGTGACCGGCTCGGACGCCAATGACAAATCTGAGACACCGGCGAGATACCCCATCTACAACTCCGTGAGCACCATCGGTACCGCGACCGACCCCTCCCAGTTACTGACAGTGAAGACAGGATACTTCAACTACTCCATAGAGGTCAAGTACAAATCCAAGATCATGGTCGATCCGACGGATTACCAGGGTGACAACATGAAGTCGAACATCGTGTTCGTCGTCGGTAATCCCGACCCTATACCGCCCACCGTGTGATACTTAGGGCCCGCATACCGATCGGACAAATGCAGGTTCAAGTGATTTTATATACTGGTTTTCTATAGTGTGCCGTGCTAACACATAGCACGGTGGTCAGAATGTCAGGAAAGAGCATCAGGATCGAAAGGATAATGGACAGACAGAGCGGGAACGCAGTCATCGTTCCGCTGGACCATGGGATAAGCGTCGGGCCAATCAGCGGCCTGACGGATATGAAGACCACGGTCAACGACGTCGTGGAAGGAGGGGCAACAGCAGTCCTCATGCACAAAGGAATCGTCCCTCTGGGACATAGGACCTCGGGACATGACGTGGGTCTCATCCTGCACCTATCGGCGTCCACAGATATCGGTGTGAACTCCAACAACAAGGTCCTGGTCGCCACCGTGGAGGAGGCGCTCTCTATGGGAGCGGACGCGGTGTCCATGCACATCAACGTGGGAGCGGAATGCGAGCCTCAGATGCTGTCCGACCTCGGAATGGTCTCCAGGCAGTGCCGCCAATGGGGAATGCCTCTCATCGTCATGGCCTACCCCCGCGGTCCCAAGATCAGGGACTCCTACGACCCGCAGGCCATAGCGCACGCGGCGAGGGTGGCCACCGAGCTCGGAGCTGACATAGTGAAATGCAGCTACACAGGAGACATAGATTCCTTCAGGGAAATCACGAGAGGCACCATGGTCCCCGTCGTAATCGCCGGCGGACCCAAGATCGATTCCGATCTGGACCTTCTCAACATGGTCCACGACTCCCTGGAGGCGGGAGGCCACGGAGTCTCCATAGGAAGGAACATATTCCAGCACAAGGACATAAGGGGCATGATGAGGGCGGTCTCCGACATAGTCCTTCACGGAGCTACCGTCGAAGAGGCTGCCAAGAACATCAAGAGCTGACACCTCGCCCCCACATTCGGAAAGGATGTTGGATGTATGTACCAGTTTCATCCTAATCGGAAGCCGGCGACCGGTCCGTTGAACCGGCCGTCGGATTCCCGCCAGATCGGCTATCCAAGGAGTCCGGATGTCTAAGTGTTCTTCCGCACAAAAAAAAACTGACCTCTAAATTGAAAAAGTGGTCCGTCTATTGAGATGTTACCACACAAACACAACGAACGGGCCAGTTCGTTCACTTACCTCAAACCTAATTAATCTACCGCTGGTCTGCGCGAGCGTTTGTGT
>JAEEOP010000038.1 GCA_016284295.1 Methanomassiliicoccaceae archaeon | reverse complement strand
GGACGATGATTCGTGCGATCTGAGCTGAAAACCGCCGAGAATGGGCATCCTTCATAGAATGTCAAGTGTGATCGGGTCCCTTTTTACATTTCGAACGAGGCTGAAGACCTGACAAACCGGCAACTGTCCAATGACCTCATTTTTTCGAATTCTTCGGAAATGCCGGAAACGACCGCCGTACAGTCATTTCCGGATAGGTATGTTCGAAAAGCATATTTTGAGGGCAAATCCGGCTGATCCATCAAAAAGCGGCTAAAGAGGCAAAGTCAACTGTACAAGTCAAGATAAAAAACACGTCGCGGTGTTCTCGAATGATGTGTCTGGACATCTTGAAGATCGACCCGATGTCCTGTCAGGGACAACTATGCGAAGACGGGTCTGCTGGTTTTCGGAATGCCGGTAGATGCAGTTATCTGAGTTCTGCTGGTGTAATACCCCTCTCGACAGCACAGTGTCGTAGAAGAGGAGCTACGAATCAATAAAATTCTAGTTTTCATGAAAGAAGTTTTAAGATTTGTATCATTTCTAGCATAAAAAACGTCATCGATTGGCTGATGGATACGGAGATATGACGTCCCGTCGATCAGCTGATGACAGTCCAGAAAAGTCCTGCCAGGATGGCCGAGATGAGCTCGGTGGACCAGTTGTTGGTGTATTTGGAGATCAGTCCCCTGTTCTCCAGCAATGCCCCGAAGACGCTGTCCAGAAGGTTACCGAATACTCCGAACACGAACGGGATCAGCATGGCCCAATGCAATGTTTGCGCCATGACCGCCCATCCGAGCGCAGCTATCACGAAGGCGGCTATCGTGGAGACGATGGTCCCTTTCTTGGATACGCCTCCGTTGGTGCCGGGCTTCACGGGCTCGAACGTGGTGATAAGATAGGCCTTGGGGTCCTTAACGCCGATCTCGCTGGCGATGGTGTCCGCACCGGCCACGACCACCGATGTGAGGAACGATATCACGTATGTGGCCTGATCCATGCCGCTGAAGAAGTGGACGACGGTTATCAGCACCGGAGGGAACGACACGGCGGCGACGTTCTTCCAGGTACGTTCACCGAACTGCCCTTCCTGCAGCCCCACCGCTATCTTCTTGTCGATGTCCTTCATCGTTGCGAAGAAGCTCACGATGACGAAGAAGGTCATGATGAAGAATGCGCTGGCGGATCCGAAAACTGACAGGAACACACCCACGGCCAGACAGGCGACCGCTCCGCTCTTTGTGACGCAATGGAGCTTGTACACCTCATACGAGAGGATGACCGTAATGACGATCTCGAGGACCATCATCCAATAGGGTTCCATACGACACCCATATAGTCCCGATAAATAAAGTGCAATGTATGTTGACGGTTCACATACCCTTCACTGATACTTCTCGAGTATCTCTGTGGCGTACTTGATGCAGGTTGCCTTGTCCGAAAGAGGGAAGAACATGACCTTTCCGGGTCTGTAGAGGGTGGTCTCCATCCCGTTCCACTCGTAGACGATCATCTGGTCGTCCTTGGTCTGTATCTTCAGGCCTTCGCCCTCGATCTTGGATGCAGCGGCCTCCATGTCGATGTCCATGATGTCCGCGGACACCGCCATGAGCGCCTGGCCTCCGCAGAGGCGGGCTATGGAGAACTTCATCTGAGCGCCTCCAATTCCTTCTTGACCTTCGATTGGAATGTACCGAGGTCCGAATCGTTGACTATGAGGATATCTGACAATGCGATGACGTTGCCCAGGCCCCAGCCGAGCTCGCGGGCATCGCGCTCGTCGAACTCGCCCATGTCCTTGGGGGCATCCTCGCGCCCCCTCTTCACAAGCCTCTCGTAGCGGACGCTGCGCGGGGCATGCACCCCGATGATATACACATGGTCGCTGAGGCCCCTGTAGGAATCCACCTCGTCCATGCTCCTGCACCCGTCTATGAGGAAGATGTCGCCGGACATCCTCTCTATGGCCCTCTTGGCCCAGATGTCCTTGCCGTGGATCTCCCTCTCTCTGTTGGCCACCTGTCCGACGGACAGTCCCTGCTCCGCCGCTCCGGAGGATGCGTGGAACTCCCTGACGATGTCCCCCATGCGGAGGAACGGGATGTCCATGGAACGGGCCACGTTCAGCAGCTCCTCTTTTCCGGCGCCCGGCATCCCCGTCACGATTAGGATCTTCATGCTATCACAGGAGGTTGTCGGTAATGTTCATCAGGATCTTGTCGCAGTAGCAGCATTTGAGCTGCATCGGATACTTCGACACCACGGAGAACTCGGATTCGATGGGCTCTCCCTTGTTGGATATGCAGTTGGGGTTGCTGCACCTGGCCAGGCCGACCACGCGGTCGCTCAGCTTCACCTTGTACTTCTCGGCGACGTGCAGGTCCCTGACGATGGATATGGTCGCATCCGGTGCCACGAGGGCGATCTTCTGCGCCGTGACCTCGTCCAGCTCCATGTCCTCGATCTTGACTATGTCCTTCCATCCGCCCAATGTGGCGGAGCCGACATGCATGCCGACGCTGATGGACGAGTAGATGTTGTTTTCGTTGACCCCGAGGATCTTCAGGACGTTCAGGGCCTGACCGCATGCGATGTGGTCGATCACCGTCCCGTTCTTGATGGGCATGAGCCTGATCTCCTTGATCGGTTCCTGGGCACCCATCACATCTCACCTCCGAGTATGGCGTTGAGGATGGCCATCCTCACGGGGACTCCGTTGGCGGCCTGCTGGAAGTACTTCGCGTGATGCGTCTTGTCTACCTCAGGTGCAATCTCGTTCACCCTGGGGAGGGGATGCATGACTATCAGGTCGTCCTTAGCGTTCTGGAGGAGGGCGTTGTCTATCCTGTACACTCCCGCGACCTTCTGGTATTCCGACGGGTCGGGGAACCTCTCCCTCTGGATCCTGGTGACGTAGAGGACATCCGCCTCCGCAACCGCATCCTCGAGGGTGCGTATCCTGGGGCTGCATCCGTTCTCGGTGAGGTGCTGGACTATCTCGTCGGGCATCTTGAGCGTCTCCGGCGATACCAGGGAGATCTTCATGCCGTACTTAGTCAGTCCCTGAGCAAGGGAATGGACCGTCCTGCCGTACTTCAGGTCGCCGACCAGAGCTATGTTGAGTCCGTCCAACGACCCCTTGGCCTGCCTCATCGTGAAGAGGTCCAGGAGAGTCTGCGTGGGATGCGAACCTGCACCGTCCCCGGCGTTGATGACGGGGTGGTCCGAGAACTTGGCGGCCATCTTGGAGGCTCCCTCGTAGGGGTGCCTGAGGACCGTGACGTCGCAGTACGCATCCACGATCTTGATCGTGTCCGCAAGGGTCTCGCCCTTGGCCATCGATGTCATGGACATCTCGGAGACGTCGATGACGTCGCATCCGAGCCTGTATGCTGCGCTCTCGAAAGAGAGCTTGGTACGGGTGGAAGGCTCGAAGAAGAGGTTACCGAGGATCTTCCCGTCGAGGGAGCGCTTGATCTTCTCGCCCTTCGCGTAGGGGACCATCTCTTCCGCCATGTCCAGAATACCTTCGATGTCGTCCTTAGAGAAATCCATGATCGAGACTACATCCTTTTGATACAGGTCCATGGTTCGGACTAACCGATTCGTGTAGATAAACCCTTTTCGCACCCGTTAAAGGATCTGGTCGCTGCGTATGGATTATAACGGTCACGGGGTTCCTGGATCGCGATGATCTGCTATTTCTCAGCAACCGGTAACTGCAAGCATGTCGCGGAGAGGATCGCCGAGGCGACCGGTGACCGGGCCGTCTCCATCGAGGGCCTGGAACCGGAGATCCAGCTATCCGAAGGGGAGGTGCTGGGTCTGGTGACCCCGGTGTACTTCTGGGAGCTCCCGATACCGATGAGCGAGTTCCTGGAGAGGGCGAACTTCAAGATGAGGCCATCGTACACGTACCTTGTGGTCACGTACGGTACCAGGACCGGATGCAGCAGCGGACATGCCGGGAAGCTTCTGAAACAGAAAGGCATAGGTCTCGATGCGGCATTCAGCATCAGGATGCCGGATACTTGGACGCCGGACTTCGATCTGACGGACAAGGAAGCCACGGCGGAGTAGAATGCCAAGGCCGAGGATTCGATCGACAATGTCATATCCCAGGTCAGATACAGGGCGAAAGGGGACTCCACCGCAGGCAGGAAACCATTGATCATTCGCCCGGTCCCGGACAGGCTCTACAACAGGGGGAGGAGGACCAGGAACTTCGTCCTCGACGACGGATGCACCGGATGCGGGCTGTGTGCCAGGAGATGCCCGGCAGGAGCCATCGAGATGGATGGGGACCGTCCGAGGTGGGTGAAGGACTCATGCTACCTCTGCTTCAGATGCCTGCACCACTGCCCTACGTTCGTCATACAGTACGGCGACGGGAAGACGAGGGAGCACGGACAGTACAGGAACCCCTTCACTAAGGTATGATCCAAAGCGAGGATTAATCATTGTTAAGTAATATCCCCGTTCATGAATCACGCCATCATCATCGAAGGTTACGGAACGGGTTCGGACTACCAGTGCGCCAATGAGATCGTCGCGGAGAGGCTCACGGAGATCCTCGGGGAGGAGGTCCACTACGGATGCGCCCATATAGGGGAGCCGAAGATTGAGGACACCATCGCCGAGGTTGCCGAGGAAGGTCCCGACGCCGTCGTGGTGGTCCCGATGTACTTCGCCGAGAGCGGCTACACCGTCGGTAACACATTCAAGAGGTTCAACGCCGACCCGTCCACACGCCGCGGGAGGATGGAGCTGGGAGGGAAGCAGGTGGAAACCTATGTGGCGAAGGTCTTCACATCCTTCCCGGAGATGCACGATTTCTTCACGAAGAAGGCCGAGCAGTACGCCCCGGACAAGTCCAAGGTCGGTTTCATTATGGTCGGCCACGGTTCCCGCACGGGGGAGAACAGCAGCGTCGTCGAGGGCTTCGGCGACAGGCTCAGGTCCCTCGGTTACGATGTGGTCTGCTGCAGCAACGAGTTCGCCAAGGTAACCGTCGAGGATGCCCTGAAGGAGCTGGCATCCAGGAAGGGCGAGGTCGTCGTCATACCCATGTTCATCTCGCCGAACCACCACTACAGGGAGGAGGTCAGCGTGAAGCTGGGCCTGTCCAAGGACATGTCCTCGGGCACGGTGTCCGTGGACGGGAAGGACGTGAAGGTCATGATGACCGAGGAGATAGGCATCAGCGACGGCGTTACCCCCATAATCCTGAAGTCCATCCGCGAGTCCGGATTCCTCTGAGGGCGGCCCTCTGGGCCGCATTCCGAGGGGGATAGGTCATTTTTATATGTGGAAGGGCTGGCGGTATCCATGTTGGACATCCTCTCTAGGTCCCAAAGGGCCAGGGTCTGCGAATACACCAGGAACGAGGTCAAGCTGACCACTCCATGCATGATAGGCTCCGATCCGGAGTCCCCCGCATGGGTGGAGACCGAAGGCGCAGGCAGGACGCTCCATCTCATGGGCACCGACATCGTCATGGAGGAGGGTCTCAGGACCACATCCAACTCCGGCGTACAGTCGGAGGTTGTGACGAAGGATGGTGTGGCCGTTGTCAGGCTCCCGATCCCGGAGGACCTCTCGTTCGACGATTCCGTCGAGGTCGTCGTGGTCCCGAACGCCTATGAGCTCAGGAAGGGTCCCAGGAGGATTGTCGACAACGTGATCAGGATAAGGAGGGCGGCCGGTTTTAACCGTCTTCTGTACATGTCGGGGCTCGGAGAGCCCTCGACCATTGCCCTTCTGGCATACATGGGCGTGGACATCTTCGACGATGCCCTTCCCAAAGCCGCCGGACTCAGCGGAATAAGGCTGATCCCGGAGGCGGAGGTCCAGACCGGCGAGGATGAATCGGAGAAGAACGTCTCCGCCATGCTCGAGGAGATCGAGAAGATCAGGATGTTCATCAAGGCGGACCGCCTCAGGGAACTGGCCGACCAGAGGGCCCCATCCACACCTACATCGGTGGCGCTGCTCAGGCTGTACGACGACATCGGTTACGAGTACGCCGAGGAGACATGCTCCACAGTCGGATGCAGGTTCAGCTGCAACACGACACAGGCGCTCAGGAGGCCGGACATCCGCAGCTACAAGGAGAAGATGAAGGCCTACAGGAAGCCCGAGCACAAGAGGGTGCTCCTGCTGCTCCCCTGCTCGGCGAAGAAGCCGTATCACATATCGAAATCTCACAAGGCGTTCTCATCCGCCATTCATACTGCACCTCATGACACGCTCGTCCAGGAGGTCATCGTCACATCGCCGCTGGGAGCGGTCCCGAGGGAGCTGGATGCTTTCTATCCCGCAAACTCCTACGACATCCCCGTCACCGGGGAGTGGAAGCCCGAGGAGAAGCAGTTCATCAGGGAGATGATCGGCGATATCATATCGCAGGGATGGGACAAGGTCGTCTGCCATCTGGGCGAGGACTACGAGCTCGTCGAGGGGCTGGCGGACATGGTCTGCACCGTGGTCGGGGATTCCACGTCGCCTGCATCGCTGCAGAATCTGGACAAGGCCCTCAGGGAGGCAACCAAGGGCATGCAGCCAGTGGAGTTCTCCGTGGAGAGGGATGCCCAGATGAGGAACATGCTCGCCTTCCAGTTCGGAAAGGAGGCGGCAGACCTGCTCATGGATGGAAACACGCACGCCGCAGGCAAGTTCCCTTACTACAAGCTGTTCCGCGAGGATGCGGACGGCAAGAAGGTCCAGCTCGGGATGTTCACCCCGGAGAGGGGAGGAATATCCCTCACGGTCGAAGGAGCGCAGCTCCTGGCGGATTCCGGGTACCCGGTCATCCACATGATGGACTTCGAGCTGAAGGGCAACGTGTTCGCCGTCGGCGTCACCGAAGCGGATCCCAGCATCCATGTCGGCGACGAGGGTATCGTCGTGGTGGACGGCAAGGTCCGCGCCATAGGCGTCGCGGCCATGTGCGGAAGGGAGATGACCGACATGAAGAGGGGCATCGCCGTCAAGGTCAGGCACAAGGTCAAGTGACACCCTGTAAAAGGCCGGGGCATCGTGCACGGAGATCCTTCTAAGGATGTGCGTCCGTAGTTTCATTCCAATCCCTTATATAATATGGAGATTTATGAGATTCCAAGCACAGCAGAGGCATGTGTCTTTTCTCATTTATTGGGAGATTAACTATGACTGAGGATACTCTTAAGACCGGTACAACGACAATCGGACTGAAACTGAAGGACGGAGTCATTCTGGCCACTGACCAGAGGGCCACCATGGGAAACCTTATCGCCGACAACCACTGCCAGAAGGTCTTCCCCATCGCTGACAACCTCGGTATGACAATCGCCGGAGGCGTCGGTGACGCACAGCTCCTCGTACGTTTCCTCCAGAGCGAGATCTCCATCTACAAGATGAGGAAGGGAGCCCCCATGTCCGTCCAGACGGCGGCCACCATGATCGGCAACATCCTCCGTCAGGGATTCTACGTGGCGCCCCTAGTAGGCGGATACGATGCCACGGGAGGGCACATCTTCAGCGTCGACATGGCCGGAGGGGTCCTCGAGGACGTCTACACATCGTCCGGATCCGGTTCCGTCTTCGCCCTCGGTGCCCTCGAGTCGGCCTACAAGCCCGACATGACGAAGAGCGAGGGAATAGACTGTGCTATCACGGCCCTCAACTCCGCCAGGAGGAGGGATAACTATTCAGGTGACGGATTCCTCGTCTCCTACGTCGGTCCCGACGGGTACGAGGAGATCCCGCGCGACGAGATAATCTCGCGCTGCGAGAAGTTGGGATTCAAATTCCCCAACTGATCCCTTGAGAGGAAATCAACAAACCCTTTCCCTTGACCATATCTTTTCAAAGCTGGACTTGAGATGAACGTAGACAAGCTATTCGAGAACCTTACGAGCGAGGTAAGGAGGTTGGTCCCTTCGGACATGAAGATCACCTCGATCAACTTCGAGGGACCGGTCGTGGTCGTCTATACCGACGAGTACGAGAAGTTCTCCTCCGATGACAGCCTGGCCAGGACCATCGCTCAGAGCATACACCGCAGGGTCGACATCAGACCCGACCCTTCCACGCTGGAGGACGCCGACAAGGTCGAGGCCAAGATAAGGGAGATCGTCCCGGAGAAGGCCGAGATATTCGACATCAACTTCGTGGAGGAGACGGGAGAGGCCATAGTGGAGGCCATCAACCCCAGCGAGGTCGTCGGTAAGGAAGGACAGCGTCTCACGGAGCTCAGGAAGGAGACCGGATGGAACATCAAGGTCATGAGGGCACCTCCGATACCGTCCAAGACGGTGTCCGATGTGAGGGGATACCTCCGCGCCAACCACGACGAGAGGCAGGACATGCTCAAGTACGTCGCCAGGAGGATCGCCAGGCCCAAGCTCGACGGAGAGCAGTGGGTCAGGATGACCGCCATGGGAGGTTTCAGGCAGGTCGGAAGGTCCGCATCGCTGCTGACCACCAGGGAGTCCAAGATCCTCATCGACTGCGGATTGGATCCGTCCTCGGATGCCACCCCGTATTTCGCCATCCCGGAGGCCCAGCCCCTGTCGGATATCGATGCCGTGGTCATCACGCACGCCCATCTGGACCACTGCGGAACGCTCCCGGCCCTCTTCAAGTACGGTTACAAGGGCCCGGTGTACTGCACGCCCCCCACGAGGGACCTGATGGCGCTGCTGCAGCTGGACAACATCAAGCTCGGATTCGGCGAGGACAAGAAGACGCCCTACGAGGCATCCCATGTGAGGCAGGAGATCCTGCACACGATCACCCTCAAGTACAACGAGACCACCGACATCGCCCCCGATGTCAGGCTCACATTCCACAACGCAGGCCACATCCTCGGATCGGCCATCGCCCACTTCCACATCGGCGACGGTCTGCACAACGTCGCGTTCTCTGGCGACACGAAGTACGAGAAGACCTGGCTTTTCAACCCCGCTAACAACAGGTTCCCCAGGCTGGAGACCCTTGTCATCGAATCCACTTACGGAGGCCACAACGATATCACCCCCACCAGGGCGGAGGCATCCGAGGAGATGGGTAACCTGCTCCAGAGGGCCACCGCCAAGGGCGGAAAGGTCCTGATCCCCGTCTTCGCCGTGGGAAGGTCGCAGGAGGTCATGCTCGTCATCGAGGAGCAGATGCGCTCCGGCAAGATCCCCAAGTGCCCCGTGTACCTCGACGGTATGATCTGGGAGGCGACGGCCATCCATACAGCATACCCCGAGTACCTGAACAGCACACTCAGGACGCAGATCTTCCAGCAGAACGAGAACCCGTTCCTGTCCCCCATTTTCAAGAGGGTGGAGACCGCAGACATGAGGGAGGAGATCTGCCACTCGCCCGACCCGTGCATCGTTCTCGCCACATCGGGTATGATGTCCGGAGGACCTGTCATGGAATACTTCCGCGAGTGGGCGGACAACGAGGACAACTGGCTGCTGTTCGTCGGATACCAGTCCGAGGGTTCCATCGGAAGGACAATCCAGAGGGGACGCAGCGAGATCACCCTGAACATGAAGGGAAGACCCATCGACCTGCAGATCAAGATGCAGCGTGTCACCGTGGACGGATTCTCTGGACACTCCGACAGGAAGCAGCTCATGAGGTACATCTCCTCGCTTGAGCCCAAGCCGAACAAGATCATCATCGGCCACGGAGAGGACAAGAAGTGTACCGACTTCGCATCCTCCATCTACAAGAAGTTCGGGATCGAGACCAAGGCCCCTCAGAACCTCGAGACCATCAGGCTCAGATGAGCCTGCAAACCATTCACGCCCCTTCGGGGGCATCTTTATCAATCCATCAATCAGGATGGTACGTTAACGAATTCAGAGTAATGGAATGAAGTTTGATCCCCCTGCCTTTCGGCAGGAGGATGTTTGGAAAATCACCAGTTGGTGGCCCTGACTTCGAAGAACGACTGGGCGTGCTTACATACCGGACAGACGGCGGGGGCCTCCTCTCCGACGTGGATGTATCCGCAGTTGCGGCATTTCCACATGACGACCTTGTCCTTCTTGAAGACCACTCCCTCCTCGATGTTCTTGAGGAGCGCGAGGTACCTTGCCTCGTGATTCTTCTCGATCTCTCCGACCATCTCGAAGAGCTTCGCGATCTGCTCGAATCCCTCCGCTTTGGCGGTCTCTGCGAACTCCTTGTACATGGTGGTGTACTCGTAGTTCTCTCCCTCGGCCGCTGCCTTCAGGTTCTCGACCGTCTTGGGGATCTTTCCGCCGTGGAGCTCCTTGAACCAGATCTTCGCATGCTCCTTCTCGTTCTCAGCTGTCTCGAGGAAGATGTCCGCGATCTGCTCGTAGCCCTCTTTCTTCGCCTGGGATGCGAAGTATGTGTATTTGTTCCTTGCCTGACTCTCTCCTGCGAAGGCGGCCATCAGGTTGGCTTCTGTCTTTGATCCCTTTAGTTCCATTTCTGTAACCTCGATAATCCATGCGGGTGCATGTAGATAAGGGTTGTTTTCGTATCTGGCTTTTTAGTCTAGACTAACTGTCGGTTAAATACGGGCCTTTCGGCAGGACATATATAAACAGCGTTAAAACACCGCTTAACATGACATATTCCGCTTATATCCTGTGAGTCATACCCTCACTTATGCGCGGTTCCCGTATCTGGTCATTCCTCACCCTTCTGGGGACCGTGAACATCGCCGAGGACGGCAACGGCTCGATCATCGGCCTGTACCTCCCGTGCGACAACCTGCCTCCCATGGACCAAGGGGAGACCGACGTCCTCAGGGATGCCGCCAAGCAGGTGAACGAGTACCTCGCCGGCAAGAGGATGGATTTCGACCTCGACCTGTACTACGACGGCTCGGATTTCAGGAGCCGTGTGATGGAGGAGCTCAACAGGATCCCATACGGGGAGGTCCGCACCTACAAGCAGATCGCGGAGGCGATAGGCTATCCGAACTCCATGAGGGCCGTAGGGAAGGCATGCGCGGACAACCCCCTGCCGATACTGGTGCCCTGCCACCGCGTGGTCCCGTCCACCGGCGGATACGGCAACTACAGAGGGGGTCTGGCACTGAAGAGGAAGCTCCTCAATCTCGAGGGGGTCTACCTTGATCGATCACCGCGCCGAATTGGAGGCTTGCGTCGATCCGAAGTACCGCGACTTCATGTCCGGGCTGATCCCGGGGAAGGAGGGGGTGATGGGCGTGAGGGCCCCGGACCTGAGGCGCATAGCCAAGATGATAATCAAGGACGACTGGGAGTCCTTCCTGGAAGGGATTCCTGAGACCTACGAGGAGGAGCTGCTTCACTGCCTGGTCATCGCCACCGCTCCGATGCCCACAGAGGAGCGCATAGCCAGGACGGAGGGTTTCCTGCCGTACGTGGACAACTGGGCCACCAACGACATGTTCTGCCAGTCCTGGAAGTTCCCCAAGGAGGATGCCGAGGCAGTCCATTCGTACTTTGCATCCCTGATCGATTCGGGAGACGAGTTCCGCATGAGGGTCTCGCTGATCATGAGGATGAGCCATTTCATGGACGATGCGCACGTCGATCGGCTGATCGGGGACATCCTGTCCCATGACAACGAGGGCTACTACTACAGGATGGGCGCAGCCTGGGCATTGTCCGTCTGCTACGTCCATTTCCCGGACAGGACGGAGCCCGCGATGCTGTCCGATCGGCTTAACGATGACGTGCGCAGGAAGGCCCTGCAGAAGATCCGCGACTCCTACAGGGTGGACAAGGCGGACAAGGACCGGCTGAGGGACCTGGTCAGGCAGTTGCGATAAGTCCGAGAGTCCTAGACATAATTATAAGAACAAAGCCGATATGGGCTGATTATGGTTAGAAAGTTCGGTGTTTTGCTGGCTGTATTCGTGCTAGCGGCAGCTGTCCTATTCCCAGCTATGGAGGTGGATTCGGACGACACCGAACTGTTCAGCTACTACTCGCAGCTGGACGGCAACGGCATCCAGGTCTACAAGGAGGTGTCCAAGGCGACATCGGTCGATTCCACGACCAAGGAGTTCTCCATCGACTTCTCCAAGACCAGCCTGTACGAGACGGCCGCGGATGCGGAGGAATATGCGGAGTACACCGTGAACGAGGCGATAACCGCCTGCTATCTCACGAATCCCATGATTCCGTACATCTGGAATTATCCGGTCGATAGGCCCGACGTTGCGGTGACTACGGTCAAGGTCAAGCAGACCATCGACGGTCAGGAGACCTGGTATTACGCCGTCGACAAGGCGAATTTCTCGCTGACGGTCCCCGAAGGGATCACGTCCGATTCGATGAAGGCCCTCAACGAGGCCATCCAGAAGATAAAGCCCTCGGGGAACACTGAGGCGGACAAGGTCAGGTCCATCATGGGAACTCTCTCCGGAATCACCTTCCAGAAGGACGGGGAGGGCAAGATCAGCAACATCTACAACGCCCTCGTGGACAAGAAGTCCACATCCGCCGGGGTAGCCCAGGCCTTCGTGCAGCTTTGCACGGTGAACAATATCCCCGCCATCACCGTATCGGGATACGCGGTCCAGGCGAAGGAGGAGAACTTCAGCTTCTGGAACTACGTCTACCTCGAGGGGGACCAGAGCGGGGTAACAAAGAAATCATGGTACATCGTCGATTCGTCGTACTCGTCGTCCGCAGGCATCGCAGGATACCTGACGGAGATAAGCTTCGACGGCAGGACATACTCGATGTCATCGGCGCATTACACGGACCTGGAGGTTACGGGACCTAACGATTTCGTGCTGCCCCAGGTGTCGAAGGACAAGTACGTGCAGGTCGGAGGGCCTTCGTTCCTCGAGCTGTACGGAGAGAAGCTCCTGATGGGAGTGCTGGGGCTCATAGTGATATTGGGTCTGGTCTACGCCATCAGGACAGGAAACATTTGAGGAGAACGGGGAAAAAATGACAGAAGACGCACAGAAGAGATCCAGATTGTCCGTCGAGGCATGGGTGGATCAACAGACATTCGAGACGACCGCCGACATCGAGATACCGAAGGTCATGGCGGACCGTGTCATAGGTCAGGACAGGGCCGTCGAGATCATGAAGAAGGCCGCTCTGCAGAAGAGGCATGTCATGCTTATCGGAGAGCCCGGAACGGGTAAGTCCATGCTGGCCAACTCTATGGTCGAGTATCTGCCCAAGGAGGCCCTTGAGGACATCGTTGCATATCACAACCCCGAGGATTTCAACGAGCCCAGGATCAGGACCTTCCCCGCTGGTAAGGGAAAGGCGATCGTCGCGGACCAGAAGGCCGCCGCGAACGCTCAGAAGAACCAGAAGAACACCGCTTACATCTACATCTGCATCGCGCTGCTGATCCTAGGACTCATCGGTGCGATGTTCTTCGGATACACCGTGGCGCTGCTGGCGTTCATGGGTGTGTTCCTCATCATCATACTGTTCAGAAACCCGATGCAGCCCAGGACGGAGGTCGCTATCGTGCCCAAGGTCCTCGTGGGACACGATCCGGGCGATATGCCGCCGTTCGTCGATGCGACGGGAACCCACGCAGGTGCCCTGCTCGGTGATGTCAGGCACGATCCTTTCCAGTCCGGAGGTCTCGAGACCCCCTCGCACGACAGGATCGAGGCCGGATGTATCCACAAGGCGAACAAGGGAGTGCTGTACATGGATGAGATCAATCTCCTCAGGATCGAATCCCAGCAGGCAATCCTCACCGCCATGCAGGAGAAGAAGATGTCGATCACCGGACAGTCCGAGCGCTCCTCCGGAGCCCTGGTCAAGTCCGAACCCGTGCCCTGTGACTTCATCCTTGTCTGCGCAGGTAACCTGGATGCAATCCAGGGGATGCACCCCGCGCTCAGGTCCAGGATAAGGGGATACGGATACGAGGTCTACATGGAGACCAACATGCCTGACTCCGACGAGAACCGTCTGAACATCGCAAGGTTCGTCGCACAGGAGATCAGGAAGGATGAGAAGATCCCCGCGTTCGACAAGTACGCCGTCGGCGAGATCCTCAAGGAGGGTCAGCGCAGGTCCGGCAAGAAGGGAGAGATCACCCTCAGGATGAGGGAGCTCGGAGGACTCGTCCGTATCGCAGGAGATATGGCTGTCAACAAGGGCGACAAGATCGTCACCGCCGAACATGTCATGGCGGCAAGGGCGACGGCCCGCAGCCTCGAGCAGCAGATCGCGGACAAGCAGATCGAGGGAATGATGAGATACCAGCTCTTCCACAACGAGGGAGAGGCCGTCGGACTCATCAACGGTCTCGCTGTTCTGTCCAACGGCAATTCCTCGGAGATGTCCGGAATGGTCATGCCCCTGGCAGCAGAGGTCACCCCCGCACTCAGCAAGAAGGGCGGAAAGATCATCGCCACCGGACAGCTCGGAAAGATCGCGCAGGAGGCCGTGGACAACATCGCGGCGGTCATCAAGAAGTACACCCTCACGGACCTGTCCGAACTGGACATCCACCTGGAGTACGTGGCCGCATACAACGGTGTCGACGGGGACAGCGCATCGGTCACGATGGCGACCGTCATCATATCCGCATTGGAGAACATCCCGATCCGCCAGGACCTGGCGATGACCGGATCCCTGAATGTCAGGGGTACCGTGATGCCTATCGGTGGAGTCACCGCCAAGCTGGAGGCCGCGGCTAACTCCGGAATCAAGGTCGCTCTCATCCCCAAGGAGAACGAGAAGGATGTCATGATCGACAGGAAGTACTACGACATGATCGAGATCTACACCATGGAGACCCTCCGTGATGTGTTCGAGTACGCGTTCGTGGACTGCCCTGCCAAGCAGAAGTACCTCGATGCGCTCCTGCCCCTGAACCCCTCCGGCGAATCCACCGCGAAGAGGGTCCCGATCCCGGAGAAGTATAAGAAGGACATGGCGGTCGAAGCTGCCGCCGAGTCTGTCGCCATCGAGGAGCCCAAGGCCGAGCCTCTGCCCGAACCCGTAGAGGTCGAGGTAGAGGTCACGGTCGAGGAGTGATACCGTCCTATCCATACCGGCGGCCGCCGAGGCCGTCGGTCAAACTCCCTTATATCATCTCACTTCTTACAGTATCGAGCAATCTATTATTATGTCGATAACGTTCGGTCAGACGTTAACATGGCCGGAAGGGTAGCTACTTTGGAACGCGAGACAAGGGAGACGACAGTCTCCGTGGATCTCGATCTCGACGGTAAGGGCTGTTTCGATGTCGATTGCGACATCCAGTTCCTGAAGCACATGGTCGAGACTCTGGCAAGGTATGCGGAGTTCGATCTCAAGATGAAAGCGACCGGAGACAACGACCACCATCTGATAGAGGATGTGGCGATCACCCTGGGCAAGGCCATGAGACAGGCCATCGGCGATGCTCCCATAGAGAGGATGGCGACCGCCACGGTCGTCATGGACGATGCGATGGTCATGACCTCGCTGGACCTGGTGGACAGGCCCTACTGCGAGGCGGACTGCCCCGACCCGCTGTACGTGCACTTCTTCAGGAGCTTCGCGATGAGCGCAGGGATGACGCTGCACATACTGGTCATCCGCGGATTCGACGAGCACCACATCATCGAGGCGGGATTCAAGTCCATGGGAAAGGCCCTGAAGGAAGCGGTCAAGCTGAGGGAAACGGAACTGAGCAACAAGGGCTCGGTTAGGATGGCCTGATACCATGCTCACAAAGAGGATCATACCCTGTTTGGACATGAGGGGCGGAAAGGTCGTCAAAGGGATCAATTTCAAGAACATCAAGGAGGTCGGCGATCCTCCGACCATGGCCATCGACTACGAGGGCCAGGGTGCGGACGAGATCACCTTCCTGGACATCTCCGCCTCCCAGGAGGAGAGAGCCACGATGCTGGATGTGGTCACGAGGACGGCCGAGGGGCTGAACATCCCCCTCTGTGTCGGAGGAGGGATCAGGTCCGCCCAGGATGTCAGGAACACGCTCAACGCGGGCGCGGACAAGGTGTCGATCAATTCGGCAGCGGTACAGAATCCAGAGCTCATCACTGAATGCTCCAACGCGTTCGGATGCCAGTGCATAGTCGTCGCTATAGACGGGAAGTGGAAGGACGACCACTGGGAGGTTGTCACCCACGGAGGGACCAGGTTCACCGGGATAGACGCAATAGAGTGGGCCAAGGAGGTCGAGGACCGCGGTGCAGGAGAGATCCTGTTCACGTCCATGGATGCGGACGGGGTCAAGAACGGCTACGACATCAAGCCCACCGCGCTGATCTCCGACGAGGTCAGCATCCCGGTCATAGCATCGGGCGGATGCGGATCGAAGGAGCACATACTGGAGGTCTTCCAGCAGACCAACGCCGCTGCGGCATTGGCAGCATCCATCTTCCATTACAAGGAATACACCGTCGCCGAGGTCAAGGAGTACCTCAGGGACAACGGGGTGAACGTCAGATGACAGAACTGAAATTCGATGATAAGGGACTCATCCCCGTCGTGGTCCAGGATTGGATCACCAACGAGGTGCTCATGGTCGCATGGGCCAATGCCGAGGCAGTGGAGCTCATGAAATCCACGGGATACACGCACTTCTGGTCCAGGAGCAGGCAGAAGATGTGGAAGAAGGGCGAGGAGTCCGGACACGTCCAGAAGATCAAGTCGATCCAGACCGACTGCGATGCCGACACCCTGCTGGTCAGGGTGGAGCAGACCGGAGTGGCCTGCCACCTCGGGAAGCCCTCGTGCTTCGATGAGGTCATCTACGGGGAGACCGACGAGACCATGGCCATCCTCCCGGACCTCAGGCGTGTCATACAGGACAGGCACGAGAACCCCTCCGACGAGAGCTACACATGCAAGCTGTTCAACGACGAGACCCGCATGTGCAAGAAGGTCATCGAGGAGGCTGGAGAGTTCGCCCTGGCCATCAAGGACGGGGACAAGGACGAGATGGCATGGGAGCTTGCGGACATGATCTACCACACCATGGTCGCCATCGAGAAGACCGGTCTGCCGATGTCCGAGGTCTACAAGAAGCTGAAGGAGAGGGCCGAATGAGGGCCGACCTCCACACCCACACCGTCTACAGCGACGGTGAGCTGATCCCTGCGGAACTTGTCCGTAGGGCCATGGTCAAGGGCCACGACCTCATAGCGATTACCGACCACGTGGACATGACCAACGTGGAGTGGGTCGTCACCAACATGGTCAAGGCCATCGACCTCTGCGAGGATTACATCAAGGTCATCCCGGGGGTGGAGATCACGCACGTCCCTCCGAGACAGATCGACAGGGTCGCCAAGATGGCAAGGTCATTCGGAGCGGAATGGATCGTGGTGCACGGGGAGACCGTCACTGAGCCCGTCATGCCCGGGACCAACCGCGCATCCGTCGAGAACCCCGAGATAGACATCCTCGCGCACCCGGGATTCATCACTCTGGAGGAAGCGCAGCTGGCGAAGGACAACGACGTCATCCTTGAGGTCACCGGAAGGGCAGGACACAACATCACCAACGGCCACGTCGTCAACATGGCCAGGGCCGCAGGGGCCAAGATGGTCATAGATTCAGACACCCACCAGCCTGAGAACCTCATGAGCGAGGAGGAGGCCATGATCGTGGCCCTCGGCGCCGGGATGACCAAGGAGGAGGCCGACAGGGCGCTTCATGTGATCCCGTACGAGATGACAAGGCATCTGTGATGTGCCAGCACTCCAGCTCACAATCAAAATAAATATAAGAAGGGGAATGAGAGCACATGCCCGAGATAGCGATCATCGGTGGAACCGGTATCTACAACCCCGATACTTTCGAACTGATAGAGAAGGTATTCCCTGACACCCCCTACGGTAAGCCCTCCGATGAGATCCTCATCGGCAAGATCGCCGGAGTGGAGGTAGCGTTCCTTCACCGCCATGGGACCACCACGCCCTATCCGCCGTCGTCCGTACCTTACAAGGCGAACATGTACGCCCTGAAGGAGCTCGGATGCCATTATGTGATCTCGGCATGCGCCGTGGGCTCCCTCCAGAGGAAGTACGCCGTCGGCGACCTCGTCCTGGTGGACCAGTTCGTGGACTTCACGAAGAAGCGCGACTACACCTATTTCGACGACAGGATCGTACATATCGCCATCCCGGACCCGTTCTGCGACTACCTCAACGCGGTATTCGCCGAAACGGCGAAGAAGCTCAGCATCAAGTTCCACAACGGCGGGACGTACGTCTGCATCGAGGGCCCCAGGTTTTCCACCAGGGCCGAGAGCAAGATGTTCAGGCAGTTCGGAGACATCATAGGTATGACCGTCGTCCCCGAGTGTCAGCTGGCCAGAGAGCTGGGCATGTGCTACTGCAGCATCGCGACCATCACCGACTACGATGCATGGAAGGAGGAGACCGTCGACATCGACATGGTGAAGAAGACCATGGCGCTGTGCCTGGACAGGGTCCTCAGGCTCTTGGAAGCAGGTCTTCCGAAGATCAAGCACGACGGCTGCCATGAGTGCATCAAGGCCGCCAAGGACTGCGGTTCGCTGCAGTGAAACGGGTTCACCGTTTCAACCAACAAACAGCTTAACTACTACCCTTTTAATGCTGTTAGCATGGCAGAGAAGAAGTCCAAAGGCCAGAAACTGGCCGATGATTTGCTGTCGAAGCCCCAGAGCCTTGGAGAGAAGGATCCCAAGTTCCTCGAGGAGGCATCGAAGTTCTGCGAGGGATACAAGAAGTTCCTCGCCTGCAAGACGGAACGCGAGGCAGTGGCATACGCCATACCCATTCTCAAGAAGCACAAGTACACCGAGTACGTGCACGGCAAGAAGTACAAGGCAGGGGACAAGTTCTACCTGAACAACCGTGACAAGGATCTCATCATGTGCACAATGGGAAAGAAGCCCGTATCCGAGGGTATCCGCGTATCGGTCGCCCACCTGGACAGCCCCAGGCTGGACTTCAAGCCCCACCCGCTCTTCGAGGACGGAGAGATGGTCTACTTCAAGACCCACTACTACGGAGGCATCAAGAAATACCAGTGGACCACCGTGCCCATGTCCATCCGCGGAGTCGTCATGCTCAAGGACGGCACGAAGGTCACCATCAACGTGGGAGAGGACGAGTCCGACCCGTCGTTCATCATCACCGACCTGCTCGTGCACCTCGCCAGGGACCAGATGCAGAAGACCGCATCGAAGGTCGTCGAGGGGGAGCAGCTCAATCTCCTGATCGGATCCTGGCCCTTCGACGACGAGAAGGTCTCCCAGAGATGCAAGCTCGCCATCATGCAGATCCTCAACGAGAAGTACGGATTCACCGAGGATGATCTCGAATCTGCCGAGCTCTGCGCCGTGCCCGCATTCAAGGCCAGGGACCTCGGATTCGACAGGTCCCTCGTCGCAGGATACGGACAGGACGACAGCTCCTGCGCGTACGCGGAGTTCATGGCAGAGCTCGACACGAAGGATCCTGAGTACACCACCGTCACGATCTTCGCTGACAAGGAGGAGACCGGTTCCGACGGACCCACCGGAATGGCGTCCTACTTCTTCAGGGACTTCATCGAGGATCTGGCGCAGGACGCCGGATGCGAGGTCAGGCACGTGATGAGGAGATCCATCTGCCTGTCCGCTGATGTCGGAGCGGGTTATGATCCCGCCTGGCCGGAGGTCTTCGAGAGGAACAACTGCGCCTTCATGAACCACGGCCCGATCCTCTCCAAGTACGACGGAGCCGGAGGGAAGTACAGCACCAACGACGCATCCGCGGAGATGGTCAACTACATCCAGAGGATCTTCAGGGAGGCCGGGGTGTCCTGGCAGATGGGAGAGCTCGGGAAGATCGACGTGGGCGGAGGAGGCACCATCGCATCCTACATCTCGCTCAACAACATCGACACCATCGACATCGGGGTCCCCGTGCTGTCCATGCACGCACCCGTCGAGGTCGTCGCCAAGGCCGACGAGTACATGCTGTACAAGGCGATCCACGCCGTGTACAACAGCGCTCTCCCCAAGGAAATCTGAAAACACCAACGGGCCGAAAGGCCCTTTCCCAACTTCTATCCGACATCGTTATCTACTGACCGTACGGTAAGCGGTCGGAGTGCTCCAATGGAACAGCAGCAGTTCAGTCTCGAGGATTATCAGCGCATGGCCGACCAGGGCAACCCGGATGCGAAGTACATCCTGGCGACCAAGTACCGCAACGGCGAGGGCGTGGAGATGGACAAGGCCAGGGCTGCGCAGCTATACAGGGAGCTCGCGGACCAGGGTGATTCCGATGCCCAGTACGATCTGGCCTTCATGCTGGACAGCGGCGAAGGCATCCCACAGGACCGTGCCGAATCCGAGAAGTACTTCAGGCTCTCGGCTGACCAGGGCGATTCCGATGCATGTCTCTGTTACGGAGGCATACTGTTCGAGAGAGGGGAGTACAAGGATGCCGAGAGGTACTTCATGACATCCGCCATGAAAGGCGACGTCAAGGCGGAGTACAATCTTGGTCTGCTCTACGTGGGAGAATACCTAGGGGCCCCCGATATGGACAAGGCCAAGGAGTGGTTCGAGAGCGCTGCGGACAAAGGATTCCCATACGCTCAGTCCATGCTGGGATCGATATACCTTGACGAGAAGGACATGGCGAAGGCCGAGAGGTACTTCAGGGATGCGGCGGAGCAGGAGGAGCCCACCGCGCAGTACAACCTCGGAGCGCTCGCTCTGTCCGATCAGATAAAGATGGACTATTCCGAGGCCGTGGAATGGCTCACGAAGGCTGCCAAGAACGGCATGGAACCTGCCTTCCAGCTCCTGATGAAGCTGAATTCGCAGGGACAATGATCATTCCTTCGTTCCGACGTAGATGTTCACGGCGCCCATCGACTTCACGTAGAAGTGGGCGTCCTTGAATCCTGCCTTCTTGAATATAGCGACCATGTCCTCGCCGTAGGGGAATCCCTCGATGGATGTGGTCAGCCACTCGTAAGGAGAGAACTTCCCGTCGATCTTCTTGCCGCTGTCGCGCTTGCGGCCGTAGGCCTTGACCCTCTTCATGTAGAGGTTGTAACCGATCTTCACGACCCTGTTCTTGGGCTTGGAGAGTTCCGCTACAACCACGCGTCCGCCTGGTGCGAGCACCCTGTGCATCTCGGACACGGCCTGGAGGATGTTGGTCACGTTCCTGAGCATGTATCCTGAGGTGACGAGATTGACGGAATTGTCCTCGATGTCCAGATTGAGGGCGTCTCCCTCGCGCCAGTCGATCTTGACGGGCAGGTCGAGCTCCGATTCCTTCTTCTTTGCGAGCTCCAGCATCGCGGGTGTGATGTCCACTCCGATGACTTTCGATCCCGGGCCGGCGGTCCTTGCGACATGGAATGCGATCTCCCCGGTGCCGGTACCGACATCCAGGCAGGTCTTCCCTTTGATGTCCCCCGCCTGCTTCATCATGAACTTGTGCCACCCCTGCACCATGTGCATGGACATGACCTCGTTCATGTCATCGTAGTATTCCGCGATCTCGGTGAAAGCGTCCTTGACGAATTCCTCCTTCCCCTCGAACTGGTTGCCGGTCTTGAGCTCTTCTGTCATCTCAGATCATCATCGGGATAATGTTCAGATGTAAAACATATCCTATCACCATCAGCACTCCGAAATGCCAGTTGAGCTTGAAGCACAGGGGCACCAGCATGAACGACGAGTGCGGGTCCGTCGGGGCGAGCTTGCTGTTCTTCACGAGGGTGTACGCATCGTAGAGGGATATCAGCGCCAGCAGGCATCCCAGCGGGGCCACGCCGGCTATGACCAGGACGATCAGAATCGGGAACGACACCAGGGCCTCGAAGAGGTACAGCTTCATCCCGCTCTCGTAGGACATGTGGCCGATCAGTGTACCTGCTCCGGCCTTTTTGTCCTCGTAATAGTCGCGTAGCTCGTTCCCGGCCAGGACTCCCGTGATCATGAACGTGTTGGGGATGCTCAGGAGCAGCACCTCAAGGGAGAACGCCTCTCCAGTTAGGACGCTGTACGTTCCCAGGGGCATCAGTATGCCCATCATGACGAAGACGCTCAGCTGCCCCATCGCATGGTACTTGTAGGACAGTCCTACAGTGTACGTTCCCGCTCCGACGATGCCTATGAGTCCGTAGAGGAGCACCCACCATCCGGAATACCAGATGAATACCAGCCCTAGCAATGCCGCGACGCCTATGCAGGCCAATCCGGCATACAGGACCTCTTTGGGTTTCAGGACCCCTGTGACCAGCTCCGGGGACCTGGTCTCGTTCTCTACGGTGTCCACCCCGGTCTTGAAATCCCCGTAGGTGTTCAGGATATTGGCCGCTGACTGCAGCAGGCATCCGGCTATTATCACCAGGATGAACATGGCGATGCTCAAAGGGTTGAGCTCCGCTGTCTGGAACGCTACCGCCCCTCCTATGAGGACGGGTACCACCGCCCCGTGCAGGGTCCAGGGTCTGAACACGTTCCACCATCCTGCTTTCACAGGTTTCACACCGGCCATGCGGATTGAATCGATTCATGATATAAATGAATTATTTATCGATAATCGATAAATACACTGTCGGATATCTCTGGGGCATGAAGATCGTATCCCTGCTTTCCAGCAGTGCGTTCATGATGATGGCGGCCATGATAGTCGCCTTGATAACCAATTTCGGCGGGTTGTTCCCGTCGGATGTGCTGAACGCGGGGCTGCGTTCCAATCTGACAATCCTCACATTGGTGATCATGCTAACACTTTCCATGTCTAGGATCCCCATGGCCAATCTCAATCCGTTCAAATACGGGAAATCGATGGCCAGGGCGGTGATCCTGGGGATGGTGGTCGCGGCCATAATTCCTCTGGCAGGATACTTCATTCTTAAGGACACCGAGTATGTGAAGCAGGCCGCAGGTCTTGTTTTCATTGCTGCCACGCCCTTCGCAGGTTCCGTCCTTCCTTTATCCATTATTCTTCGCGGAGACCCTGAGCACGCCGCCAGGGGTACCATCGTCGTGTACATCCTGTCGCTGCTGTGGATCCCGTTCATCGTCTGGCTGGCTCTAGGCGATTCGGTGGACATGGAGTTCCTTGTCATCACCGTCATAGAGCTCATCGGTGTCCCGTTGGTGCTCTCCAGGCTCCTCACGAAGGTGAAGATCAGCAAGGATGTGCTGGCAGTGTTCCTGAACTGCTGTATCTTCTTCATGGTATGGCTTTCAGTGGGAGCGACCAACTTCGCCGGCAATGCGATGTGGATCTTCATCGTGTTCATCATAATCGCCGCGCTGAGGTCCTTCGGACTCGGTACCGGTGTGGAGATCGTCGAGAAGAAGGCAGGGATCCACTGGGGCCAGAGGGTCACCGACATACTGATGACGTCCTACAAGAACAAGGGTGTGGCCATAGCGCTCTGCGTCGCGCTGTACCCTCCGGGAATGGTGGCCATCGCCACGTCGATCCTGGTGGAGATCACCTGGGTGGCGTTCATGGACTCCGTGCTGTTCTCGAAGAAGAGGATGGAGAAGGAATTGGCATCGGAGGCGTGAAGGTCGCTCCTCGTCGTCCGTATACTCGAGGATGTCCCCGGGCTGGCAGTCCAGGGCGCGGCATATCCCGTTCAGTGTCGAGAACCTGATCGCGCTGATCTTGCCGGTCTTGATGTTGGATAGGTTGACGTTGGAGATCCCTACCTTCTCCGCAAGCTCGTTCAGGGACATCTTGCGGTCCGCCATCACCCTGTCCAGCCTCAGAACTATCGCCATGGGTATCACAGGGTGTGGTCGGATTCGTCCTGGAGCATCGCCCCGTAGCGGAAGATGATCGTGAGACAGTACATGACGACGGAGATCAGTATGAATGCGAGGAACACGCACACGGCCAGGATCTGATCCCCTCTGGTGAGGAACTCCAGGACGCTCAGCGGCACGGATGCTATCAGGAACGCGAGGCAGATGGTCTTGAAGCGTGCCGCGTTCTCGTTCATGAACGGGCTGTGCTCCTTCTGGATGGACACCATCGTGTCATGGATCATCTTCACCGTGACGAACATGGTGGCGAACAGCACGACCATCTCGATGGTCCCTGCTGCAAGGGAAAGGTCGCTCTCGCCGCACTTTATCAGTTGGGAGAAGGTCTCGCGGATGTCCGGAGATGTGAAGGAGACCGCACCCAGCACGGCTGAAGCGGCTGCGAGGATCATGAAGGCGATCTCGCCCGCCAGCATCACGACGGATGCGTAGCTGCACACTTTCTTCAGGGTATGGAGGTCTCCTCTCATGACCCTGTGAATGGGCTCCTGGCGAATAAGGATAACGATTATATTGTGGGCTACTCATCGAAGGTTCGAGTGTTAGGATGGCAGGGTACCAGCATTACCTGAAATGTTTCTTGAGAGCCATACTTGCGGGAGTTGCGATCGCCATCGGCGGTTGCGTCCTCCTTGGAACCATGAGCATCGACCCCCAGCTGAAATGGGTAGGGGCCATCCTGTTCTCCATAGGTCTGTTCATCGTCTTCACGTTCGGGCTCGACCTGTACACCGGAAAGGTCGGGTACATGTTCGACAACAAGCCCTGGACCTACGGCATCGACCTCATAATAATGCTCATCGGAAACTTCGTGGGTACGCTCATCATCGCTTTCTGCATGCCCATGTCGGAGCAGTTCGTCCCCGGCTTCATAGATGCGAGGCTGGACATGCTCGATACACCTTGGGTCATCGTGATGAAGGGATTCGTCTGCGGTATACTGATGTTCGTCGCCACCGACGTTTACAAGAAGAAGCAGAGCTACCTGGGAGCGTTCATCTGCGTGCCCGTCTTCATCCTGGCGGGTTCGGAGCACAGCATCGCGGACATGTTCTACTTCTGCGCATCGGGCACATTCACATTCGAGGCGTTCATCTTCATCATCCTCGTGGCGATTGGGAATGCCATCGGCGGGGTGTTGATCCCCGTGTTCCAGAAGTACATGTACGAGGAATCCTGAACGGATCCCCGTACAGTATGTGAAAAAGACGGTCAGTGGATGACCATGTAGCGGACGACCATCGCGGAGCGTTTGGCGGCCTGTTCCATGAATTGATCGTAATCGTCGGGTCCGGTACCGTCTGCTTTGTCAGTTATGGTCCTGATGATCACGAACGGAATGTGGTTGAGATAGCAGACCTGTGCGATCGCACCGCCTTCCATCTCGCAGCACATGCCTCCGAAGTTGGACACGATCTCGTCCTTCTGCTCCGTGCTGGAGATGAACTGGTCCCCGCTGCAGATCCTTCCTTCGTAGACGTTCACGAGGGGTGCGGCCTTCTTGACTGCGGTAACGGCTTCCTCGATAAGCTTCTCGTCCGCTTCAAACGAGATCTTGCCCGTGAACGGGATCTCGCCCTTCTTGAAACCGATGGGCTCGACATCGAAGTCATGCTGCAGTGCATCGGTGGAGATGACGAAATCGTTCCATGTCAGGCGTTCGTCGAGGGCACCGCCGACACCCGTGTTGATCACTGAGCCGACCTTGAACTCGGATATCAGGGTCTGGGCGCAGATACCTGCATTGACCTTACCCATGCCGCATTGGACGACAACGACATCCTGGTCTCCTAGCTTCCCAACATGATATTTCATGTCGGCGATTGTCTTCGTGTATTCGAGGTCCATGCTGTCGATCAGCAAGGCGACCTCGGGCTCCATAGCTCCGATGATGCCGATCCTGTCGGTGCTCTTCTCGTCCTCCCCGGATCCGTTGGATACGATGTACGAGCAGGCCAGGACCACCAATATGGCAACTACGGCTACCACCAGATAATCCCTGGTATTCATACCGAGTTGTAGCCCCTTATAGTAAAAGACTGTATCGGGCTGTCAGTCTCCTATTGTATTATTGCTCGGATCACTCGTCGCTAGAGCCTGAACGCACCTTGACGGCCATTCCCTTCTTCATCTGCCTAATCTCGAACGGGACGAGGAACGCGCGTCCGGTGGCGACGGGGTTGTCGTTGCTGTCGGTGACGATCACTTCCTCCATCGGGCGGATCTCGGGGTCGCACTCGGTGACGAACTGTGCGAACACGTTGCGTCCGTCCGCGGCGAACGGCACGGCATCGTCCATGATCTGGACCCTCATGTGGGGCTTGGGAACCGCTGCGACTATCCTCTTGGCGCCTTCCAGCTTCAGCGTGTACATTCCGTCGCCTGCACGCATGGAGAGCACGTGCTCCCCGTCGGAGATGACGTTCCTGATCTTGCCGGTCTTCCTGCTGGTGACGAGCTCCACGGGCTCCCTGAACAATGCGTCCGCAGCTTCGGTCCCGAACTGGTATCTGGCGACCGCCTTGGCCCTGAGCAGGTTCGCATCGTACTCCTGGTCCCCGTCGTCGGGGATCTGGTCCTGGAGGATGACCTCCTTGACTCCCATCATGCTGAGGAACTGGTAGGTGAGCCTCTCGGACTCCGTCTCGGTCTCCATGTCGGGTATCTGGGGGAACAGGGACTGGGCCAGAGGGTACAGTTCGTCCAGTTCCGCGGGCACGGGGCCGAAGGGAGAGACGACTATGGGCGTGTACCCTGCCTTCCTGGCCTTGTCGAACTCGTGCTCGTACGGCCTGCTGTACGGCTTGCCATGGGTGTCCTCGAAGAGGGCGACCTTGTCCGTCGGAAGCACATACCTCGTTCCGAGCCTGTCGAGATACCTCTTGAACACGGGACGTCCCCTGGTCTCCGGGCCGGTGTAGAATATGGCTCCGTCGCGGCTGATGGGGTCGTACTGCTCCATGACGTCCTGGTAGTCTCTGAGCTTCCTGAGCGCTTCAAGTAAAGAGGGGTGCGCCCTGCATCTGATCTCAGCGAGCTCCCACAGGCGCCCCTCGCGGATGTACCTCCTGACGAGGTTCAGCTCCTGGACAATCTGGTAGAGGTTGTGCTCGGCGATGAGTTTGGTCTTCTTGGACTTCTCCATCTTCCTGAGCTCCTCGAGGGTGTGTCCGCGGCATGCGGGGCAGTTGCAGTCCAGGGACTCCATCTCCGCAAGGCGGAAGGTACCGTCGACGAACATCATCCTGTCGTCGCGGGCGAATTTTGCGTAAGAAGCGGAATCGAAGAAGTCGCAGCCCATGAGCGCCGCGAATGCGAGGATCATCGGGTGTCCCGCACCGAACAGGTGCACGGGGCGGTTGGGGTTGAGCCCCTTCTTGCTGGACATGATGACATCCACCAGTTCAGAGTACCTGTACTGCTCCATCAGGGGGACGACCCCTCCTATGGGGTGCACGTCAATGTCCATCTCGGCCATCCTCCTGGCGCAGTCCTCCCTGAGGTCGGGATAGATGGAACCCTGGGCGACGCCGTTGATCATCATCTCGCCCTTCATGTCGCAGGCCTGCTGCGTCCTCTCGAGGGTGACCTCGATGGATTCTGCGGTCTGCTCCTTGGTCCAGTAGGGTTCAGTGAAAATGTCGAGCACGGTACCGATGTCGGTGCCGATGGATTTCTGGAACTCTATGATCTCCTCGTTGGTGAGCTCCACCTCCCCGTACATGTGGCTCTGGAAGGTTCCGGAATCCGTCATGATGATCCCGGGGAAGTCCAGCATCTCATGCAGTCCAATGGACTGGGCCTTCTCCTTGAGGTCGGGGGTGTTCTTGATGATGTATGAGTTCGTGATGAGGGACTTGAAACCGAACGTATCGTACAGCTCCCTGGCGGGGACCGTGTTGATCTTGGGGTTTATGACGGGGAACAGCGCAGGCGTCTCCATCGTGCGTCCTGAATTCGTGGTGAATTTTCCGATACGGGCGAGGCCGTCCCTTCTGATGATCTCGAACATTGCCCTTAGCATGGGCATTTATATTATATGAGTTTCGAGAGGGGCTGGATATGGATCCCTGAGGTAAAAGATGAAATGTCCGGGGAGGTCCCGGACGTTTAAGGCGCTCACTGGCCGGCCTGCTTCTGCCTCTCGTCGGCGTAGACCTTGGCGATGGCGTTCTTCATGATGGTGTCGGGAACATCCTCCACGAAGGACTTCTTCCAGTCCAGGGTGGGGCGGCCGAAGGTGATCCTGGAGGGCTTGCCGTGGTCGCAGCTCTCGTCCGAATCCAGGTATCTGATCTCGAGCCCGTCGATGATCTCGGGGATGGTCCTGCCGTTGATTAGAACGGTGTTCTCCCCCTCGGCGATGACGGTCTCCTTGTAGGAGCATGAGATATCTGCGGATTTCATCTCGTAGATGAGGTCCTGGATGTAGGCGGACATTTTTCCTGTGGTGGTCCTCCTGATGGTCACATCGTCAAGTTCCTTCTCGGTGTGCCTGTACTCGATATCGATCATAGCCATGACACTGCGATTGCGAGGCTGGATAAAAAACACATACATGGATAGTTCGGAGATGCCGTGGGATGTGATATATCTGGCAGAGGCCGTTACGCAGCATGGACTTCTGTCTGCCGTCCCAACTGGAGGGGGTGCGCTCCAAGCATCCGCTCGTGCATCACATCACCAACTACGTCACCGTGAACGATTGCGCCAACATCTGCATCTGCGCCGGAGGATCGCCCGTGATGACGGACGCCCTCGAGGATGTGGAGGACATGGTCGGTATAGCTGATGCGATCGTCATCAACATGGGGACTCTCAATCCCAGGACGGTGGAATCCATGCTCCTGGCCGGAACTGTTGCGAAAAAGAAGGGGATCCCGGTGGTCTTCGATCCTGTCGGTGCGGGTGCCACGAAATACCGCAATTGCGTGGCGGAGAGGATCATCAAGCTCGTGAAGCCCGATATCGTCAAAGGGAACGACGGTGAGATCGCCTATCTTTCCGGTGTCGAGGGAGGGGTCAGAGGGGTGGATTCGACCGGCCCTTCGGGTGATTCCGCTGCCCATGTCAAGTCGCTGGCCGGGAAGCTGGGATGCATCATCGCATCCACCGGGAAGGTCGATCATGTATCTGACGGAAAGGATGTCTACGAGCTGTCCAACGGCTGCGACATGCTCGGCAATGTATCGGGTACAGGTTGCATGGTGAGTTCCGTGGTAGGATGCTATGCGGGCGCCAACGGCGCCAGTATTGAATCTGTCATCGCCGCCATAACATCGTTCAACATCGCGGCGGAGTCCGCAGGGAAGATGAGCAGAGGTCCCGGGACGTTCAAGGCATCCCTCATGGACTGCATGTTCGGTCTGAAAGCATCGGATCTGGACTGTGCTAATATAAGGCGCCTGCGATCAGAGCATCTTCAGTTCGCCGGTGATGCGGTCCAGTTCGCTTGCGGGTGCGGGTCCGAGGCCCATGCACGTTATCGTGCCGGGGTCCACCTGCGTCCTCCCAGCATCGGTGATGACCGCTATGTGTATCTTGTTGCTGCTGGCCATCATCCTGTACTTGTCCAGCTCCTCCAGCGAATCCACTTTCAGGACGATCTTGGGCTGACCGCATGAATACCAGGCGTCGAAGGAGCGCTTGTCCTTCTTCTCCGTGAAAAGTGCGCATTCGACTGCTGCGTGCCCGACCTGGGCCGCGATCTTGCCTTTCCCCATCTTGAGGTCGTTCCTGACGAGGATGACGAGCTTGTATTCGCCTGTGGGTTTGAAAAGACCGAATGCCATGGAAAGACTGACTTTATCGACCTATATAATGACTGTTCCAGCCTGTCGGTGCTCAGCTGCTCATCGCGATGAGTCCGTAGCGTCCGTGGATGATCTCGCCGTTGTAGTAGATGGTCCTTCCGTCCGATGATATGACGTAGTACGGTCTGATCTCGCCCAGTGCAAGATTGGAATCGGTGTCCGCCACAACGTACGATCTGTACAGCCCCCTGACGGTCGCCATCTCTCCCTCATAGCCGCTGAGGTCCAGCTGGACCGCCGCTACAGTGGTCTCCGGAAGGACGATCAGGCCGACCTCCTTCCCTGCGACCTTCATTATGGCGTTGAAGAGTATGGCCTTGTCCTCATCATCGCCGCATCCCCATAGCAACGTCTCCATGGGATAGGCCCAGTAGTCCGTCACACGGTAGTTGAAGCTGTCATAGACCGTCGGGAAGCATGTCTGGACGAAGGAGAGGACGAAACCGGTGTAGCCAATATCGGTGTACCCGTAGTTGTCCAGGTACAGCGTCTTCAGGGATGTCTGAAGATCGGAGATCACCTGGTTGTCGGTGATGAAATCGAGCATGGACGACCTGGACTGCAGGTCCAGTCTGGACCTGGGGTCGATGTTGAGGCAGCTCCTAACGTCATCGGACGACATGCTGAACTGCAGCTTGAAACGGGTGTAGTCATAGGTCCACTCGAAAACGGTCGTGTACTTCCCGTAGTAGATCCCGTTGCCGCGGTAGACGTCGCATGTTCCGTCCTCCATGTAGCAGCTGGCGATGACAGTGAAACCGCCAATCTCCAGGTTGTCCCATGTGACGCTGTAGATGTCCGCCCCGGATGCGCTGACCTTCGTGACCTTCTGATAGAACGGGTTCTTCGTGTTGGCGTTGTTGTAGCTGTCGGTCTGCACGATCCACACGATCTTGGAGTAATCCTTCTGGTTCCTGTCGGCGAGGCTCATCTTGAGCTTCAGCTCAGGATCATAAAGAGGCAGCGCCCTCAGGTCGCCGGTGAGGAAATCCTCCGTGAGGTCCAAGTATCCGCCGGTCCTTAGCTCCACCATCTTCCCCATGGCGCCCGGATCAGGCTCCACGACATCGACATCCTGCGCAGGAGGGTCGCTGACATGGTTGTAGTAGTTGTCCAAGATGAACATGGATCCGCCGAAGACGAGGACGAATATGGTCAGAGACATCAGAACCCTCACCTTGGTGCTCTTCATGTCTATGTTCGTGGCGGATTGGATCTTGCTCATGACCGGGCCGAGGTCGTCCTTGTACGGTCTGATGTCCTGTCCGCAGAACGGGCAGTAGTTGTGGTCGCCTCTGAAAGCCTTTCCGCAGAACGGGCAGAAGACCTTCTGATTCTTATCTTTCCTGGCGACCATTTGCATTCCTCTCAACTTGGGATAAGACGATTACATCGGACACCGATAATACGGTATCCGATGTTTTGTCGGAAGTTGCATGACGCAACCCCCGACAACTGAGCGTTTCAATAGAAGTTCGCTTCCTCGACGGTCAGCTTCATCTCGCCTTCGGGGAGCATGGTGAGGGTGAAGTTGTTGTCGGGATCCAGTTTCAGCGGGGTGCCGTTCAGCTTGATGACGACGTTCTTGTCCTCCGCATATTTGAGCTGGATGGAAACGGACTCGGGGTCGACGACGAGCTCCCTGCTGACCTCCTGGCCGTTGTACAGGTACTTGTCATGGCCGAGGTCGATGACCCTGGTCTCCTTGGGCATCTCGTTGAGGCTGATGGCCTCGAGGTCGGTCAGGGTGCAGACCCATCCCGTGAGCAGTCCGTTGCGGGCCGTGTCAGTCTCCTTGGAGATGTAGTATCCTGCATCCGCGGCGATCTTCAGCTTGTTGTCCGCGCTGATGTACAGCCCGTTGGATTTGGCCTTGTACTCCTCCGAGGGGACGGCCGCAGACTTGTCGGGGGTGTAGATCGAGAACGAGCAGTTGCGTTCCTCCAGATAGGAGACGTCGAACAGCTGCTTGACGTTCAGGTCCGATTTCATCGAGATGACGTATTCCCCTTCGGTCTTCGGGTCCATCTTGTAGGCGATCCCTTTGTCCAGATACCCTATGTCCTTCGTGCCGTCAGTCTTCAGTGTGATAACGCTTCCGGCGAGGAAGGTGAAGGGCGACTCGAGGGCGTTGCCCTCAGCGTCGTAGACCGAGAAGTCCCCGATGCTCTCGTCGACGGTCAGGCTGAACGTGTCGGCATCGACGACGTTGGTGCCCGTTCCGGCGGTGGAGATGATTATCACCGCTGCCAGCAGCGTGAGGACGGCGAAGGCCGTGATGTACCTGACGGTCCTGACGGGCTTGCCGGATTCCTTCTTGCTGCGGTTGAACAGCGCGGTCTTGACCGACGACGTCCTCTTCTTGGGCGCGGCGGCCAGGTCCTCGACCATGACTCCCTTTACGGGGTTCATCGTCAGTGCGGGGTAGATCTCCTTGAAGGAGACGTTCTCGTCCTTCTCCTTGGTCTCGGTGGACCTCACGAAGATTCCGCTGTTGGCCATCTCGAGTCCCTGGTGCGCCATACCGGTGATGAATGTCATCGCTTGTGACATCTCGGAATCGGGATTGCTGTTGGATATGCCTATGGTGAGGGGGTAGATCGATACGATGCTCAGCGAGAGCCCGATCGCCTGGGCGATGTCGGACATCTTCCCGAAGTACGTGTCGAAGTTGGCCTTCTCGTCCATGGAGCCTGTGGCCCTCATGTACTTGGCACCGAGGACGACCATCAGGTACTCGGAGTCGAATCCGAGCTTCTTGAAGTACGCCAGGGTGTACAGGAGCTGCCCCTCCATGAATCCGCCCTCCTTGTTCTTGACGGAGTCGAGCGTGTCGCGCAGGCCCTCGTTGTCGGAGGACACCGGGCGCGACTTCTTCAGCAGTATGGAGCAGGCCAGACCGTAGTATGCCGATCCGGATTCGGAGTAGAAGACGGATATGACTCCCTCCTCGACCATCCTGAGCAGATTCGATGTGATCGTGGACCTGGGCGAGTCCACCTTGTTGACTATGTCCGTGATGCACAGGGGCCTCTCGTAGATCGCGTCGATGATGTCGATCTGGACGTCGCTGGTCATGAGTCCCGCGACCCCGTCCACGTCGATCATAAGGAAGCGTTCGGTGTCCCTGTGGAGCATGCTCGTGTTGAGGTACGGTTCCTCTTCTTTCTCGCAGCGGTCCATGACCACCTTGATCATGTTCTCGGAACCGTTGAAGTCCTCTATGCTGACGAGTTTATGGCTCCTGCCGGTGGAATCCTCGATGTATCTGATGAGGAATGTCATCAGCATGGGTGCCTTCTCCTTGACCGTGCTGTCCCCTGTGACGACGAGCGTCAGGGGTTTGAACGAATAGACGCTGAAGCTGAATCCCGTCAGGCTGACGAACGCATCCCTGGCGTTCATCACTGCGTCCTCCATGGACGCCTTCTCGGGTTCCAGTGCATCCGCCAACGCCGTCGCGTACTTCATCTTGATCGGGTTCATGTCGAGTCCGATCTCCTCGGAGTAGCAGTCGAGCATGTTGGCCAGGGATGACAGTCCCTTGTAGTTCTGCAACGGGTCGGAGAATGTGGCCTCCGATTTGTTCCTCAGCTTGTCGTTCGTCTCGGCAGAGCTGACCAGGACCTTGGCACTCGTGGTGTAGTACACCGTCTTCTTGTCCGTATCCGGCTTTATCCTGTCGATGATACCCGATTCGGACATCTTGTCGATGATGAAGTGGAGCGACGAGGAACTCATGTTGAGCTCGGCGGTCAGGTCGCTCGGCCTCTTCATACCCTTCAGTAGACTGTTGTACACCGCGATCTGCAACGGGTCCGTGAGAGGGACCACTCCTTTATCCGTCAAAAGGATGCAAAAGTTGCGCAAGTATTCGTCTTGGGCTCCCATAATCGAGTTTATCGTTTTATCTTATTTTAAAACAACTCCCCGGTGTTCGGCGGAAGTGCGATCGCAGGCGGGCCTTGAGGACGAGATCCCTGAGGTCATGGGTCGCTTTGACCACATCGTCCTGCGCCACCACGGCCGAGACGACGGCAGCAGCATCCGCACCGGCCCTGATGACATCCTGGATGTTACCCATGTTGATGCCTCCGATGGCCACGATAGGTATGTCCACGGCCTGCCTTATCTGATATATGGCATCCAGTCCGATTCCCTGGGTCGCATCCGGCTTGGTCGAGGTCTTGAAAATAGCTCCGACTCCGACGTAAGCGGCGCCTCCGTCGTATGCCTTCTTGGCCTTCTCCACAGTATTTGCGGAGACCCCGACGATGGCGTTCGGACCGAGGATCTCGATGGCCTGCTCGACGGGCATGTCCGACTGACCCAGATGAACCCCGTCCGCCTCGGATTCCTTGGCGACCTCCACGTTGTCGTTGACTATGAAGAATCTGCAGTAGTCGTCGGCTATCTCCTTGATAGCCAGCGCATCCCTGAGCATATCCTCCTTGGAGGCGTTCTTCATCCTCAGCTGGACGACATCGGCTCCGCCCTCGTAGGCCATTCTGGCTATCTCGACATTGGAGCGTCCTTTCGACAGCGACTCGTCCGTGATGACGTAGAGATCGAACATGCCTCCTCTGATGTGGCGCTGGTAGATAACACATGCCATGTGCCTGTTTCCCGTTCTTATAATAATAAGGACAAAGGGGTTTTATATGGGGTGTTGAATCGCATGGTCGGTTAAAATGACTGGCGAAAAGACTGCCAAAAAGGATAGGGACCCGATCTTCACGATCTGTCTCGCTATCTTCTTGATTGCGGCCGTCGTTGCTGTCGGAGCATTCATCGCGAATGAATACTTCCCCGACAACTCTGAAACGGCATCTACTGGAGACAAAGTGACTGTGAACTATACCGGAACTTACTACGATGAGTACGGAAAGGAGCACGCAGTGGTGTTCGACACCAGTTATGCTAACATCGGAAACGACAGCAACATCGCCAAGGCGAACGACTACACTGCCAAGAGCAGCTACAGCCCCCTTTCATTCACTGTCGGTGGAACGACGGTCCTCAAGGCCTTCGGAGATTCCGTCATCGGCCACAAGGTCGGCGACAAGTACAACATCTACCTCTCCGAGAGCGAGGGATACTACGGACACTCCACCTTCGGAACACTGAAGAAGACCGGAAACGTCATGTACATGTCCACCACGATGACCAAGAGCGAATTCACCGCCGCATACCCCGACGTCTCTGTCGCTGAGAACAGCCAGACGACCTTCACATCCGACTACGGATGGGATGCCACGGCGATCCTCACCAACAATGGAAAGAGCGTCCTCGTGTCCTACAAGCCCGATGTCAAGACCTATGAGGTGTACAAGTCCGGAAACACTGTCGTCAACTACAAAGTGACGCAGATCGCCGATGGACAGATCGCCTACGACATCGACATCCAGAACCCCACATTCGTGGACTCGACCAACATCCAGATGATCAAGCTCGACCTCGGAGTCAAGACCATCTACATCACATCCATCTCCGGTGACGAGATCACCTACAAGGAAGGCAGCGAGCGTACCAACCAGCCTCTCTACTTCCAGATCGAGATCGTGAAAATCGAGTGAAACAGTCATTCCCCCGGGCTCGTCCCGGGGGTAGCCACATCTCAAACCCATTTGATTTCTCATTCCAACTGACTGAAGTGTCCTGACTTCCTCATCGTGACACCATCCGTCCGTCTGTACAGATGTCCAGTTCTTGGATCGCTTTGGATGTCAGCACCCTTGGATTCCTCGAAAGGCATTGTTATGGATACAGCCTGGTTTTCTCAAATAAGATGCTGTTTCTATTGAGCGCACGTACGCGGTGTGTAAAGACTAAAAGAAACGAAAAGGTGAGTGAGCTTTCGCTTTCGTTTTAGCGCCAACCAAAGAAGAGAACGAAGGGCTCGTTATCTTCATCCGATATTGCCTACGTAAACGCAGCGGTCGGGCTGGTGATTCTATGGCCAAACGCAAAGAAGGGATACATGAGATCCAACCGAGAAGCACCGAGTGGCGTACGATCCTTTATCGATAAGAAGAAAAGGGTTCCGGGCAGAGCCCGGAGTTTATAGGTTGGGTATCAGGAACTGGTTGATGATCAGATAGGACATGAATACCGCGAACAGCAGCCAGAGGATCTTGGATATCTCCGAGGACCTGTGGGTGAGGACCATCCCTATGACATAGACGAAGGTTCCCGCTGCGATCCCTACGGTGATGGATCCGGACAGGCCCATCATGAAGATCGTCATGAACGCCATTCCGCAGTTGACGGGGTCGTCCCATTCGATCAGGCCCACATTCTTGATCATCAGTATGCCGACCATCACCAGCGCACCGACGGTACAGGCCGATGTGAAGGTCGAGAAGAATCCCGAAAGGAACAGGGCTATGATGAACATCGCGCCGACGACGATCGGCATCAGACCGGTCCTAGCGCCTGCATCGATACCGGCTGTGGACTCGATGAACGACGTGGTGGTGGATGTACCGACTATCGATCCGGTCATGGACGCAACAGAATCCACGGTCAGGGCCTTCTCCCCGTCGATGAGGTTGCCGTTCTCGTCCATCAGTTTCGCCGCCTCTCCGACGCCGATAAGGGTCCCTGTTGTGTCGAAAAGGTCCACGACCATCAGGGATGCGAATGCTGCCAGGAACGCCACTATAAGGGTGCTGTCGAACATCTCGAAATCGGTGAACATCGAGAATACCAGCGAGAAATCCGGGTGGCTGACGAAGGCATCGGGATTCCATTCCGGGATGAGCCCGTAGCTGGACTCCAGTCCCGCGATACCCATGATGATACCGGCGACCCATGTGATCACCATCCCGGCGATGACAGCCCACCAGACCTTCAGGTACCAAAGCTCAAGCGTGATGAACAGGCATATCAGGGACAGGATCACACCAGGATCCCCCAGATGGCCTATCGCCAGTGCGGATCCCTCGCCATGCACTATGATACCTGCGTTGAACAATCCCACAACGGCGATGAAGAATCCGATACCGGCGGTGATGGCATGCTTCATCGATATCGGGATGGAATTCAGGATCTTGGTCCTCCAGCCTGTGACCGAGATGAGGAAGAACCCTACCCCCGACAGAAGGACGACCATGAGTCCCTGGGAGTACGTGAAACCCATCCCGATACAGATGGTGAAGGCCAGGAACGTGTTCACACCCATTCCGGGAGCCAATGCCACAGGGAAACGGGCATAGATCCCCATAAGGATACACGATATGATGGCGGCGAGCGCGGTAGAGGTGAAAAGGGCATCGAAACCATAAGCGGCCGCTGTCGGCACATTGCTCAGGATATACGGGTTGACCACGAGGATGTAGGACATCGCCAGGAATGTGATCACACCTCCCTTGACCTCCCTGCCTACCGTCGATCCCCTCTCGGATATCCTGAAGAATTTATCCAAGGAGCCAGCGACGCTTAACATGCTTGTGGAATCTCGTACCGATTATATACCGTATCGGTCAGCCATTACGCCGGCTACAGAGGAACTGTCAGTACAGCTTCTTCCTGATGACGATGTGGCATATCGAGTAGAACACGGCCACGTACGCCAGGATCACCACGACAGATATGTAATCGACCGGCAGGCAGTCCGCCGTTGCGCGCATGATGGATGTCGTGTGCGACAGAGGGAGCGCCCAGACGATGTCCGAGACCAGCGAAGGGAGGGAGCTCACGTCGAACAGGGTTCCGCACATGAACGACATGGGCAGGATGATGATGCTGTTGAACATCATCAGCGTCGGCGTGGAGTTGGCCAGAAGGCCCGCGGCGACCCCCAGGAGGGAGAACATGATGCTGGAGATGAGCATGGCCAGTAGGAGCCAGACCGTGATGTGCAGCCCTGGTGTCAATAGCATTCCGAGGCACATGATGATCAGCCCTCCGACCATCCCCCTGATTATCCCCATCAGGCATTTGCCGAATATCACCGACGACGTGTGCATCGGGCACAGTATGAGTTCGTCGAAACTGGAATGAAACAGCCTCTGGATGACAATCTTCTGCGAAGACGATGAGAATCCCGAGTTCATGGAGGATATCGCGACTATACCGGGTATGACATAAGCGATGTACTCCGTGTCCCCGGCGCGCATACCGTATCCGAATGCCAGCAGATAAAGCAACGGTCCCACCAGCGTGGATACGAGCGTCTGGACCAGGTTATGCTTCATGTAGCACAGGTCACCGTACGCGACCCTGACTATCTCCGAAGGGATGTTGTGCATCAGATCTTCCTCCCAGTGAGCTCCAGGAACACGTCCTCCAGGTTGGTCGGACGGATGGATATGCTGTTGTCATGCGGGAGGTCCAGAGAGGCCTTCTTGGCCGTGTCCATGTCCTTGTAGTACGTTATGGACTCGTTACCGTCTGGAGCGGTCGCCACCAATGCGAAGTTGCCGACCCTCTCCTTCAGCTCCTCGGGGGTGCCCTCGGCTATGAGCTTCCCCTTGTTGATGATCCCCACGCGGTCGCACAGGGATTCCGCCTCGAATATGTAGTGCGTGGTGAGGAATATGGTCGTGCCCTTCCTGTTGATGTTGCGTATCATCTTCCACAGGAGGTTCCTGGACTGGGTATCCAGACCAGTGGTGGGCTCGTCCATGAAGAGGATGTCGGGGTTGTGGATTAGGGAGCAGACGATCGCCACCCTCTTCTTCCACCCTCCGGACAGCGTCTCGACCTTGGATCCCATGCGGTCGTTGAGCTCCATGATGTCGCTCAGCTCCTTCATGCGCTTCTTGGACTCCTTCAGGGAGAGGTTCTGCATCAGGGCGTGGTGGATGATGTTCTCCCTGACCGTGAGGTCCTTGTCCAGGCTGTTCTGCTGCTGGATGACGCCGACGCATCTGCGGGCCTTGATGAATTCCGTCTTGGTGTCGTAACCGTCGATCCAGACCCTTCCCTCGTCGGGAAGCTCCATGGTGGTCAGCATGCGGACGGTCGTTGTCTTCCCGGCCCCGTTGGGTCCGAGGAATCCGTAAATCTCGCCTTTGCTGACGGAGATGTCGAGTCCATCGACCGCAGTGAGCTTGCCGAACCTCTTCACGAGGCCCTGGGCGCGTATGATGCCTTCGCCATCTTCAGCCATTGTATCTTCCATCGGGGGATGATAAATGCTGTTAATAAGATGTACGATACATCCATCACAGGATGTTCTCCAATTTGGACAGCATCTCCTCAGGATCCTTCGCTGTGATCCTGATGATCCTCTCCTTCCTGCCGGCCTTGTCGACTATCGCGTCCGGGATGCCATTGGCCTTCTCTATCGCCTTGGCGGTGGCCTCCGCGATCTTGTCCTTGGCCATCTCGACGGTGACCGCGGTCATGCCCACCTCCTCCATCACATCCATGATGTCGTTCCTGTAGGCGAGGCTCATGATGCATCTGCATCCGGGGTCGTGCTTCATCAGCTCCATCAGGACGTAGGACAGGTGCTCGGCGGCTCCGAACTTAGCCTGGCCGTTCTTCCTGAGGATACCGTTGTGGACGGTCATCCTCTTGTCGATGGCGGCCATCTCCTCGGGTCCCGCGGCGTCCTTCAGGGCGTAGGCGATGTTCATCCCGGATTTGGGGACGAACTCGTCGGGAACGATGTCAACGATCTTGTTGGCCGCGTTGTCCAGCGCATCAAGGACTCCGAACTTGTCGGATTCCCCTTTCATCTTCACCATGGGGTTGACCACGACGTCGCCGTGTCCGATCGCGTACTGTGTGGCGATGGACTCCTGGATGAGGTCCCTGGACTTCATCACCGCGTTGACGATGTCGAGGCCCTTGGCCATATTCGCCGTGATGAACGCCGAGAGGCAGCATCCGCTGCCGTGTCCTGCCTTCTGCAGACGGGGATACTCCAGCTTGTTGAACTCGGATGACAGGTAGAGGTAGTCCACCACCTTGGGGCCTTTCATGTGCCCTCCTTTCAGGAGCACGGACGATCCCTGCTTGCCTATGAGTTCGCAGGCGAGGGTTATGTCGTCCTCGTCTCTGATCTTCATGCCGGCCAGGACCTCCGCCTCATACCTGTTGGGGGTGACCAGTTCGCATATGGGAAGCAGTTTCCTCTTCAACGACCTGACGAAATCATCCTCGCAGAGCGAGCATCCTGTGCCCGAGATCATGACCGGATCGACGATAAGGGGGACGTCATGGTCCTCGAGGATGTCCGCTACGGTCTCCACTATATCGGAACTGTAGAGCATACCGGTTTTGACCGCTTTGATGTCGCAGTCCTTCAACACCGCTTCGAGCTGGGCCTGGATGAATTCCTCAGGCATGGGGAAGATGCCGTCGACTCCCTGCGTGTTCTGGGCCGTGACGGCGGTGATAACGGATGTGGCGTGGACGCCGACCACGGACATGGCCTTGATATCCACCTGGATACCTGCGCCCCCTATGGAGTCGGAACCTGCCACTGTAAGAGCTGTTCTCATTGCTCTCTTCTAATAATAAGTACATTATAAAGTGATGGTTGTTCAGAAGTGACCATCATTCCGCACGCATTCAAGGGCCTGATGCCGGTCCAGGGAGCCGTTCATCCAGCGATGGTTTCGCCCCGAGGAACAGTTTATATAACGAATTTTTACTAAGGAGCACCGATGAAGGTCAGCAGCATTCATTTTGTGCTCAAAGGAAAGACTGATTACAAGGATCTGGTCCCTGTGTTCCCCGACATCCTGAAGATGTTCCTGGAGTCCATCGACCAGATGCCCGAGGAAGAGGAACTCCTTCAGATGCTGATCGAACTCAACATGACCGATCTCGAACTCAACAGGAAGCCCGAGGGATACAACAGGAAGGGTAAGATCAGGCTCGTATTCCCCATGGACTCCAAGGAATTCTACCTTAAGACCTACAGCAAAAGCTCCGAACTGAAGCCCATAGCTGACAAGATCAGCGAGATGCTCACCGCTGCGGGCATAAAGTACGAGATCAAGGAGAACGATCGCGTAGACTACGACTGACCGCAATCCGTCCGCGTTCAGCAACGGATCTGATGCTGGCTGGGCTCAGATTATCTGTCCTTCCCTGTCGACGGCGATTCTCACGGGGCCCTCCTCAGTCTCCGCTTCCGAGATGGAATCCTTCAGGATCACGTGAGGGGAGCCGTCGTCATCGATGATCACAGATTTCACTCCGTACACCTCCCTTAGGCTCTTCTCCGTGATGACCTCTTTCGGAACGCCGGTGGAGTAGATCGTACCTCTGCTGAGGAGGATTATCTCATCAGAGTATTTCGCCGCGATGTTGATGTCATGGCATATCATGATGACTAGGATGTCCTTTTCGCGGGACAGGGCCTTCAACATCTTGGCCACATCGAGTTGGTGACGGACATCCAGATTCGACGTGGGTTCGTCCAGCAGGAGAATCCGCGGCTCCTGTGCCAGACCTCTTGCGAGCATAACCTTCTGATGCTGTCCAGCAGACAGCTCGTTGAACGGGCGCATGGCCAGATCCAATATGCCGAGCTTATCCAGCACCTCGTATACGACATCCAGATCTGAATCGAGCGATTTCCTGGTGCTGTGGGGATGTCTCCCCATAAGGACGGTATCCACAACGGACAGGGGGAAGGAATCGTTTGCGGAGTAGGGGACGTATCCCACGATCTTCGCCATCTCCTTGACGGTGATGTCCGTGACGCTCTCCCCGTCTATCATCACCGTTCCGCCGGTGGGTTGGAGGATCTTGTTTATGCAGTGGATGAGTGTCGATTTACCCACTCCGTTGGGCCCCAATATCGAGACGAACTTCGGTCCCTCGATCGTTACCGTGACTTCATTGAGCACGGGGACGCTCGTGTATGCGAATTTCAAACCTTGGATGTCTATGATCATCTTGCCTCACCCACGTTCTCAGGGTCGTTTGATTCTATTGCAAAGAGGTTTCTCGACTGTATCGGACATGCAACCGCTCCATCGATCGTCTTCTGTGTGCACATGTTCACATCCACACCTTGCTCCTGCATTTTATCAGGATGTATACGAACAGGGGTCCGCCTACGAGCGAGCTGATGACCCCGACTGGGAGCCCGTCCGGGCCGGTCACTTTGGCGATGGTGTCCGTGACTGCGATGAACAGTGCTCCGAATGCAGCGGATGCCGGTATCAGGTATTTGTTGTTCGATCCCACGAACATCCTTGCTATGTGGGGGCCGACAAGCCCTATGAACCCTATCGTTCCCGATACGGATACGATGGCGGCGGTCATCAGCGAGACGATCGTCATGGAGGCTATCCTGAGCCTGTTGGGCCTGATTCCCAGGGATTGGGCCCCGCGGTCGCCGGCATACATTACGTCCAGTTTCCTGGAGAGGGTCCAAACCAGACAGATGGCCACGACGGTGACCGCTATGAGAAGCGGAAGCTCGGACCAGCCTATCCTGGATGTGTTCCCGACTCTCCAGCTGTAGGCATCTGCCAGGTTCTCGGCCGTGGATGCCAGGAGCATGACCTGGGATATGGAGTTGAACAGGAACATGACCGCTATCCCTATCAATATCATGGCCACAGGCGTGACCTTTCTGAATTTGGCTACCAATAGGATCAGCACGATGGGTATGATCGAGAAGACGAATGCGTTGACCATGTAGGCTGACTGTCCGGTAAGCCCCGGGATGATGCATGCCCCGGATACGATGACAATGACGACTCCGAAGAACGCTCCGGAGGATATCCCCATGGTGTAGGGTTCGGCCAAGGGGTTCTTGAAATCGTTCTGCATCACCGCCCCGGCCACGGAGAGCCCGGCTCCGATGGTAATCGCCCCCAGAGCACGCGGGAGGCGCACATTCCAGATGAAGGTGTCCGCCTTCGGGTTGGTGATGTTGCCTGTGATATGCTGGATGAAGGTGATTATGGAGTCGACCAGGCTTATCTTGTAGACGCCGAACCCGAGCGTGATGGGTACGGTTATCGCCACGAGCACGACGAACACCAAGATCAGCATCAGTTTCTTACGTTCTGCTGCCTTGTACTCCTTCTTCGCCTCTTCGATCCTGTTCAATACAGCACCCCCCTGCTCTTGTGGTTGTAGAGGATCAGTATGAGGAACACCGGGCTTCCGATGAGGCTCATGACCACCCCCACCGGCAGATTAGCGAATTGTATTGCCACATAATCGGCGAACAGGAGCAGCAGGGTTCCCACAGCCATTGACAGAGGTATGACGTACTTGTTGTCCCCTCCGATCACCAGCCTCACGATATGCGGTGCTACCAGGCCGACAAATCCTATGATGCCGACGTAGGTCACCACCCCGGCGGTCATGAGGGACATGAGGATTAGACAGAGGATCCTGAACTTCTGGACGTCCAGACCCAGGCTCACCGCGCTCTCTTCCCCCAAGGACATGAGGTTCAGCTGCCTCCACGAGAGCAGCACCAGGATGGAACCTACGAGGGTGACTGTGAACATGAGCGGCACGGAAGCCCAAGTCATCCCGTCAAGGCTCCCTACCTGCCAAATGTATGCCGTTTTCAGAGTGTCCGCATCCGTGGATATCATCAGATACGTCACCATCGAATTGAAGAAATACGAGATCCCGGTTCCAATCAGGATGATCGTCGCAGGTGTCATGCGTATGCGAGCAGATATCAGGATGATGATCAGGGCGGGTATCATCGCACCAATGAAAGCGTTGGTTACTATCCCCATCTCCCCTGTGATGGAACTGAAGGTGATTCCCGCGATAATGGCGGTGACGGCGCCGAAGCAGGCACCGGAGGAAATGCCCGTTGTGTACGGATCGGCCAAAGGATTGGACATCAATGATTGCATGAGCGCTCCGCATATGGATAGGCAGCATCCTGCGATGATCGCCACAAGGATATGCGGGATGGATCTGTTCCAGATGTAACGGTCAGCCCACCATTCGAGGCTCCTCGGTTCGTAATCGTTGTTCCCGACTATGTGGTTCCATATTATCTCGTACGTTTCGCCGAGTGAGATGGAATCGAACACTGAAAGGGAGAACAGCCCTATGAAGAGGAGTATCCCGGTGATGCAGACCGTAAGGAGTATGAGCTTCCTGGAGAGCGCTTTGTAGTACTCCCTCTTGAGTTGCTCCCTGGTCCGGGTGATCACTATTTCGCTCATGATAGGAAAGGGCGAGGGGCGATGCCCCTCATTTCATTCAGGCCTTTGCATCCAAGTAGTCCTGGTAGTTGAAGATCGTGATGAAGTTCTCGGTAATGGTCTTGCCCTTGTAGGATGTGAATCCCGAATCGATGAACTCCTGGAGTATCGAATTCGCCCACTCCTTGGAGAGGGAGTCGGAGTACAGGATATGTGCCGAATAGGCTACCTTGATGGGGGAAGCCAGGACGTTGTTGATGAAGTAGAAGTCATCGTTGTCGAAGTCGGCATGCTCGAAGAGCATCTTGGCGCTGATCTTCTTGCTGTTCTCATGTTCCCAGGTCTCAATGATCTCTTTCTTGACGACGGACGAGGAGGTGATCTGGTCGATCGACCTGTAGTTGAGGACCTTGTCTGCATGGATGTTCGACAATCCCTCGACGGTCGAAAGGGCCGTGGATCCGGTTCCTTTGTAGAGCTGTGCGAAATCGCTGTCGACCTTGTAGTAGGGGATCCCTCCTGCCGCGGCCCCGGTGTTGTTGTATGTGGAGTCGTTCTGGCAGATCGACGAGTACATGATCATGGACAAGTAGTTGCTCATGTCCGCCTCGGCTTTCTTCTTAGTCACGGTGTCCACCTTGTCGAGGACGTTCTCGTAGATGTCTGCGTACTTCTTTCCGAGTTTCTCGCTTTCGCCTCCCATCAGGAATCCGATGGTCAAGGCGGCGGTGACCTCCCCGTCGGGGTTGGCCGCTGCGTAGCAGATGAGGGGGATACTTGCTGCGACGAGATCATCAACGTAGGTATCGAGGAGCTGAGCCCTGTTGTCGTACGAGATGACGAATGCATCCACATGTACCTTTGAGTCTAGTGTCAAGAAGTTCTTCCATGCCGCATCCCCGATGGATCTGGACCCTCCTTTCAGGTCCTCGCCCATCATCGATGCCTCCTGAACGGGGTATCCCTTCGCGAAGTATCCGGCCACGTTCTTGCCGCCATCTATGGCGACGATGGGTTCGACAATGTTCACGCCGTAAGGCACTATCTTGCTGAGAGGGTAAGTGACCTCGCTCACATATTTCGACTGGTCGGCGGAGGAGACGTCCACGTTTACGACATACATTTTGGTACCGTTCTTCCTTTCCATGATATTCTTCATGAGATCCACGTCCGCCTTATCGACTTTGCCGTCGTTGTTGGCGTCAGCGTACGGGTAGTCCTTGAAGCTCAGACTACCTGCGATTATTTCTTCGATGATTGTCACATCTTTGCTGGTGATGGTCGTGTCCTCATCGGCATTCCCCATTACCTGAAGCGCATATCTGACATCAGATTTCGAGGTGTCCTTCTGCGGGTTCATCGAGACTACAGCGACCGCCACAATAACTATTGCCACGATTGCCACCACAGCTATGATGGTCATTGTTTTCTTATCCAAGCGATTCTCTCCTTTTCTTTTCATCCGAGGACGGAACTGAGTTGTCGCATGCATCCATGAATAGCAATAAAAAATTATTCGTGTTACTAATAGTCAAAAAGCATACAATTTGTTCGATAACAATGGGCCGCGATAAGTGCGGGGTCGGATGTCGCTGGGGCCGTCACAGGCGAGAAAGACCAAAATGGCAGTTCTCGTAAGCGGGCCTTTCGAAAAAGTGTACGTTACCGCGGCGAGGTGGTTCACTCCAGGAGGTCTTTCCAGCATCCCTCGATGAGCTGTGTCTCCTGACGGATGACGTCCTCATGGAGCATCAGCTGTTCGATTGCCTTGGACATCTGGATGTCCGTGGATGAAGGTGCCGTTCCGCCGTAGGATTCCCTCCTCTCGGCGCATCTGGATACGGGGATGAAGTCGTACACGTCGGATTCGATCCTGTCGGAGAACGTCTTGAGCTTCTCCAGGGGCATGTCCTCCAGGTTCACGCCGGACTCTATGCTCTCCCTTACGGCTGCGCCTACGATGGCGTGGGCCTCACGGAAGGGTATGTCCTTGGTGACCAGGTAGTCCGCAAGGTCCGTGGCGTTGATCTGCCCCCTGCTGGTGACCTCCAGCATCCTGTCCTTCTTGAACGTGGTGGTGGCGATGACCTTCGCCATTATCTGAAGGCACCTGATGACCGTGTCCATGGAATCCATGACCGGCCTCTTGTCCTCCTGCAGGTCGCGGTTGTACGTGAGCGGGAGGCCCTTGGTGAGGACGATCATGGTCATGAGCGAGCCGACGACACTTCCGGTCTTCCCTCTGACGAGCTCCGCTATGTCCGGATTCTTCTTCTGGGGCATGATGGACGATCCGGTGGTGTACTTGTCGTCCATTTCTATGAACGCGAACTCCTGGGACGACCAGAGGACCAGCTCCTCGCACAGCGACGACAGGTGCAGCTGCGTCTGTGCGGCGCAGAACGCGAGCTCGTTGACGAAGTCCCTGTCGCTCACCGAGTCCATGGAGTTCTCCGTGGGCTCTTTGAATCCCAGCGCCTGGGCGGTCATGAACCTGTCGATGGGATAGGTGGTGCCGGCGAGGGCTGCGGACCCCAGAGGGCACTTGTTCATCCTCTGGAAAGCGTCGAGGAACCTGTCGGTGTCCCTCGTGAATTTGAATACGTATGCAAGCATGTGCTGCGCCAGCGTGACCGGCTGCGCATGCTGCATGTGGGTGAATCCGGGCATGATGGTGTCCGGATTCTCTTCTGCGATCTTCAGCAGGCTGGTTATCAGCCCTTCGATGGCGGTGCAGGCGGCCAGGGCCTTGTCCCTCAGGTACATCCTGAAGTCCACGGCGACCTGGTCGTTCCTGCTCCTGCCTGTGTGCAGTTTGCCACCCGCCGGTCCGATCCTCTCCGTCAGGGAGAACTCGATGTTCGTGTGGATGTCCTCGAGCTTGAAGTCGAGCTCGAAGGTCCCGTCCTCGATCTCCCTGAGGATGTCCTTCAGACCCTTGATGATGCTGTCGACGTCGTCCGCGGGCAGGATCGAGCATGCCTTGAGCATGTTGACGTGCGCCAGCGAACCCATGACGTCGTAGAACGCCATCCTGGAATCCACATCCAGGGAGGATGTGAAGTCCAGCGTGGAGTCGTCCATCTTGTCTTTGAACCTGCCGGACCAGAGGGCTTGCTTCAATGGATCACTTCTTCTCAGGGGTCTTTCTGGTCTTCTTCTTCGGAGCGGACGCGTGCGCCTTGGCCGCGGTCTTTCCGGGGAGTCCCCAGCAGTAGATGAATCCGACCGCGGAGTTGTGGTCGAACTCGTCTCCCTTCGCGTAGGTGCTGAGTCCCACGTCGTAGAGCGAGTAGGGCGACTTCCTTCCGACAACAGTCGCGGTTCCCTTGTAGAGCTTGATCCTGACGATACCGGTGACGTACTCCTGGCTCGAATCGACGAATGCCTGGAGGTTCTCGCGGAGACCCTCATACCAGAGTCCGTCGTAGATGAGCTGGCTGAACTTCTGCTCGATGATGCGCTTGAACTCCAGCGTGTCCTTGGGCAGGGTGAGAGCCTCGAGGGCCCTGTGGGCGGTGATCAGCGTGATCGCCGCGGGGCACTCGTAGGTTTCGCGGCTCTTGATACCGACGAGACGGTCCTCGACGTGGTCGATCCTTCCGACACCGTACTTGCCTGCGAGCTCGTTGAGGGTCTCGATGAGCTTGACTCCGTCCATCCTCTCTCCGTCGAGGCAGACGGGGATTCCCTTCTCGAATCCGATCTCGATGTACTTGGGTGCGGCGGGTGCCTTCGCGGGGTCGACGGTGTATGCCCAGACTCCTGCGGGAGGCTCCTCCCAGGGGTCCTCCAGGACTCCGCACTCGCATGAGTTGCCCCAGAGGTTCTCGTCACGGGAATAGGGGCTGGATTTCTTGACGATGATCTCGATGCCGTTCTTCTTGGCGTAGTCGATCTCCTCCTCTCTCGTGGTGATCCATTCCCTCATGGGGGCGATGATCTTGAGGTCGGGGTTCTGGGAGATCAGTCCGACATCGAACCTGACCTGGTCGTTACCCTTCGCTGTGCATCCGTGGGCGATGTATGTGGCGCCCTCCTTCTTCGCGACATCCGCGAGGACCTTGGTGATGAGGGGCCTTGCGACGGCCGTGCTCAGGGGGTAGACGTTCTGATACATGGCATTCGCCTTGAGTGCGGGCCAGATGTAGTCCTCGACGAACTCCTTCCTCACATCGATGAAATCGGCCTTGATGGCTCCGTTCCTGAGCGCACGTGCTACGATGTCGTCCTTGCTGGGCGGCTGTCCGACGTTGACCGCGATGGCGATGACGTCGACATTATAGTTCTCCTGCAACCAGTGGATATCGACAGACGTGTCGAGTCCTCCGGAGTAGGCCAGTACGACCTTCTCCCTCTGCTTGGATTCGTTCACGGCTTTCTTGGCTGTGCTAGCCTTCTTCGTTGTTGTCTTCTTAGCTGCTGCCATGCTAACCTTCCCAACGATTAGTTTTCCCTTATAAAACAAATACGAGGACTCGGGCACGCGTGTGCGCGTGGCCGGACGGTATCGATCGTCTGGGCCAGGACCGTTCTTACAACAATCAATCGCATGACCGGGCATCGTTCTGCGATTGTACTTCCTATGAGCATCCCCGTTGCAACCTTTATTCACACGTCGATTCAACTGCGTAATATGCAAATGACAGACAGGAAAGCGTATCAATCGGCATTCTGGCCGAGGGCCGGAACGGATCTCCGCTCATTGGTTCTGATCGTGGCGATGGCGGCCATCATGATGGTCTCCGCCGCGGTCATCCTGGGCACGGACGGTTCCGATGCCGACGGCACGAACGTCACCGTCACCAACTGGGACGAGCTGCAGGATGCTCTCGGCAGCGCCGCCAGCGGAACGACCATCGTATTGGCCAACGACATATTCGACTCATCCGACAGGGATCCCGAGGAGTTCGGCGAGGGCAGGGATCTGACCATCGACCTGGCAGGATTCACCCTGGGCAGGGGCCGCGGAGGTATGGGGTACGACAGCGGACGCCTGTTCGTGATAGAAGGTGCCACAGTCACGATCAAGAACGGTGAGATGGGAGGCGGAAACGAGGACAAGGGCGGAGTCATCTACATGTCGTACGGAAAGCTCACTCTGGACAGCGTCAACTCTGGGACGGATCGCTAGCCATGAAGTGTCCGAACAGAGACATCATCCTTTCAGGGATTCGGAATCCGATCCATACACGAAGTAAACGCTGCATTCTATGCCCGACCTGTGCGGTTTCCAGGTCTGAACAGCCTCTGAAAACAGCTCCGGTTTTCTGTCTGGCTTACGTCGGGTGTATCATCGTCAGGACCTGCTGTCGGCTATCTTACATTTTTGTTCGAGATATGACATCATTCTTAATATAGAGGAAAACATGGGCGTTGACGACACATCAGAGGAGATCATATGTTCAAAGTAGGGATCATAGGAGGTACCGGTTACACAGGAGGGGAGCTTTCGCGCATCCTGTGCACGCATCCCGACGTGGAGATCGCAGCGCTGACCTCGCGCCAGAATGCCGGCCGCAAGGTTTCGGACGTGCACACCTATCTGAAGGGATACGTGGGCGACCTGGAATTCACCCAGAGCATCTCAGAGACCAGGGACCTCGACTTCGTATTCGTCGCCACGCCCCACGGAGTGGCCATGAAGGAGATCCCTCAGCTCATGGAGCAGGGCATCAAGGCCATCGACCTGTCCGGGGACTACCGCTTCCACGATGTGGATGTCTATCAGAAGTGGTACGGCCACGAGCACACCGATGTCGAGAATCTCGGGAAGGCCGTGTACGGCCTGCCGGAGTTCTTCCGCGACAAGATAAAGGGCGCGGACCTGGTCGCCAACCCCGGATGCTACGCCACGTCGGCCATCCTGGCATGCGCTCCTCTCATCAGAACGGGTCTTGTCAATGAGGATGTGATCGTGGATGCTAAGTCCGGAACCTCCGGCGCAGGCATGGTCCCCACCGAGCGCACGCATCACTCCACATGCGGCGAGACGATCATCCCGTACAGCGTGGGCAAGCACCGCCACACGCCCGAGATCGAGATGGCGGTGGACATGTTCGCAGGTTCGCACTCGAAGGTCACATTCGTGCCCCAGCTCCTGCCCATAGTCCGCGGGATACTCTCCTCGTGCTACTTCTCGCTGAAGAAGGATGCGACCCAGGAGGACCTGGATTCGATATATGAAAGACAGTACGGCAAGGAGACGTTCGTCCATTACGTCCCCGAGCCGTCAATCCGCGCGGTGGTGGCTTCCAACCACGCGCAGGTGGCGTCCAAGCTGATCGGCGACAAGGTCGTCGCGTTCGGCGTGCTGGACAACCTCGTCAAAGGGGCATCCGGACAGGCCGTGCAGTGCATGAACCTGATGCTGGGCCTGGACGAGAAGGAAGGATTGAACCTACCCGGATTGGGGGTATGAGATATGGTAGAGGTAATAGACGGAGGGGTCACGACCCCGCAGGGTTTCAAGGCAGCAGGAGTCCACAGCGGAGTTAAGTACCGCTCCCTGGACCTGGCATTGCTCTATTCAGAGGTGCCTGCGACGGCATGCGTCGGATACACCAGCAACAACGTGAAGGCCGCACCGGTGCAGGTGATGATGAGGGAGAACGCCGACAAGCTTCAGGCAGTCGTCGTGAACAGCGGTAACGCGAACGCCCTCACGGGCCGCCGCGGAATCGAGGATGCGCTGGAGATGAAGAAGGTCACGGCCACCGAGCTCGGACTGGACCCGCTGAACGTCGGTGTGATGTCCACAGGTCTGATCGGACGCTTCATGGACATGCACAAGGTCCGCTACGGGATCTCCCGTGCGGCAAGGGAGCTGTTCGACGGCCGTCAGGCTGATGCCAATCTGGCAGAGGCCATAATGACCACCGATACGATCAAGAAGGAGTGCGCCGTGCGCGTGCGCCTCACCGACGGAACACTGGTGTACATCGGAGCGATATGCAAGGGAAGCGGGATGATCGCCCCCCATATGAAGGTCCTCCACGGCACCACGCTCTCGCTGATCACCACGGATGCGAACCTGTCCCCCGCGTTCCGCGAGAAGTGGCAGAGCATCCTCGACGGATCCCTGAACATGGTCTCCGTCGACGGCGACCAGTCCACCAACGACACCAGCATTCTCCTGGCCAACGGAATGGCCGGAGGCAAGTGCGCGGACGACGATCCGGAGTTCTACAATGCGTTGGACTTCGTAATGACGAAGATCGCACGCACCGTGGCCGCGGACGGAGAGGGAGCAACCAAGCTCATCGAGGTCAGGGTCACCGGCGCCGACACCAAAGAGGATGCCACCAAGCTGGTGAAGACTATAATCAACTCCCCGCTGGTCAAGTCCGCCATATTCGGATCCGATCCCAACTACGGACGTATCATGATGGCCCTGGGCAACAGCGGATGCAAGTTCAACCTCGAGGATGTCCGCCTAACCATAAAGGGCGGCGACATGGAGGTCCCGATCCTGGATTCGGGTGCGCCGGTCTTCCAGGACGAGCGCTCCGTCGAGGTCGTCCGCATGGCGATGGACAACAAGGAGGTGGCGATCCTCGTGGACCTCGGTATCGGCAAGGAGTCCGCCACCGGGTGGGGATGCGACCTGACATACGACTACGTGCGCATCAACGCGGAATACTCGACGTGATGAAGATGGATCTCTACGTCATGAAGTTCGGCGGGAACGCCATCCGCGGAAAGGAGGCCATGATGCGTCTCTGCAGGGAGATCGCGCAGATGAGGTCTCAGGGCGCGAAGGTCATCCTGGTCCACGGAGGAGGTCCCGAGATCTCCGCCGAGATGGAGAGGAGGGGCATGCAGCCCAAGAAGGTGGCCGGTATCAGAATCACCGACCCGGAGACGCTGGACGTCACCGAGAAGGTCCTCTCGGACCTGAACAAGGATGTTGTGGGATGCCTCATCGAGGCGGGGGTGGATGCCATAGGCATGCCCGGATACCACTGCGCCATGTTCGTGAAGAAGCCTCCGATGAAGGTCGTCGAGGACGGCGAGGAGAAGGAGGTCGACGTAGGCCTCGTGGGCGAGGTCAGCGAATGCGACCCCACATCCCTCATGGACCTGCTGGAGCAGGACATAGTCCCCGTGATATACCCCATCGGGAAGGACAAGGACGGCAGGAGGCTGAACGTCAACGCCGACACCATGGTGGCCGGCATAGCAGCATCCGTTCCTTGCAAGGAGATGCTGGCAATCACCGATGTCCCCGGCATACTGATGGATGTCAACGATCCAAATTCCAAATTGGACAGGGTCACGCTCGAGGAGATAGACGACCTGATCGCGAAGGGAGTGATCTCCGGAGGAATGGTCCCTAAGGTGGAGGCCTGCCGCAAGGCGATCCTCGCCGGAGTGGGAACCGTCCGCATGGTCAACGGGACGGATCCCGAATGCATAGTCGCGGATGTGATGAAGGAAGGAAGCCTCCGCGGCACAGTCATAGTGAGATGATCAAGATGAAATTCGAAGAAGTGAAGGAGATGAGTTCCAAGTACCTCTTCCAGAACTACGGCCGTATAGACCTGTCGTTCACGCACGGGAAGGGATGCTATCTTTACGACACCGAGGGTAGAGAGTATCTGGACCTGGTGGCCGGGATAGCTGTGAACTCGATCGGATACGCCCACCCGGACTGGGTGAAGGCGATGCAGGATCAGGTGGCGAAGCTCTGCCATGTGTCGAACCTCTACTATGTGGAGGAGCAGGCCAAACTGGCGGAGAAGGTCGCTTCCATAACGCCCGGGGATCTGGACCGCACGCTGTTCGTCAACAGCGGTGCGGAGGCCAATGAGGGTGCGCTGAAGCTCGCAGTGAGATACACAGGACGCTCCAAGGTGCTCTCGGCGCTCAACAGCTTCCATGGAAGGACGGCCGCATCGCTCGGAGCGACAGGCCAGACCAAGTATCAGGCCTCGTTCGAGCCGCTGATCAGCGATGCGTACCAGTACTACGAGTACGGGAACATCGAGTCGGTGAAGGAGATGGTTTCCAAGGACACCGCGGCCCTCATAGTGGAGCCGATCCAGGGGGAGGGCGGAGTGCGCATGGCATCGAAGGAGTTCTTCAAGGCCGTCCGCGACATCTGTACCGACAACGGCGTATTGATGATCGTCGATGAGGTCCAGACCGGTATCGGCCGTATGGGGACCTGGTACGGGATCCAGAACTACGATGTGATCCCGGACGTTATCACCATGGCGAAGGCCCTGGGCGGAGGTGCACCCATCGGTGCCGTGACCACCACGGACGACATCGCCAAGGTCATGACCCCTGGGACCCATGGCACCACCTTCGGAGGGAACCCCCTGGTCACCGCATCAGGATGCGCCACGCTGGACATCATGAAGAAGGAGAACCTGGTGCAGAACTCCCACGACCTAGGTGCGAGATGGATTGCAGACCTCAAAGGTATCAAATCCGACAAGATTAAGGAGGTCCGCGGATGCGGTCTCATCATCGGTGTCGAGATGGATTCCAACGAGACCGCCGCAGCGGTCCAGAAGCACTGCCGCGACAACGGCGTCTTGGTCAATGTCTGCCACGGCAACACCGTGCGTCTCATCCCTCCGCTCATCATCAACGATGCGCAGAAGGATGTCTTCACCAAGCTCCTGAAGGAGTGCATCTGAAACCAATTCCCGTGGTCATCCACGGGTCTTTTTCATAATCGTCTAGAAGGAAAGTAGGTCCGCGCTGTTGCGCACGGACCTGTTTGGATGATCAGTATGCCATGTCGTACGTAATCACATTGCACATCTTGCCGTAATCGAAGTCTTCGATGTACGGGTAGAAGACCTTGACCATCTCGGTAATGAGGTCCTTGGCGAATGTGGATCCGAACTCCTCGGGATACAGGTAGTTGGCGACAAGGGCGATCCTGGCGATGTCAGGCAGGTCCTTGTTGAAGACGACGTATTTGTTGGGGTACGTCTTCATCAGCGTGTAGTACTGGCCGTAGTACTCGAACTCCTCCTTCATCTCCTCCTTGGTGGGGGCCCAGTAGAAGTCCATTCCGGTGAATTGGATGATGTACTCCGCCTGATACTTGTCCTCGGCGGCCCATTCAGGGTTGTCCTTGATCTTCTTGGTGTTGTCGGTGAAGTCGGAGAGGTTCTTTGCTCCCGCGGACACGGTGTTCTTGGTGAGATAGTAGTTGACACCGCACATGCTGTAGGAGTACATGGTGACAGTCGTCTTCTGCGTCTTGATCTTCTTGACGTTCTTCTCGATCGTATCCATGTACTTGTCGTAGAAGCTGACGATCTTGTCGACCTGATCGGTATGCTTCGTCAGGAATCCGACGAGGAGGAAGGTCTGGAGGGACTTGTCGGTGTCATCGGGGTTGATCCTGATGCACGAGATGTTCGTCTTGGAGAGGGCTTCCTCGATGTCGTCGTAGACGGATGTGTTCAATGTGAAGACGGCATCGACCTTGTATTTGGACAGCGCCTCGATGTCGATCAGGTATGCCTTGGAACCGACGGACGGGAGGTTGTACGTGTTCTTGTTGAGGGTCTCGTCGACGGATCCGGATTTGCCGGTCAGAGCGACAGCCTCCTTGTAGGCGCCGGTGGCGTTGATCACGGGGTGGACAGCGGTACCGCCGACCACGAGCCCGGTCACGGGGTACTTACAGGTCTTTAGGTCTCCGTTACCGTTGATGTAGTAGACGTTGGTCGTCTTCCCGTCTATGATGCCTTGCACCATGTCGACGTCGGCTTGGGTGATCTTTCCGTCCTGGTTCGCATCGGCGAAGGGGTACTTCTCTTCGTCCCAGCCGGATTTGATGAATGAGTTGAGGGCCTTCACATCGTCGTTGTCGATGTGATCGTCGCCATTAGCGTTCCCGTAGACCTCCAGACGTCCTGTGATGTTCTTCTGCCAGGAGGTGTCCTCGGCAGTGAGCAGGACGTATGCGGCGACCCCGGCCACGGCTATGATGGCAACGATGATTATCGCGATAGCCTTGTTGGATAATGCCATAGAACGTTGGATGTATTATCCGACTTTAAACTGTTTCGATTGCCGAAACAATCTCAGAATTCGCAGACGGAGCCCTCTGTGGACTGGTTGGGATCGAACTTGGGGTCGCGCAGGATGACGTACGGCCTGCCCTCATCCATGACCACCTTTGATTCTACCTTGTACACGTGCCTGATGTTCTCCTCGGTGATTACCTCCTTGGGGGTGCCCATCCTGTAGATGCCCTTGTCGAACATCATTATGATGCGGTCCGAGTACCTGGATGCGATGTTCAGGTCGTGGCTGATCATGATGACGGTCATGGACTCCTTCACGGACAGATCCTTGAGGATCCTGGTCACGTCCATCTGATGCTTGATGTCCAGATTGGACGTGGGCTCGTCGAGCAGGAGGATCTTCGGCCTCTGCGCCAGCCCCCGGGCCAGGACGACCTTCTGGTGCTGGCCTGCGGACAGCTGGTCGAACGGGCGCATGGCGAACTCCCCTATGTCTAGGAGCTTCAGGATCTCGTACGCTTCCATGACATCCTCGTTGGTTATCTTGCGGCCGGAGTGGGGGTGCCTTCCCATGAGGACTGTGTCCATGACGGTCATCGGGAAGACGTCGCTGGTCGCATGCGGGACGAACCCCATCTTCTTGGAAAGCTCCTTGATGGAGATGTCGTTGACATCGTCCCCTTGGATCATGACCGTTCCCTCGGAAGGGGTGAGGATCTTGTTGAGGCAGTAGATGAATGTGGATTTGCCCACGCCGTTCGGGCCGATAATCGATATAAGCTGAGGTCCGCCGACCTTCAGATCGATCTCCTGCAGGACCTTGGAGTCAGCGTTGTACCCGAAACCCAGATCCTTGATGTCCAGATCGTACTGCTCCATGTTCCCGAACAAAACGATTACTCTATAAATAACATTGGAGAATATATCCAACTCATGCAGTATGTGGTGAGCGAGGAGGGACTAAGCGTTGTCGAGGAGTACAACGCCTCGCTCACGAGGAAGGTCATATTCATCATCCTTCTCGTCATCGCCATATTCGCAGTCCTATGCCTTTCCGCCTCGATGGGCGGTAGGCCTGTGGACGTCTGGTCCATACCGGGGATAATGTGGGACCACATGATGGGTGCCACATATGAGCCAGGGACATCGGAATGGTGGGACGATTACGTGATCGTCGAAGTTAGGCTGCCCCGTATCGTGATATCGTGTGTGGCTGGTGCGATACTGGCCATCTGCGGTGCGGCTGTCCAGAGCCTCATGAACAACCCTTTGGCGTCGCCGTACACCCTGGGAATATCATCCGGAGCTGGATTCGGAGCCACTTTGGCAATCATTCTGGGATTCTCTCTGATGTCCAACGTGGGTGTCTACGGGATCACGATTAACGCATTCATATTCGGGCTCATGCCCGTTGTCGTCGTCCTCATGATATCGAAGATGGTCAGACTGACGCATGTCACGCTGATCCTGATTGGTGTGGCGATATCGCAATTCTTCGGATCACTGACCACGCTGGTGTATCTTGGTGCGGACGAGGGTTCCATCCAGGCCGCCTACCTGTGGGAGATCGGGAGCATGGTCAACGTCGAGTGGAGGGACCTCTACCTCATGGCGTTCATGCTCGTGGTCGGAGGTATCCTCCTCTATGCCGCATCTTGGAAGTTCAACGTCCTCACATTGGGGGAGGACAGCGCCAAGACCATGGGCGTGGACGCGGACAGGTTCAGGATACTCGCCATGTGCCTCCTGGCGTTGATGACCATGTCCGTGGTTTCGTTTGTAGGTATCATCGGTTTCATCGGGTTGATCGCGCCGCATGTGGTCAGGTCGGTGATAGGAAGCGACAACCGTTTCGTGCTGCCGGCATCACTGGTGGCAGGTGCCCTTCTTCTGCTGTGCGCCGATTCGGCGGCCAGGCTGCTCACGACGGACCTCCTCCCCGTAGGTACCGTCATCGCATTGATCGGTTCGCCGGTGTTCATCTACCTCATCGTGCGCCGCAACGCCCAGTTCAAGGGGGCATGGTGACACGTTCACCGACAGGATCATCAGAAGATACTCCACAGAGGACGGTGCCGAATCCTATCTGAGATACACCAGATTCAAGAAAAGGCTGATCATAGGGTTCCTGATTGCGGCGGTCGCGATCCTGTTGCTCTCCATAGGCGTGGGGAAGTACCATGTAAACTTCTTCGATGCCATCGGCATCATCGTCCAATACTTCACGGAAGGCCCCAACGGTTCGATCCCGGAGAGGATCGTATTCGACGAGAGGATACCGAGAGGCCTGAAGGCCGTGATCGTGGGCGCCGGCCTGGCGATAGCCGGAGCTGTTATGCAGAGCATGCTCCACAACCCTCTGGCAGACCCGTATACGACCGGAGTGTCATCCGGTGCCGCGTTCGGGGCATCCGTCTTCGTCGTGCTGGGCATCAGCATCCTGCCGCTCGGCGGATCCACAGGACTTGTGGCCAACGCATTCCTGTTCTCGCTAGTGCCTGCGTTCCTGATCCTGGCCTTCTCCGTCTACAAGAGGATAACGGCCACGACCATGATCCTCCTGGGGATAGGCGTGATGTACATCTTCAGTGCACTGACGCAGATGCTGAAGGTCATGGCCACGCCTCAGCAGATGGAGAAGCTGTACCTCTGGCAGCTGGGGTCCCTCTCGGGAGGCACGATGTGGGATGTTCTTCTCCTTTTCGCCGTAGTTATCGTCTGCGGCATAGCTCTGTACAGCTTCAGGACCGACCTGAACCTCCTGTCCGTGGGGGACAAGCCCGCCCTGACCATGGGGACAAATCCCTGGAAGACCCGTATCATCTGCCTCGTCATCGTGTCGTTCATGACGTCGGTCATGGTCAGCTTCGCCGGGATCATAGGTTTCGTGGGACTGGTGGCGCCCCAGCTCATCAGGGTGCTGATAGGTTCCGACAACAGGTATCTTCTTCTGGCATCTGCCACGTTCGGAGGCATGTTCCTCCTCGTATGCGACTGCCTGTGCAGGGTGGTCGGATCCACAGGCGTCCCGGTCGGGGTCCTGACAGCGGTGATAGGAAGCCCCCTGTTCCTGTACATGCTCGTCAAGAGGTCCAAGAAGGCCACGATCTGAGTTCTCAATTTATCTGGCGAGTGGAAGAAAAAGTAGTTCCCTTTCGGGAACTGGGATTACAATGGACATTTAACAGTATTAATACATTATATTTAGATATTACTAATTCGATTTAGGCTATATTAAAATATAATGTTCAGCATCCTCAGGAATCAGTTTTGGCTGGCATCGCCAACCCAAAAACGGAGTGATTGAAATGGAGAAGAACAAGACAATACTGATCGTGGCAGTGGTCGTCATCATCGCCATCGCTGCGATCGGTGCCTACATGGTCATGTCCAACGGCGGTGGCGACAAGAGCACCGTCTCATTCCTCGTCGAGGATGATGAGGGCGTGTACTTCTGGGCCGAAGGAAGCGGATCGAACGCCTTCGACGCCTTCACGAACGCCATGGACAAGCTAGGATACGAGTACGAGGTCGGCAACATGGGTGCCGATTCCAAGATAGTCAACTCTATCAACGGGCTCGCCAACCCTGCCGGCTATGCCAAGTACTGGCAGCTCTACTACTACAAGGACACCGGTCTGGCCCTCAGCGACCTGGCCATAAACAACATCAAGGGATCCCAGACCCTCGCGCTCATCTTCGACGAGTCCGGCGACCTGCCCGACAACGTCCCCGCGCTCTCCGAGAAGGTCGTGAGGACCAACAGCAACGACACGATGTTCTACATCCAGTCCTCAACCGGATTCTGGGCCGCGTACAACGGCAAGGGAACGACGATGATGGACGCCTTCAAGAATGCCATGGACACTTACAAGATCCCCTACAACCCCAACGCCGGGGGAATCGACTGGATCTTCGACGACGACCTCGACATGAAGAAGTCCGGCGACGACTGGTACTACTGGCAGCAGTACGTCCTCAACAGCACCAAGACCGAGTGGATCCTCAACGACAAGGGAATGTCCGACACGAAGACGTCCGACTACGACAGGATGTGCATCTACTACGGAAAGTACGGGGATGCGCCCTCGGTCCCGATCAAGGAGAACGAGTACGTCACCGTCACCGACGCAGTGGGCAACGTCATCACGCTCGCGAAGGGAAGCCCCCTGTGCCTCGTGAGTTCCAATCAGGCCGAGTGGGCCCAGATCCTCGGACTTGAGAAGTACATCATCTCCATGTGCGACGGAGCCTTCGAGAACGCCGTCCTCAACGACGAGCTCTCCAAGAAGACCAACGTCGGACCCTACAAGACCGCACAGGCCGAGACCATCGCGAACTCCGGCTGCGCATACGTCATCAACCCCAAGTCCATGGGACTTCCCACCGCCGTCCAGGCCGAGCTGGAATCCGTCTACGGGATCAAGTGCATCGCTCTGAACGGATACGGCGAGAGCATGCTGAGCGACGCCCAGCTCTTCGTCGACATCACCGGTGCAGGCCAGGACAGGCTGAAAGATTACAAGAAGACCTACGACGAGGTCGTCAACTACGCGAAGAACGCCGCCAAAGGGGCCACCCACACGGACACCTTCCTCGCATGCCTCTCCACTGCGTCCGACAGCGGCAAGGGAATGAACTACTACTCGATCTCCTCCGAGATGGGAAAGAACCTCCTCTCCATCGACGGAGTGGATGCCACCGTCGAACTCGCCGGGGACAAGGGAGCGAAGACCTTCTGCGTCATCCAGGGAGAGACCATCTTCAACTACGACCAGGAGGGCAAGCTGGACTATCTGTTCCTCAGGACCTCCGCATCGGTTGACGGAGACCTCCAGGCGAACTATGACAGGTACTACAACACCAACTACGCGAAGTACGGCAAGGACCTGAACGTGACCAAGAACGGCGGAGCGTTCGTGTTCGAGACGGATATCATGTCCGGATGCCGCGACTACATCGGTATCCTGGCCTTCGCCAAGGCCTTCGGATTCGACACCGGCTTCTACGACCTGGTGAAGCTGGCCAACGACTTCAACACGAAGTACGGATTCAAGAACTCCTACACGGAAGTCCTCCTGAACGTGCCTTCGAGCTGAACAAACGCTTCGGGGGGTTCGCCCCCCTTTTCATGATAATAGGATGGTGCATGATGTCCGACGAGAGCGGTCTGGCCTCAAGGTTGAGGGAACTGGAGAAGAAGAGCAGCATCGAGGAGGTCTACGAATCCTCCGTGGCCAGGAAGAGGCTGTACATCCTGGGATGCGCGGTGGTCACCGTGGTCCTGTTCATAGCCGCCCTGAGCCTGGGCTCCGTGGACATACCGTTCTCGGATACGGTGAAAGTCATACTCCATTCCATATTCCCTTTCATAGAGGGGCCCGAGAACGAGACCTACAGTCTGATTGTCCTCCAGAGCAGGCTGCCGAAGGCGCTCATGGCTATCATCACCGGTGCAGCGCTCGGTGTCGCGGGTGCCGTTATGCAGGGCATACTGAGGAATCCTCTGGTGAGCCCGTTCACGCTCGGAGTGTCCTCAGCGGCGGCGTTCGGTGCAGTGATAGGCATCATTTTCTGGCCGATGCTCTTCGGGGCCGCGACCAGCTACATCTACATCTTCGGGAACATATTCTACACCAGGAACCTGCTGGTGATGCTCTTCGCATTCCTCGTGGGATTGGCCAGCGTCATGTTCGTGCTGTTCCTGGCGAGGAGGTCGGATGTGTCCAAATCAACGGTCATCCTTGCCGGTGTGATCATAGGATACCTCTTCCAGGCCGGGGTGTCGTTCGGCAAGTACATGTCGGATGACGAGGCACTGAGCGAGATCACGTTCTGGCTGCTGGGGTCGCTGAACGGCGTGACGATAAGCACCGTGCTCATAGTCCTCCCGCCGGTGATCCTGTGCATGTTGTACATGGAGTATCTGGCCCCGAAGATCAACGTCATGGCCGCAGGGGACGATGTGGCCAAGAGCCTGGGGGTGAATGTGCCGAAGATCCGCAACCACGGCCTGATCGTCGCCACGCTGATCACCTGCGTGTGCATCGCTTTCACCGGTGTCATCGGATTCATCGGTCTGATGGCGCCCCACATAAGCAGGATGATAATCGGTAATGACACAAGGTATCTGCTCCCCGCCGCGGCGGTGACCGGATCCGTGGTCCTTCTGGTGTCAGATATACTGTCGCGCACGCTGTTCGCGCCCGAGGTCCTTCCTATAGGCATATTCATGTATCTCTTCGGAGGAATCTTCTTCATCTGGCTGATCGGACGCAAGAAGAGGGATGTGGTAATGTGAGCCTTGTGATAGAGGGTCTGGAGCAGGGCTACGGCAGCCGCACCGTCCTGCAGGACATCGACATAGAGGTGCCTCAGGGGAAGATGGTCGCGGTGCTGGGACCGAACGGATCCGGCAAATCTACCCTGATCAAGACCGTCTGCAACATCATGAAGCCCCGCAAAGGGCGCATCATCGCCGACGGCGAGGACATCTCGGACATCGACCCGAAGGAGTTCGCCACCTATCTCGGATACGTTCCGCAGAAGTACGCCCCGTCGGATTACATGCAGGTGTTCGATGCCATCCTCATCGGCAGGGCGCCGTACATGGGCTGGTCCTATTCCAAGAACGATTTCGAGGTCGCCGCCAGGGCGATCGAGCAGATGGGTGTGGAGCAATTGATCGATAAGAACATCCAGGACCTGTCGGGAGGTCAGATACAGAAGGTCATTCTGGCCCGTGCGATCGCGCAGGAGCCGAGATATTACATCCTGGATGAACCCACAAGTGCTCTGGACCTCCGCAACCAGCTGAACACGCTCCGCACCATGAGGACTCTCATGAGGGAGAGGGATGCAGGTGTTCTGGTGGCGCTGCACGATCTGAACCTCGCCATGAGGTATGCGGATCATGTCGTAATGATCAAGGATGCCCACGTATACGCAAGCGGACCGCCACAGGAGGTCATCACGCCCGACAGCATCCGTGCGGTGTACGATGTGGAGTCCGAGGTTGTGGAGAGCAACGGTGAGCTGTACATCCACATCCGGGAGGACCCGGAGGACGTGGAGCGCATAGGTCCGTGAAGAAAGGTGTGCTGTCTGCTGATGTGGAGCATATAGATCCATAGTAATACGAATTTAAAATTAGTAATACTATAATCATACACGGTCTATTTGGCCCGGTGAGATTGGATCTATCCATCTGGCCCTGCCAGGTCTTTTTCGTAGCCGTATTTATAAAAGGGTGTTAAATTTGACCATAAGGTTGGATGGATGCGCCAATTATTTTATATGGTGTAGAATCTACGAACTCCAACCTCGTAATTAGCAGGAGTTTACGCTGTTAATTATGTTCGGAGTGTTACAATGGATAAGAAGATCGCAATCGTGTTGGTTGTCGTCGTCGTTGCCATCGTGGCTGTCGCAGCAGCCGTTCTTCTGATGAACAACAACAATAACAACACGGATCCCAACGAGAACATCCAGACTCAGTTGCAGATCCGCGGTAATGTCGACGGTAACTACACAATAGACAGCAAGGACATGACCCTCTTCAACGAGGTCATGGACGGTAAGAAGGCACTGAAGGACTACCCCCTCGCAGATGTGAACGCCGACGGAAAGGTCGACGCCACGGACAAGTCACTGCTCCAGGACCTCCTCGACAGGAAGACCGGAACCAGCGTCTACGTCGTCTGCCAGGACAACAATGGAGAGACGACCACACAGGTGGTCAAGTACCCCCTGAGGAACGTCGTCACCTACGCCACCAACATGCAGCTCCCCGCCCTCTACGCGGGAGCGGCCGACTACATCGCCGGATACTTCAGTAAGTCCTATGATTTCGCCGAGGGAGGCCTCTCCAAGGGAGTGGACCTCAAGGGATCGTCCAGGACGATCTCCGATGCGGCATGGAGCAACTTCACCAAGCTCGACGCCGACCTCAAGTCTCAGGGAGGAGTCGGAGCCGTCCTGATCGACTATAGCGGTATCGCCCAGTTCACGGACGCCCGTATGGCCGATATGGAGGCCGCAGGCATCCCCGCACTGATCTACTCCTCCGCGGATGCGACGGATGAGATCACCACCGTTCTCACGCTCGGATTCCTCTTCGGAGGCGACTGCGAGAAGAACGCCATCAACTATGCGAAGAAGTCCTGGGATATCATCGATTACATCGACGGCAAGCTGAAGAACAGGACCAAGGACTCCTACATATCGTTCACCATGCGTATCTACATCGCACAGAACGATTCCACCTTCAACTACATCGGTGCATCCGCCGGAGGAATCCCCTACTACAAGATCAACTCCGAGTTCGCCGAGAAGTACAAGGGAAGCAGCAGCGTCGCTATGACAGGCCCCGAGTCCCTGTCCAACTACAAGGATGTGAACGCCCTTGTCAACGTTCGTTCGATGGATTGGAACCTCACAGCCGCCGATATCAAGGAAGAGATCGTCGGAACGTGGGAGTACGTATCCTCCAAGGGAGTAAGCTCCCAGGAGTGTTTCAAGGGATTCGAGGACAAGCTGTTCTACGTCAACAACCTCCTCCCCGGAGCAGTCAAGGTCGCATACGCCGCCCACGGTCTCTACGGAGATCTCTTCTCGATGGATTGGGCCGATGGAATCCTCAAGGACTTCGTCGACATGAAGCTCAACCCTCTGAGGGAGCAGACCCGTGACACGGTCATCCCGTACTTCGACTACGAGGACTACAAAGCAGCCAAGGGCTGATCTTAATCGAGGGGCGCTAGCCCCTCACAATCTTGCAAGGTGTCCAGATGGCCGAGTATCAGACAAAGGAGCAAGTCATATCGGAATATCATCGTCAGATGTTCAAGAAGACCATGTTGTTCGTCGCATGTGTGATAGGCGTGGTGCTCTTCGTGGGGTTCTTCTCCTTGTCGGTGTATCCCGGTATCGAGCTCTGGCAGGCGTACGAGGTCATATGGGGGCACATAACCGGCCAGGAATTCGAGCCCCGCTCGCTGTACTGGTGGGCCGACCGCTATATCTGGAATTCTGCGATCCCTCACGCCCTAGCAGCCATCATAGCCGGGGCATCGCTGGCCGTATGCGGTACGCTCATGCAGTCCGTCATGAACAACCCTCTGGCCGACCCGTACAGCACCGGTATCTCGTCCGGAGCGGCTTTCGGAGCGGTCGCCGCCATCATCATGGGAGTGACATTCGCCACTGTCGGTGGCGAGACTGGGATCGTTGTCAACGCCTTCATAGGGGCGCTGGTCCCTGCGGCCATAATCATACTGGTCTCCAACCGTATCCATGCGACACCTGCCACACTGATCCTTCTGGGTACGGCGATTTCGTATTTCTTCAACTCAATGATCACCTACATGATGGTGACCACGGATGCGGACACGCTCAAGTCCGCGTACATGTGGCAGATCGGATCCCTCGACGGAATGACCTGGTCATCGATACCCCTGATGCTCATAATCACAGTCATCGGAACGGTGTTCGTTCTACGTGCATCGAGCCAGCTCAACATCATGACCTTGGGCGAGAACAGCGCTACCAGCCTGGGGATAGACGTCCAGAGGTTCAGGATGCTCTGTCTCGGCCTCATGGCGCTGATGACCGCCGCCATAGTCTCATTCACAGGGATACTGGGTTTCGTCGGTCTAGTGGCACCGCACATCGTCCGTCTCGTGGTCGGATCCGACAACAAGTTCGTGATCCCGATATCCATGGCCGTCGGCGCTTTCTTCCTGCTGGTGGCCGATTATCTGGCGTCGGTGATCGTGACTATTCCCGTAGGAGTCATACTGAGCCTGATAGGAAGCCCAGTGTTCTTCATCCTCATAGTCGTTCAGAGCAAACGCGCGGGGGCGATCTATTGACCTTCGGTAACAGGTCATCCAACGTAACGGGCACTAAGGCCGACTACTATCGCAAGCGCAGGCTCAATGTCCTCTTCATAATCGCATTCACGGTGCTGGCCGTCGCATCGTTCTTCATCACGATCGGCTTCGGCACTTATCACATATCGCTGTTCGACTCGCTCCAGGTCTTCATAGATCATCTGACCGGCAACATCCGCGACGAGACGGCGGACCTCTACATCTGGGAGTACCGTGTCCCCAGGGCGCTGGGCGCCATACTGGTGGGATGTTCTCTGTCCATAGCGGGAGTCATAATGCAGAACGACTTCCGCAACCCCTTGGCGGAGCCGTACACCATGGGGATATCCTCGGGGGCGTTCATGGGCGCCATACTGAGCATAGTGTTCGGCATATCCCTCATACCGTTCCTTTCGGGGATCTGGGGCATGGTCGGGAACTCGTTCCTGTTCTCCCTTCTCCCCGTCGCGATAATCGTGGTCATCGGCAGGTTCAAGAAGATGACTCCCGGCCTGATGATCCTCACGGGTATCGCCATACTGTTCATGTTCAGCTCCATCACGCAGATAATCATGGTCACGGCGCCGGCGGAGACCATGGCAGATGCCTATGCATGGAGGGTCGGTTCGCTGGACAGGATCCGCTGGGATCATCTGCCCGTCATCGCACCGCTGGTGATCGCCCTGTGCATCCTCTTGTGGTTCTTCTACAAGAGGCTCAACGTCATGTACGCCGGGGACAAGCCCTCGCAGACCATGGGTGTCGAGGCGCAGAAGACGAGGATGGTCACGCTGGTATTGGCGTCCCTCCTGACGGCGACCACGGTGAGCTTCACCGGTACGATCGGATTCATCGGCCTGGTCGGACCTCATGTTGCAAGGATATTCGTCGGATCGGACAACAGGTATCTGATCCCGGCGGCCGCCGCATTCGGCTCGGCCTTCATCATCCTGGCCGACACCGTCGCCAAGGTATCCGGCCCTGACGGTCTCCCGGTCGGTGTGATAAGCTCCATGGTCGGCGGACCGCTGTTCATATGGATCCTCGTCAGGCAGAGGAAGAGCGCATGGATGTGATCGCATGTTACAATTCAATGATAGAAACAAAGGAGATGTCGCAATGGAGGTGTCCAATTGCATCTGAAGATCGACGGAATAGACTTCTCGTACACGAGCACACCCGTGCTGCACGATGTCAGCCTGGAGCTTGAAGGGCCCAGGTTCGTATCCATACTGGGGCCCAACGGTGTGGGGAAATCCACGCTCATACATTGCATCAACAAGATCCTGACCCCTACCAAGGGGACGGTGTTCATCGACGGGAAGGATGTGAAGGAGACCACGATCAAGGATCTGGCCAAAGAGGTCGGATATGTTCCCTATTCGGCGAACGACACGTTCCCGCTGTCCGTGGTGGACACGGTCCTGATGGGACGCCATCCTCACAGCAAATGGAAGTCTTTGGACTCGGACCTCGACCTCGTGTACGAGACGCTGAAGAGGCTGGGTATAGAGCATCTCGCCATGAGGTCGTTCAGCGAACTTTCTGCCGGACAGCACCAGAAGGTCATGCTCGCGAGGGGCCTGGTGCAGGAACCCAAGATCCTCTTGCTGGATGAGCCGACGTCCAATCTGGATGTGAGGCACCAGCTGGATGTCACCAAGATGCTCAAGTCTCTGGCCTATGACAAGAACATGCTGGTGATCATGATCAGCCACGACATCAACATTGCAGCCAAGTACGCCGACGAGATCATCATGCTGAACGACGGGACCATCTACGCTGTCGGAACCCCGCAGGAGGTCATCACGGAGGATAACCTGAGGGTCGTCTACGGTGTCAAATCGAAGATTATCGATGATGACGGGGCCCCCCATGTGATCCTGAAGGACGCCATCCCGATGAACGAGGACATCCGCAGAGCCGACGATGTCGAAGTCGGTAAGCAGCAGGAAGTCGAGGCAGGACCCTGACCTTTGTCGATAATATGTGCACGGGTGTGGCAAGGTCAATCAGATTGGGTCGAATTCGGTAAAAAATGCCTAGAAATAGGTGTTGATAGGTAAAAATCTTGAACATTTATCGGTATATTAAACTTCGTTAAAAAGTACTAAATAAGGTATTTTTTGTACGACAGAGATATTGGACATTACGTCCAACAATGAGGGATTCAATGGATTCTAAGAAATTAGCAATAATCGTCATCATCGTCGTGGCGATCGTTGCTGTAGCCGCGGCCGTAGTGCTGATGAACCAGGGAGGCAAGAGCATCCCCAGCGAAGTCAACGAGTACGGTCTCGTCTACGGAAACGCCGACGGTGACACGAAGCTCGATCAGACAGATATCGACATCATAGACGCGGTCATCAAGGACCAGTCGCTCCTGTCCAAGTATCCCCTCGCCGACACCAACTACGACGGTAAGGTGACCGAAGCGGACAAGGAAATGCTCCAGAAGATGATCAAGAAGGAGAAGATGAAGGTCCACGTCATCCAGTTCGACGCTGCGGACAAGATCACAGTCGTCGAGTCCAACTTCCCGCTGACCAAGATCGTCGCCAGCGGTGGAACAAACATGAGGGTCCTGATCTCCGTCCTCGACCTGCATACGGTCATGGTCGGAAACGCCACCAACAAGTACATCTCCCCCGTCTTGGACAAGGACCTCTACGACCTGAGGGCGAGCGGAAAGATCCTCATCCTCAATACCTCGCCCACGGACGACGACCGTACCAAGCTCGCAGCAGCGGACTTCGATGCGATCATCACCGAGATCTCCGGTCTCGAGGGATACGGAGCCGACAGCTACCGTTCCCTGTACAAGGAAAAGGGTGCCACATTCATGCAGTTCAGCGTGGATAACACCAAGGAATGCCTCCAGGCCATCGCCACGATGGGAATCCTCGTCGGACAGGAGAGCAACGCCAAGGCATTCATCGACTTCAGCCAGAAGGTCGAGGACACCATCAAGACCAAGGAAGGCAACAAGTTCGGAACTGCCACCATCATGAACGTCGTCATGTCCAACTCCGTCAGCGGAACCACCTCGGACTACTACAAGGCGACCATCGCAGCCGGAGGAAACAACCTCGCGGACTTCGCGCAGAACACCAAGAAGTTCCCCGACGGATCCGACAACACCTGGCTCCTGGACCCCAAGTACAACCCGCAGTACCTGATCCACATCTCGTCCACAGTCTTCGGCGATTCGCCTACCACGTCCACCGTGAACGCGATCAAGAAGAACTTCTCCGAGACCGCCGCTTACAAGGCAGACCAGTACTACCTGATCAACGGAACCATACCTCTCCCTGTGAGGCTCGCATACATGGCAGAGATCATGTATGAGGACTGCTTCGACAAGGGATGGTGCGTCTCGCTGCTCCAGGACTACATGGACCAGTTCACCAGCAGCAAGGTCGATGTGAAGGACTACAAGATCCTCTGGACCACAGAGGAGCTCAAGAACTTCTGAAACCAGGAGGGGGCGACCCCCTCCATTCTTGATTAACATGACTCAAATCGATATCGACGATCTGCATTTCGAGTACTCCAAGGATGCGCTCATCCTGAAGGACATCAGCATCTCGCTGAAAGGGGCTCAGCTGATCTCGATCATAGGTCCGAACGGTGTCGGGAAGTCGACATTGATCCACTGCATAGACCGCATCCTGTCGCCCACCAAGGGAACGGTCCTGGTCGACGACCAGAACGTGACGGAGTACCGTCCCAAGGACCTGGCCAAGAAGATAGGGTATGTCCCGTACACATCTGGGGATTCATTCCCGATGACCGTCGTGGATACCGTTCTGATGGGACGCAACCCCCATCACAAATGGAAGTCTCTCCACGAGGACATGATAGTCGTCGAGGAGGCGATGAGGATGATGGACGTCTCCGATCTGGCCATGAGGCAGTTCAACGAGCTCTCGGCCGGACAGCATCAGAGGGTCATGCTGGCCCGCGGTATCGCGCAGGAGCCCGAAATCCTTCTGCTGGACGAGCCCACCGCGAACCTGGACATCAGGCATCAGATGGATGTCATACGTCTGCTCAAGGATCTCTCCGTGAAGAAGGACATTATGGTCATCATGATCAGCCACGACCTGAACCTGGCCTCCAAGTACTCGGACAACATCATAATGATGTCCAAAGGCAGCATCTATGCCGTAGGGACTCCCGAGGAGGTCATCAACGAGGACAACATCAGGCATGTGTACGATGTTGAATCGGAGATCATAATCAGGGACGATCGTCCGTTCATGATCCCCAAGGATCCGGAGTTCGTAAGCCGTGGGGAGAACAAGGAGTTCTCCGTCAGCATTCCATGAGGTGCGAGGATGGGCGACGATCCTTACGGTCTGGAAAAGCTCGAGGAGCAATACAACAGATACACTTCGCGCAAGATCCTGCTTATCATCGCATTGGTTGCAATCATAATCATTCTCATCGGTGTCTCGCTGATGTTCAACGGAAGGGGGCTGGGCTTCGTGGAGGCCATGTCCTACTTCTTCAATCACATCATAGGCACCACATACATAGTCGGTTCGGACGAATGGGTGAACGACTACGCCATTTGGACCGTCTACACCCCCCGTGTCTTTATGGCCATAATAGTCGGTGCCGGACTGGCATCGTGCGGAGTCGTCATGCAGGCCCTGCTGAACAACCCTCTGGCGGACCCGTACACCACAGGTCTGTCCGACGGAGCATGCTTCGGGGCCGTGGCGGCCATAGTCATGGGATTCACGCTCTCCGGTATCTCAGGTTCCCTCGGGATCGTGACCAACGCATTCTTCGGAGGTCTCATCCCGGCCATCGTCATAATCATGCTCTCCAGGGTGATCAACATGTCACCGGCGGTGACAATCCTCGTCGGAGTGGCGCTCTCATACCTCTTCAGCGGTATGGAGACCCTGATCATGGTGTCCACCGATGCGGACACCCTCAAGAACGCCTTCCTCTGGCAGATCGGTACCTTCACCAACACCGATTGGTCGGAGATCCCCATCCCCCTGATCCTCGTCGCCCTTTCATCGGCGATCATGCTGCTCATGAGCAGGAAACTGAACCTGCTCTCGCTGGGCGACGACAGCGCTTCCAGCCTGGGGCTGGATGTGGACAACTTCCGTACCATCTTGATGATCATCGTGGCCATCAGCGTCGCGGGAATGATCAGCTTCTCGGGAATCATCGGTTTCGTCGGTCTTGTGGCACCGCATGTGGTCCGCATGGCCATCGGAGGGGACAACAGGTATCTGATCCCGGCATCCATGGCAGCGGGAGCCGCATTCCTTCTCGTCGCGGATCTGCTGTCGCGCGTCGTCGTGTACCCCGATGAGCTGCGTGTGGGACTGATAGCATCCATCATCGGAGCACCCGTCTTCCTGTACATGATCCTCAAGAAGAAGAGGTACGGGGAGGGATACTGATGGAGGAGATGTCGGTCCTCGAGAGGACGTACAGGCAGATCAGCAGGAAGAAGACCATAATCTCCCTGGTCATCCTGGCGGTCGCCGCGTTGATATCGTTCTTCAGCATCTTCGTCAACCATTACACCGGGCTGTCGTTCGATGTCACCTGGAATGTGCTGGTGGCCCATCTGAGCGGTCATGAATACGGGGTATACTACTACGATCTGATCGTTTGGGACTACTTCTCGCCCAGGGCGATAATGGCCGTGTTCGTCGGGGCCGGTCTGGCCGTCGGAGGCGTGGTCATGCAGAGCATGCTCCGCAACCCCATCGCGGACCCTTACACGACCGGAGTCGCGTCGGGAGCATCCTTCGGAGTCGCCCTGTTCTTCATGATGGGGTTCGCTCTGATTCCAACGGGCAACTACTCCCTGGACATCACGCTAAATGCATCCCTGTTCGCTCTGATCCCTACTGCCGCGATCGTCCTGATATCTAGACGCAAGAACATGACGCCTACCACAACCATCCTCGCAGGAGTGGCGGTGATGTACGTGTTCCGTGCGGCGACATCCATCATGACGCTTTCGGCGGATCCGGAGGCCGTGGAGCAGCTGTACATGTGGAACGTCGGTACCCTCGTCGACGCCCGTTGGGACAACGTCTGGATCGTCGCGGGGATGACCCTTGGATGCACGATCCTCATAATGTTCCTCGGTCATCAGATGACCATAATGACCACCGGCGACAACGGTGCCAAGTCCATGGGTGTGAGGACGAAGCTGATACGCACGATTTCCCTCATCATCGTGGCCGTGCTGACCGCCACCATCGTGGGATATGTGGGCACCATCGGTTTCATGGGTCTGATAGCACCTCATGTGGCCAGGATACTCGTGGGTTCCAACCTGAAGTATCTGATACCTTGCTCGGCCGCTACCGGTGCGCTGATCCTGATAGCATGCGACTGTGTGACCAAGTTCATGGTCTCCAGCGTGCCTGTCGGAGTGATCACATCGGTCATCGGAGGACCCATGTTCATCATACTCCTGATCAGGGGAGCCAAGAAAGTCTGGTATTGACCAAAAGAAACAATCATCCGGCCTCGGATCCTTTCTTCCGAGGCCGGAATCTTCCATTCATATGTTCTGATGAGGTCAGAACGGTCATTGGGTGGCGGCCTTGGCCGTCTCCCTTCTCTCGACCCTGTCCAGAACGATCTTTCCATGGACGACCATGGCTATTCCGCCCAGGACCTCGACGATGATCAGCGCTATGCCGATGCCGAATAGCCCTGACGTGGTGCAGTAGGCAACGATCGCATATGCGATGGTGACCACGATGTTCCTGACCAGCGTGTTGAGCATGGCCTGCCCGGCCTTCTCCAGCGACTGCATCAGGGCCGAACCGACATACACCATGGAGAACGCAGGCAGGAAAGCTGCCATCTCCAGCGAGAAGATGACCATGTCGTTGTGCATGTGGATCATGTCGTCGGTACGGAGGAACACGTCCGCTATAGGTATGCTCAGGGCCGCGAACAGCAGGCAGAGGGCTATCAAGTGGATCATAGACCTCTTGATCGTGAACTTGTACGCATCCCTGATCATGTCGAACTCCTTCATGCCGTACTCCGCGGAGCACACGGCGACCATGGCGCCGCCCATCGCCTGAGCGGGTATCGCCGCAAGGTATCCGATCCTCCACACCATGGTGTAGACCGCAAGCCCATCGTTCCCGGAGCACATTATCACGAAGAAGTTCAGGAACACGTTGAAGAAGTTCATCACTGTGAGCTCTACGGACTCTGGGAGACCGACGCTCAGGATCTCCTTCATGAGCCTCATGTTGGGCTTGAAGCTCTTCCTCTCGAAGCGGATGTACATGTCCTTGCTCCTGAGGTACCAGTAGAATCCCATCAGGGACGAGATGATGAATGCTATGACCGTGGCCCATGCGGCTCCCGCTACGCCCATGTCCATCCAGAAGATCATCACGGGGTCCAGGATGATGTTGACCATGGCGCCGACGACCTGGATGGCCATGGATCTCTTCGCGGCCCCCTCTCCGCGGAGCATACCGGACATGACTCCGCTGAGGATGATGAAGAATGCTCCCAGATAGATGGGCATGCCGTACGACATGCACGCGTCGCGCATGGATGATCCTCCCATGATGTCTATGATCGGTCCTGCGGAGAGGACCAGCACGATCGACATCACCACGGATATGATCAGGGTGAGGACAAGACTCTGGGCCGCCACTCCGTTGGCGTCGTCATGGTTCTTCATCCCTATGTTGCGGGCTATCGCCGCCGAAACACCAATACCGACACCGTTCCCTATACCGATGAGGATGCAGTAAAGCGGATAGATGATTCCCAATGCGGCCATCGGGTCCTGCCCCAGGTCCGAGACCCAGAAGCTGTCCACGATGTTGTTGAGGTTCTGGACGAAGAGGGCTATCGCTATGGGTATGCTCAGGGCAATAACACCCTTCCTCTGATCGCCCAGTAGGACCTTCACTCCCTCCGTTCCTTCGGCCATGGACCTCCCCACACCCCCTCACCTATATACATGTTATATAAGGCAGGAGCCGGAAACAGCCAGTGCTGGGTGCACGATTCGGTAACACCGTTAATCCGTTCCTGTTTTCTATTGTTATATATAGGACCACCTATTCCAGCACTCATGCGGATAGCAGCGCTCCTGATCGACAGGTGTCAGAACAGGAAATGTAACCACGAATGCGAGAAATTCTGTCCTCTGAACAGGACTGGCGTAGAGTGCGTCACCTTCGGCGAGAAGGGCAAGCCCATCATCTCAGAGGAGCTCTGCCAGGGATGCGGAATATGCGTCAACAAGTGCACCTTCGATGCTATCAAGATCATCGGTCTGGCGGACGAGCTCAAGGAGCAGATGATCCACCAGTACGGCGAGAACAGCTTCCGCCTGTACAGGCTGCCCGTGCCCAAGAAGGGATTCGTGACGGGTATCCTCGGACCGAACGGAATCGGAAAATCCACTGCTATCAAGATGCTCTCCGGTGCGGAGGTCCCCAACCTCGGCAATTACGAGAACCCTCCCAGCAAGGAGGAGGTGCTGAAGCACTTCGCGGGAACGGAACTGCACGAGCATCTCAAGAACGTCTACGAGGGGAAGATCAAGACCGCGATCAAGCCGCAGTACGTCGACCTCCTTCCCAAGGCATCCAACGGAGTCGTCAGGGACCTCCTGTCCAAGGTGCAGGAGCGCATGACATTGGAGGAGGCCGCCGAGCTCTTCGACCTCACCGAGGTCCTGGACAGGGAATTGTCCAAGCTGTCCGGAGGAGAGTTGCAGCGTTTGGCCATGGCGGCCACGATGATGAAGGATGCGGATGTCTACTTCTTCGACGAGCCTACATCATATCTTGATATCTATCAGAGGGTGAAGATGGCGAGGCTCATCAAGGCCCTCAGCGCGGAGAAGCAGGTCATGGTCATCGAACACGACTTGGCCATCCTGGATTTCCTAGCAGACAATGTCAACGTCGTCTACGGTACCGAAGGCGCCTACGGTGTATTCACCATGGCCAGGCAGGTCAGGACCGCCATCAACGTCTACCTCGACGGATACCTCCCCGAGGAGAACATCAGGTTCAGGGAGAGGCCCATCGAGTTCGAGGCATCGCCTCCCAGGGCCGACTGGCAGACGGCCGACATCATATCGTTCAAGAACCTCAAGAAGGACTTCGGAGAGTTCGAGCTTGACATCACCGGTGGGGCCGTGAAGATCGGAGAGTCGATCGGTATCGTCGGACCCAACGCGACCGGTAAGACCACGTTCGTCAAGATGCTTGCAGGCGCGATAGAGCCTGATTCCGGAGAGATGGACAACAAGATCAAGGTCGCATACAAACCGCAGTACATCTCTGCGGATTTCGACGGCACGGTGCAGGACCTGCTGTTCATGAAGTATTACGATACCGTCAACACCAGCTTCTTCAACGGAGAGGTGCTGGAGCCCCTGGGCATCAAGCATCTCATGGACAAGCAGGTCAAGAACCTCTCGGGAGGAGAGCTCCAGAGAGTCGCCATCACCATGTGCCTGGCGACCGAGGCCGACATGTACCTCTTCGATGAGCCTTCCGCATATTTGGATTCCAACCAGAGGATGAACGCCGCCAAGACGATCAGGAGGATGATGGAGAAGACCGGCCGCAGCGGAATGATCGTCGACCACGACATCTACTTCCTGGACATGGTCTCGGATTCCATGATGGTCTTCGGAGGCGATCCCGGGCACCACGGTGTCGGAGAGGGACCTTTCGATATGCGCGAGGGAATGAACAAGTTCCTTGCCGCTGTGAACATCACATTCAGGAGGGATGCCGATTCCCACCGCCCGAGGATAAACAAGCCCGAGTCCAGGCTGGACAGGGAGCAGAAATCCAAGGGAGAATACTATTACTCCGATAATTCGGCACAGACTACAGGTCAATGAATGGAGGCGAAGAGATGGGAAAAGCCGACACGCATCTGCACACGCAGTACTCCGGATTCTCGAAGCTCGGGGTCATGAAGTTCCCCGAATCCGTGATATCGCCGGAGACACAGGTGGACCAGGGAAGGAAGAACGGCATGGACGTCATCGCGATCACGGACCACGATGAGACCAGGGCAGGTTTCCTGGCGCAGGAGTACGCGAAGAAGTTCGATGACATCGAGGTCATCGTCGGGGAGGAGGTCACCTCCAAGGACGGGGAGATCATCGGTCTGTTCCTCAACGAGAGGATACCGGAGCATCTGCCTGTCGAGGAGACCGTGGACATCATCCGCTCCCAGGGCGGGATAGTCATCGCCCCGCATCCTTTCAGCTACCACGTCTTCGGACTCAAGGAGAAGATCCTGACCCTGGACATCGACGGATTCGAGACGATCAACGGCGGACATCCGGATTCCTATTCCAACATGTTCGCGAAGATGGTCATGGACAGATATCCCAAGAGATGGGCCGAGATGTCCGGTTCGGATGCGCACTCGATCTATACCTCCGGTTACAACTGGACGGAGTTCGAGGGCACCACGGCGGAGGACTTCAGGAAGTCCATCCTCAACAGGACCACCAAGTCCATGGGAGTGCCGTCCCCCGTGCTGGGGCAGGTGCAGTGGAGCATAGAGGTCGCATTGGGCGGCGCCAAGCTTCTGAAGAAGGCCCTGAAAGGGGAGCTGAAGCAGGTGCCGGACGACCACCTCATCGAGAAGATCCTCAGCATCAACGACCTGAAGAAGGCCACAGGGATATTCGCTGCGTACGCTTACGCCACGCCTTGGATGGCCGGTCTCGCCACTGTCCTGAGCACAGAGTATCTTGCGATCGGGGCCAGGAAGATGAGGAAGCAGATCCCCCAGCGCCTTGAGAACATCGACAGGATCATCAAGGAATATGATGCAAGCAGGGCCTGATGTCTTCAAGATAGCCGTCAACCTTCCGCCTGAATTCCTGGAAAGGATGATGGCGGCTATCGACGATTCCATGGATCCGCTGTATCCGGGCTACGACCATACATTCAATTATTGGCCCGTCAAAGGTACATGGCGTCCTCTGGAAGGTTCCGATCCGTATATTGGGACTGTAGGTAAGATAGAGGTCGCCGACGAGGTCAGGCTAGAGTTCGCCGTGAGGGAGAAGGACCTAAAGTCCGTCCTCAGGGCAATCAGGGATGCGCATCCTTACGAGGAGCCTGCCATCGACGTCATACCGATGTACGCCTGGAAGGAGCTGCTCACTTCTTCGGACTGAGGGAGAATATACCGTCGAAGGTCCTCTGCATCTTGTGGATCTTCAGGCTCTGCTTCCTGTAGTCGAGCTCCGACGCATCCAGGATGCCGATCTTCACGAATTCCTCAAGGGCCTCGGTGGCCCCGTCGTAGTCGCCGTCGACACCGACCATCACATCGATCAGCCTGTTGCGGCAGTAGATCGTCTTAGGCAATTCTCCGCCCTGCTCGTCGATGTACCTGTCCTTGACCGATGGGTACAGATCAAGGTTGTTGCAGCACTGGACCTTGGTCTCCTCGAAATCCTCAGCGCCGAAGAGTCCGTCGATGTACGCCTCGGTGACGACGAATTTGTCGTAATCGGTGAGCTCATGCGACAATGCGTACTTGCCTGCCATCACGGATAACTTGTAGTTGTGGTCATCGGACGAGCGCTTCATCAGGTCCACGAGGAAGTTCTGCTTCGATGTGGTGTCGATGCAGTTCAGATATCTCTTGACCTTGACCTTGTCCATGTCATTCAATGAACCGAACCATTCCTCAAGTCCGACGGCCGTGATCTCAGCAGGTGTTTCCGATGCCATGTCCGGAGTATCGGCTGTCTGGCATTTATGGATATTCGTTCACTGCTGGTCCTTGATGTCCTGGATCATGATGACCTTGGGCGGTACGTGAATCTTCCTGGCCATGAGCATCTCCGGGGTCCACTTGAGGTGCTTCTCGAAATCCTCGGTCCTGTTGAAGCAGTTCCTGTCGCAGTATCTGCAGAAGAGCCCGTGGCAGGGCATGGGTGTGATGGATACCTCGACATCGTTGCCGAACCTCCTCATGAGGGCCGTTTCCAGCTGGTGCTGCTCCTCATGGGCGAGATTCAGGGGGAGGTAAGTGGGGAGGACCAGGTGCATGTCGACGAAAACTCCGTGGCCGTATTTGATGATCCTAAGACCGTAGATGTCGATCCAGTCGTCGTGCCTGTACTCGTTGAGGATGTCGGCTATCTCTTTGACGAGGGCCTCGTCGGTCCTGTCCATGGAGTCGTCGATGCTCTGCTTGATGACCTTGATCCCGGTGAAGGCTATGATCGCTCCGAACACCACCGCAATGGACGCGTCCAACCAGGCCGCGTCGTAGCCCAGTGCGAACGCCACATAGACCACCAGCAGACCGATTATGATCCCCACAGAGGAGTATGTGTCGGAGCAGAGGTGCTTCCCGCTTGCTACAAGCGCTGGGGACCTGGTCTTCTTGCCTTTGGAGATGGCCCTCCTTCCCACCAGGTAGTTCACAAGTGCGGCCGCTGCGATGATCACAAGACCGATGTCCAGCTGCCTGATCTCAGGGGGGTTGAAGAACGCAAGTACGGATTCGTAGATGATGAGTCCGCCGGCGACGACGATCATGCTGCCTTCGATGATGGCGGAGATGTTCTCGATCTTCCCGTGCCCGAAGGGGTGGGACCTGTCGGCGGGCTGCGCTGACAGATACAAAGCATAGAGTCCGACGAACGCCGCGACGACGTTGACTATGGATTCCAATGCATCTGTGAGGATGGCCATCGAGCCTGTGAGGTAGTAAGCTACGAATTTGATTGCCATCAAGGTGAAGCCAACAACCGCGATGACCTTCTGGAAATCGTAGTTGCTCTTAGCTGCATCATCCATGTAGTTTTATCGAATATTTCGTATAAATTGATTGTTTTCGAGCAGTTGTATTTAAAATTTTTTAGGAGTTCCTCTAACTGCAGAGGTTACCGCTCCGACGATGCACATCACGAAGCAGACCGAGAACGAGTACTTCATGACCTCCAGGAACAGCCCGTAGGTGTCCGGTCCTAGGTTGTCCATGGAGCCCATTATCGTCGATATGAACAGCATCGCAATGCCCATGCTGACCATCATCCCCGTCTGCCTCATTACCGCCATCATGCCCGATGCCTCGCTGGTATGAGTCTTCGGGACAGAGGACATGATGAGCGTGGTGTTCGGTGCCGAGAACAGCGCGAAGCCGAATCCGATCAGCAGCATCGTGACCATCACTGTCTCCAGCGTCGTGTTCATATTGTAGAAGATCAGGGTGAGTATCCCGATACCAGTTATTATCATCCCCAATGTGGGGAGCACGGCCTTCTTCTCCAGCCTGTCGGTGAGCTTCCCGACGAACGGGGTGAAGAAGCATTGGATCACCGGCTGGACGATCATCAGCAGCCCGGCCTGTGTGGCGGACAGCTGTCCGATGCTCTGCAGGTACAGAGCCATGAAGAACGAGACGGAGAACGATGCTGCGTAGCTCATGAACGTCGCTATGCACGATCCGCTGAACGCCCATATCCTGAACAGGCTGATGTCGAGGATGCAGTGCTCGTTGTTCCTCTGGCTCCTGACGAACAGGACCAGAAGGATCAGTCCCGCCACGAGGGAGACTATCGCCCATGTGTTGGGCAGGTTCATCACTCCGGCCATGCTGAACAGCACCGCCAGACCGTACAGGACGGATCCCCTTGTATCAAGGATACCGTCCCTGTCGGTGGCGATATCGGTCTTGAACCTGAACTTCAGAATCAGTATCGAAGCTACGGCCAGCGGGATGGGGAGCAGGAAGAGGAGCCTCCATCCGATGAGGTCGTTGAGGGTGCCGCCTATGGCAGGCCCGAGGGCCAGGCCCATGTAAATGAACATGGTCTGATATCCCATGGCGGAGCCCCTGTGCTCCTTGGGGACGACGTCGGTCAGCAAGGATATGCTGACTGTCGCCATCGATGCCGCTCCGACCCCTATGATGGCCCTTCCGATGATGATCCACCAGAATGAGGGCGATATGGATGCCACGACGCACCCTGCTACAAGGATCTGGAGCCCGATTATGAACATCATCTTTTTTCCTATGATGTCCGAGAGCTTGGCGAAGGGCACCATGAAGATGACCGATGCTAACAGGAATGCAGAATTGATGTAGGCCAGGTCGTGCGAGCCTGTGCCGAACTCCTCGCCGATGTTCACCAGGGACAGGTTCATCATCGTGCTCAGAAGAGGGGCTATGAATCCGGACAGGTAGCATGCAAGCCTGACCGCCGTTACCTCCGAATCCGTATAGTCCATGATTCGTAATCATCGGTGCTCGTATTTAGGTTGGACGATGCCTGCCCCATCCTCTGGATAAGCGTGAAATACGGTTTCGTCGCTCACAGGTGACATGGCAGTTTACAGGGACATCACTGAAACGATCGGAGAAACGCCCATAGTACGTCTGAACAGGTTGCCCAAGGCGGGGACCAGGGTCTACGTCAAGGTCGAGAGGGGGAACCCTGGAGGCTCCATCAAGGACCGCGCCGTCCTGTCGATGATAGACGATGCGGTCGCCAGGGGTGTCCTGAAAGAAGGGGGCACCATAGTGGAGCCCACATCCGGGAACACCGGCATAGCGATAGCCATGATCGCCGCCGTAAGAGGGTACAATGCGGTCATCGTCATGCCTGACACGATGTCCAAGGAGCGCATACAGTCGATGAGGGCCTACGGCGCAGAGGTCGTGCTCACTCCTGGTGCGGAGGGCATGGCAGGCGCGATAAGGAAGGCCGACGAGATCGCCGAGAAGGTCGGGGGATGGGTCTGCGGGCAGTTCGACAACCCGATGAACGCCGTGGCCCACCGTGTCGGAACAGGGAAGGAGATCCTGAGGGACCTGCCTGATGTTGATTATGTGATCTCCGCTTTCGGCACCGCCGGTACCGCCTGCGGTCTCGCGATGGCATTCAAGGATGCCGGTGCAAAAGCGAAGGTCATAGGCGTGGAGCCTGCCGAGAGCCCCCTGGTCACCGAGGGGAAGGCCGGTCCGCACAAGATCCAGGGCATCGGTGCGAACTTCATCCCGAGCATCTTCGACAGGGATCTCCTTTATGATGTCGTCCAGGTCAAGGGCGACGATGCCATCTCCACTGCGGTCAGGATGGCCAGGGAGGAGGGCATATTCTGCGGAATATCCTCAGGTTCGGCCGTGAAGGCCGCTCTGGACCTGTCCGAGAAGGAACCCGATAAGATCATACTGGCGATTCTCCCGGACGGCGGCGAGAAGTACATGAGCACCGGGATATACGATTGATCGAAGGCGGTCGGGGGCCGGTTAGACGTTCTTCGGATTGATCAGCTTCCCGATCACCGCTTCTTTTATGAACGGGTTGTAGCGGTCCATATCGGGTTTCTCGTCCAGTATGTGCTGGATCTCGGATGCCACGTGGGCGAATATCCTCTTGTAAGCGACGCATGATTGGCCGCCGTTCTCCTCCAGGCCGTTCTCGTAGCAGGCATCCACGCTGCACCCTCCGTTGCAGAAATCGTAGATCTCGCAATAGGCGCATTTCTCGCGCCTTTTGATCGATCCCGCTATGATGTTCCTGAACCCTTCGGACTTGAAGGCATCCGCTATGGATGATATATCGTCTATGTTACCGAGGCAGAACTCCTTCGGACAAGCCTTGGCGCATGGATACAGTGACCCGTCGGGGTACATGCAGATCCATTTGGTCAGGCAGGATGTATGGGCGCAGTCCGAGGGGACCGGGTTGCCGAGATAGTTCTGGATGTACAGATAATGGGGCATCAGGGGCACCCTGGACGTGTTGTCGTACATCCATTCGTCGAAGGCGTCTATGCTCCCCTGGATGAACTCCTCTGTGTCCGGGACGTAGCATTTTCCGCATCCTGCGGGGATTACAGGGGAGAGGGACACGGTTATGTCCTTGTCCCTGAAGTACTCGTAGATCTCCTTCTGCTTGGTCGCAGTATCCTTGGATACGGCAGCGCTCACTGAGTACATGTTCTCCTTGGCGGACAGGGTCTTCAGCGTCTTCTCAACATCCTCCTCCCTGAGAATGCTATTGTACGGCCCCTCGTAGGACACTCCGACGTTGATCTTCTTCTCCCTGCAGTACGCCATCAGCCTCCTGTTCAGAAGGGTGCCGTTGGTGTTGATGGTGTTCCCGTAGCGCATGGAATCCTTGCCGAAGTACCTCTCCTCCATGCCGATGGCCTCCTTGTAGAACGACATCGGCAGCGTCAAGGGTTCCCCTCCGTGCCAGATGAACCATGCGGTCTGGTATTCCTCGGATGCCATGCGGATGAGTTTCTCGACCCTGTCCAGGGAGATGTTGCCTTTGATCCTCTCGGAAGGTTCGTGATAGCAGTGTTTGCAGTCGATGTTGCAGAAAAGTGTGGGTTTGATGACTATGGTGATATGGGGTTTCATGATGGTGGTCCCGCCGCGCACGATGCAACGCGGCGGAGATGATCGTCAATCTCAGAACGGCCAGTAGGGCCAGGCTCCGAAGAAGCCATCCGTCGCATAGCAACAGCAGGCCACGAGGACCACGACGGTTCCGATGACACAGAGGTGCCATCCCCATGAGTTGCAGTATCCCTTGTCGCTGCAGCAGCAGTAGTCGCACTTGCTGAGTTCGCTGTGCTCCGCGTCCGCACCCTTGTCAAAACGCTCCGCATGCTCGTTGTCCTGGGGAAGACCCTCCATGGAGAATGCGATGAATGCGTTAGGGGATTGGCTCTCATACATTGCTGTCAGTTTTTCAATGGATTCTGCATCGTAGGACATTAAGTTCACCTTATCAGTGATGTTCTGATATTCTGGCTAACAATTTCGCCCTATATAATATTTGACGGATGGTACAATCCCATTAACGACGTATCGCTGGCCTGCGCTGCGATAAACTTTATCCGTGACCGTCGATAGAGAAGTCATGCTGGGGTACACCCTCCCTTACTACAACAGGCTCTCGCCTGCGGACAACAGGCTCTACCGGAGGTACTACTGCGAGGGATGCCATCAGCTGAGGCAGGGGTTCAACCTCAGGAGCACCCTGACCGTCAATTATGACATGACCTTCAACACGATCCTGCTGAATTCCATAGCGGGGGATGTCCTGGATTTTGAGGGCACGACGAAGAGGATATGCGTCCTGGACAGGCCGAAGGCCGATTCGGACCTCATGAGGAGGATGGCGGGATACACCCTGATCCTCACCAAATGGGAGCTGAAGGATGACGATGCGGACAAGCCGTCGCTGAAGTCCAAGGCTGCATCTACGGCATTGAAAGGAGCGATAGAGAAGGCCGTCTCCCTCTACCCGGAGTATGACAGGATGGTCGGTGAGGGGTTCGGCAGGCTGAGGGGTCTGGAACAGCAGGGCTGCAAGGATGCCGTCCTGATGGGCAGGACCTTCGGGAACGGCCTGATAGGTGCGCTCAGGGACATCGCAGGGGAGCACGCCAGCGAGGATCTCGATAACGTCTTCAGGGAGCTGAGCACGGTGGTGTACCTGATGGATGCGATAGACGACCTGGACGAGGACTTCACTGAAGGCACATACAATCCGTTGCTGCCCGAAACAGGCTACACGAACGCGGCGGACTTCAGAATGAAGCACGTCTATGAGCTATCGGAGATGCTCAACGGGGAGATTGGCAGCCTTCAGACGTCCTATTCCAAGGTGAGGCCGCTGATGAGGGCCGGAACAGGCATCTGCGACAACATCGTCTACATGGGTATCCCGGATTCGGCCAAGAAGGTCATGATGGGAAGTTCCACAGCCAGAACAAGTGTCAAGAACGTCCTCTCCAACAGGAAGCAGAGGATGTCAGAGGGTACCTGAGGGATCGTACTCGGTGCAGACGTCCAGTTCGTACTTCTCCTCGCCGGTCAGGGCGCATATGGAACCGTCGTATCTGGAGCAGTTCTCGCAGCATCCGGGACGGTACCTGTCGCAGGTCGACTCCGGTGCTGTGGATCTCGAATTCATCACGCAGGCCCATACTTCGTCCCTGTGGTTGCAGAACCTGCATGTCTTGCACTTGCGGTAGGCCTCGTTCGTCATCGTTCAGAATATATCGGTGTTGTTCATTATCCTTTTCGTCACATGAGCGAGATTTCTGATGCAATAGAGCAGGACCTCAGGACCCTGGACGATATCCTGAAGGAACTCAACAAGGAGGCCGCGAACCACAAGGCCGAGCGCGACAGGTACCACCAGCAGGCGGACGTCCTTGCCGAGAAGAGGGATAAGCTGCAGGAGAGGGCCAGGAGGCTCTCGTCCGAGGCCAGGGCCCTGAAGGACCAGAGGGACGACTACAACCTCACCGCCCAGGAGGCCAAGGCCAAGAGGGACGAGTGGAACGACAAGGCCAGGATGATGAGGGAGCGCGGCGGTCTAGGAGACATCAGCGGAGCAAAGCAGATGGCGGAGACCTACCACCAGCAGATGGTCAAGTCCAACAATAGCGGCCAGGTCGTCCACCAGAAGATGCATCTCCTTTACGACGAGGCGGACGAGCTCAGGAAGCAGGCGCAGGTCTGCCACGAGCAGTTCCTCGATTGCAAGAAGGCCGCCGATGCGGAGCACGAGAAGTACATCCAGGCGGTCAAGAGGATCAACAGCGTCAGGGACAACCTTCCGGATTGATCATAATACGTTGACGCCGTTGGCGACGAGGATGTCCATGGCCTCCTCGGCCAGCATGGAGTCCTTGGCGGCGACGCAGTTCTGCATCACGGTAACCTTGGCGGAGGGGTTAGCCGCCCTCGCCAGTAAGGCGTTGGGAAGGACGTCGGTGACGGTGTCCAGACCGCAAAGCTCCACCTCGTCGTAATGCTTTAGAGCGGTGAGGAGGTCCGAGGACCCACCCGTCTCCTTCCTGATGATGCGGGCCATGGGGGAGTAATCGTTGAGCCTTCCGTAGAGGTCGGCACCGTGCGTGCCGCGGATGCAGTGCCTCACGGGGTTCCTCTTCCCTTCCGCAGTCCTCTCGTAGTCGTCCTCGAACAGGTTTATCAGGAAGAATAGGTCGCCGTTGGTCCTGAGATATGACTCGATCCTGTCGCAGATGTTCTTCTCGATCATCTTCGCATACGGGTGCCCCATGGGGCCGGAGACCATATCGTTCTGATAGCCGATGACGACCAGTGCCTTCATGCTCATACATGAATGTGTGTACGTAGAAAACGATATTGTTATTAGACATCGGCACATATGTCCTAGCAATCAGGATGGATCGGATGTATTTCGGAGTCCGCGATAGGATGTGTGTCTGAGAGATGGAACCTATAGTTATAGCGTACGCCGTAGCCATAGTCCTGCTTATCATAGTCTCAGCATTCTTCTCCATGTCCGAGACCGCTTTCACCAGCGTCAACGAAATCAAGCTGAAGAAGCTGGCCAACGAGGGCAACAAGAAGGCCCAGAGGACCCTTGACATCATCGGGAACTACAACAAGTTCCTGACGACCATCCTGATAGGGAACAATCTTGTCAACATCGCCGGCACCACCATCGCCACCACGATGTTCGCCATCCTTCTGGGAGCGGAGACCGGAGCGTTGGCCACCACGGTCATAATGACCCTGCTCCTGCTGATCTTCGGCGAGATCGCACCCAAATCGTATGCGAAGAAGGCGCCCGAGAAGGTCTGCATGGCGGTCTGCACGCTGATCCATTGGATCATAGTAGTATTCACGCCGATCTCATGGTTCTTCATGAAGGTGACCGCTTTCGTCGGGAGCACCGAGGAGAAGCCCATCACCGAGGATGAGCTGGAAGTGATGATTGACGAGATCCAGTCCGACGGTGTTCTGGAGAAGAGCGAGAGCGAGCTCATCAAGAACGCCATGCGCCTGGACGACATCACTGTTGCAGAGGTGTACGTCCACAGGGTGGACATCGTCGCCATCGAGGTGGAAGAGTCCGTGGAGGAGCTCGGGAAGGTCATAACCTCGTCCGGTTTCTCGAGGATCCCGGTATACGACGATACGATCGACAACATCATCGGCGTGGTCTACGCGAAGAACTACTTCACCAACACCGCGCTTGGGGTTTCGTTCTCCATTCGCGACATACTGATGCCTGTGAAGTACATTCCCGAGACGGTCAGTGTGGCCAATGCGCTGAGCGAGCTCCAGAAGTCGAAGATCCATCTCGCGGTGGTATTGGACTCTTACGGCGGCACCAGGGGCATAATCACCCTGGAGGATCTCCTGGAGGAGCTCGTCGGAGAGATCTGGGACGAGAGCGATTATATCCAGCAGGACGTCAGCGCCACGACCGGCGGAAGGTACATCGTGAAGGGAGCCGCCAATTTGGACGATGTGATGGACAACATAGGCATCCACATCGACAGGGAGGAGTACGACGAGCCTTCGGTCTCAGGATTCATAATGTACAAGCTGCAGAGGGCCCCGACCAAAGGCGATGTTGTGGATCTCGACAACGCCACCATCGAGGTCAAATCGGTGAAGGGCCACCGTGTGCTGGACTGCTCGATAACGGTCAAGAACGAGCAGCCTTGATGCCTTCCACGAATTCCCTCAGGACCCTGACGGCCACTTCCTTCTTCGCAGGGTGGGCCTGGACCTTTCCGAATATGGATATGACATCGCCGTGATGGGCGATCTCGTAGATGCCTTGGACCGCCTTCTGCTTGTCCAGGCGGATGTAGAACATGTCGTCCTCGTCGACGCGGTTGTCGATGTCCTCGAGGATGTAATCCAGGACCTCATCGCTCAGTTTGGAGAAGAGCTCGGTGAACTCCCTCTGCTTGGTGACCCTGGTCTCCAGGATCATCATGGTGTTCCCGTGCTCGCTCTCGCTGATCTCCTCCTCGAACTCGATCTCCCCGAGGAGCTCCTTCAGCGTGTCCTCTATGAGGTCCTGCCTCTCCGTGGCGTAGCAGAAGGTCTGCACCCTGATCCAATGGAAGGACGTCTGCATGCTCATTCCTCCTTGGGGAGCAGGTCCGCTATGGCCTGCGGGTCCTTGGATGAGAGGTAGTATACCCTCTTGCCGGTGACCTTGAGTCCGATGCCCATGTCCTCACCGATGGCCGAGTATGTATGGTACTTCACGCCCTTGAGTGTCCAGTTGGAGTAGTTTTTGATGACGTTCAGCTCGCCGACCCTGGTGTCGATGACCTGTTCCTTGGGGATGGACGTGGTACGTATGATGTACATTATGTCTATCCTGTCGGGGTACACCGTTACCCTGAACCTGAGGACGAACGCCAGGATGACCGCTATTATGACCACGACGCCGACGATGATGATGGCCGATTCCGGGATTCCGGAGTAGTAGACGTATCTGGTCACCACGATGGACAGCCAGGTGGCCGCCAGGACCAGCGATAGGATTATCGCAAGGTTCTTCGGGAGTATCATGCGCGATTCCTGGTATTCAGGTTCCATACGTGAGGGTATGGGTTGGCCGATAAATAATGCTCTACCGCTCGGTTGGGCCGTCAGGGGCGCCATATGCGATTGGAACGGTCCGGACATGTGTACCGCCAGCATTCTGGACGGCAAGGGCGTCTTTGCCCTCGGCCACCCAGACGGCCAGGTCGAGAAAAGTAAGGTTTATATGCGACTTATCTATCATCCGTTCTGTTGGTCCCGTAGCTTAGCACGGTTTGAGCGTCCGGCTGATAACCGGAAGGTCCTGAGTTCAAATCTCAGCGGGACCACTCACTTCTTCATACATGTCTCCTTGTGGGGGACCCCTTCTTTTCCACTCGTAAATACTTCTCGGGTCGCTTGATAACAGTATGTGCAGCGGCAACCGTCTGTTGTGTCCCAATTCGATGTAGAAATGATCCCGGGACCGTCATCCGGCCCCGGTAAGATGGTTCGGAGGATCGTCACTGCGGGTTCTCTTCTTTCTTTCCCTTGCGGAGGTTCGCGACCACCTTGGGGCCGAAGTGACAGATCAGGACGCATATGATCAACGTTGCGAAACCGATGGCTACCCTGGCCCCCATAGGCATCGAGGGGAACCAGCTAAGGTCGGTTATCGGCCAGACCGGTGTGATGATCATCTTCGCCACGAACCCATGGAGCAGCAGTATGCCCAGGGTGTGCTTTCCGACCTTCGCCAGAGCCTTTCCCAGAAGGGGAATAATCGACAGGAATTTCGCAAGGTAGAGGTAGACTACCACCATGAAGACAGCCTCCAGGAAGTACGGGAATACGGAGTATCCGCCGTATGCCCCGTAGATCTCCTCATCGAACTTGATGTCGGGGTGGAAGAAGAAGCACAGCACTACTCCGCACACGAGACAGATCAGGAGGGGTAGCCAGAATCCCTTGGTCCTGAACTCGAACCTCTCTATGGTCCCACCCAGGTCCAGTTTGGCGAGCCAGGCTCCGGCGAACATCAGCGCCGCACCCATTGGTGCGAGGTCGATGAAGAAGGGCAGCCTGACGTTGACGAACTGGGTCCAGACGCATGCTATGACAAGGAGTGCGACCACGGTGGCGATGACCTTCCACGCATCCTTCATGACGTAGTCGGCAAGTCCGTAGAATATTATGAACGCCATCATCATGGCCCAGAGGAAGTAGTATCCCACTTCGGGTCCGCATATCGGGAACGGTATGGTAGTACTAGGGTCCATGAAGGCCTTATTCAATCCGAATCCGTACTGGAACGAGGTCAGGATGCCATCGAGTCCGGCGTTTGTCCCGAAGGCGTATTCCCAGACAAAAAGGATACCCGTGAGGACCACGGTGCAGATTGCGATTGCGATCACGAGCTGTTTGACACGGGAACTGATGTTGTGCATGAATCCCCTGTCCGGCCTGTAGAAGTATCCTGATATGACGAAGAACGACATCAGGCCGATGTATACTATCTGAAGAACTAGGGCGGTTTCGGTGACCGCCTGATCGCCGACTGTATCCTTGTTGGTGAATATCAGGTGCAGCATTACAATAGCGAAGATGATGAACCCTTTCAGCACGTCGAAGGAACCGAGTCTCATTGACTGGTCTTTGCTCATACTTCTTAGAACTGAATATTTAATACTTAAAGTATAGTAATTTATGATGCAATATGATGCACTATGAATATTTTTGAGCATCAAGATGAAAAAGGAAAGGACGCTGGCCATAGGCCAGCTTGTGAAGAGTATCAGTCTATCTCGAGACAATACTTGGAGAGGTTCTTGCAGATGTCGAGGATCTTGCATTTGCCCTTGAACTCGAAGTGGGCCGTGTGTCCGTTGGCGAAATGGAGGTCCATCTCTGAGTCCGAGATGATTTCCGCGAACCCGGGAGTCTGCACGTCGTAGTATTGGATCATCTTGTAGGGCATGTTCGTGAAGAACTGTTTCTTTCCTGTGATCCCTTTGACGTCGACGAAGATGACCCTCTTGTTGGTGAAGACAACCTGGTCCCTCACCGTCTTGAAGGCATCCACTATCTGTTCGCCGTCTATCAGTAATGCGTAGATGTTCTTGTTGACCGACGTCGGGTCGATAGGCGTCAGGTCGAAATTGATGTCGGTATCGAAGCTGATTCCCATGGTATCGGTTGCGAATCGCACTATGGTTATTTGAAGAGGATGGTGGATTACAGGTCATGAGCAACAACTGTCCTTCATGCGGAGCGATGCTAACACAGCTGTCTAACGGGGATTCCAAGTGCGAATTCTGCGGGATGCTTATAAAATCAGGTGTCGACACCGTGTCTTTCGACACGCTCCTGGGCAGGGTCACCGAGGCTACGGGCTCGGGAAACATCGATCTGGCCAAGAGAATGGCCGACAAGCTCACAGAGGACCACCCTAGGAGTCCCCAAGCCTGGCTGGCCAAGGGGAACTGCTCCGTCAAGGCCGCCGACAGGGATTACGCATATTCCATGGCTGTCTCGCTGATGGGCGAGGATGACGGTATCATAATCGGATTCGCATGGGATCCCATGCTACTCAACTGGGGATGCAAGCTGGACCTGGACGGCACCATCGTCCCGCTTGGACCGGCCATGAGGTACAGAACCATCGTGGACAGGGGCGAGCACAGGGCTAGGCTGGAGAGCCCGAAGAACAGGTTATCTGCTGAGAAGACCCTGAAAATCGACCATCCAGTCGAGGTCGACATGAGGGCGAAGGTCGGAATCATCTGCAAGAGTCTCGTGATGGATGTCAAGGACCTCTGATAAGGTCGCGGATCGGATACTTATTTCGAATTCACTCAAGGAACGGATGTCACCATGGCGATGACAACTTTCGAGGACCTGCGCATCTTCCGCAGATGCCCTTACGCCTTCAAACTGGACAGGACGGAGGCTTTCCCGGACAAGCTGACGCTCCAGGAATGCCTTGATCGTTCCGTCAGGAACACGATCCACCGCTTCTCCAAGGCCCGCATACTCGGGGACAGGATGAAGGAAGACAAGGTCCTGGACATGTTCTGGAGCGAGTGGGATTCCGCTGTGGCCAAGGTCTACAATCCAATCAGGGAGGACACGATGGGCTACATCCGCATCGGCGAGAAGTGCATCAGGAACTTCATACGCCAATCCTCCCGCTTCGGGGCCGTGGACATCGTTGCCTCCAGGATGGAGGGCACCGTGGAACTCCCCGGGAAGAACAGCATAGCGATCACGATAGAGGAGGTCGGCAGGCGCGGGACCACCGCATACATAACCAGGTACGTCACGGGCCCGGAGGTCATGTCGAAGGAGCAGCTGGAGGACGACCTGGAGATGAGGGTCTGCGCCCTGTGGGCCATGGACAACCTCTCGGCGAGGGAGGTGGTGATGAGGTGGTCGTTCCTCGTAGCCGACCTGTGCACGGATGTGACGGCCTACCGCAGCGACTGCGAGAGGGCGGCCACCTTAGTATCCCAGCAGATCTCCCAGATCTCATCGTCGAAGGACCCCCTTCCCAGGGAGTCCGATTATTGCCAGATATGCCCGTACCAGTCCAGATGCCCCCGCTTCCTGCATGAGCTTTCCGTCAGGAAATCCGGCCCGGACGAGGGCGTGGAGCTGACCAACCAGTATCTGGAGCTGGAATCCAAGAAGCAGGCCCTCAGGAACAGAATCGAGCTCCTGGACGCGGAGCAGGATGCTCTCAAAGCTAGGATAGTGTCCTTCGCGGACAGCAACGGGTACATGTCCCTGGTCGGTGACGAGGGGAAGATCCTGATAAGGCATGAGAGCAAGGCCGAGCTGCCCCAGGACAAGACACAGGTCATCAAGAGGCTCAAGGAGATCGGGGAGTACGATTCCATATCGATGCCGAACTACTCCCGCCTGCGTTCGGACGTCGTGAAAGGCACCGCGGACCCCATAATAATCGCCATGTCTAACGTCTCGAGGGTGGATAGGATCTACGTGAAGAAGAAGGGCGAATGAGCCACAGCGCTTCCTCAGACCACTTTTCATTTGTTCATTTTATGATTAACCGACCGAGAAGTTTACATATTAGAACGTGTCACGACGGTCCAGTGATATGCTGAACCCTCTGCGGACATGCTCCGCGCGCACTCTGAGGGAAGATGCATGATCCACTCGAAAAGGCCGCTGTCCGGCCTGAGAGGAGGTTAACCTATGAATGCAAAGAAGCTCACACTGGTCATGGCGATCCTCGCAGTGCTCGCCATGTCCTCGCTTGTCCTAATCCCCGCCACAGGGAACGACGCCGCAGAAGCGGACGAAGTTCTCGCGGAAGAGGGAGAGGTCAAGGAAATTGATTATAAAGAGACGGAGGTGACTGGAGAGTATTCCTCCAGGAACATCTTCGACGAGACACAGATCGTCACAGTCAAGGACTACTGGACACTTACCAACGGCGCATATGTCGAGGTCTTCGGAAAGCTCGTCGTCCCCGCAGGGGCCACGCTGACCATCGATTCCGACGCCAACCTCATCATCTACGGAGAAGCGCAGATCGACGGAACGATCATCGTCAAAGAGGCCGGAAAGGATGGAGGACTCCTCCAGTTCGGCGGAGATTACGATGGCAAGTTCTACTCCGGAGCAGCCACCGTCAACGGAACCCTCGACATCGAGGGACAGGTCGACGTCTACGGAAACATCACGATGGCTCAGGGATCCACCGCGGTCGTCCAGGACACCGGTTGCCTCAGCACCTACAATGATTCCGAGATGGTAATCGCCGCAGGCGCTACAGTCACTGTCTACGGACTCCTCAAGTCCCTTGAGATCACGGTCCAGGGAACACTTACCTACGACTCCGAGGTCATCTACAACCAGGATTCACTCGGAAGTGAAATCACACTCAAGGACTCCGGAGTGCTCAACGTCAACAAGATCGTCATCAGCGGCAACACAATGCTGGGCATCGCAACCCTTCTCGTCTACCAGGGCGAGACCGCAGCAGTCGGTGTCGGACTGGCGGCATCCCCTATCACTCCCGCAGGAGAGGACAAGAACGCACACGTCGAGGCCACCTTCACCGGACTCAAGGTCGCGGCCGTCACCAAGGACAAGGTCGCCATGACGCAGGTCTCCGGTAACGTCGACATCACCAAGGAGTACATCTCCGAGTCCACCGAGGACCAGCCCGAGGGCATCTACGGAATGGCCGCCGTGCAACTCTCCAGCAACATCATCGTCGACGAGAGCCTCGTCATCGGAGAGAACGTCACGTTCTCCAACGACGAAAACCTCCTCGTGACCGGAAAAATCGATGCAAGGAACGGAACCTTCGAGAACGACGGTTCCACGGGAATCATCGATGTGGTCGGAGAGGGAATGATTGTCAACGACGTCAGGATCAACTCTGAGACCGGAATCAACGCCACCAGGTACATCAACGGGGACCACTACTACGTCGACATCGACGCAGCCATCGCACAGGCGGCAGACAAGTCCGTCCTGTACGTTCTGGGAACCCAGACCGTCAAGGCCGAGGATTCCTCCATGCCCGCAGGATCCAAGCTCGACCTCGCAGGCGCAGTCCAACTCGTCATCGGTGACGGACCGGGAGACACCCTGACCATCGCCGAGGGAGCGACCATCACCGGTATCCCCTCCATCGAGGGCAACAAGATCGATGTCGTAGGAACACTCCTCATCGAGAACCAGCTCAATGTCCCCTCCAACGTCAAGAACGTCATCGCAGCCGATGTCGTGATCTATGAGACCGACGCAGACGGAAAGCTCGTCCGCGACGGATGGGTCAAGTACACCAACGTCTACACCGCACTCGAGGAGGCCCAGGCCGGCGAGACAGTCAACCTCAAGAGGGACATCGTCGTCGACGGAGCGGACCTTGTCATCCCCGAGGAGGTCACCCTGGCCACCAACGCCTACGACGTCACCGTCAAGGCACCCTGGAAGATCATCGACAACGGTATCTTCGATGTCGATTCCGATTCCGCAATCATCGTCGGAGAGAAGACCGACAAGGCAGCAGCCTCCGAGGTCGTCATCAACGGTGTCGCCAAGAGCGATGCACCCTTCGAATTCATCACCGATGCCGGCAACGAGTACATCTCCGAGGGAGCGTACTACAGCATCACAACCAAGAAGGCCACGACATGGTACATCGAGCCCGTCGCCAACGCTGTCGAGGGAGTCGAGGAGTACGACGCTGTCGTCATCAACGATTACCCCACCACAATCCCTGGATTCTATGTCAGGGCCAACGATGGAATGATGATCGGCGACCTCAACCTCGAGGGAGTCAACACCGAGGAGACCAAGCAGCTCGTCGCGATGGTCGTCGAGACAGACCTCAACGCCAGCAACATCTACGTCGACATGGCAGTCGTCTACATCCTCGACGGAAAGTCCTTCAGCGGAATCATCTCCAACGGGGAGGCCACCGCCACCGTCAACGGAACCGGAGCCGGAGACACCGGACTCATGGTAAGGGAATCCTACGAGGACGACTACGAGTCCCTCTTCGTCACTGGAGACATCCTCGGAGCCAAGACCAACCTCGCACTTTCCGGAAACCCCATCGTCTACGACCTCAACGCTGAATCCGTTGTCATCAACGGAGACGTCCTGGTCGATGACAGGGGCGAGTCCGGTCAGTCGGTCATCACCAACCTCGATGTCATGGGATACCTCTCCGTCAACCCCTCGGCGACAGTCGAGACCGAGACCCTGAACGTCATGGGTAACGTCAAGGTCGTAGAGAGGGACGGTGCGACCGGTCTTGTCATGGCCGAGTTCATGTTCGTCGGAGTCGACAAGAACGGAAACCCCAGCGACTCCGGACGCGTCGACGGAAACTTCGAGATCTACGAATACGCTATCTTCAAGCCCGAGTCGGACATTCCCGAGTCCATCACCGAGGATCCCGCACTCTCCCCCACCGTCTTCTACGGGGAGGGAGACAAGGAAGTCGTGACCGTATACGCAGTCGCCGACACCGCAGCCGTCAACAGCCAGATCAAGATCACCGTCAAGAACGCCTGGCTCGGAGGATGGGTCACCGAGGACGGAGTCCCCGCCGACGATGCAGCCTTCGGAGAGTACCCCGCGGTCTACGCATTCATCCTGTACGAGATCTACCACCTCACGATCGTCGCCGACTACGGAGTCCAGAACGTCGCCATCAACGGCGTAATCATGTCCCACTCCGACATCGGAAACAACACCTACTACGCCAGCGTGAAGGCCGGTGACTACAAGATCACCGTCACCCTCGCCAACGGATACACCGGAACCGCAAAGGTGTCCCTCGTCGAGGACGGAAAGGTCACCGAGCTCACCGACGGAACCCTCAAGGCCGAGGGAACCCCTGACTCCATCTTGGGAATCCCCTACCACCTTCAGGTCTCCGGAGCAGAGGCAGCCACCGGCGACGTCGTCGTCCACGTGGATCCCTCCGACCCCGTCGTGGTCATCGACAAGCAGTCCGATGATTGGTCCATCTCGACCATCCTGATGCTCGTCCTGGTCATCGTCGTCGGTCTTGTCGCAGTCGTCCTCCTCCTCAGGCTCAACAGATCCTGATCCGAGTGAGAGAACGATATGAAACAGGGCCCCCCGAAAGGGGGACCCGACTTTCCATACTTCTGACAGAACTGTGATGCGAATGATGCCTGCTGAGGCATCGATATTGCAATCTCGTGGAGAGCTGGCGCTGTTCGGCACCGGTAGAATAAGCAAAAGGGAGAGGGGATCAGGCCGAAGCAGGTCCGGTCATCTGCCGAGCCTCTTGTCGATCTCCGCCCTGGTCCTCTCCATGTCCCTGCCGATGGAGTACTCGTCGGTCATGCGTGTGACTATGACTTCCCCTCTCTGGCAGTCCGGGTCGTCGGTGAAGCCTTCCAGGTCCCCTTCCAGGGTGAGATAGGACTCCTTGAGGGACTTCAGCGTATCCTCGTCGGTGGTCCACAGGCCCCTGGTCTCAAGCTCCAGCATCCTCCTCTCCAGGTCCTCGAAGGCGAAGGGGTTCTCCTTGCTGAGGAACTCCCTCACCTTGTCGTTCTCGATGTACTCGCGGACGATGCCGTCGAAGACCTTGTCATCGACGTCCTTGGATGTGATCTTCCATCCGTACAGCTTCTGGACCGCGCTCATCATGGCGGTGCCGCCCTTGTATCCGGCATCCATGTTCATCCTGATCCAATCAGGGTTCAGGACCTTCGCCCTCGTCAGACGGTCTATCTCGTCGGAGAGGGTCCTGACGGATGTCGTGCTCTTGGAGCGGGTGTCGCCGTAGTAAGCACGGACCTTCTTCCCGGTGAGGTGCTCGGATGTGAGCGCCAAGCCTCCCTGGGAGGTGAAGAAAGCCCCGCTGAGGAGCAGGTCCTTGTCATCGGAGGCGATCTTGTTGAACGTGGTGGACATCTTCGACAGCTGGTAGCCGAACTGACCGTGCATGGGCTTGCCCTCCTTCCCGACGCCATAGGCGTATCCGTTGTTGTTCAGGAAGATGTTGGCGAGGTCCGCATCGGTCTCCCAGGCGGACGCCATGACCGCATAGTACAGCCCAGAGCCCATTCCCGGGCCTATTCCGAAGATCCTGGACGTCGCCTCCTCTATGGAAGCGCCGGACATGACGGAGTCAAGCATGTGCGCATGGAGGTAGTTCCTTTCGATGGGTTCGTCCAGCTGGGCGACGGCCGTCAGCATGCTGTCCACAAGGTCCAGCCTGTCCTTGAAGACTGATATTACCGTCCCTGCGGGACGGACGATGACATCGATACGGGGATGGTCCATCTCCTCCAAGGGGACGATCTTGAAATCCGTGATCCTGCCGTCTGACGACCAGACGGGTTCGACTCCTATTAGCGCCATGATCTGGCCTATGAGTTCTCCGTCCGCGATGGTCAGGTCGTTGCTCATCCATGAGAGCGCGATCTCCTCGGGGTATTCCCCGGTATCCTCCAGATATCTTCCGAGGAGCTTGTCCGCAAGGTCGCGTCCTACGGCATAGGACACCTTGGTGGGGAGCAGCGCTGGGTTCATCCCATAGAGGTTCCTTCCGGTGGGGTAGATGTCTCCCTTGCCTCTCAGGACGTTCCCTGCGGGACCGGGCACGGTGAACCCGCCTTCCAGAGCGTTGACGAGTGAATCCATCTCGTTGCTCTCGCGGACCGAGGCGATGAACTGCGAAGAATCATTCACTATTCCGAGGATCTCGCCCCTGTCATGACCTTGGAAACCGTCTGCGATGTCCTCCGCGGCTTCCCCGGACAGGACCTTCTCCGCAAGGAATGTCAGCTCCTCGTAGGCGAGGTCCGGATGATCGTAGACTAGATATTCCGCGATCATGGCGACCTCGGTGTCATGGTCAGGCATCTCTCCGTAGACGTGGCCGGCTCCCTCCACCATTGTGGACGATATGGACGACACATGCGCCCTCAGCGTGGAGATGATGTTGTCGATCGGTCCGTCCCAATCGATGGTGAGTATGATGTTGCTCTCGTCGAAGGCATCCTTGAGCTCTTCCCTGTACGATGAGATGTATGCCTGGTCCTCGTCCAGCGGGTTGAAGGAACCGAGAACGTCTGAGAGCCTCCTGAGGCCCTCGTCCATCCTGAGCTTGGACGATACCGAAGGCATGTGCCCGAACATCGTGGCGTGCGCCCTGCGCTTCGCTATGCTGGCGTGGACGAGGTCGCACGCATCGAACACGTACAGGTTCGGCATGGATCCGATGCAGATGTCGGGATAGCATGTCCCCGACAGCCCGTTCCTCTTCCCGGGCAGTCCCTCCAGGGATCCGTGGGAGCCGATGCCGATGTACGCATCCGCCTTCCAGATCCTGTCCAGGTACAGATAGGTCGCAAGATAGTGGTGGTTCGGCGGGCATATAGGGTCGGTGAGGACCTTGCAGTACTTCCCGCTGCATTCCCTTCCGACGCATCCGCGCTTGGGCTGTATCATGACCAGCGCGTTGCCGAACCTCAGGCCGGCAATGATGATCCTTCCGTCGTGGAGCATCCCCTCTCCGGGAGGCTCGCCCCAGACCCTGACGACATCGTCGCGGTTCTTCCGGTCCAGCGAATCGAACATCCTGCGGTACTCGTCGGCATCCATCTCGTAGACGGACCCCTTGGAATCCACGGTGTCGTCCACCGATGTCCATCTGAACTCCGGGTAGGCGCGCTTCTGCAGGAACATGTCCCTTAGCGCCTCTCCCGATTCTGGGACTTCGACATCGTACCCTTCATACTTCAGACGGCGTAGTATCCTCACTGTGCTCTCCATGGAATCCAGGTCATGGGCGAGGCCCAATGTGGCCTCCACGGTGGAGCAGGGGCCTATGTTGAGCATGATCGCCAGTCTCTTGTCCTTGTTCGCCTTGTACCCGAGCATGGTCCTGCTGCGGATCCTGGACGCTATCTTCCTGCATCTTTCCTCTATGGGGGCGTAGTCCGAGAGCGTGGATTCCTCGATCATCACGCTCATCGGTATGGGTTCGATGTATCCTCTGATCTCGGGGACCGTGATCCTGGTAGTTTCGAGGGAACCGATGCCGTTGGATGTTACCCAGTCGTCGTAGGTCATGCCGCGGAGCTCCATCGGGCAGAAGACGGGTATGTTGAGCTGTCTGAACAGCTCCCCCAGCGTGACGGATCCTTCGCCGGTGTCGATCCTCTCGTCCAGCATGTACGAGTTGATTATGAAGGAGTCTATCAGAGGTCTTCCGTCCTGTGTGAGCATATGGTAGAACGAGGATGCGAATCCCCAGGCGCCGAGGGATGGGTCGTCCTTGGGCTTGCTCATAAGGCACACCACGTTCATCCCTGCGTTTTCGAGGCTCTTGAAGAGGAATCTCCTCATGCCGAGGTTGTCAGCCGCCCAGGCCTCGCGGGAGAGGGTGATTCCCACCGACGGTCTGGAATCGTCCCATCCGTACTCCTTCCTGTATGAGTCCATGTCCTGATGGACGGTGTTGGAATTCAGATCGACCAACCCGTGCCATGGGACCTCGATGTGGGGTCTGATTTCCACATCGTATGAGAACAGTCTGTTCAGAAGGTAATCCATCAGGCGGTCGTAGTTCTCCTGTCCGCTGTTGGAGATGTATTCGTAAGCTCCCTTGGCCAGTTCCTTGTCCACGGTGTTGAGCATCCAGAGCCTGGGGTCCTTGCCAACTGAGAGGATGGTCCTGGCGCCGATGGATTCCACCCCGTTCCTGAACAGATCGAAATCCGCCACGCTCGGCATGGTGATGACCAGCAGGTCCGGGCTGTCATGCTGCCTAATCTCGGAGACCGCTTCATCCAGTGTGAGCCTCGCCAGGTTGTACGCATCCAATCCTATGAAGTCGTATCTGGATGCGGCTTGCGTCATCATGTCGATCTGGTTCGAGGTGGCCAGGAATGTTACGGATATCCTCTGCATGGATTAATCATCCGACTATCCGTCTGCTGATATTTACCGCTGTCCGATGGTACTACGGGAAGGGTATGTGATGAAGTAAAAGAAGGAAGATGCCCGGAGGCATCGTTTGGATGGTCAGGCCCTGTTGAACTTGGTCTTGTCGTTCTTGCACCTGGGGCAGTGCCAATCGTCCGGCAGGTCCTCGAAGGCGGTCCCCGGAGGGATACCGTTCTTGGGGTCCCCGACCGCAGGGTCGTACACGTACCCGCATATGGAGCAGATGTACTTGCCGGTGGCCGTCTTGTAGACGATCTCCCCGACGGGGATGGACTCCGGTGGGTTGGCGAGGTCGATGATCTTCCTGTTCTCCAGGTTCTCGGGGCCGAGGGGGGTATGCGTGGAGAGGTACACCGTGGGGTTCTTGGATATGAACTCGCGGATCCTGTCCAGGGTCTCCCTGGCGGCGGCCCTGTCCTCGTAGACGACGGACAGCTTGTTGGCGTAGAGCGCCTCGTCGGTGTAGGTGATGTCGCCGTGCATCATGTAGTAGACGCCGTCATTCTCTGCGACGACGATGCTGTTGCCCTTGGTGTGGCCCTTGGCCTCTATCAGATAGATGCCGTCCCTGATCTTGGTGCAGGCGGGGAAGTTGTGGTACGGGCCGTCGCTGTACGACACCCTGATGATGTTGTCCCCGGTGAGTTCCAGCGCATCCGCGTCCTCCGGGGATATGTACACCTTGGCGTTGGGGAAGCTGCGGATCTCCCCGGTGTGGTCGTCGTGCTTGTGCGTGATCAGGATGCGAGTTACCTGGTCGGGCGTGTAGCCCAGGTCCTTCAGGGACGAGACGTAGTCCTCCACCCTGCTGCCCATGTAGATGACCGTCTTGTCATCGGGGACCGCATCGGGGGTCTCCAATGGCATCCCGGTGTCGACGAGGATGACCTCGTCGCCCGTGTCGATGACGTAGTTCTGGAGGCTGGAGCGGTATTTGACCGCAGGGTCGAAGGCCTCCGGGCCCTCCTCTCCGCCCATGGCGAAGCCCTGCGTCATGAACCCTTTCTCGTACAGCCTCACGGCTTGGATCTTCATCTGACCACTGCTCATTTGTCGGCGGGTTCCCACTTGCACCTGACAGGTGAGACGATGGTACCGTCCTTCTTCATCTCGGCGAACGCCTTGTCCACCGCTTTCCTGTCGAGACCTGTGAGCTCTGCCACCTTTCCGGCGTTGAGGGGCTCTCCGGCCTTCTTCATGGCTTCCAAAATGATATCTCTGTCACTCATTCAGACACCTTAGAATCTGTATCATATGCGGTAATAAAAACATCGTTAAGTTCCCTCGGATGCTGCGGAAGAACCGCAGCATCCGAAGAGTTTGAAGGTGGAATGATCCCCGCAGGGATCATTCCGATGTCTTGCGGCAGACCAGCACGGGGCAGTACGCCATCCTGACCACGGTCTCCGCTACGGAGCCCATCAGAGCCCTGTTGAGGTTGGTGCGTCCCAGCGATCCGCAGACGACGAGGTCCGCGTTCCTGGATTCGTTGACGATCTCCTCGGCCGGACGTCCGAACACGACCTTCGTAGTGACGTCTATCCCGTTCTCCCTGGCGAGCCCAACGACGTAGTCGAGGGCGTCCTTGGATGTCTCCAAACCGGCCTCCCTCATCTTCTCGGCCACGAACATCCCTTCGCTCAATCCGGCATACCTCTCCACATCGATCACGAACATGGCTGTGATCGAAGATCTGTTCTTCTTCGCGATGTTTATCGCATTGTTGACGGCGAAGTTGCTGTTCTCCGACCCGTCGGTGGGGACCAGGATGGTGGAGTACATGCTGAAGTCATCTGAAATGGGCCTCTCGGCCTTCACAGTCTCAGTGAGGACGGTGGCGGATTCCGTCGTTCCGGATCTTCTCTTCTCGAGGAGTCCTTTGACCAGGAGGACGAGGAACAGGACGAATGCTACGGCGGCCAGCATCCCGAACACGTTCATGTACCTGGATCCGAGCGCCACGTATACCGCGGGGATGATGATACCGGATGAGAACGTCGCGATGTTCAGGAAAACCGCATACCCTCCCATGACCTTCCCTGAGGTCCTGGCCGTGGAGAGCCTAGAGAGCGCTCCGATGACGGTGGGCATCAGCAGCCCAAGGCTGAATCCCACGAGGACCATGCTGATCACCAGCACCGCCAGGATCAGTGTGGTGTCTTCGAGCATCCCGGGGACGTACATGAGGACCATACCGACGGCCATCATCAGGAAGGCGTAGGTGTAGGCCATCCCTTCGCTGAGCTTGGCCGCGGAACGGCTGTATACCAGGCTGAAACCGGCCTGGGCGACACCCGTAATCCCCAGGAGCACTCCCGCCAGAAGGCCGGCGGAGCTCACCAGCTCCTCGGAGATCTGGGGTATGTAGTAGGAGAAGTTCGTGGGCATGGAGAACATCAGGAACATCTCCGCGAACACCGCGAAATAGCAGAAGGCGATCTTGCGGCCCCTGCCGGGGATGTCCGCTTCCGCCGCATCGTCCATGCCCGCGCCGTTATGCGCGGGCTCCCTGACCGAGAACAGGGCAGTGACTATGATCACTGCGCCTATCAGATAGATCAGGAAGGGGTAGTTCCATCCGATGTCGGCGAGGCTACCTCCGATGGTCTCCAGGATCAGTGTACCGACCCCTATGGCGGCCGACTGGTATCCGATGACCTTGACACGGTCCCTGCCGCTCCAGTACTCCCCGATGAGGGCGGTGCTGGTGGACGATATTCCCGTAAGCCCTATTCCGAGGAGGAAACGGCAAATGAGGATCTGCGTGAAGTCATGCAGGAAGAACGGCAGCACACCCATTGCCGTGAAGATGATGAGTGAGAGCAGCAGAATCTTCGCCTTCCCGAAGCGGTCGGCGAGGAAACCCATGAGGAAACCGAACACCGCCACCGACAGGGCGGGCAAGGCGATGATCAGGGCGGTCATTGAACCGTCGTCTATGCCGAACTCCTGCCCTATGTAGTTCAGGGCCGGGGCGACCGCGGCGGCGCCCATCAGGATGACCATGGAAGACAGCAGTATCGTCACCAGGGTCAATGCATTGGGGGTGAACCCCGTTGATTTGTTCATAAACCCGCGCGAAATCCGGGCCGCTATTAAAGCGTTGCCGACCGCTGGCCATGACGTATTGTCGTACTACGGACCGGCTAGTTCCGGGCAGGACTGCCGACAGTCTGAATTTCTGACTGATGTGTCGGATGGCCAGCCAGATATGTAGGGGGCGGTCGGCGATGCAATGTGTGTGCCGGGATGCCTGCAAAAGTGAGCGATCCTGAATTTGATGAGAAGGTGGCCCTTCAGGACTCCACGATGTCGATGAGTTCCTTGATCTTCTCGGCGGCCTCGCGGCCCTTGTCGGTCATGACGATGACGTTGGAGATCGTCCTGGCGGTGTGGAATATCTTGATTATCCCCAGATTCTCCAGGTCCTCGAGCTTCGTGGCCATCCCGCTGCTGCGGGAGATGTCGTTGTAAACATCGCTTTTCAGCACCGGGGACATCTTGTCAAGGTAGAGGATCAGGCTCAGGACGTACTTCCCTTCCAGGGCGTCCATTAGCGTGCGGTTCTCGGACTTGAGCTTCCTGCGGTCGGCCAGGATCTTCTGCACGTCCGGAGGGAGTTCGTCGAAGGAGTTCGGCTCTTTGTTGACGTTGCTGCGGGCGTCTAGGCTTGCGCCTATGGGTATGGTGGTGCGGTCGCCCCCCACCCTTGGACTCCCTACAGGATTGGTGCTGTCAGATTGAAGCCTATATGCCATACACACATCAAATTCGCATGAAGTTTTAAGTCTGGTTAAGACAGACAGGTTTGAGTACAATCCAGATTCATAGGAAGTCTATGATTGTTAGATTCATATTAATGCTGAACAATAATGACGCAATCATAATGTGCGTACATATTGTAACACAAAAGGTGTAATAGCGTGTGCACCGTGCAGCTGATATTTTTCATCTAACTTTTTGACCCCTTTAATACGGTTCCAAGGATAGAACATCCGTCACGTCTATCATCGCCTTTGAGGAAATAAGGGGCCTACGGGCGTAGATAGATGTGACGCCGATAGCAAAAGGCCCCCGGGTCCATCGTTAGGGTGATGGGATCCGGAAGTATGGGCTGAGGATTTTCGACATCTCCTTCCAGTGTTCTGGAGGGTTACCCGGTTCAGAGGCCGAGTAGCTATGCAAAAAAGGAGAAATTTGAATGAATGCAAAAACGACTAAGTTTTTGGCAGTGCTCGCGGTCCTCGCGATGGCATTCGCCGGAGTCGCTGTTCTTGCACAGGAGCAGATCAACGATGCCGACG
>JAEEOP010000037.1 GCA_016284295.1 Methanomassiliicoccaceae archaeon | reverse complement strand
GTAATTCCGGCCTGAAAACACACATTCGGGACCGCGATCATCGAAGCATCGTGCAGCGGACGCTATGCAAAACCGCAAGTGGCAAATGGGCCAGGCTTCGTTCAGCAGTCACAAAGTGGCGAGGTCGGGTTAGAGTGACTCTTTGGACGGGATTCTGTTTTTTGATGCTGGCTAGTCTTTCTGTTTTCTTGGAAACTATGGATTTTGACGAAAATCGGTGGTTTTTTGCAATTTTGATGCGGACTCTGATCGGCTCTCCGGAAACGGGCGGAACCGGTATCCGGATCAGCCTCCGTGGACCGATGAAAAACCAGGCAATCACAGAAGACGAAGAAGGTGTTACGATCCCGAGGGCCGACAGGCAGGTCAGCAATTTCGACCAGCGCTTTCTGTCCGTCGGTCCTTCGGGACCGGACCGTTTCGTCCTTAATCGGACGTCTGACAATACATCATCACCAAGCAGACGTCTGGGTAGCGATTCGGAACGACCCGATCGAATCCTCGATTATGCTTCTTGTAATTAAGGTTTCATTAGTAAAATAATGAAGTTATATCTAATGGTAAAATTCATATAACGGATTCTAGCCAGCATAGATTCGGACGTACTGGAAATAGGTGTTCTGCTCAGAAATTCATGTTCAGGCAGATCGAACCCGATCTCTGGCAGCATGGGCAGGTATCGGTCTCGTAGAATCCCATGCGCCTGCATACGCTGTCGTGCCTGTCCCCGGAATCGGAGGATTCTATGTGCACGCCGGAGGCGCCGTTGTACTGCGCCATGGATATCGTGGCGGAGAGCAGCCTCTCCGATGTGTCCTCCGGGGAGCCGTCAGCAGTATAGAGCGCCCGGATCTTGCAAACATCATCCATGTCGAAGCATACGAACCCTGCAGGTCTGCCGTCGTCCAGGGCAAGGAGCACACCGTCGTAAGTCGGACGGAATCCTGACAGGTCTTCGTCAAGGCTTCCGCTGATCAGGTCCTGCACCATGGACATATGCTCAGCGTCATTCCTGGCGTCCACTATCTCCAACATGATTGTCTCCGTTTGATTCCACTCATTCACTGATTTAAGGGTTAGGGAGGAATGTTCGGCATGTCGGAAGGGTCGGACGGCCTTTTCATGACCGTCCGAATCGATATGTCGGACGTGCTCAGTGCACGCTCAGGCCCATCTCATAGGCTTCCTTCAGCTGGGGGGAGTCGATAACATCGCCCTTCTCGTAGAGCCCCGTGCCGTAGACGATGCCCATCTCCTTGGCCCCCTCGACGCAGTCCGCATATCCGCGGAAGCATTCGATGATGCGCTCGGTGGATTCCCTGCCCTCTTCAGCGCAGGTCACGATGTAGTAGAACTCCTTGTCCTTGACCTCCAGCCATCTGGCCACGGTCCTGTCGATGACGGTCTTCAGCTGAGCGTCCACCGAGTAGAAGTAGACGGGGCTGGCGAGGACGATGACGTCCGCGTCGATCATCTTCTGCAGGATCTCGTTCATATCATCCTTTATGGCGCATACTCCGCCGGAATCCTGGCAGTGGTAGCATCCGGTGCAGTATCCGATCTTCTTCTCGGATACGCGGATCTTCTCCACCTGGTTGCCGGCTTCCAGCGCGCCGCGCATGAACTCATCGCACAATGTGTCGGAGTTGCCCTTCTTGCGGGGGCTCCCTGATAGGATCAGTACCTTCTTCGACATGATATGCCTCTGAACCCCAGGAATCTAATGTTGTATTAGCACGTTCCTATCTGTCGGGGGTGTATTAACAGCACTTATTTCGACCGTTCCCTAAATATCTGCGTTTTTTCCTGTTTTTGGGTTCCAAGCGTCGTTATCCGCGAGATTCATGTTCCTTTTAGTATTACTAATTATTATATCGTGTTACTATAATTGATTCCGGTGGTCATAATCGACAGTCATGTTTTCGCTAGGACGGTTGATGATCTTCCCCGGTCTGAAACTGTAAACTTCGTATGGGCAACCCATTTCATTCGATGTCTGTGCGTATTGACGCTCGGAGGATGTAGATAGATTTCGTATCTGGATTCAAGATGGGATTCGATATCATAGATTTGGGCGATTTCCGCATTATATCCTATCAGACCGCAAGTCGTCTCTGCACTCCTCATCCGTCGGCCTGTTATCTTCGGTGTGGCGGAGCTGCAGGTCCGCGTCTCAGGTTCTCAGCGAACCTATCGGTATCACATTGACGCAGTCCTCTCCCACGTATGCATTTCATTGCCATGCGGTAAAACTTTCAGGCCCCCGTATCGGGAGCATCACCATTATCTGATGCCATGCGATACCAGCTTGCGGAGGCTTATCCTGGACCGCATAATAATCCACGTGGACATGGACTGCTACTACGCATCCGTCGAGATGAGGGACGACCCCTCGCTCAGGGACAGACCGGTGATAGTCCTGTCCCCATCGGACCAGATCCAGGTCGTAGGCACCTGCAACTATCCGGCGCGCGAGATCGGCCTGCATTCCGGAATGTCCGTGGCCGAGGCCAAGATGATGTGCCCGGACGGCGCCTTCATCAACGGCGACCTGAGGAAATACCGCGCGGTATCAGAGGAGCTCCACAGATTATGGTCTGAATACACCGACCTCATGCAGCCGGTGATGCTGGACGAGGCGTATCTGGATGTCACCCACACCGCCGGCAGCATCGACGAGGCCAGGCGCTTCGCCCATGAGATACAGAGGCGCGTGAGGGAGGAGATGGGCATGGGATGCTCGGTCGGCCTCGGATACAACATGGTGTCCGCCAAGACCGGAAGCGAGGAGATGAAGCCCAACGGGTACTTCGAGATCCTCTCCAGACAGGACTTCATAGACCTCATGGAGGACCGCGGCGTCTCCGAGGTCAATTCCATAGGCCCCAGGACCGCGGAGAAGCTCTACCAGGCAGGGATCCGTACCGTGGGCGACGTCCGCGAGAACAGGTCCGTAGCCGCGAATCTCCTAGGATCTCAGGCTCAGAGGATACTGGACCTCTGCGACGGCATTGACGACAGGGTTGTGACCCCGCACAACCCGGAGGATTCCAGGTCCATCAGCAGGAGCATGACGTTCCTGTCCGATGTAGACGACTACTGGCTGCTGTCCGACGTGATGTTCCTGATCTGCGTGGACATAGCGAACAAGCTTGCGGAGCACAACAGGTACGGTGGCGGGGTGTTCGTGATAGGTGCATACAGCGACAGGTCCCAATTCTCCGCCAACAGGACCGCGAAGGGGTGCAAGGATGCCATGGACATTCATGAGGTCGCCATGGCCCTGTTCGACACCATACCGTTCCGTTCCGTCAGGCGCATCGGGATCAGCGTGTACAATCTCTCAAAGGCCGATTCAAGCCAGACCACCCTGGATTCCCTCATGGGCCCCCAGGACGACCGGTCGGAGCTGGATTCCAGGCTGGAGTCCATCAGGAAGAGGTACGGACTAGAGCATCTGAGCCCTGAAGATGTGGACAGGGACACCATACGCTCCATCGCGGAGCACATGAGGACGCATCGCGGGAGATGACCAGGCTGTCGGAGCTCTGATGCCCGGGATCAGAGTACCGGTCTGGACCCTGGCGAGAGGGATACGGGAACTCCGTGATGTTCCTTACTCACGTCCGTTACTTCCCCTTAGGAAATACCGGGGGCTGCCGCCCACTTTATGCGAGTGACCGGTCCAAAACTCTTTCATTATCATTCTTCGCCCGAACAATCGGGTTTTCACTGATTCCCTTCGATCTTGCGGATGTCATCCCTCATATCGTCGGAAAGGTCGAGGGAGCTGAAGCGGTCGTTATCCGGGAGTCTAATCTCCAGACCTCTGAAACGGCAAAGCCTGCATTCCGCATCGGATAAGGAGAGGTCGAGGATGTGCCCGCCTATGTGCCTGTCATCCGAGATGAAGTGGAGATGCCAGCCGCTGTTGTTGACCGTCCTGAGGTACGAAGGGCAGTAGATGCCTATGGCGGTACCGCAGATGTCCCGATGCGTCCAGACCCTTTGCTGCTCCGCCAGGGTCTTCGCAAGGGGTTTATAGGGCTCCGACTGTCCGGGGACGCTGCGTATCTCGACGGAATCGAACACCGCATCGATCCTGAGCATGTGGACCATGTTCCTTCTGTCATGGATGGAACGGTCGAGTCCAGCGGTCATATCTGCGAACGAATCTGCTGATATCCTGACGGAACTATCGCAGCGGAAACGTCCGACGCAGGCGAAGGGCGAAGTGTCCTCGCGGACCTCTTGCACCGACCCGTCTCCGGATGCCTTGAAGACAGAGCCGTCCAACATGATCATCTCCCCGTCCAGGCGGTCGAACGTCCCGATCCCCGTATCGCCGTGCTCCTTGAGCTCATCCATGCTTGCAAGGCCGTGATAGTCGCCTGTGGCCAACGCCTGCAGCAACGAAACCTGATACATCCTATCGTCATCGGCTGATACGAGGTCCATCATGCATTGAGGAATGGGGACTGCGTTCATAATTGTTGCCTGAACTTGACTTGGACAGTTCGATCCTGTCTGGATGACAGAATAGACCGCCCAGGTACGTGCCTGTCCGCTCATGCGGTAGGCGATTCGTCCCTTGCGGGAACGGGGTTGCCAGTCAACCCCTTGAGGAGGATGTTGATCGCC
>JAEEOP010000007.1 GCA_016284295.1 Methanomassiliicoccaceae archaeon | reverse complement strand
CTCGTCCTGGTCATCCTCATCGCCCTGATGGCGGTCATCCTCTTCCTCAGGCTCAACAGGAGCTGAGTAAGAGAATGAACTGAGCGTCTAAAGCAACCAATAACCTGCAAAACGATTTACCCCTCCCCGAATGGGGAGGGGTTATGACACATAACCTTCCTTTCTACATTCTAGATATCTATTGGAGCATTCGTGGCGCTGCTCGTTTCAGTCTGGCTAGGTTTTATTGACCCTCACCATCATGGATTCTTTCTACTTCGGGAATTCTAATGCGTACAATCGAATCGAGATGAGTGCTTGTATTAGTTCTCATAATCATCGAAATGCACTCAGAGATTGCTCATGTAGAGTATCGGTTCAACGATTTCAGACCAATCAGGCCAGATATTATAGTGATAAGTAGAGTGGAGCCGTCTCTGAGATTCGAACTCAGGACCTGCTGATTACAAGTCAGCCGCACTACCGGGCTATGCAAAGACGGCGTTAGTAAAGCAGAGAATAAGCATGTTGTTTATATGTCTTTGCACGACTTTATTCCGAACGCTGGCCCTGTATCAGATGATCTTCCAGATGCCTATAAACAGCGATTCCGACGGCCATACTGATGGATGGATATGGGCCAGATGCACTCTGCCATGCGGTGTTGCCAGCATCTTCATAGACGTTTCTTTACCGCACCATAGTTTTATATTAAAAGAGGTAATGGGCGCAGATAGTTAATTACCATTCACGGTGAATATCATGGCAGACGCAAAGAAGCTCGTTCGCCTTACCTACAAGGCATACCTCGCCGATGTCGACGAGAGGCTCTATGACACTACAGACGCAGATGCAGCCAAAGAGGCCGGAATCTTCAACGAGAAGATGACCTACGCCCCTATGGCATTCCTCTTCGGATCCAAGACTCTCTTCCCCGACCTCGAGGCAGCCATCGAGTCCGCTGAGATCGGAAAGGAGACCACAGTCACCATCCCCTGCGAGAAGGCAGCCGGTGCAAGGAACCCCAAGCTCATCGAGCTCCACCCCCTCAAGGAGTTCTACAAGCAGGAGATCAACCCCTACCCCGGACTCACCGTCTCCCTCGGAAACAGGACCGGAGTTGTCATGTCCGTCGCAGCCGGACGTGTCAAGGTCGACTTCAACAACCAGCTCGCCGGCCACGACCTCAAGTACGTCTTCACCGTCACTGAAGAGATCACCGAGCCCGAAGCAAAGGCAAAGGCCATCATCGAGCTCACCATCGGAACCTCCGAGGGATTCGAGGTCGCTGTCTCCGACGACAAGGTCGTCGTCACCGAGGCAGAGGTCTGCAAGTTCGACAACAACTGGGCGATCGCCAAATACAGGGTCGTAGCCGACCTCAGGGCCGCCTTCGGTGTCGGACGTGTCGAGTTCATCCAGGTCTGGGACGCCGCTAAGAAAGAGTGATGTTGGGGTTTCCACCCCAACTCCCCCAAAACTCTTTTCCAATCTTTTTATCGGTTGATTTTCAACAAGTTTGATCCATCCATCAGTCGAAGAACGCCAGTATGGTGTTCATCTCTCTTTTCCTATCACGGTCGATACGGCATCCGTATTTGTCGTACTTCATGTAGTTCTGCTCCCTGATCCTGCTTGCAGGAAGGGGGGAGAGTAGGGTCTGCTTGTAGTTTGCCATGTTTTTCACCTGCAGTCTTGGGGGCTGCAATACTACTATGGCGGTAGTGGTATAATAACAATTAATTGTAATTGTTGTAATGTTTGTAAATTATGTTATTTTTATTATTATAGGGACGAGTGCGTAGCGTGAACGGAATAGATGCTGAAGGAACAATCCAAAAAGTGGCAGGATCACTCGACGTAGAACGTATTGATGATGTTGCGGCCCTCATCGGTGAGGACGTATCTGGAGTTGAGGTCATCCTTCTCGATCCAGCCCTTGTCGAGCCACTTGCCGATGAAGTCCCTCTGATAATAGACGGCCTCGGTCTGGCGCTGGGTGGACTTGCGGTTGGGGTCGCTCGTCTCCGTATCCCTGTGCCAGACCTCAGCATCCTTCAGAGCGGCGATCATCTTCCCGCTCGTTACGGACTGTCTGCTGTTGTTTCTCTGGTCCAGGATCCTCAGTCCGCGGACGAGACGCTCTTCTGGAATCTGGATGGAATAGCTAGGGAGCTGTCTCGGATCATAAGTGGACTTGGTAAGACCTACTGGTTTGCCATCGATGAAGTAGTTTTTTCTGACACCTTCGGTGTCCACGGTGTATTCCTTGGTTCCGACGGAGAACGGTATCGTCCCGGGGACCATCATGGAAGCGATTGCCGCAGCTGCGGCATATTCTGATCCTCCGGAGGAGACGTTCACATAGATCTCGCACTTCTCTCCTGAGGCGCTCGCGGCATCATGTTCGCTTTGGATGATGCCGAGCACCGTCTTGAGCATGAGCGAGAAATCTGAGACCTTCTCGATATGTTCAACAATGTCGACGTGGCGAGGGGACTTTTCTTCGATAATCTCCTTGACACGGTCATAGAACTCCAGGTAAACACTGGCACTCTGGCTGGTAGGATCCCGCACATAGTGGATGATGTGGGCCTTGTTGATTTCGTAGAAGAGGATAGGGTCTGTGACTTTCGTTGTCTCGAACGTCACGCAAGCGATCATTATCCTCTGTTTACGACCAGACTGCAGAGCGCATCCCCACCATCCATACCGGTATCCGCCTATTTAATAACATTGATAACGTAATTTACAAAAGTAACAATCATGACAAAAGTTACAAGCATTACAGCTATATGTTTATGTATTGTTCAGTAAATGTCATAATTGCCTGAAAAAGGCGCAGTCCATCCCAAAAAACGACTTAACTCGGCCGCATGGCCGAGAGTGCATCACCCATTTTACCCCCGGGCGACCGGGGGCCCATCCCTACTCAGAGCATAAAGGTGAGGAGCTGACTGCATAGAGCGGACAGTTTTCACGATATTAGTAGCTTATAATGAGACACAGTTTTAACGGACAATAGTTTAACATCCAGTTACCCATTCAATCGTTAAGCACGATATCCATGACCAATCGGAAGATCGTAGCAATCGCCATTGTAGCCATCCTTCTGGCATTGGCGGCATCACATCTGACATATGATGAGGGCGACCGGGATCTGACCTGGTCCTACATGGAATCGTACAATCCGGACGCGGCCGAGACCCTTGCGAAATACACGGATGATCTGACGGTCCGTACCGCGACCCATTTCGCATTGCTGAACGCCGGCGTCTCCGAGACCCTTCTGGGCGACTACCCGATAAATTGGGACAACATGGTCGGGGCATGCGGCATCGATTGCAAAGGCGATCCCGATTCCAAAGCTTCAGTGAAGGACCTCAAGACCATGATCGGGGAGGCCGGACCGCTTAAGAGCGCGATCGCAGAAGGCACTCCGCTGATCGCGAACGGCCTGGCGGCGCCGATATTCGAATTCACCGACGGCAAGACCGAAGGCTACACCAACGCAGACAGCACCATAATGCGCTTCTGCGTCTATGTCGAGTCGGAGCACGACACCGACCTCGACGGTGAGATGGATCTGGTCAAGGTGTTCCTACAGGTCCCGAGGTCCGCGATGGAGGGGAAGTACAAGGCACCCGTCATCTTCGAGGCCAGGGTCTATTCCGCAGGCACCGGGGAGGCGGTGTATGATTTCGAGAGCTCCGATTTCGACATAGACAGGATGTACGACAGTCCCGAGCCGCGCAAGCAGTCAGGGACCGCGGATCCCATGGAGCACGCCCTCGCCTCAGAGCAATCCGAATGGTACTACGAGGATGTCAGGGGAGAGATGATGGCCTTCGAGAGGCTGGACGCCTTGGACGACCTCCTCGTGCGCGGCTACGCGTTCGCCACGGCATCGGGGATCGGGACATACGGTTCCGACGGCATACAGACCTGTCAGACCGATGTCGAGATGGAGGCGTACAGGAGCATTGTGGAATGGTTCGCCGGCGATGCCGTCGCATACACCGACAGGACTAGCAACATCGCCATCAAAGCAGATTGGTGCAGCGGCGATGTGGGCATGCTCGGAAGGTCCTACGCCGGATGCTCATGCATAGCACTGGCAGCGATGGGCATAGACAACCTGAAGGCAGTCTACGAGTACTCCGGTATGGAATCCATGTACAACTACGTCAATTCCCAGGGCTGCGCCATGTACCCTGGCGAATCGTATCTCGCATTCTACACATCGGAGACCGGTTCCGCCATCATGGACGAGGAGGAATGGGAGAGGGTCAAGGACACCCATCTGGCGTACTGGGGGAAGGTCAAGGAGCTCGAGAAGGCCAACAACGGGGATTACAACTCCGAGTGGGCCAGGAGGGCGGTCGCCGAAGTGATCCCGAGCGACACCGCCGTAATGATCTGCCACGGCCTCAAAGACTACAACGTCGTGGCGGACTGCGCCTACATAACATACATGAGGTTCGTCGACGCGGGCATGGATGTCAAGGTCATACTCCATCAGGGCGGTCACGACTACCTGTCCAGCGGGACCGGCAGCTACGATCTGATGATCGGCAGAGAGATGAGCTCCGCCGTCGTGAACAGATGGTTCTCCCACTATCTCTTCAGTGCCGACAACAAGGTGGAGGAGATGCCCGACATACTGATGCAATCGGCCGACTGCATATCCTGGACGTCCGTCGACGGCTGGGGCGACGGGGAGATGAAGGAATACAGATTCCCGTCCGATACCGTAACGCTGGCCAAATCCGATCTGGACTACGGGGCAGTGAGCCGTGCGGAGCAGATCGTGGATCTGGATTACGGCACGTACCTGATGGACATCGAGGATACGGGCACGGTCGACGGCAGAGGCATATTCCATCTACGTATCAAAACGGACGACCTGGGAAGGGAGATGCTCCCTGTCTCGGTCTATCTGTTCGATGTATCCGAGAAGGAGTTCGAATTCGTCGATTACGTCCTCGATGAGGCCGGAAAGGTCACGGTGAAGGAGGCTGCATCCTGGGTAGGAGGAGGCCTCGGCAACTACGACATACTGAACTTCGAGACCATGAAGGGTAAGGCCAAATTGGTGACCTACGGGTACGCTGACCTGTACAACCCCACCTCCACGAAGGATCCGGAGACCTGTGCAGAGCGTACCGAACTTGACAGCGACTGGTACGATTACGACATATACCTCAACTGCACCAAGTACGAGGTCGCGGAAGGTCACCATATGGTGGCAGCGATAACGCCGCTCCTCATCCCCACCGGATATGTCGATCGCATGCTGCAGTTCATCGACGAATATTCCTTCACCGTCGACCTGAGGAACTCGTGGGTATCGATACCGTTCTCCTGAAGGGACAAGCAAAGTTGCACTACCAAAATCCTTTTATGTGGCTCCCATATAGTGGCATCCAACGGACAGGTGGCCTAGCTTGGATATGGCGGCAGCCTCCTAAGCTGCAAGCCGAGGGTTCGAATCCCTCCCTGTTCGCCATTTATTATTACCATATCTCGGTCAGCTAAGGCTCTAGAACAATGGAAGGGGTTTCGGGTTGACGTTCAGTCGACCCAGGTGAAGTTCTCCTTGCCGGCACCGTATTCGAAATGGTACATGACGATGCCCCTGTCGATCATCTGCAGGGTGCTGCTGCCGGTCACTATCCTGACCTTATCGCCGTCCCTCTCGAATCTGAATCCCTGCTTGTTGATTCCGGTTGGGGCAAGCATGGCGCATTCCACCCCTCTGACGAACCATTCGGGAGCGCCCTCAATATCTGCGAACTCGCCGATAGGCTTGCTCCTGTGGGGCGCACCATCATTCTCCCCGTAACCGATGGAGATGCTGATCACGGTCCTGTCCCCGTCATCGGACGATCTCTCGGACTCCTTCTTCTTGGCCATCATCGCCCAGCAGGTCCTGAGCCCCAGCGTCTGAGCGAACAGTACCAGGTGCTCCCCGTAGTATCCCGCCTTGACATCCAGGTCGTCCGACTTGGGCCCGATCATCGAGATGTAGTTCACTGCGTTCTTGAACTTCATCAGTCCCTTGAGCATCATGCCGCCGAAGGCCTTCGGCTCGTTGAGGAACAGCTGCACCTTCAGCCCGCTCTCCTCGTTGACCTTCGCGATCTCCGCCTGCAGCCTCTCTAGGACATCCCCCTCGATCGGCCGATCGGTGTACTGCCTTACGGAATGTCTCTCCTGTATCGCTCTATCGAAATCCACTTTCACATCTCCCTGTACTTGGCGAGGGCCATCAGGCACTCGTCCGAGGTTTGCGGCGGTATGCCGCACTCCGGTCCCACGACAGGGTATCCGATCTCGGCGAACATCTTGGCGGATGCGACGATGTCCGCCGGGTTGCCGCGCAGGAGCCCGTTTATCGGGTCCACGCCGCCTATGAGCTTCACCTTGTCCGAAACGCGGTCGAACACACCCTGGGGGTCCCTGGACGCCTCCACGGACAGCGCAGTGCCGCCCAGCGATGCCAGCTTCTCCAGGACGTTGTCCGTGGTCCCGCATGTGTGGACGGTAGAGAACGATTCCCTGATGCCGGACAGCAGCCTGGTCTCGTAGGGCGTGACGAACTCGTCGAACTGGTCGGGGGCCATGGTGTCCTCCGAGCCCTCGGTTATGACGAACACGTTGTCCACGTGTTCAGACAGCGCCTTGGCGTATGCGCATTGGTACGGAAGCATCTTCTCGATCCAGGCCTTGGCGGAATCGGGGTTCATGAACATGCCCATCATGAAGTTCTCCATGCCGGTCAGATAGCTTGCGACCGACATCGGTCCGACCATGGATGCAGTGAGGAACAGGTCCGGATGCTCCTTGGAGATCTTCTCAGCGGCATCTATGTGCATCGCGACCCTTCCGGAGGCCAGGAACTCGTCCACGGACATGAAGTCCGGGGGATCGAGGACCTCCCCGGTGTCGTAAGGGGACGTGATGACAGCGGGCTGCCTGAAGCCGTCGCCCTTATCGGTGCCGCATCCGAGGACGGTGGCCTCGGCGGTGATGTCGAAGGGGATCCTCACGGTGGCGAAGCCGAAGAGCTCGTGGGGCTGGAGGGCCAGCCTGATCAGCTTGTCACGGTCGAAGATCGAATCGGGCCAAGGACAGCCGCATGCCGCCATCATCGACACGGTCCCTGTCTGAGTGAAGAGGGCTGGAGGGGATGTGTCTCCCTCGCCGTTCATGGCATCAACGATCTCTTGCTTCGTATTCATGAAAAAGAATCCCATTTTCAATTTATAAACGGAGAGTATTCACCGAAGCGATGGTAGATTGCAACGTCCTCATAGTCGGTTCCGGCCTCGCCGGCTCATCCGCCGCGTATCACCTCAGGAGGCTGGGCGTCGAGGGCGTGGTGGTCGTCGAGAGGATGTCCGGGGACAGCTACGGCCGCTACCACAGGACCTGCGGGGAGGCGGTGAGCGACAGATTGTTCGCCCTGTCCGGGGCCCCGGAGGGATGCAGGGTCCGCAGAATCAGGAAGATAAGGATCACATGCGGGGATGTCGACATGGACATCCCGGTCAAGGGCCATATAATCGATCGCGAGCGCCTCCTGAAGGATCTCAGGGACGGCAGCGGTGCGGAGTTTGTCAAAGTCTCGTTGGATTCGGTGAAGACCGATCCAGAGGGCATTACAGCGGTCTGCGGGGACACCGTCTATCATTGCAGGTACCTCATAGGTGCGGATGGGGCGTTCTCCAGGGTCCGCAGGGATGTGTTCGGCACCGTCCCGGAGGTCAGGTTCGCAGCCGTCAACAATCTTGTGAAGGGAGACTCCGATTCGGATACGATATGCTTCGAGGTATCCACGAAATATCCGGGAGCGTACAGATGGGACTTCCCCTCGAAGGACGGCCTCAGGTCCGTGGGATACGCCGTAGGCAGGGATTCCGTCGAGGATCCGGTGGAGACCGGCATCAGATACATAGTGTCGGGGACCGACAGGAGGGTCGTGGAAGGAAACTGCTGCCTTGTAGGGGATGCGGCCATGCTCGCCAACCCCCTCTGCTACGGAGGGATAGGCGCCGCCCTGATATCAGGCAGGAAGGCCGCCGAGGGGATCGCCGGAGGCGATCTTTCCGGCTACGCAAGATGGGTCAGGAAGGACATTATGTTTGACCGCCACTTCATGGATGCATTGGAGACGTTCAAGGGATGGGGCGAGGCTGACTACATCGACGCCGTGAGGCCGTTCAGGAGAGGATATTCTCTATTGAGAGGGGCATATGCCATGCTAAGGCGCCCCCGCTGGGCCAACGTGTACATGTCCATCTGGATGGCCTTCGGGAAGGGCTGGTGAGCCCGGATCCCTATATTACGCGCGTTTATTTTTATTTTAAATATTATGATATAGTTACGGTGTCTCAGTAGATACCATGCCCGCAGACTTTAGCTACGAAGTGACCGAGAAGATCGCGGTTCTCTCGGAATCGACCAAAGGATGGACCAAAGAGCTCAGACTCATAAGCTGGAACGGAAGGGAGCCCAAGTACGATATCAGGGAATGGTCCCCCGATGGGAACAAGATGGGCAAGGGGATCACGCTCTCCGACGAGGAGATCGCCGTCCTGAAGAAGGCCCTCGCCACAAGGGACATCTGATCCCTCAAAGACAGGGTCACCCCTGTCATCAACCCTTTGCCACACTTCTTTTTGTCCTATTTTGTTCACTGTTCAATAGTTTTATACTTTCAGCCTGATACACATCCTGTGCATTTGATAATGCAAGAAGGTTGAGAGACATGGCATACGGAGGCTACAGGAACGATAGAGAGAAGCCCAAGGAGTTCTTCAAGGCGACCTGCACGGACTGCGGTCAGGAATGTGAGGTCCCGTTCAAGCCCACTCAGGGCCGTCCGGTGTACTGCAGGAACTGCTTCAACAAGCACAGGCCCGCCGAAGTGGACAGGTCCAAATTCTGAAAAAACCCGAAGGGGGACGAACCCCCATCATTTTTTGCTGTCAGTGACCTGAGTGAGAAGCATCAGGATCATGAACGTCGGCAGGGATATCAGCGCCATGGCGCATCCGAAGACCAGCATGATCGCGCCGGCCATGTTCATCTGAAGAGCGTAGATAAACACCAGTCCGAGTCCTGACAGGATGGCCCCCAGGACCAGGAGGACGATGGCCAGCATCCTGTAATGGCGCGGCTCCATCAGATCACTTTCTCGCCGGCGGTTTTGGAGGCGCTCTCGTCCCAGATCTCGGTCGCGGCGAAGACGTAGACCGCTTCCACGGTCATGTTGAACTTCTCCAGCGAGGCGCTCATCTTGTCGAAGATGGGTCCTTCGGTGACTCTGTCGGCCACCGTGGCCTTGATGGAATACGCATCCTTCCCCATCCATACCAGGAACTCCGCCGTCGGGTTCTTCTCAAGGTTCATGACAGTCCTGGTCATGAAGACGTCGGCGGCGCAGATATGCTCGTCGAACAGGCCGAGGCTGGCGCAGACTATCGCGTGGGGCTCCCCCTCGGGAGACACGGTAGCGAGAACCTTGTGCGCTTCGGGGCTCTTGATGAGCCTGGCGACAGGCTCGGGAATGGATACAGTATTGGTCGTCATTTAGCTTTCACTCCTCTTTGACGACAGGGCGTAGGCACTGGATGACTACTTGTATCTTCCCGTTCCTGATGAACGGCACGGTCTTGCATGCGACGGTCATCCCGGTGGTGGGTATGACCTTCTCGCGGACGGGCGACGTGGGTTCGCCGATGACGACGTTGGCCACGGTGCAGTCCGCACAGGGCATGCTGTTCTTGAACAGCTGATGGCACTTCATCGTCAGAGCCTTGTCCACGCTTATGCCGAATGCGGATTCGCCGGCATGGTTCATCCACATGATGTTGTGGTCCGCGTCATGTATGACTATGATCTCGTCGATAGTGTCCAGAATGAGATTCATCAACTTCTCGGAGTAAAGCTCTTCCTTGTCCATTCTTATCCCTGGAAGTAAAGAACGCTTTCGCGATAGATAAACCGATACTATCGCCAGCCAGTTTTAGCCTTGACTGAACCTATCCCATTTTATACGGTTACGGGGATTAAGCGGGACAATGAATTACGACGTTGTCATCATCGGAGCAGGCCCTGCCGGATTAACCGCTGGAATATATGCGAGATCCAAAGGGATGACAACACTTCTGCTGGACTCCGGACGCGTCGGAGGCCAGCTCGTAAGCCTGTACCCCGAGAAAGGTATCCACAACTACCCCGGTTTCGAGACCATCCAGGCCAGGAAGCTCTCCGACAAGCTCTACGCCCAGGCCGAGTCCATGGGCTGCGACATCAAGGAGAAGGAGAAGGTCGAGGAGATCAACAACGGGGAGGAGGAGCTCGTAGTGGTCTCATCCAAGGGTGAGTACCATGCCAAGTCCGTCATCATCGCCATCGGCATGGGCAGTTTCAAGCCCAAGAAGATGGGATGCCCCGGAGAGGATGAGCTCTTCGGCAAGGGGGTCACGTACATCCTCCCGGCCAAAGAGGAGCTCGTGGGCAAGAAGGTCGCGATGTTCGGAGGAGGGAACAGCGCCATCGACATGGCGCTCATAGCCACCCAGGTCGCGGACACCACCCTCATCCACCGCAGGGCGGAGTTCAGGGCCGACGAATCCACGGTGAAGCAGCTCGAGCAGAGCGAGGTCAAGACCATGATGAACTCCAACCTGGTGTCCATCAACGGTACCGACAAGGTGGAATCCGTCACGATCAAGCAGGACGACAAGGAGATCGTGGTTCCCACGGATCTCGTCGTCATCAACATAGGGATATCCGCGGATCTCGACGATCTGAAGAAGTGGAACCTGGAGCTCACCCCCGAGGGATTGGTCAAGGTAGGCTTCGACATGTCCACGTCGCGCCCCGGCGTGTTCGCCTGCGGCGATGTCGTCGACTACGAAGGTAAGTACAAGCAGATCACCACCGCATGCGGAGAGGCGACCACCGCGACGATGATGGCTTACAAGTTCGTCAAGAAGCCCTACTGGGCCTGAAGCCACCGTTTTATCCGACTTCGGCTATTGCATGACAGATGACATCAGCCCGCGCGCCCGAGGATTTCATTGCAGGAGGCATCCTGCACGACAGCGGCAGGTCGGAACCCTGCACGATATACGTGAAGGACGGTCTCGCCACGATAGAGACGGGCGAGCCTGAGAGGGGGATCCCCTATGCGGATTTCATCGTGGACATGGTCAACGCCCACACCCACTGCGCCGATTACGGCTTGAAGGTCCCTCCGGGATTGTCCCTGGAGAAGTTGGTGGCGCCTCCTGAAGGTCTGAAGCACAGGTACCTGTCCGGTCTGGATCAGGAATCACTGAAGGACAACATGGTCCGCTTCGACAGAGCGTCCGCGTCTTACGGGGCAGCATCCTTCATAGATTTCAGGGAAGGCGGTCTGCAGGGCTGCAGGTTGCTCAGGGAATGCAGCGAGGACGCCATCATCCTGGGGCGCCCGATATCGAAGGAGTTCGACCCGGAGGAGGTGGCTGGCATACTGGAGGTGGCCGACGGGATAGGCCTGCCGAGCATCTCCGACATGGACCACGGTTACATCGAGGCCGTGGCCGACGCCGTGAGGGATTCCAGGAAGATATTCGCGATACATGCCAGCGAGAGGATCCGCGAGGACATCGACTTCATCCTGTCCCTGGACCCGGCCTTCGTGGTCCACATGTGCGAGGCCACCCGCGACGACATGGACAAATGCGCGGAGGCGGAGGTGCCGGTCGTGGTCTGTCCCAGCTCCAACCGCTACTTCGGCAAGGAAACACCCATAAGAGATCTGCTGGACAGCGGCGTCGACATAGCCATAGGCACCGACAACGGCATGCTCTGCGAGCCCGACCTCGTTACCGAATCGAAGCTCCTGGCAGACATACTTGCCGGGCAGGGCGGAGCCCCTGAGGACACGCTGGGTCGGCTCTCCAATTTCTCGAGCAAGTTATTATATCGCACGAAAAGGATAAAGTGCAAGGTAAACGGAGGGTATCTGACGGTAGTGCCTGGGGAGGGGGATGCAACCTTACCTGGCGGTCGGAACGCCCCATTCCGTGTAAGAATCGAATCGAGGTAAGATAACATGGCATTCAACAAGATCCTTGTTCCCACCGATGGAAGCGAATACACCAAGCCTGCGGTCAGACAGGCGCTCGAGGTCGCCAAGCTGAGCGGCGCTGAGGTAACGGCCCTCTACGTCCTGGACCAGACGGTCCTCACCAACATGCCCATGGACACCGCGGTGATGAACGTCTACAAGACGCTCGAGAAGGAAGGGCAGGAGGCCGTGGACTTCGTCCTGAACCTCGCCAAGGAGATGGGCGTCAAGGCCGACGTCTCCGTCAAGGAGGGGACCCCTGTCAAGGTCATCCTCGAGGAGTCCGCCAAGTACGACCTCATTGTCATGGGTACCCTTGGAAGGACCGGCATGTCCAAGCTCCTCATGGGGAGCGTGGCCGAGAGGGTCGTAAGGGCCGCCTCGTGCCCCGTCCTCGTAGTGAGGTCATCGGAGGGCAGCCAATGAGTATGACCGTCGCGGACATCATGGTCCCCGCGCCTATCGTCGTGGAGGTCCCCGGAACCCGCAACGACGCCATCAACATGATGGTCAGGAACAAGCTCACCGGTCTCCCGGTCGTCCGCGCATCGGACGGACAGCTCATGGGTATCGTCTCCAGGAGGGACATATTCCGCAAGTTCGAGGAGGACCAGCTCTCGCTGATCATGAAGAAGGAGATCAAGACGATCTCCCCCGATGCGACCATCGAGGAGGCTGCGAAGATCTTCTACTCCATGAGGATCCACAGGCTACCGGTCGTCGACGAGGGCAGGCTGGTCGGTATCATCACCCCCACGGACCTGCTGAAGATCATCAAGAACACGAAGACGGAGCTGACCGCGGAGGATGCGATCAACACCACCTGCGTGACCGCATACGAGGAGGAGCCCCTGACGTACACCGTCCCCGCAATGAGGATCAGCGACGTCACCGCGCTCCCAGTCCTGAACGCCCAGGGCAAGCTGGTCGGTATCATCACCGACCGTGACCTGTTCAGCGACCAGGTGAAGGACAAGGAGGCCCTCAAGATCCTGGGCATCTCCGAGGATGACGACCTGGCGGGCTACAGGAACGTCCTGCCGCTGTTCTACGCGGCCACGGACAAGTACATCGACTTCGAGAGTAAGGTCAAGGACTTCATGGTCAAGAACCCCATGACGATCTACAAGAAGACGAACCTCCAGGAGGTAGCCAAGATTATGCTGACCCACGATTTCGGACAACTGCCCGTGCACGGAACGAAAGACGACCTCGAGGGAATGATCTACGATGTGGACGTCCTCAAAGCTCTGCTGAAGTGATCCCCGTGGCAGACAACAGTAGCAACGATCTGATGTCCGTATGCAAGCGCAGGGGATTCATCTGGCCCTCGTTCGAGATGTACGGCGGAGTCGCCGGAATGTACGACTACGGCCCTCTCGGATGCGCTCTGAAGAACAACATCGTCGAGATGTGGAGATCAATCTACAAAGGCAGGGAGGGTTTCGTCGAGATCGATTCCGAGACCGTCAACCCCAGGGAGGTCTTCAAGGCCTCCGGACACTTGGACAACTTCGCGGACCTTATCACATACTGTCAGAAATGCCAGGCGCCCTACAGGGCGGATCACATGGTCAAGGAGTTCTACGACAACCCCGACGTCCTTACCCCCAAACAGCTGGAGGAGGCCTTCGTCGAGCACAAGGTCAAGTGCCCTGCATGCGGTGGCGACCTGGGCCCGGTGGAGGAGTTCAACCTCATGTTCAGGACCAACATCGGTCCCGGCAATGCCCGTGTTGGATACATGAGGCCCGAGACCGCCCAGGGTATCTTCGTCAACTACTCCAACCTGTACCGCTACAACAGGGAGAAGCTCCCCATGGGAGTCATCCAGACAGGTAGGAGCTACAGGAACGAGATCGCCCCCAGGCAGGGAATGATCCGCATGAGGGAGTTCAACCAGATGGAGGTCGAGCTCTTCGTGGACCCAGAGGACAAGGATTGGGTCAGGTTCCCGGAGATCGAGAACGGTACGCTGGACCTGATCCCTAACACAACTCTTCAGCTCACGACGATGACCGTCAAGGAGGCCGTGGAGAAGGGCGTCATCGCCAACCGCGTGCTGGCGTACTTCGTGTACACCACCAAGCAGCTCCTCGTCTCCCTCGGGATCGATGAGAAGAGGCTCAGGTTCAGGGAGCACGAGAAGGACGAGATGGCCCACTATGCTGCGGACTGCTGGGATGCAGAGGTCCTCCTGTCCTACGGATGGACGGAGATCGTCGGTATCGCGGACAGGGGCAATTGGGATCTGTCAAGGCATGCCCAGTTCTCCGGACAGGACCTGACGCACTTCAAGAAGTACGACGAGCCCAGAGAGACGGAGGTCGAGAAGATACAGTCCAACAGCAAGAACGTCGGCCCCAAGTTCAAGGGCAAGGCGAAGGCCGTGTCCGAGGCCATCGGCGCCATGCCGGTGTCCGCCATAAAGGACGGCAAACTGAAGATCAATGTGGACGGGGAGGAGATCGAGCTCACCGACGAGTACTTCCAGGTCATCAGGAGGACCGAGAAGGTCGCCGGAGAGAGGGTCATACCCCACGTCATCGAGCCCTCCCACGGACTGGACAGGATATTCTACTCCGTGTTGGAGCATGCTTACGAATATGACGAGAAGGAGGACTACGTGGTCATGCACCTGGCCCCTGCCGTCGCGCCCATCAAGGTCGGAGTGTTCCCCCTGATGGAGAAGGATGGTCTCGACGACGTCGCCAAGGAGATCTACGAGAACGTCCACACCAGCAGGGTGGAGGCCTACTACGACGGCTCCGGAACCATCGGACGCAGGTACGCCCGTATGGACGAGGTCGGCACTCCGTGGTGCGTCACCGTCGACTACGACACACTGAAGGACGGCACCGTCACCATCAGGGACAGGGACTCCACCGAGCAGAAGCGCATCCCCAAGGACAAGGTGTCCGAGATCGTGGACGAGCTGCTGGCCGGAAGGTCCTTCGAAACGCTTTGAAGCATCGTCTCTCTGCGAGATTGTACGAAAAATTACATTCCCGTATGATTTCGTAGAGAGACTGGTATTTATAATTCACCGGGATCCGGACGGTCTAAAAGGATGATGACGCCTCAACATACTGGCTAATGCTGGATGAACGGTATATCCGACCATTCTTTACCACATTTTATATTGTCGACAGTCAGATTCTATATCCGAGGTGTAAAAATGGGTGTAAAGGACCTAGAAGATCTGAAGAAGCTATCAATGCTGAGATCGCAAATCGACGGCATATCCGTCGAAAAGATTATGTCCACCGATTTTCCGACCATCGATTCCGAATCGACCATCGCGAACGCTCTGTCCGTGATGAAGGATTCGAAGTACCAGGATCTGCCTGTGGTGGATAACGGTGCGTATGTCGGAGTTGTGACATATTCCTCGATCCTCAGAAAGAAGAGCGTATCTTTGGATGCCAAGGTCAAGAACCTGATACGTAGCATCCAGACCGCCACCATGGAACTCGAGATCACCAAGATCGCCGAGATGTTCATCACCAACAACTGCAGGCAGATCCCCATCCTGAACGGGAAGAAGATCATCGGAGTCGTGAAGAGGAACAAGATCATCGATATCGTCAGGGACATCAAGGCCCTGAAGGAGATCAAGGTCTGGGAGATTATGACCAACCCCGTCGAGGCGGTGAAGGCCCACGACCTCATGGATGAGGCGCTGGACCTGATGATCAGGGAGGATATCAGGACCCTGCCCGTCATCGACGAGACCGACCGTGTGATCGGTGTCGTCGGAATGAAGGAGATCATCGAGAACAACTGGAAGAAGGACAACAAGACCATCGGCGACCTGGAGAAGAGCTCCAGATCGCAGATCACCGTCGAGTCCATAGCGACCACCTCAGCGAAGACCATCGAATGGGACGCGGATGTCGCGGAGGCGGTGGCCATCATGGTGGAGAACGGATTCTCCACCCTGCCGGTCATCGAGAGCAGCGGACTGGTCGGAGTCATCACCGAGTACGACGTGCTCGAGCTGATATCCGCATGCAGGGAGAGGGACATGCTCTTCGTGCAGATCAGCGGTCTCGAGGACAACGAGAAGGACTACACCGATGCCATCTATAAGGACATCGAGAACATGGTCTCCAAGGTCTCCAAGATCTACAAGCCGGAGTCCCTGAACATCCACGTGTCCAGGTACAACGAGGTCGGAGGCAACCCCAAGTACAGCATCACCGCCAGGCTCTACATCAACGGCACCGGAGTGATGATGAAGGAGGTCGGCTACGACCTGACCAAGACCATGTCGGACCTGATGAAGAAGCTCGAGGCCTCCGTCGTCGACATGAAGGAGTCCAAGGTCTCCTTCCGCAACAGAAGGAAGAACTGAAACATTTCAGCCCCCGCGAGGGGGCATTTTTACAGTTGTTGCCATTGTCCGAGGGGTCCCTGTCAAGGGTGATGTCCGCATTGCATGCCGAAGGGATATCGTACAGACGGATGATGGGCGAGTACGGCGGCGGGTCCGGGAAAGGATATCATAGATGAAGCCGATCCCGGGGACGATGTCCGACCATATCGAGCTGAGCACGCCGCGCCTCATCCTCAGGCACTGGAGGCAGGAGGACGCACCTGTCCTCTACAGCCTAGCCGGCGATCCCGAGATCGGGAACATGGCCGGATGGAAGCCCCACGATTCCATAGAGGAGAGCAGGTCCATCATCGACACTGTGTTCTCCGATCCCGGGGTGTTCGCCATCGTGTCCAGGATATCCAACACACCGATAGGATGCATCGGCCTGAACAGGGATCCTAAGATCCTCAGGAAGGGCCCCAGGGATGCGGAGGTGGGCTATTGGATAGGCCGTAGGTACTGGGGACAGGGATTCGCATCGGAGGCCCTGGAGGTCGTCCTCGCGTACGGGTTCTCTACAGGCGTCACCAAGGTGTGGGGGCAGTGCATGGAGGATAACGTCCGCTCGCTAAACCTCATGAGGAGATACGGATTCACTGTGGACCATAGGGGCGTATTCGAGAACCCGTACCTGGGCGAGGTGGTCACCGTCGTTCTTTGCCTGTCCAGGAAGCAGTGGACGTCCAAACGTTCATGAGAGGTCCTCGGTGAGCAGGAACGCCATGTAGTACGGAAGGGTCAGCTTCTCTCCCTCGTATCCGACGTTGCGGTCGCAGAGCTTTATGCACAGGCCGACGCCGTAGGTGTCCGGGTTCGCCAGAATATGATCCGCGAATTTGGCCTTGGTGCTCCGGGGCTTGACCTCCACCAAGGTCGGTTTCCCCTTGAACTTGATCACGAAGTCCATCTCCGCTCCGCTGTCGCGCCTGTATTAGTAGAGCTTCCGACCCATCTTGGAGAACGCGTCGGCTACCATGTTCTCATAGATGGCCCCTTTGTAGATCCATATATCCCCGGTCAGTTGTCCCCTGCCGAACCGGGTTCCAGTATCGAGACGAACAGTCCGCTGTCCTGGAAGTAGAGCTTGAAGGCATTCTCCTCCCTGTTGCTCTCCAGAGGCAGTTGGAGGAGCGAGAGGTTGAAGCACTGGGCGATAAGCCCGTAGTCCACAAGCCATTGTATCGCCGTCTGATATTGGGACGACCTGCCTCCTTTCTCCATGACGGTGAATCTCAAATCATGAGCATGAGCGACCGATTGACCTGTACTAACGCGTGCGCGCATATTTAATATAAGAACAGGGACTACGCGGGACTGTTAGCCATGGCATACGATTCAGCTTCTATCGAGAAACGCTGGCAGGAGATGTGGAGGGACGATAAGCACTACCGTTTCGACCCCAAATCCGACAAGCCGGTATTCAGCATCGACTGTCCGCCCAGATACACGTCCGGTCCGCTCCACCTGGGGCACGCCACCGGATACTCCATGATCGACTTCGCGGCCCGTTACAAGAGGATGAACGGATTCAACGTGTTCTTCCCCCTCTGTTTCGACGTCAACGGTACGCCCATCGAGGTCAAGGTGGAGAAGAAGCACGGGATCAACAAGCTCGACACTCCGAGGCAGGAGTACAGGAGGCTGTGCGAGGAGTTCGCCAACGGCTTCATCGAGCAGATGACGCACGATTATGAGATGCTCGGGGAGTCCATGGATCCCAGCATCTATTACCAGACGGACGCCCCCTACTACAGGAGGATCACGCAGCTGTCCTTCGTCAACCTGTTCAACAGGGGACTCGTCTACAAGGCGAACTTCCCCGTCAACTGGTGCCCCAGCTGTATGACCGCACTGGCGGATGCAGAGGTCGAGTACAAGGACAACGTCAACAAGCTGAATTACATCAAGTTCCACTTCGCGGACAACCCCGACGAGTACATGCTCATCGCCACCACCAGGCCCGAGCTGCTGTGCACATGCAAGGCCGTGGCCGTTCACCCCGACGACAAGGAGAAGTCCAAGCTCGTAGGGAAGGAGCTCGTCACACCCCTGTTCGGAAGGAAGGTCAAGATCATCTCCGACCCCAAGGTCAAGATGGACTACGGAACAGGGAACGTCATGATCTGTACCATCGGTGACAAGGACGACCTCGAATGGACCATGAAGTACAAGTTCGAGATGGAGAAGGGAATCGACGAGCAGGGAAGGATGACCGAGCTCGCAGGCAAGTACAAGGGCATGCCCGTGCTCGAGGCCAGGGAGGCCGCCATTCAGGATCTCAAGGACCAGGGATTCATGGTCAAGCAGGAGGACAACCCCCAGCAGGTCTCCATCTGCTGGAGATGCCACACGCCCATCGAGTTCCTGCAGGTCCCCCAGTGGTTCCTCAAGACCACCGACTTCAAGGAGCAGATCCTCAAGAGGGCGGACGAGATCAACTGGTTCCCCGAGTTCATGAAGGTCAGGCTCCAGGACTGGACCAACTCCCTCAGTTGGGATTGGGTCCTCAGCAGGCAGCGCGTCTTCGCCACACCGATCCCGGTGTGGGAGTGCGAGAAGTGCGGCCATGCGGTCTGCGCCACCGAGGAGATGTGTTATTGTGATCCAACCCTCGATGCCGCTCCTGTTGATAAATGCCCCAAGTGCGGTGGCAAGATGATCGGATGCACCGATGTGTTCGACACCTGGATGGACTCCTCCGGTTCCTCGCTGTACAACACGTTCTGGGGAAGGGACGAGGAGCTCCACAAGAAGCTGTTCCCCATGTCCCTCAGGCCCCAGTCCCACGACATCATCAGGACGTGGGCGTTCTACTCCATCCTGAGAGCGGACCAGATCGAGAACTCGATCCCCTGGGAGAACATCATGATCCACGGGTTCATCATGGCCCCCGACGGGACCCCGATGCACTCCTCTATCGGTAACGTCATCGACCCCATACCGATCCTGCAGAAGTACGGCGCGGACGCGCTGAGGTACTACGTCACCACCTGCTCCCTCGGAATGGACACAGCGTTCAGGGAGAAGGATGTGATCCGCGGAAGCAAGATATGCAACAAGGTCTACAACATCGGCCAGTTCGCATCCAAGTTCATCCACGACGTCCCCGAGAAGTGCGACTCGCTAAGGCTCACGGACCGGTGGATCATCAGCAAGTACTCCAAGACTGTCAAGGAGGTCACCGACTCCATGGAGGTCTACGAGTTCGACAAGGCCATGAGGGTCCTGGAGGACTTCATCTGGCACGAGCTCGCGGACAACTACATCGAGATGGTCAAGGGAAGGGACGACGACGCTGTCAGGTACACGATCTACAACGTCCTGCTGGGAAGCATGAAGCTCCTGGCCCCCATGATGCCACACATCTCCGAGGAGGTCTACCAGTCCCACCTGAAGCAGATCGACGGAGGCAAGTCCATCCATCTGACATGCTGGCCCAAGCCCATCTTCATCGACGAGAAGGCCGAGGAGGAGGGAGAGAAGCTGGCGGAGGTCATCGCGCAGATCCGCGCATGGAAGGGAGAGAAGAAGATCCCCCTCAACCAGGAGCTTGCGATGGTCGAGTTCGTCGGAAAGGACCTGAGCTTCCTCGAGTCCTCCGTACAGGACCTGAAGGACACCACCAAGGCCAAGGAGGTCAAGGTGGAGGCCGAGGCCGCACTGACCGAGGAGGTCATCGCGGTGAAACCGGTGCACGCCAAGCTCGGACCCGCGTACAAGGGTCAGGCGAAGGCCATCGTGTCTGCAGTAGCTGCCATGGACGTGAAGGACGCGGCGGCCAGACTGGCTACCGGAGCTCTGGAGATCGATGCTGACGGAGAGACCCTCACCGTCCCCGCAGAGTTCTTCCAGTTGGAGAAGGCCCTGATGCTCGAGGGGAAATCCGTCGAGACCATCCAGATCGGTGACGTCCTCGTCCTGATCGAGCAGTGAAACATTTCAGCCGGGGGCTCCCCCGGCATAATTCATGATAATCAATACCGGCGGTCGGACCGACACGGTGCAGTACTACACCGAATGGCTTCTGAGAAGGTTCGACGAGGGTTTCGTGTATTCCCGCAACCCCATGTTCCCGGACAAGGTGAACCGCTACGAGCTTACCCCCGACAAGGTCGACTGTGTGGTGTTCTGCTCCAAGAACTACGGGCCGATACTGAACGATCTCCATAGGATCACCGACCGCTTCAACACCTACTTCTTCTACACCATCACCGCCTACGGCAAGGACATTGAGCCCGGTGTCCCGTCGATAGATGAGAGCATGGCCACGCTGAAGGAACTGTCCAGTCAGGTCGGGAGGCAGAGGGTCGTCTGGAGATACGATCCGGTGCTTCTCACTGGCGATTACACGGTGGAGAGGCATCTGGAGACCTTTGGTTACATGGCGAAGGAGCTGTCGCCGTACGTGGACCGCTGCATCTTCAGCTTCGTGCAGATGTACAGGAAGCTGGAGACCAACATGCCCGAGCTGACGCTCATCAAGGAGGGCAACAGGATAGCCCTGGCCAAAGGGATGGGCGAGATTGCAAAGGAGAATGGACTCTCCCTGCAGATATGCGGCACCGATGCGGACTACACCAGGTTCGGAATCAAGAGGCCGGCGTGCATGACGCTGGACATCCTAGGGAAGGCCAACGGCGTGGAGTTCAAGGAGATGCGGCACGCCGGGATGAGGGAGCACTGCCATTGCATCGAATCCAGGGACATCGGATGGTACGACACCTGTCCCAACGGATGCAGGTACTGCTACGCCAACAGCGACCATGGTAAGGCGATGGAGAACTACATGCACCACGATCCGGCATCGCCGATACTCTTCGGCAGCATCACCGAGAAGGACGAGGTGGTGGAAGGGGTGCAGAAATCGTTCCTGAAGAGGAGGCCGAATAGCGTCAGTCTTGACGATTTCTGATCGTCAATGTATGCTATCATACATTCAAGTCTATGTATCTAAGAATCAGTTTTATAGTAAACATGATTCGCGCGAATCGTGCTATTCATCCTGTTCGGTACGGTCTGCCTTTTTCTGGGCTATGTGCTCTACAGCAGGCTTGCTGAAAGGATATTCCTTCCGTACAGCAATCCCACCCCGGCCTATTCCAAACGCGACGGTGTGGATTTCATACCGATGCCCACCCTGAAGAACCATCTCATCGAATTGCTCAACATCGCCGGTACAGGGCCGATATTCGGTGCCCTCATGGGTGCCAAGTGGGGACCGGTAGCATTCCTGTGGGTGATCTTCGGTTGCATACTGGGCGGTGCCATCCACGATTACATATCAGGCATGATGTCCATGAGGAACGGCGGAAGGTCCCTGTCCAACCTCATCCCCCAGTATCTCGGAAAGGCGATGAGGTACCCTGCGCTCATCTTCCTGATCGGAGTGCTCATCATATCCTGTGCGATGCTTGCAAAGAGCGCATGCGAACTGCTGATGCAGCTGACCGGCGTCGACTTCATGGTCTGGATGGTCGTCATCGCCATCTATTTCGCAGCCTCGGCGATCTTGCCCATCGACAAGGTGATCGGCAGGATCTATCCCATATTCGGAATACTTCTGGTGTTCATGGCCCTGGCCATCATCGGCGGACTCGTCTTCGAAGGATATTCGCTGCCTCCTATGACGTTGGATAACCTGCACCCCCAGGGTGTCGAGGTATTCCCCGACATGTTCATCACCATAGCCTGCGGAGCGGTTTCCGGATTCCATGCCACCCAATCGACCATGGTCGCGAGATGCCTGCGTTCGGAGCGCAGCGGCCGCAGCGTCTTCTACGGTGCGATGATCGTCGAAGGATTCATCGCATTGATATGGGTAGGTGCAGGACTGGCGTTCTTCCCGGACACCCAGTCCCTGTCGGACGCCCTCGCAGGGTCCGGACCATCGGGAGTTGTCTACAACATCTGTACGACTCTGCTAGGTCCAGTGGGCAGTGTGCTGGCGATACTCGGTGTGATAGCGTGCCCCATCACGTCGGGGGATACGGCGATCAGGGCCGTGAGGATGATGATTCAGGACGATCGGAAGTGGGACACGAGGGATGTGAAGATATCGACGATCATCACCGCAGTGGCCATCATATTCGTCTTCACTCTATGCTTACTGGACTTCCAGTCGTTATGGTATTATGCGTCATGGATGAACCAGACCATGGCCTGCCTGACGCTGTGGGCATGCACCGCATTCATACTGACCATCCCCGGGAAGAAGGCCTACTCGATGATGACGCTGTTCCCGGCCATGTTCATGACCATGGTGATAACATCGTTCATCATCCATTCCAACCTGGGATTGAGCCTGGATTACGATCTGTCCATGGTCCTGGCCGCGATCCTCACGATCATCCCTACCTTGTTCTTCATCAAGGCGGCATTCAGCAACAGAGCAAAGGCCGACAGCTGCTGAGATTCTTTTTTAGAAAGGCCCGGTGCATGAGCACCGGGAAAATGAAATGAGATCAGTCCTGGATGACGCGAACGGTGATCCTCTTGGATTTGTACTTGGCCTTGGTGAGGTCCATTGTCATCCTGTTTCCGAAGTCCTTGTGGACCTCCACGATCGAGGAGTCATCGCCGAGATCGATCTTACCGATGGAGACCTCCCTGATCCTGGCGTTGCGGATGATGAAGTCGGCGAGACTGACCTTCTTGAAGCCGTCCTTCTTTCCGAGGTTCACCTCGAATTTGCACATTCCGAAGACGTCGGAGATCTGGTCGTAGTCCACGACCTTCTTGATGGTGTCCCTGGTGCCTTCCTCGGCCTCGGGCACGTCCCTCTTCTGGATATCCATGCCGGTACGCATCTCGAATTCCTTTACCAGGTGCCTCTCCTCGGAGGTGACGAAGGATACCGCGATACCCTCCCTTCCGGCCCTTCCAGTCCTTCCGATGCGGTGGATGTAGGTGTCCAGGTCATCGGGCATGTCGTAGTTGATGACGTATGTGATGTCGTCGATGTCCAGTCCCCTGGCCGCCACATCGGTGGCGATGAGCACATCGACACCATCCCCTTTGAAGTCCTTCAGGACCTTCTCCCTCTTGAACTGGGGCATGTCCCCGTGGATGGCCTCGATCTTGTAGTCAAGGTTCTTGAGCCTCTCCTCCAGCGTGTCGACCATCTTCTTCGTCTGGCAGAAGATCAGCGCCTTGGGCTGGTCGATGTCCAGGATCCTGCATAGAGCCCAGGACTTGTTCCTCCTTCCGACGGAGATGTAATACTGCTTGATGTTGTCGAGGACGACCTCGTCCTGGGAGACCGAGATCTCCTTGGGCATGGTCATGTAATCGTATGCGAGCTGCTTGACGTTCTCCTGCATGGTGGCGGAGAACAGCAGGGTGTGCCTCTTGGAGGGCATGGCCTTCAGGATGTACTCGATGTCCTCGATGAATCCCATGTCCAGCATCCTGTCCGCCTCGTCGAGCACCATGGTGGTGATCTCGGAGAGGTTCAGGACCCCTCTGGTGACCATGTCCCTGACACGTCCGGGCGTTCCGGCGACGATGTCGCATCCTCCCTGGAGCTTCTTGATCTGCCCCTCGATGCTGGCCCCTCCGTAGATGGGGAGGGTCACATGGTTGGTGTACTTCGAGAGCTTGGTGAGCTCTCCCGCGACCTGGTTGGCAAGCTCCCTCGTGGGGACGAGGACGATAGCGGAGGGGACCTTGTTCCCCGACTTGATCGTTCCCAACACTATGGATCCGTAGGCACCGGTCTTACCTGTTCCGGTCTGGGCCTGGGCGAACATGTCGTAGCCCTCGAGACCCATGGGGACGGCGCTCGCCTGGATGGGGGTGGGCTCCTTCCATCCCATGTCATCCATCGCTCTTGCAATATCCTCCGGTATCCCTATCTCTGTGAAATCTGAGATCATATCAATCACTGATCTGAAACAACTGCCTGCGACTTACACAGACAACCCTTTCTTTTCTGAACGGGGGATTCACTTTTATATTATAAATATAAGGATGGAGGGGAGGCCTCGCCGTCAGGCCTTCTTGGCCAGTTTGTCCTTGCACCTCTCCTTCTGGGGAGCGTAGGATGCCTTGACCTTCTTGCCGTTGTACCTTGCGGAGTTTACAGCCCTGATGACATCGTCCGCGCGGTCTGTAGCGACCTCCACGAAGGATGCCTTGGACGATATCCCTATGCGTCCGATCATGTCCTCGGGGATCCCGGCGACGCCGGACACGAAGGTGACCAGCTCGGTGCGGTTCACGTCCGCGGATTTCCCGATGTCGATGGAGATGACGACCATGTCCGCCTTTATGACCACGTCCTTCCTGATGGTGGCATTTATCTTCTTCTTGTGGGAGACGGCAGGCTGATCTTTGACGACCTCGTCCGCATGCAATGCTTTGAGCTCAGGGTTGTCGATCTTGATATTCGGGATCTGCTTGATGGTGATCCTCTCGACCTTCCTGCCCATGAACTTCTCGTAGGAGGGGATGCGCCTGTCCTCTTTCGAGGTGACGAACGTTATGGACACTCCGGTCCTCCCGGCACGGCCGGCGCGCCCGATGCGATGGGTGTACGTCTCGGGATCGACGGGTGCGTCGTAGTTCACCACGCATTCGATGTCGTCGATGTCCAGTCCTCTGGCGGCCACGTCGGTGGCGACAAGGACCTTCATCCTGTTGTTCTTGAAGCCTCTGACGGTCTTCTCCCTCCTGAGCTGCGGCATGTCGCCGTGGATCGCGCCAATCTTCATGCCTTCCTTGCTGAACCCGTCGTAGAGGTCGTCGACCATGATCTTGGTGGAGCAGAAGATCAGCATCTTCGGATTCCCGTTGGCCATGATCTCTCTCAAGGCATCGATCTTCTTGCTGCGGGGGATCTCCAGATAGTACTGCCTGACCAGGTCTGTGACCGGGGCGTCGTGGGACACGGAGGCCTCCAGAGGCTCTTTCATCGACCTGCCGGCGATCTCGTAGATCTGCTCGGAGAGCGTGGCTGAGAACATCAGCGTCTGCCTGGTGTCAGGGGTTAGTGAGATTATCTTCTCTATGTCGTCGATGAAACCCATGTCCAGCATCCTGTCAGCCTCGTCGAGCACGAGCTCCTTCACCTTTCCGAGGTCGAGGATGCCCTTGCCGTGGAGGTCCAGTATCCTGCCGGGTGTTCCGACGACGACATCGCATCCGGATTCGAGGACATCGATCTGCTTGCCGTAGGATGCCCCGCCGTAGATGGCCGTGATGACATGGCCGGAATACTTTGCGAGATTCTTCATTTCCTTGGACACCTGGTCCGCAAGCTCCCTGGTGGGCGCGAGGACGATGGTGGTGGGCGTATCGGATCCGGACTTGGTCCTTCCGAGGACTATCATGGAATATGCGCCGGTCTTCCCGGTCCCGGTCTGGGCCTCCCCGAACAGGTCCTTCCCGAGGAGCCCTTCGGGTACCGATCTCTGCTGGATTGGGGTGGGTTCAGTCCATCCGATCTCGTCTATGGCCTTGACCAGTTTCTTGTTGATACCGAGTTTCGCGAAGCCCGTCATGATAGCGCACCTGTGATATCCGTGGCCTATGCGGTGTCATTTATAAAGATGTGGATAGGAGTCCAGATAAGATTTAAATGGGAGCAGACAATCACAGGCAATGCTGCGATGGTGAGCTAGCGGTTAGACTCCTACCTTGCCAAGGTAGGTACTCGGGTTCGATTCCCGGCCATCGCACCACTCTCTTTTATTCCATTAAAAAAAGCGGTCTAAGGACATTATTGCGCTTGGTTTTCGACCAATTCAGCTGCTGGAGGAATCAGGAATCGATTTGATTCACGAGTTAACAGCAAAAGGTGAAAAACCTCGCCGGAATAGCGTGTATCGGAAAACGCACATCTTCCGATTCAAAGCGGAAGAACTTGCTGATTAAATACGTAGATGATTCATAGACAGTTCGTCGGAAGCTCAAATATTCCGCCCCTACGGAAGCCAGGCGGCTCCGGGGCTTCCGGCTTCTCGACTCGAACCACTCTGACATTTCGCCGTCCAGTGGGCAGTTCGCGAATTTGCTAGAGAAGAATAAGCCCTCCCCGAAGGGAGGGAAATAGAATTGTGATCAGTTCTTCGCCTTGGCGATGGACTCATCGATGTAGTTCTGCCAGACCTTCTCGATGTCGGGCCTTGCCATCGTGTCGAGGACGTACTGGGCGAACTCGTCTCCGGTGGCTCCGGTGTCCCTTCCGGTCATGACGAGCTTCTTCTCGAACTGAGTGGTGATGTCGAGGGCCATGTTGAGCTTCTTTGCCTTCTCGATCTCTCCGATGTGCTCCATCATCATGGCGACTGCCTTGATCATGCTGCAGGGGTCGGCGTACTGGGCGCGTCCCTCGGTGACCATCCTGGGAGCGGATCCGTGGATGGCCTCGAACATGGCGTACCTCTTTCCGATGTTTGCGGAACCGGCGGTTCCGACACCGCCTTGGATCTGGGCTGCTTCGTCGGTGATGATGTCTCCGTAGAGGTTGGGCAGGACGAAGACCTTGAAGTTGCTCCTCCTGGCGGGGTCGATGAGCTTGGCGGTGGTGATGTCGATGAACCAATCATCCCACTGGACCTCAGGGTAGTCCTTGGCGACCTTCTCGGCGATGCTCAGGAACTTTCCGTCGGTTGTCTTGATGATGTTGGCCTTGGTGACCAGCGAGACGTAGTTGACCCTGGTCTTCTTGGCGTGCTCGAAACCCGCGCGGATGATCCTCTCGGTTCCCTGTGCGGTCGCGACGCAGAAGTCCATGGCGAGGTCGTCAGTGACGTTAATACCGTCGCTTCCCAGAGCGTAGCTTCCCTCTGTGTTCTCCCTGTAGAAGACCCAGTTGATGCCCAGCTCGGGGACGGAAACGGGTCTGACGTTGGCGAAGAGGTCGAGCTCCTTCCTCATGGCGACGTTGGCGCTCTCGATGTTGGGCCAGGGGTCTCCTTTCTTGGGGGTGGTGGTCGGTCCCTTGAGGATGACGTGGCACTCCTTCAGGGCTGCCAAGGTGTCATCTGGGATGGCCTTCATGACCTCGACGCGCCTCTCGATGGTGAGGCCGTCGATCTGCCTGATCTCGACCTTCCCGGCCTTGATCTTGTCGGCGAGCAGGGTCTCCATGACCTTCTGTGCGGATGCGCAGATGTAGGGTCCGATACCGTCTCCGCCGCATACTCCGATGATGAGCTTGTCGAGCTTAGAGTAGTCCGTCCAGTCGGGTTCGTTCTTGAGGACCTCTACCCTCTCGAGCTGCTTCCTCAGCAGTGCACCGAACTTTTCCTGTGCTGCTTGGATTGCTTTCTCGTCTACCATGTTTATCGCCCGAGGCATGGACCATCTACAATAAAAAGGGTGGACACATCACAGCGTCAGTGGGCGGTCTGGGCATCGATCCCGGCATGAGGTCATGTATGCCCAGCGGACCCCGGATACCCATGTCGTCCGCATCGTCTTGTGGGATGAGCCAGACTGTCTTCCGGAGCACTCATGGATGTTCGATGCATCCACCCAGAACAGGTGCCGATAGGACAGATTCCGGGGATGCCCGGGAAGTGTGTCAGATGCCCTTCGGAACGGTCGACAATACCACCAGCCATTTTCGAACCGTTTGGATGTTGAGAACCCGACCTCGCCACTTTGTGACTGCTGAACGAAGCCTGGCCCATTTGCCACTTGCGGTTTTGCATAGCGTCCGCTGCACGATGCTTCGATGATCGCGGTCCCGAATGTGTGTTTTCAGGCCGGAATTACCAGATTTCCT
>JAEEOP010000036.1 GCA_016284295.1 Methanomassiliicoccaceae archaeon | reverse complement strand
GTCCGAACTGTGCGACCTTGGGCTTCACTTCCTTCAGCAGCTTGATGGTGCCGTCCACATCGAGGTTCATATCCTCGACGTTGAACGGGTACTGAACGGAGTTGACGGACCTCTGTCCGAATGCCCCGAACTTCTGGGTGGAGATGTGCGCTCCCTGTGCCAGTGCGCATGTCGTGATCGTATCGCCGGGCTGTGCGAATGCGAAGAGGACAGCCATGTTGGCGACGGTACCGGAGATGGGCCTGACGTCTGCGAAGTCCGCCTTGAACAGATCCTTCGCCAGCTCGATGGCCTTGAGCTCGACCTTGTCGACGTAGATGTTCCCCTGGTAGTATCTCTTACCGGGAAGTCCCTCTGCGTACCTGTCAGCGAAATCGGAGATGAGCATCTCCTTTGCCAGAGGGCTCATGAGGTTCTCCGAGGCGATCATAGGGATGCATTCCTCGAACCACTTGTTGTGGGCCATCACGTTCTCTCTGATGAAACGTGCGTCGTCATTCATGTTTGAGGGTAATTTTTTCTTTATATAAAAACACCTAAGCAATCAGGCAGAGTCCTGAACGGGCTTCTGGTTCCTGATTGAGTTGGTGTCACCGGATGCGGGGTCGACGCCGTTGAGGTACGCCAGGTACAGCGACACGAAATCGCCGGTAAGGACGGCCTTGAGCATCTTCTCCAAAGCGTTGGCGCCGTCGATGTGGTGCACATAGACGCTGATGCCCTTCTCCTGGATCATGCTGATGGGGGTCTCCGCCATCGCCCTGAGCATCTTGGACACGCCGTCGTCGAAGAGCACGACCGGGGTGTAGTCCTTGATCATGCTGTCGTTGGTCCATCCGACGAGCTCGTTGTGGTTGAACTCCGGCATGGTCCCGTAGAACGAGAGCATCTTGGAGTTCTCGTTGAACTGCGATTTCCACCTGTAGGCGACCGAACGCATGCTGAAGAAGCTGTAGACCGCCGGCACCTTCCCGTAGATATGGTCGGCGATGACCTTGGCCTCGTTATCGTCGCTCTTGATGAGCTCGTCCCTGTACTCCTTCACTCCCTTCAGCGAATCGAGGACCTCGTCGAGGCTGTCGACCATGCCGATGTTGTGCAGGATCAGCAGGATGTAGCCGATCATGTATCCGATCGCACCGCGGGACTTGAATCCGCCGGGGATGGAAAGCATGACGTTGTCGTCCTTGATGCACTGCTCCTCGAGCTCGCCGCCGCTGGTGATGCAGACGATCTGCGCACCGGTCTTCTTGGCGGCCTGATAGAGATGCAGTGTCTCCTCGGTGTCCCCCGAGTAGGAGATCACGATGACGGTGGTGTCCTTGTCCACCCACTTGGGCAGATCGATCCCCTTCGCGGATGCGAGGGAAGAGTGCTGCATGGCATCCAGATAATCCGATACTATCGCTCCGGCAATGGAGCATGTACCCATACCGCAGACGATCGCCCTCTTCGTAGGCCTGAGGTTGAAGACCATACAGTTGAGTGCGAATTCGATGTGCTCGGGGAGCTTGGCCACCTGAGGGTACATCTTCGTGCCTGCTATGATGCTGCGACTCTTCTTCAGAGGAACCACCGATGTCTAGACCAATCATCCGCACATATAATAAAGTTGGGCAGATGGCACTGCGCATCTCAGACCAACCAAAAAAATAGTAGTTGGCGAACGGGTTTTTTATACTTAGGCATACCCGTTGCAGAAGGAATTACACATGAGCGTCGAGCAGGTACTGCAGGACATCAGGGACGGAAAGATCGTACTGGTCTACGATTTCGATGACAGGGAGAGGGAGACGGACATGACCGTCGCATCCGAATTCATCGACTACCAGAAGATACGTACCATGAGGAAGGAAGCTGGCGGACTGCTCTGCACCACCACCCCCCTCAGCGTGGCCAACGAGCTCGGGCTGCCTTTCCTGTCGGACATCTTCTGGGACGCTTCCGGGAAGTACCCCCTGCTGAAGGGAATGGCACCCAACGACATCCCCTACGACAGGACGAAGTCGTCGTTCGGAGTGACGATCAACCACAGGAACACCTACACCGGAATCACCGATTCAGACAGGGCGCTCACCATCAAATCATACACGGAGACCATCTTCGCGGACAAGCCCGCAGAGAGGAGGGCCGAGGACCTCGCCAAGAACTTCAGGGCCCCCGGACACGTGCATCTCCTCAACACATCCGACAAGATCCTTGAGAGCAGGAAGGGACACACCGAGCTCTGCACCGCCCTCATGATCATGGCGGGCGTGAAGCCTTCGGCCACAATCTGCGAGATGATGGGCGACGACGGCGGATCCAGGAAGAAGGAAGAGGTGCTCGAATACGCGAAGGAGCACGGAATGTCCTTCATCACCGGCGACGAGGTCATAGCCGCCTGGAAGGAATTCAACAAGGGTAACTGACATGACCAGAGTGATGGCTTCAGGGGTCTTCGACATCCTCCACACGGGAC
>JAEEOP010000006.1 GCA_016284295.1 Methanomassiliicoccaceae archaeon | reverse complement strand
GCGACAGCATCCTCCACGAGGAGGGGACCGGAGCGATCTACAGGAGGCAGAGGCCTACCACATCCGAGATGGGTGAGATAGATAGGGCCGCCCTTATGCAGTTCCAGAAGCACCTGGGATACAGGTACCAGTGCTGCCAGGGATCGTCATGCCTGGTGGAGCTGGACGAGGAGCCTCCCCACGAGTGCAACCCCGATGCGATGGACATCGCGCTCACGTTCTCCGAGATGCTCGGAGCCAACATCATCGACGAGATACACTACATGAGGAAGATCGTCGTCGACGGATCGGACACATCCGGTTTCCAGAGGACGGCGCTGATCGCCACCGACGGTTCCGTCGATGTGGGCGACAGGAAGATCTCCATCCTCTCCGTCTGTCTGGAGGAGGACGCCAGCCGTAAGGTCGAGGCGAACACCAGCGAGGTCCTCTGGAGGACCGACCGTCTCGGCATACCTCTGATCGAGGTGGCCACGGGTCCGGACATGAGGACGCCCGAGGAGGTCATGGAGGTCGCTTTCAGGCTCGGTACCCTGCTCAGGGCGACCAGGAGGGTCAAGAGAGGTCTCGGTACCATCCGTCAGGACCTCAACATCTCCATCCCCGGCGGCGCGCGTATCGAGCTGAAGGGCGTAGGGGACCTCAAGCTCATCCCCGACTACGTCAGGAACGAGGTCGCCAGGCAGAAGATGCTCATCCGCGTCAGGGACATCCTCAAGGACAGGGGCACCAAGCCCGTAGAGTTCGACCCGGTGGACGTGACGGATATATTCAAGACCTGCGAATCGAAGGTCATCAAAGGCGCATTGGACGACAAGGGAAAGGTCATCGCGGTCAGGCTCCCCGGTTTCGCCGGAGTCATGAACGGAGACAACAAGACCCTCAGGCTCGGATCAGAGATGGCCGGCTACGCCAGGACCAAAGGCGTCAAGGGGATATTCCATTCCGACGAGCTCCCTAATTATGGAATCGAGCAGAAGTACGTCGATGACCTGAGGCAGTTCCTCGGCATGACCGCTGAATACGATGCGTTCGTCATCTGCGCCGCCAAGGAGAAGAGGGCGAAGGAAGCATTGGAAGTTGCAGTAGGCAGGGCCAACCAGGGTCTGATCGGAGTACCTGAGGAGACCAGGGACCCCCTCCCGGACGGCACCACGAAGTACTCCAGGCCTCTCCCCGGAGCCGCCAGGATGTATCCCGAGACCGATGTCCCCCCGATCACCATCACGGACGAGAGGATGGGCAGGATTAGGGGCAACATGCCGGAGTTCCCGGAGCAGATCCAGGAGCGTCTGGTGAAGGACTACGGCATCAACGCTCAGCAGGCCAGGCAGATGGTCAGGGAATCCTACGACGAGAGCTTCGAGAGGATCCTCATGGGCAACAAGGACCTTGCATCCGTCGCCGCCACGATATTCCTCAACATCTACAGCGAGATGCAGCACGACGGCATCGACACCACCGCCATAACGGACGACGACCTTATCGAGGTCCTCGGTATGCTCAAGCAGAACCGCTTCGCGAAGGAGGCGCTGCCCAAGCTCCTAAGGGAGATGGCCGTCGGCACCAAGGCGGAGGACGCGATCAAGAAGCTCGGCTTGGAGGCGGTCGATTCCGACGAGGCCAGGAAGATCATCGAGCAGATCGTCAACGAGCGTTCCGACTTCGTGAAGGAGAAGGGCATGGCCGCGATCGGCGGACTCATGGGCCCCGTCATGGGAGCGCTGAGAGGAAAGATCGACGGTAAGCAGGCCAACGAGCTCCTCACCGAAGCCATCAAGAAGATCCTTTGAAACCCATTCCCCGGATGCCTTCCGGGGACCTTCCATCCTTTTCGATTCTTATCATCGATGCCAGCCTGGCATAGCATTTCCAGTTACTCATCCCATGCTGTTTTCGGTAAGTTTTGGAAAAACTTTTCCAGAAATAATTTTCTGGAATAAAAATTCCAAAACATGAAGAATATATATTCCGACATGATAGAGAGGATCATGATCGCAGGCCGTGAGACTGAACTGTCCTACCTTGAGGAGCTGTACTCCAAGAAAGGTCTCCAGACCTGCTCCATCCTGGGCAGGAGAGGTGTTGGGAAATCGACGGTCATAGAGGAGTTCTGCCGGGGCAAGAGGCACATCTACTTGCAGTTCGTGGAGTATTCCAGGCCTGACAACATCATGATCCTGAATCTTGTTTTGTCGAGGTTCCTGCACAGGAATCTGCCGCAATACCGAACGCTGACCGAGTACTTCGAGGTCATATCCGAGATATGCAACGAGGAGAAGACCGTACTGGTCATAGACGAGTTCCCGTATCTGCTGGAATGGATGCCAGAGGCGGCCTCTGTGGTGCAGAGGTTCCTGGACAGGTCCGTAAAGCACACGGACACGATGGTCATCATCTGCGGTTCGGCGGCCACGGTCATGAGGAAGGAGACCGAAGGGCCCAGCCGTCCCTTGTACGGCAGATTCAGGAACTGTCTGGTGGTGAGGCCGCTGGACATCGGCGTATGCACCGCATTCCACGGGGACATGCCCCTGAGGGATCAGGCATCGGTGTTCCTGACGGTGGGAGGCATCCCCAGATACCAGGAGAAGATGGATCGCGGCACATACGAGGAGTGCATAATGACCCGCTATGTCCTCGAGGCCGCCGACATGGCCGAGGCCGGTCCTGAGTTCATAAGGAACGAGATCGAGAACGCCAAGATGCACATAGCCGCCGTGTCATGCATATGCAGCGGATCGGTGAGGCAGAAGGAGATAGCGGAGAAGCTGGGCATCGACAGCTCGTACTGCAAGAAGATACTCGACCAGCTGGAGGAGACGGAGATAATCGGCAGACAGAACCCGATGCTCAACGCCCCCAAGAAGCCCACCTATTACATCAGGGACGGGATCGTAGCATTCCATTTCAGCGTGGTCGTCAGGATGCAGCCGGTCATGTCGGGCAGCAGGGAGGGGACCTACGGTCTTATGAAGCACGACATCGATTCCTTCCTCGGTCTGAGATTCGAGATCCTCTGCAGGGATTTCCTTCTGCAGAGGTATCCCGTGAAGGAGATCGGCAAATGGTGGGGACTCGTAGATTCGGAGTACACGGACATCGACATCGTCGCCAAGGTCCTGGATGGGAACGGGCTGATGCGCAATGTCCTCTGCGAATGCAAATACAGCACCAGGCCGATGGGATTCGGAGTCCTGAACACCCTCCAGAGAAGGACGGAGGGACTGAAGGTGGACGATCCGATCTATGCGCTGTTCTCATCCGACGGGTTCGAGGGGGACCTGGAGGAGTACGCCTCCGACAACGGCATCCTGCTGTTCGATCTCGGCACATTGTTCGGCAGGAAGGAGCCTCCGAGCATCGGATGATGCCTCTTATCGAGACTTCCTGTTCACGATGATGAGCGCCAGAAGGATTAGTACTATGCCTATGGCGGAATCTATCCTGACACCCTCGCTGTAGATCACCAGTCCGATCACGGTGGCAGTGAGCGGTTCGGCGTAGGTCAGGATCGAGGCCTTCCCCGCTTCTATCTTGGTCAGGGAGTAATTGAACAGCACGAAAGGCAGGAGCGTGACGAACACGCCCATGCCGATGACCAGGAGCAACACCTCCATGGAGGAGGCCATGAGCCCGAATGCGGACGGCAGGTCGCAGAACGGGGCCAGCCCGACGCAGCATATCAGGGATGTGTAGAACAGTACGGTGGACACGCTGAGGCCGTGGACCGAGAGCATCTTGGAGCCAACGGTGTAGATGCTGAAGCATAATCCCGAGAGTGCGGCGAGGAATATCCCCCACGGGTCCAGGGATCCCGGGTCGGTGAGTACCCCAGTGCACAGGACGCATCCTATGAACGCTCCGATGACGGCGATGGCCTTCGTCCTGGTGATCCTCTCATGGAGCAGCGGTGCCGAGATGAGTATGACGCAGAACGGCGCTATGTACTGAAGGACCGATGACAGCGACAGGGATATCAGCGTCATGGATTCGAGGTAGGTGACCGAGTTCAGAATGGTTCCTATCACGCCCATCACGAGTATTATCGCCAGGGCGCGGCGGTCGAGTCTCAATCCTCTGCGTCTTGTGATGAGGATGTAAGAGCCGATGACGACCGTTATGAGGATGTAGCGCAGACATGTGAGCTGTATGGGTGTAATTCCCATCTCGTCCGAAGTCCGCACGAACAGGCCGAGAAAACCCCAGATCACTCCGGCCGCGAGAGCGGCCAAGATACCTGCATGCTCGGAATACCTGTTCATCGGACGGCTCTTACAAAGCTAGTATTTACGTTCTGGCCCTGATCTCGAGCACGTTTAGCCTCTCGAAGAAGAGTTTCAGTTCGCCCAGATCCTTCACGTCATAGCCGGACAGTGTCTCTTCCAGCGCATGTCCGTCCATGAGGGACGAGACGACCACCACCACCCTTCCGTTCTCGAGGAGGTGGTCAGGCGCCCCTTTCAGGAGTTCCGGTAGCGGTCCGAGCCCGTCGGGGCCTCCGGACCAGGCCTTGGCGAGGAGCCCTTCCTCGTCCACAGGGAGATACGGGAGGTTGAAGACGATGGTATCGAACCTCCCCTCGATGTTGGAATACACATCGGTCTCAAAGACTGCGATGTCGACCCCGTTCATCTCTGCGTTCCTCTTCGTAAAATCGACTGCCAAGGGATTGATGTCCCCGGATGTCACGATGCATCCGTTTTTGGCGCAGTGGATCGATACGACCCCGGAACCGCATCCGATCTCCAGGATCCTCTCCCCCTCGTGCACGTCGAGCGATTCGATGAGCAGGATGCTGTCATCCGATGGCGGATAGACGTCGCGGTCTACGAGGATCTGGATGCCGGGGTCAAATCTCATGGTCCAACGCAGGGTATCTGCGTTTATCCAATTTTGGTTGGCCTCTCGCGGTCCAAGTGTCCGTCCATAGCAGGGTGGACGAGAGCAGTATGACCGCAAGGGAGCCCATGTTGTGCATAACGGCACCGGCGATCGGGTCTAGCCACCCGACCGCGGCCAGCGCCGCGCCTGCGATATTGATCCCCATGGCCAATGCGAGTCCGGTATGGATGGTGAGGACCGAACGTCTGCACAGTCTGACCAGTCCGGGGACGGTACCCAGGTCGTCGTTCATCAGTACTATGTCGGAGGATTCCACGGCTATGTCGTTGCCCAATGTGCCCATGGATATGCCGACAGTCGCCCTCTTCAGGGATGGTGCGTCGTTTACTCCGTCGCCTATCATGCACACGTGGCCGTCCTTCTCGAAATGCTCCACGCAGCGGAGCTTGGTCTCCGGGAGGCACTCCCAGACGACGTCGTCCAATCCGAGCTCCTCGGTGACGGACCTGCCTACGGCGGAGGAATCCCCGGTGATCATGACCGTCCTAAGGCCCTCCGACCTGAGCTCGTCCACGGCGGATGCGGACGTGTCCTTGATGCGGTCCTCCAGCGTGACGTATCCCACCGTGGATCCGGACAGCCCTACGTACACTACGGTGGACGGGATGCCGCGGGTCTGTGCCAGCACCTCTTCCAGACCGTTCCTGCAGAAGGATTCCATGAGGGTCCTGTTGCCCATGAACATCTCCTTCCCGTCGACGATCCCCCTGACTCCCTGTCCGGAGATGCTGGAGAAATCCCCTACGTCGCCGCAGGGAGTGCGGGCCATTGCGATGGCCCTTCCGAGCGGATGCTCGGAGCGGGATTCCAGAGCGGACATCATGCCCTCCATGGTCTCTGACTGGATCCCGGAGGAGACGTCGGTGTATCCGCGGGAGACTATTTTCCCTTCGGTCAGCGTCCCGGTCTTGTCCAAGAGCACGGTATCTACGCTCGCCAATCCCTCGATGGCATCGGTGTTCCTCAGGAGCACCCCGTTCCTCACCATGTTGCCCGCGGTTGCCATGACCCCGGTGGGCGTGGCCAGCACGAATGCGCAGGGGCAGAACACCACCATGATGGTCAGCGCCCTGTAGACGTCCCCCGTGAGGATGTATACGGACACGGTCAGTACCGCCGCGGTCAGGAGGATCCATTTAGCCCACTTGTCGGCGGCGTTCACTATGCGGCTCTTGCCTGCGGAAGCGTCCTTGAGGAGCTCCTCCAGGCGGGACACGGTGCTATCGGCGTCCGTGCGGGTGACCTCTATGTCAAGGGAACCCTGGAGGTTGCCGGTACCGGCCATTACCTCGTCCCCTACGGTGACGTCGACGGGCACGGATTCGCCGGTTATCACCATCTTGTTCAGGGAGGACCTGCCTTGGATGATTATACCATCTAGGGGTATCGTCTCTCCGGGCAGGACACGGATCCTCGAACCTATCCGGACGGAATCGGTAGGTGCATCGGTGATGTCTTCCCCATCTATCACATGCGTGTGCTGGACCCTCAGGGACCCGAGGGATTCCAGACCGGACCTGGCTGTCCTGCCGACCATCTCCTCCAGGAGTCCTCCAAGGGACATCAGGATGGCAATCTCGGCGGCCGCAAGGTATTCCCCGAGGATGACACAGCCTATTATCGCGGATATCACGAGGGTCTCCGCAGAGATCCTCAGCTCGCGGAAGTCCTCGATGACCTCTCTGGCGATCGGTATGCCGCAAATGACCACGGGGACGAGGGCCAGCAGTTCATAGTCCGGATCGAGCGTGGATATCAGCGCCAGCACGACGCAGACCGCTATGGCTGCGATGGGCACTTTGTTCTCGGCTAGGACATCCGCTAATGACAATGGTATCACCAATACCCCATGGGGGTATGGTGTATTAATACCCCACGGGGGTATTAGAGCTTAGAGAACTGCTTTATGACCTCTGAGAACTCGGCGATGGTCTTATCGGCGTCCCCGTGCTGGATGCCGTCCCTCACGCAGTGCTTGATGTGACCTTCCAGGACTATCTGGCCGACACTCTGGATGGCGCTCTTGATGGCGTTGATCTGGATGATGATGTCCTCGCAGGGCACGTCCTCGTCGATCATGCGATCCACTGCGGCCACCTGGCCGGCGATCTTCTTGAGACGCCTGTGGAGATTATCCGAATCCATGCACTCTTTCATGCTGGTATGAAAGGGGATATGGCTTATAATTCCTTTATTGGATGCGTTTGGCTCTAACTTCCCCCTGCGCTTTCGGAGCGGATACCAGCACTTCGTTGGCGATGGCGTCCGCATACTCCTCATCGCAGTCTATGACGAACCTTCCGGTGACCATGAGTGCGGCGCCGTTGACACCAGGCTGTTTTTGAATGTGGGCCTCGAGCTTGTCCGCGCATTCCTGGCAGGTCAGCCCCGAAACGAAGAATAGCATCCTCATGCGACCGATATACCGTAAATCGGTATTTACCGTGATTGTCGCCTTCCTCCTTACAAGTTATATCCGTGTATACCATTGCTCTGGATATGATCCAGTTGGATATCCTGGCAGTAGGTGACCTGCAGCGTGACGAGGAGGGCAACATCCTGAAGGCGGATGCCACCTCTGTGCTCATACGCACGCCCAAGCACACCATCGTCGTGGATCCAAGCACGAAGTACATGAGGGCCTTCGTCAAGACATCCTTCAAGCAGATCGGGGTGTTCCCCAAGGAGGTGGACATTGTGGTCCTCACGCACATGCACCACGATCACATCGAGAACCTGGACCTGTATCAGAAGGCGAAGGTCTACGTGCATTCCGGTTCTGATGAGGAGATCCCGGGAGCGGTCGTCATCGACAAGGACGAGTACCAGTTATGCGAAGGCGTGAAGCTTGTGCATACGCCCGGTCATTGCCCGGAGGAGATGTCAGTCTTCGTCGAGGCCGACAGAAAGTATGTAGTGGCAGGGGATGCGATACCCCTGGAGGACAACTTCTTCAAGATGATACCTCCCAGACTGAACGCGGATCCCGCGCTCGCTTTGGAAAGTATTAAGAAGATAGGGAACTACGCAGATGTGATAATACCGGGACACGGGTTCCCGTTCATGACGGTGCAGTGATCACGATGATGAAGAGAGAGATGCCGGAAACGATCTATTTCGATTGTCCCGACTGCGACGAGGAGACCGAGCACGAGATCCTCAAGGGCAGGATGGGCAAAGCCTCGATAGAGGGCACCTTTAGATGCACCGTGTGCGGCAAGGTATCATCGCAGACCATCAAGATCCCGGAGCTCATCGAGGTGCCCGTCGTCTTCAGCGACGGGGATGTGTCCGAGACCACACACACCACCATCGAGAGCAACGACATCATCCAGATCGACGACGAGTTCTTCCTCGACGACGGCAGGAGGGTGTGCGTCACCCATGTCGACCCCATCGACGGCAAGGTCAGGAAGAAGACCCTGGCCACCAATGTCAGGAAGCTCTGGGTCAAGCAGTTCGACATCCTTTCGATCAAGGTCTCCGTGAACGACGATTCCAGGACCTACTCCCTCAGAGTGGAGGCGGAGCCGGATGACGAGTTCGTGGTCGGGACCCAGCTGTCGTTCGAGGATTTCGATTGCCTCATACACGCCATCAAGACCAAGCACAGCCTTGTGAAGAAGGGCGTGGCGGAGGCCAGGGACATCACCAGGATCTACGGGAAGATCCGCAAGAAGAGGTACGAGGTCCTGGACTTCGAGGATGATGACGACGATTTCGACCTCGGCGAGTTCGACGAGAACGACTACGTCATCGAGGATGACGAGTGAGGTCGTCGGGGGCGGGTCGGCTTTGATGATCGAGGACACCGTTGACCCTACCATTGACAACAATCGCCGCATACTGTCGATAGACATACTGAAAGGGGCGGCCATCATCGGAGTGGTGCTGGCCCATCTGGTCCTTCTGCCCGTGTCCTCCGGGGTCGGAGGCGGCGGTTACAGGATCGGGGAGTTCTTCTATTCGGCATTGCTGATGTTCATCGTATTCTCCGGATACTTCTACAAGCCGGGGAAGAGCGTGCTGTACCATTACACGCACAGGCTGTTGCTGCTGATAGGCGCTTTCCTGTTCTTCACGGTGCTGCTGACTGTCGTGATGTACCTGTATCTGATGATGTTGGGCTACGACCTCTCGTCCAGCGATCTGCTGGGGGACATAGGCGTCATGATCCTGGGCAGGGGATGCTTCGAGGACATCCAATCCTGGTCCCTGATAGGGGAGAAGATCCTCGATGTCTACGATGTCACGCACTCGTACTACTTCTTCCAGATCCTGATCATGGGATACGTGATCTTCTATCCCATAGTCGATTACGTGACCGTCAACTGGAAGAGGCTGGTTGTCACGATGTTCCTGTTCGCGTCCTTCACCGTGTTCTACATGGAGGTCATCCACATACAGCTCCCGTTCTACGCCCATCTGGCGCCCCTGTCCGCATCCTTCCTGCTCCTTGGCGCGTACCTGGGAAGGATCAAGTTCGCGGAGATCCTGGACAAGGCATACAAGACGCCCAAGTGCATAGCGATAATACTGGTCCTGCTGGTCACGGCGCTGGTCACGGTCGCGCTGTTCCCCACCGAGATGTCCATCATCTACTCCAAGTTCGGACACCATGGCGGATGGTCCGTCTATCCGTTCATCATAATCGCAGTGACCGCAGGCATAGTGCTCCTGTACGGAACGACCCTCGTTGCGAAGATACCGTACGTCTCGAAGGGCATGGCCTTTTTCGGAAGGGGCAGCGTATGGATCTTCCTTCTGCACATGTTCGTGGCGAAGCTCCTGGTGGCCCCGTTCATGAAGATCGACACCCAGTCATGGGTCCCGTACATGCCGATCGCGAGCTCGCTGATCCTGTCGGCATGCACGATAGCGGTGTCGTTCCTGCTGGTGAACATATTCGGAAAGGTATCCAGAAGAATAGGGCTCTCCTCAGCCTGAAACGCTGGACGGCAAACGGATAGTCTTTTTAACCATGTTTACATAAGAAGTGGTATTACGTGTAAGGGACCGACCTTACCGTTCTACTTGCGAAGGATTGAAGATGATTGAGAATCCCCCTATAGAGATACCCGACCTGTCGCTGTACGAAGTGCTCAAGAAGACCGCCGGCGAGTTCCCCGAGAACATCGCATACCAGTACCTGGGGCACAGTGTCACGTACCGCAGGTTCATCGCCCAGGTGGACGATCTCTCGATCCGCTTCAGGAAGATGGGCATATGCGAAGGGGACAGGATGATCATCTGCCTCCCCAACTGCCCGCAGGCCCTGGTGGCGTTCTACGCTCTGAACAGGATAGGCGCGATCTCGGTCATGGTGCACCCCCTGTCATCGAGCAACGAGATCGAGTACTTCGTCAGGGATTCCGGCGCCAAGATGGCCATCACGTTCCCCAGATTCCTTCCCAACTTCCCCAAGATCGGGTCCGTGGAGGGATTCCAGACGATTATCGTCACATCCCCGGTCGACATGATGCCCAAGTTCAAGGCCAAGATAATGCAGCTCGTCTCCAAGGAGGCTAGGATGCCCGGAGGAAACCTCGGATTCGGAATGATCCGCTGGACCAAGATGATGAAGGACAACACGGACGCTGTGGTGAAGGACATCCCCCAGGTGTCCACGGATGCCCCTGCATCCATCCTGTACACCGGTGGCACCACAGGTAAGAACAAGGGTGCTGTCCATACGAGCCGTTCTTTCAACACCACGTCCCTCGGTATGATAGAGCTGTCTGGGGTCCGCGGTGAGGGGAACAAGATGCTCACCGAGATGCCGATGTTCCATGGTTTCGGCCTGTGCACATGTGTGCACCTGCCGGTATGCCTCGGACTCACATGCATCCTCGTCCCCACGTTCACACTCGATTCATTATGCAAGATCATAGTCAAGGAGAAGGTCAACTTCATGGCTGGCGTCCCGACGCTGTACGAGAAGATGATCGACAACAAGTATCTGGCCAACGCGGACCTGTCCTTCATGAAAGGGATATTCTGCGGAGGGGACAGCATCTCCGTCGAGGCCAAGGCCCGTGTGGACCAGTTCCTGCTGGCCCACGGGAGCACGACCAAGATCAGGGTTGGTTTCGGATGCACCGAGTGCCTTACGGCTACCGTCCTCACCCCCAAGACGGAGGAGCGTCCAGGCAGCGTGGGTATCCCGATCCCGGGATACAAGTACATGATCGTAGACCCCGAGACGGGAAAGGAACTTCCAGACGGGGAGGACGGGGAGATATGCATGCTGGGCGATTCCATCATGCAGTGCTACTACGGCCATCAGGCCGAGACGGATGCGGTCATAAAGGTCCATGAGGACGGCAACAAGTGGCTGCACACCGGCGACCTCGGATGCATCATCGACGGCTTCATCTACTTCAAGAACAGGATCAAGAGGATCATCATCACATCCGGATACAATGTGTATCCGAATCAGATCGAGGAGCTACTCAGCCATCATCAGGCTGTGGAATCATCTTGCGTGATAGGCATCCCGGATCCCAACAGGGGAACGAAGGTCGTCGCCGTAGTCGTGCTGAAGAAGGGAGTGCAGGAATCCAAGGAGACCACTGAGTCCATATCGCAGTACGTGAAGGCCAACATCGCGGCCTACGCCAAGCCCAGGAAGTACGTTTTCGTTGATTCCCTTCCCAAGACCAAGCTGGGGAAGATCGACTACAGGAGCCTGGAGGCCCAGTACTCCAAGCAGGCCGAGGATCAGTCCTCTTCATCCAATATGTGATCCAGGACATCCGCGATGTTCTCGGATACCACTGTGTAAGTGGCGGCCTCGCTGGTGTAGGGGTCCGTAGGGTTGAATGCTATCGACATCCCGCTGTTCTTGAACATGGAGATGTCCGTGAACGAGTTGCCGATGGAGACCGTCCTTTCGGCAGTAGTGTTGTACTTCTCGATGAAATGGCGAACGTTTATGCCCTTGTCCTTGAGGTCCACGGTGAGCTTCCCCTCCCCGGTGAGCGTTCCGTCGGGATTGGTGCAGATCTCGTCGGCGGCGAAGTCGTCGAAGCCGAACTCGTTCTTCAGGGTCAGTGCGGCCTTGTCGATGCCTCCGCTGACTATGACGCACTTCATTCCGTTCTCCTGGAGGCAGGCGACCGTCTCCTGGATGCCTCCGATCAGGGGCATGTCCTGGAAGAGCTTGGCGATCTCGTCGATTCTCACATCCGGTTTCTTATTCGTCCAGAGGGCGATGTCCCTTCTCATGAATTCCGATTCGTCTATCTCCCCGTTGCAGTAGGCCTGGTAGGTGGCCTCGTTGTCTACGCCGAAACATTGGTGCACCCAGCACCATGAGCTCCTGATCCTGGTCAGCACGCCATCCATATCGAAGCAGACGAGATCGTATTTCTTCATGACAGAATCCTCTTTGCAGTGCACCGAATGAGTGATAGGATAAAAAATGGGCAGAGGGTCACTCCTGCTGTTTCCTCTTGTATTCCTCTTCGAACTCTTGATACTTCCTGGAGTTCTGGTTCCTGAGGGATATCGCGCCGTAGACGACGACTATGAGGAACATCGCTCCGGAGAACATGCTGCTGGCCATCATGAACATGGTCTCGTCCATCGATCCCTGGCCGTACATGTAGATGATGGCTGCGAAGGCCGCCATGAGAGCGACCACAATAGCGACGACGATGCCGGTGATGAGCTTGTCCTTCTTCTTCGTATCCATAGTAACCATCTTGGATAATACGTCCAAATGATGATTCCAGATACGATACATAAAGATTTCATTCGTTATTCCGGTCATAAATCACTATTTTTAGTAACCATCCGGTCTTGTTTGAGATAGGCCACCTTTTCAAAGTTATTTTTAGATGGATTATTAATCCATTATTCATGGCGAGCGATTCGAAGGACCTTGAGAGGATGCTGGGGAGTCCTAAGAAGGCGCTCTTTCACATGGCGATCCCCATATTCTTCTCGATCCTCGTGACGACTCTCCAGTCCTTCATCGACGGGGTCTGGTGTTCCGGGATGGGTCCGGATCCGCTGTCTGCCATCACCATATCCGCGCCGGTCCACGGGATCATAGCCTCCATCGGAGGTGCCATCGGGGTAGGGGTCTCTGCGGCAATCGCCCGCTCTCTGGGGGCCGGGAACAAGCAGAAGGCGGATTCGCTGGCATCTCAGGCCATAGTCCTGACCGTGATCCTGTCAATCGCGGCCATCCCGATAATGTACCTTGCGGCCGAACCAATCATAACCGTTTCCGGAGGGGGCTACAATGTCGGGCTTAGCCTGGCGTATGTGTGGCCTTACATCATTTGCTCTCTGCCGCTGATGGCGAACGGTCTGATCCTCGGTCTCATCCGTTCCGAAGGTGCCGCCAAGCGCTCATCGGCGCTGGCCATCGGCGCTGCGGTTATCAACATGGTTCTAGATCCCATCCTCATATACGCACTGGGGATGGGCGTGAACGGTGCAGCGTGGGCGACATGCATATCGTTCATTATCACGAGCATAATAGCGGTGTCCTGGTACTGGAGAGGGAGGCTCATCGTCACCCCCAGATTCAGCGGATTCCGTTTCCAGACTCCACTTTTGAAGGAGATCGGCGTGGTTACTGCACCGATGGCCCTAGAGACGGTCCTGATGAACCTGCTGATAGCCCCGGAGCAGGCCTTCGTGGCGTCATGCGGCGGTTCGGACGGTCTCGTGGTCTACGTGAATGCGTTCCGTTATGTTGCTTTGGTGATGATCCCGGCGAACGCGTTGGCCTCGGCTCTCATCCCCGTGATTTCCGCACAGATAGGTCAGGGCGCTCCCGACAAGGTATGGACGACATCCATGTACGCGATTCGTTCGGTATTCCTCATCGAGGCGGCCATGGGTGCGGTGCTCTTCATATTCGCCGATCAGTTGATCGGCCTCTACACGTATTCGCCGGAGATGCAGCCTCTGCATGAAAGCATGGTCCTGGCGCTCAGGATATACTGCGTGGTCCCGATCCTCAACGGTATAATGCGCATTGGCAACGCCATATTGCAGGCGCTCAGGAAGGCAATTCTGTCCACCATAATGATGTTCTTCAGGGAGTTGCTCTTCCTGACATTCTATTGGATCGCGTCCAAGATATCCATGGAAGCGATATTCTGGTCCCTGGACCTCACCAATTTGATCGCTATGTCAATTGTTCTTACAATATCTATCTCGATGTTGAGAGCTTTCATGAAAAAGGCCAAGACAAATGGTGCTGCCGCATAATCATGTCTGTGTCGTATCAGAAAGTGTTACTGTTAGTTGGATGAGATTGTGCATAAATAATTAACATCCTTTTTATCTGATTTGGATTATGCATCCAACAGGCGCAGAGAATGATTGACAGTTCAATCGACAACGACCATACCCTAAGCCCGAAAGTAAGAAGAGCAGTCAGGAAATGGGATTCCCCCATCGAGACTGAAGAACTCAAGGAATCTTTCGAGTCGTATCACTCGTATGTGTTGCGTAAATGGATATTCATGATTGCGTGCATCGTGATCTGTATCGTTACAATGGGTTACACACTGACTGTAGGTTCTTACAACATTGGTTTCTTCGAGACCTATTCCATCTTGTGGGAACATATCACCGGGAATGTCACCGACGCCATGAAAGACATGATAATTGTCGATTACAGGATGCCTAGGATCATCGGCGGTATCATAGCAGGAGCGAGTCTTGCAGTTGCAGGAGCGGCCATGCAGAGCACTCTCATGAATCCTCTAGCAGACCCGTATACCACCGGAGTATCATCAGGAGCATCCTTCGGTGCCACAATGGCCATGGTATTGGGTGTATCGATAGGTTCTGGATCCATGACGATAGTCCTGAACGCCTTCATATTCTCCTTAGTTCCGACCGCCATCATCGTCATGTTCGCCAGGATGAAAGCTTCTTCTCCGACGGTCATGATCATGGCCGGAATTGCCGTCATGTACATCTTCAATGCAATGACCACCGTCATGATGCTGATGGCCGATCCGAACGATCTCCAAGCTGTCTATGAATGGCAGGTGGGTTCTCTCGGTAGGATGACCTGGGATGGTGTCCCGGTGATGGTGGGAGTGACCGTGATCGGTGTCATCATAGTTCAGTTCCTATCCAAGAAGCTCAACGTATTGGCTGCTGGAGATGATATGGCGAACTCCCTGGGAGTCAGTGCGAACAATCTCCGTACGATAATCATGATCGTCGTCGCTTTGATGGCGGCGGCCATCGTCAGTTTCACCGGATTGATCGGTTTCGTAGGTCTGGTAGTGCCTCATGTCGTAAGGCTGTTCATAGGTGCTGACAACAGATATCTGATCCCGGCATCTGCCACATTCGGTGCCGCGCTTCTGATATTGGCCGATCTGGTCGGCAGAGTGATCATAGCGCCTGCAACCCTTCAGGTCGGTGTGATCACCGCATTCCTCGGAGGACCCATGTTCCTGTGGCTCATCCTGAGGAAGAAGAGCAAACTCTGGTCGTGATATCATGGAGATTGAATTCAAGGATGTAACATTCGGATATCACGGAGGGCGCAATGTCCTGGAGGATATCAATCTGAAGATCGAAGGTCCCGGGTTGGTCTGCATCATAGGTCCGAACGGGGTAGGGAAGTCGACCTTGGTCAAGATGATCAATAAGCTCCTCAAACCTGTCAAGGGAGAGGTCCTCATAGATGGTCGCTCAACTGAGGAGATGACTCACAAGGATATCGCCGAACAGGTCGGTTTCGTTCCTGCAGGAACGATGGATGTGTTCTCGATGACAGTCATCGACACGGTCCTGATAGGGAGACATAACAAATCCAAGTGGAAGACCACACAGACCGATCTCGAGGTCGTCCACAGGGTTCTGGATATGCTGGATCTCAAGGATTTGGCTATGCGCGGATTCAACGAGCTTTCCGCCGGGCAGCATCAGAGGGTCGCATTGGCAAGAGGATTGGCAATGGAGACACCTGCCATAATCCTCGATGAGCCCACATCCAATCTCGATGTTAAGCACCAGGTGTATGTTACGGAACTTCTGAGGGCGATCGCCGTCCAGCAGAAGAAGCTCGTGATAATGATCTGTCACGACCTCAACATCGCTGCCAGATATTCCCATCAGATCATCGTTCTGAAGGAACCCGGGATGGTGTACAAGGTCGGAACACCTTCGGAGGTCATGACAGAAGAGGCCATCCGCGAGGTGTACGGCATAGATTGTACCGTCATCCAATTCGACGGCTCGCCCCATGTTATCCTGAAATCCGCGTTCGATGACGATGATGTATCGGATCTGGTGGAGGTTCAATGACGCTCAACACAAGGCAATATGCCTGAATGAGACAAACGATTTGCAAATACGAAGTGATAGTATGGACAAAAAGGTAATCGCGATTATAGCAGTCGCGGCTGTTGTCATCGTTGCAGCGGCTGCAGCCTTTGTTCTGATGAACAACAACAATGGCGGCAGCGGCGGAGGAGGAACATATGAAAATGACCTCGATGAGCTTGCAAGGGTATATGGTAACGCCAACAATGACAGCTATTTGAACAGCGATGATGTCAAACAGATCAATAAGATCATCAGTGACAAACTTGACTGGAAGAATGAATTCCCCTATGCTGACGCTAACAATGACGGGAAGGTCGATTCCGCAGATGTCACCTACGTGCAGAACTTCATCGATGGGAAGTCGCAGTTGATGTACTACACCACCAACACCGGTGCGACAGACTATGTGCACTTCCCAATCAGCGGAAAGGTCGGATGCAACTATGATTACGGATACATGGTCATGCAGATCTTCGGCCAGTGGGACAATGTCGTTGCAGGACTCGAGAGATGGACTACCGCCAAGAACACTGACGGAACCTGGAAAGTCTCTGAGAACAGGTACCCCGGGGCGCACGGTTTCACCAACCTCGGTGACGGAAAGGACAAGGAGGTCCTTGCTGAGAACATCCTCAAATCAGGAATCAGAGTATACATCGGACAGCCCGATACCGGTGTCGAGCAGTATCTGCGTGCAGCCGAGTCGAAGGACGGAACTATCGTGGACGTCATCAACCTCAAGTTTGCCCAGATGAACAAGTACGGTACCCCTGTATCTACAGTCATGACGGCCGCCTGCATGTTCAACGAGCAGGAGGATGCGAAGAAATACCTGGATAAGTTCAACAGCACTGTATCGGAGATCCAGAAGAGGACCAAGGGATTGGCCTCAAAGACCTTCATCCAGCCTTACAACCCCAGCAACGATGGACCCGTCGTCCACGTAGACTGCCTTGGAATCAGCGCAACCAACGGTTACAACTCCATGGGAGACTACTGGACCCTTTCTCTCCTCCCCTTGAAGGACGGACTCGGAGCACAGGTGGCAGGTAATTACATCGAGATAGAGAAAGAGACTATCATTGCCGCCAACCCAGATATCATGGTTATCAGTCTCTGGGGTAACATCACCGATGAGACCTCTCCAGAGGATGCTCAGAAGACCTTCGAGACCGCTGCCAAGTACATGAGCGGGGTCCCTGCATATTCCAACGGAGGAACGGTCGGTGTCTGCTTCGAAACCATCGGAACACCTCTCGGACCCAGCGGATTGATGCTTGTAGCATCATACATCTGGCCCGATGTGTTCAGCGAGGATGAGGGATGGAAGCTCCTCCAGGAGTGGTACGACGAATTCACAGAGTTCAAAGGCGATGTCAAGCAAGCCGGCGGACTCATGTGTTTCAAGCACTGAATAAACTTTAATGCGATCGGCCTAGCCAAGGGTCGATCGCTCTTTTTTTTCGAAAGTCGATTACTGTTTCCTCTCATCACGGGCGTTATCAAAAGATAATCAGACTGACTCAGTAGGCGGAAAGCGTGACTATTTACGTCCCCTGGACATTCCACTCACGATGATCACGATCGTCGGGACCGGTCACGTGTTCAACCTTGCCGAACCAATATCGTTCATAGTCAAGAACACCTGGCCGGACGCAGTCCTCATCGAGCTGGACAAGGGCCGTTACGAGGCCATGATGAACGACTTCAACGGTGTGAAGCCCAAGGAGGACCAGAAGATGTCCACCATATACGCTAACACCGCGAAATACCAGCAGAGGATGTCGGAGCAGAGCGGCGCGAAGGTCGGGAACGAGTTCCTTGCAGCCGTCAACACCGGGAAGCTCCTCAACGCTGCGATCATCCCGATAGACACGGATGCCATGCGCGTGATGAACGAGATGTGGGACGAGATGTCCGCGGGGGAGAAGCTCCGCTACCGTCTGTCCAGCTTCAAGGATTCCATCGGAGGGATCAAGAAGGTGGAGACTACCCACAAGCAGTTCGCAGCCAACGAGGATGATTACGTCGAGGACATGCGCAGGCGCTATCCGACACTGGTTCGCAAGCTCATCGACGAGAGGAATGTCTACATGGCGGAGCAGATCAACGCCCTCTCCGACACATACCACAACATGGTCGTCGTTGTCGGGGATGCGCATGTCGAGGGCATATGCAAGCTCCTCAAGGACGAGCATGTCCGGAAGATCAGGCTGAGCGACATCATGGACCGTGAGAAGATGAGCAGGATACGCCAGATGATCTGGGACGGGAGGGAGACGCTTGAAGGTTAAGTTGTTGGCATGCACGAAGGACGCGGACCGCATCTGCGCGGCCGCAGGGAATTCCTGTTATTCCGAGAGGCCCTCGGCCGAGATAGTCGAGGACATCGATTCCGAGAAGGTCCTGTCGAGGATCGTGGGGATGGGGCACCATTCCGTCATCGAGCATGCGGTGTTCACATTCTCCGTGGAGGGGGTGTCCCGCGCGTTGACCCACCAGCTGGTCAGGCACAGGATGGCATCGTTTTCCCAGCAGAGCCAGAGGTACGTATCCATGGATGATGCATCGTACGTGACACCGCACACGATCGAGGGCAACGAGGATGCTTTAAGACTGTACGAATCTGTCATGGACGACATCTGGAAGGCCTACGGGAAGCTCGAGGAGATGGGGATCCCGGCGGAGGATGCCAGATACCTGCTCCCCAACGGATGCACGACCAATATCACGTTAACGATGAACGCCCGCGAGCTGCTGCACTTCTTCTCGTTGAGGTGCTGCAACCGCGCCCAGTGGGAGATCAGGGAGATGGCGGACCAGATGCTCAGGATATGCAAGGAGCAATCCCCGGTCATCTTCAGGAACGCCGGGCCGCCATGCATCAGGGGCCCGTGCCCGGAGGGCAAGAAGACCTGCGGACACCCGAGGACGGACCTGTGAAGGAGATATATCTCGCCGGAGGATGCTTCTGGGGCGTGGAGAAGGCGATCTCCATGCTCAGAGGCGTGGTGTCCACGCAGTGTGGCTACGCCAACGGCGACCCGCATCTGATCCCGGACTACCTGCTGGTCTGTTCGGGCCGTTACGGATATGCAGAGACGGTGAAGGTCGTATACGACGAGTCCAAGGTATCCCTTTCTCTAATTCTCAAGGCGTTCTTCATGATCATCGACCCGACCAAAAGGAACAGGCAGGGCAACGATATCGGCGTCCAGTACCGCACAGGCATATATTGGGTCGACGAGGAATCGGGCGACCTTGTCAGGAGGACGGTCGATGCGGTATCCGCGGGTTTCAGGGAATTCTACACCGAGGCCCTGCCGCTTTCGAATTTCACCCCGGCAGAAGAGAACCATCAGAAGTATCTCGACAGGAACCCCAACGGGTACTGCCACATACCGTACGAGCTGTTCCGTGCGATCTCGGAACTGTAAGGAAAAGTGGGGCAAAGCCCCGTTTGTAATACTGCTCTGTTCACAGTACCGGCATGTAGCCGGCTATCTTCGCCGGAAGGCAGCTAACGAGTGTCTCCAGCGCTTCTTCAGCCTCCTCCTCTTCCCCTGCCGGGGCACCGACGGTCTGGAACCATACGATGAGGAGGATGGCTATGATAGCGACGGCGATGCCGAACTTCAGTAGCGCAACTGTGTCCTGTTGCAATATCTCACCCAATCATCACTGTTAATGATTTCATATATTAATTAGTTAGTTATGTCTAAATTATTTTTGATATACCTAATGATAGCGATGCACCGGCGGATCCAAGATTTTCATGCGGAATGCTGGCATCAGATCTTCCGCAAAACGGTTCAAATAGTGGCCTTCGTTACATCATGTAGCGGATGGCCTCCGAGCCGGTGGTCGTGAAAATGAAATTTTTATATAGGGTATCGGCTTAATCGGGTTCATTCGGTGAATACCATGGGAAGAATAAGGCCCACATACATCAAGAGAGTCTCGATCGAGCTCCTCAACAAGTATCCTCAGGCTTTCACCAAGGACTTCGAGGGTAACAAGGAGATGGTCGCAACTCTGACGGATGTCTCATCGGTGACAATGAGGAACAGGATCGCAGGTTACATCACCCGCTACCTGTCACACCCTGAGGCATGAAAACCTCTTAACCTTTCAAAGGTACCGCAGAATTTTGCCCGCGTGGGGTAGCTTGGATATCCTGTGAGATTGCGGATCTCTTGACCCGGGTTCGAATCCCGGCGCGGGCACCATGATTTCAGCGTCAGCTATGCTTATACGGATAGTCTCTTGATTCAGAGCCTTATATCGGTCAGAAAAAATATCGCCGATAGCTATCAGGCCTTTCTCTTGAACATGAGGTCCGATATGGAGAATATCGTGAAGAGGATCGATCCGGCGAACATGAGCCAGACCCCTATTCCCACGTCCATGAAGCTCTTCGCATCCACCGCGTTCCCGATGGACATGTAGATGAAGCTCGTTATGGCTATGGCCAGGATCCCTATGATGACGTTGAGGATGGCGCTCCTGCTGTCGACCGACGGTTTGATGCTGGTCAGCGCGACGAGAAGCACGATTCCGAAGATCACCAGATCCAGGATGGTCGTCTGTTCCGGGAAATCCATGTAGGACAGGACGGTCCCGATGAAAGCTATCGCGGCCCCTATAGCGGCGATCCCTGCGACGATGTTGACCCTGTGCTTGATGTCGGCCATGGTCGATGGATGCATATCTTCGTATATATCCGCTTGGCGGAGCCGTCGGCGACGGTCATTCCTCTTCGGCATCCTCTTTGGGCCAGACCTCTTTCACCACTTCGATCTCGCCGGGCGGGAGGATCCTCGATATCTCCTCCTCGGGGACGTTGAACTTCTTCGCTAGCTCTCCGGACACGCGGCTCTTGTTCTTCCCGGGGCGGATGACGACGTACTTCTCGCAGTCCTTGAAGCATTCCGCAGGGCCGCACATGACCTTCCTGGCCCCCTGGTAGGTTATCTCCCCGACGACCAGTTCCATCGGGAGATGGTACTCGTAGTTCCTCTTCCCGCGTATGATGAAAGCTCCGCGGGGCACGAACTCCCCGGGGTTCGGGGTCTTGCTGACCTGGTCCGGATACACCCAGTATGCGCTTCCCTCCGATACGGCGGCGACCCATCCCTTGGACTGTGCCGTGGCGAACTGGCAGGCCTGCCTGAGCTCCTCGTTGGTGGCCGATGCACCCTCCTTGATGATCGTGGAAGGTGCTCCGTGTATGTCCGTATGGGCGTACAGGTCCTTCTCCTTGAGATGCTTCTTCACGACGCCGTCGTTGGTGTGTGCGTCCCTTCCGGCGATGACCAGCTTGCCCTCGGTGGTGAAGAACCATTTGAACCTCTCGAACCAGAACTGCTTGGTGGGCTGCGCCTTCCCGGCGTTGGCGATGCGCTGCTTCTCGAGGCCCTTCAGCCTCTTGGCGAGCTCCGCACGGCTGTCGTTGAGGGCATCCTCCGCATGCTTGCCCTTCTCGCCGATCTCCTTGCTGTCCTGATAGATGTCGGATGCGTTGGCATCGAGGTTCTTGGTGTAGTCCAATGTTACCGTTTCGCCGGCGATCTCCGCCGTGACCTTGTTCTTCGAAGGGTCTATGCTCCTGACGTAGGGGATCTTCATGGCCCCCTCGGTCAGCTTCTCCCATGTGAGCTTGGCGCTCTGCTCCTTCAGGGCCTCCAGCAGCTGGCTGACCTTCTGGTATTCCGTGTAGAGGGATTCCGCCTTCCTCTTGAGCTCCTCGCATCTGGTGCGGTACTCGTCAACGGTCTCCTCCTGCTTGGCGATCCTCCTGTTGAGCTTCTCGACCTCGGGGTCCACATAGGCTTCCTCCTCCTCGTCCTTCATCTGCTGGACGAAGGCGTCTATGACCGCCGACATGCTGTCGTAGCGCTGGCATTCGAGGTCGTCGTGGGAGGTCATCACGATGGGTGCGAAGTCCTCGATCTTCCCGTCCTTGAGGTAGGCGGTGGTCTCGGGGACGTCTATGACATGGTTGACGATGTCCTTCACCTCGGCGTACATCCTGGAGAGCATCTCGTCGGACACCTCGGACGCCGGCAGGTCCTTCTGGACGCCGGAGCGCTTACAGACCTCCTCCGCGTACTGCCCTCCGAGGTTCACGGCGGTGGCCAGGGTCCTGACGCAGTCCGATTCGGATTCCTTGAATGCGGACACGAAGTCCTCCTCGGAGGATTCGATGGGGTTGAACCTGGGCTGGGGCCAGACGTACGGTTCCTTGGGACGCACCTTGCGGTCCCTCATGGTCTTCTGTATGAGGCAGGTGTCGATGATGCCGTCCTTCACCAGGAGGACGTTCCCGCCTCCGAATATCTCGAAGATGAGCTTGTATTCGGAATCCGCCTTCAGGAGCTCGATCTCGATGACCCTGTCGAATCCGATCTGCCTTACCTTTCCGATGCGGGCGTTGTCGATGTACTTCCTGAGATAGGTGGCGAACGATGTGGGCTGTATGGGCGTCTCCGGCTTGTTGGCAGGGGAGTACAGCCATTTCTTGTCCTTGAAGAAGAGGTCCTTCTTTCCCGCGCCCTGGACGTTTATGCGGAACAGCACGTTCCCTGCGCCCCACTGGAAGATCTTGTCCATGTGCGCGCCTTCCAGCGATGACAGCTCCGTGGCTATCGAACGGACATCGAAGGAACTCATCTCTTTCTTCATGGGACGGGTCTAGTGCGAGGTATGAGATAAAACATACCTCAGATATGACGGTCCAAACGCGGATACAGGCGTATCTGCTTACTATACAGATGTGCTAAAACGTACGTTCACATCTCTATGGGTAAGTGTCCATTCCATGGCGGCAGTGAACGCAACTTCCGCTCGCAAAGTTCTCTACTTGACTGATGCTATAAGCGGTTTCAGGTGGGTCCGCTCCTGATTCAGGTTCGAATCCATCATCGAAAGCACAGGTTATATAGTACAATGTACTACACAATATTCGTGATAAAATGGCATTCTCTATCAGACTTACCGATGATGAAGAAAAGCTCGCCAGGAGCTACGCCACATTGAACGGTATGTCAATGGGTGAAGCATTCAAGCAGGCACTTTTTGAAAAAATCGAGGATGAGTACGATATCGCTGTCGGGGATGTCGCATACAAGGAATATCTCAAGAATCCGAAGACATATACTCTAGACGAAGTCCTGAAGATGTTCGGTGATGAGGAGTGAGCTATTCTGTTGAATTCACCGAAGGTGCTGTGAAGCAGCTGAAAAAGATGGATCGCTTCACAAGGACCATGATCCTCAATTGGATCTCCAAGCATCTTGACGGAACTGATGATCCTTTTGTTTCCGGTAAAGCATTGACCGGAGACAAGACGGGACTCTGGAGATATCGCATCGGGGATTACAGGATCATCAGTAAGATTGACAAGGGGAAACTAATCATTCTTTTACTTGAGATCGGTCATCGCAGCAGCATCTATGAAAGGCCATAAACTACGTACCCATCAGCCAGCAAGTTCACTGAACGGTATGTACATTACCATAAGGTTCTTTCCAATACAGTTATGGATCCTGAGTGCTTTCATCGGATCCTTTTTCTTCATATTTGACGGTGATTTCTTTGCATCATCGCTGTACTCGACTCGATAGCTCAAAGGAATCCCAATTCCTTCCCCACGTCTTCACGGGAACAAGTAACGAGGTTATTATCGAATCTTTCCATCGTGTCTTTGAAGGTCTGTATGTCCATTTTGTACTCAATCATCTCCATGGTTGCTTTCCTGATGACCTCTGATATTTTGATTCCGTACATCAACGCATATTGCTCGATGGCGGCCTGTTCATCTTCGGAGAATCTGATCGAGTAAACCATATCCGTCGTACGACAATTGTAATATGGATCGTTTGAGTCGTTCTGAGCAGACAGTTCATGAGAACCCCTTCATGAGTCGTCCACTAAGAACATCTGGTATGTCGATCCATGTGCGGTTTTCGGCGGTTTGGGGGCATTGAGGTCCCTTGTGGGAGTCGACCCTTTCCTGTTGCGGCACAGGTCAAGCCTTATTTACATCGACTGTTTATTTTTAGTCGATAACAATAGACACATCGCCTATCGTTATTGTTAGCCGGAATCCGCCATGCGGATAGCGACTGAAGTTGATAACAAACAAATTACCACCTCCTGCCGGGTTCCCGGGGCCGACGCCCTGATAGAACCTTTCGATCCGTTGCTCCGGATCGAGAGATCCGGAATCCGACGGAGGTGATTTCATTCTCACGATTTATAAGGCGAACTGTTACATGTAGTGTTGCGCTAACCGGATTTGTGGGATCTCTTTGAACCCATTGCTTCATGGGCGGTCGAGTGGATGGCCGGTTGCAGGGAAGAGAGTATCCCCATCATCGATCCAGCGATATCTTTCAGAAGGGATCGGTCCTACGGCCGTCTCGCCTCCAGCCGATATATCCGTTCTTCACTCGACCAACATATGCGCAACTTGCCGCTTTGATTATCGATTTATATTGCGGAACCCGATTCCAATACGACGCCGACCGAGGTATTCATCTGAAGATGACGGTACGTCAAGGAGAGAGATCCATGGACATAGTGGGATTATGGGACATATGCGAAGTGAACGCCTTCGACTCTGACTTCAACCAGGTCTGGAGGAGCGTGAAGGATCTTGAAGAGGATCCGGAGGTCCCTCCGATGCAGAAGATCATGGCCAAGCAGAGGTTCATGTTCGAACCGGACGGAAGGTTCCTGCAGCTCCTCCCAAAGGGATCATCCCCAAGCGACGGATTCGAGAGCTATGACGATGCGCATGTGATCTCGCATGTGGGCCATTGGAAATCAGAGGGCGGCAAGATATTCGTCGACAGTGAGCAGAACGGCGAACAGATATGGTCGGAGGCAGTCTCTGTAGGGGATGGATTCGAGATACTCGATTTCTTCAGAATCGTTAGGCCCCGATGAGGATTCCATAGTACAGTCTGCTGTGGTTAGTCGGAATGTCACGACTCGACGGCAGCGACGATTTTTGCAACTTCAAAGGAGGCGGCCGAGATAATCTGGCTGCTCATTGTAGTTGACACTAGTTGCATTGTTACAAGTATGTGACGGTGACAGGATCTCTCCTGCCACCGTTATGGGGTTTATTCGATCGTTCCTTTTGAAAGGATCAGATGGGTGTGGTGCTGTGTCCGGGACCGTAGCAGATGATGTCCGAGATGTCGGTACGCTTGTCCCATCCTGCCATTGCGAGGAACTCGGCGAAGGCCTTGTCCGCATCGAAGTTGGCGAAGGCAGAAGCATTCGGGAAGAATGCCTTGGCGAAGAACACCATGCTGACCACACATGCGGGTCCGGTCGTGACCATGAATGACAGGGAATAGATGTCCGTCTTGGGGTTGATGTATCCATCGAACTCGTTGATGCACAACTGGACGGAGTCAACGACGTACTTCTTTCCGTCGGTTCCGTATACTCCGGAGGGCTCGACGATGATTATGTCGATTCCGTTTTTCTTCTCGCATGCTGCCATATCCTCAGCGGTGACGGCCACATATCCGGTTCCGAAGTAATCTCCGACGTTGTTGGCACCGCAGAGCTCGGATCTCTCATAGTCTCCGCTGGTCTTGGAGAGGACCTTGTTGGTGGCTCCGGGGTAGCAGTCTTTCACGTACATCGTGATGACATTGGGTCTGTCTTTCTCCGCAACGGTAGCAACGTAATCCTCGATGGGAGTCACGTACTTGTTGTACCAGTCATAGTAGGTGGTAGCCTGGGTCCAGCAGGAGTTCTTCTGGACTCCTCCGAAGAGGTATCCGTAGGTCATGACTCCGCTGAGGGTACCGTCCTCCCATGAGGGCAGACGGATGATGGAGACGTTGTCGTCCCCGCCGAAGTCGTTTTCGAGGTTCTTTCCATAGCTGGAAGCGCTTCCAAGGGTGATCTCGACGTGTCCGTAGTACTTCAAGAGCTTGGACACGATCTCGGCCTGGACCTCTCCGTTGGAGGTACCGGTGACGAGGACCTCTCCCTTTGCGGGATCGGTTCCGAGGTTCAGGTTGAACACGTTGTTGTACTTGGAGATCTGCTGGTCTCCTCCGACGACCTTGTTTTTGCTGTCCTTGTTGATGATGAGGTTTATCTCCTGGAGGTTGCACTGGTTGACGGAGATGACGTTGACGCTGCTGCGTACGACATGGGATCCGATGTTGTTGTCGATGTCCTTGAAGTAGAGCTTCGTCGCCTTGCCGTCGATCATGGACTGGACGTAGTCCACATCCTTGTTGTCGATGACTCCGTCGTGGTTGGCATCGGCATACATGTATGTGCTCGCTTTTCCGTTGACAGCGATGATCGCCTTGATGACGGCGATATCGTCCTTATCGATGTCCTGGTCCCCATCGGTGTTACCGAGGACCCACAGGACAGGGTCTTTTCCGTAATCGTCGATTGTCTTCTCGTTGCCTCCGTTCCCTCCGTTGTTGAGGAGGACGAATGCTGCCGCGGCGATGATGACTACGGCTACGATGGCAATCACGATGATATGTGTTTTAGACAACGCCATATTATCATTGGATGGTACATCCAAGCCGTATTAAAACATGACAGTATTTCAGTAGCCAGCATTGGATGAATTAAGTCACATTAAACGCTTTAAGTATAGTTGGATGGTATATCCAATTAAATATGCACGATACATCATGCAGGTTGGACTGTCTGCATAACGTGCTTGCAGAATCTCCGTACCAGGCGATACTATGGGCTTCAGGAAGAGCAAAGAAATTACAACAAATGACGAAGTTGTCAAGGATATCTACGGTCAGTATTCAGTCTTCCGTTACAAGAAGTTCCTTATAATGATTGGCCTGGTAGTGTTACTGGTTGTAGCATCATTCTATGGTCTGACGGTCGGGTCTTATGAGCTCAGCATCCAAGAGGTCTACAGGATAGTGCTCGAGCATCTTTCGGATCTCGAAGGCCCGTTGGAATCCGTGGACGAACGTGTGGTATGGATACAGCGCATGCCCCGCCTGCTGACAGGGATAGTCGCCGGAGCAGGTCTTGCTGCAGCCGGAGCCGCCATGCAGAGCATGATGAAGAATCCTCTCGCAGACCCTTACACGACGGGAATATCATCCGGAGCGAGTTTCGGAGCCATTCTGGCGATAACGCTAGGAATCTCCATAGGCAGCATCCAGAACGGGACGGTGGTCTCCGCCTTCGTGTTCTCTCTTATTCCCGCTGCAGTCATCATACTTCTCTCTACGTTCAAGAGGGCGACCTCGGCCATGATGATCCTGGCCGGTATATCCGTGATGTACATCTTCAACGCGGTCACGCAGTACCTGATGCTCGTGGCCAACAATGAGCAGATGGCCGCAGCATACGAGTGGACCATCGGTACTCTCAGCAAATCGAGCTGGCAGTCGCTCCCGGTGATGGCCGCTGTGGTCTTAGTCGGATCGCTCGCTCTCCTGTTCCTTTCGAAATATCTCAATGCGATGAATTCCGGGGACAACTATGCGAAGACCGTCGGTATCAACGTCGAGAGGACCAGGATAATCATCCTCGGCCTGATCTCGATCATATCCGCTGCGGTCGTCAGTTTCACAGGTATCATCGGATTCGTCGGCCTGGTTGGCCCGCACATAACAAGGATGCTCCTCGGATCGGACAACAGGTTCCTGATACCTGGATCCATCCTGCTGGGCGCTTCCATCATGGTGATATGCGACATGCTGGCCAAACTGTTCACGACAACAGCCCTTCCGATAGGTATCATCACCGCACTGGTCGGTGGTCCTATGTTCCTGTTCCTTATCATAAGGCAGAAGAAGGAGGTGTGGTGACCATGGAGGTCAGGCTGGAGAATGTAGCGTTCGCTTACGGCAGGAACCCTCCTGTGTTCGAGCACATCGACCTGACGCTGGACAAACCTGAACTGGTCTGCATCCTGGGGCCGAACGGTGCCGGTAAGTCCACCTTGATGCACTGCATGAACAAGCTGAAGACGCCTACGGAGGGCGAGATATTCATAGACGGCAAGAATCTGAAGGAGTACTCCCTGAAGGATCTGGCGAAGATCGTCAGTTTCGTGCCTCATACAGAGGATACGACATTCTCCATGTCGGTCCTTGATACGGTGCTCATGGGGAGGATACCGCATGCAGGTACCGTGATGTCATCGGAGGATATCCAGATAGCCATCGAGAACATCAAGCTGCTGGGGATGGAAGATTTCGCGCTCCAAGGGTTCGACGAGCTTTCCGCCGGACAGCACCAGAAGATCATGATCGCAAGGAGCCTGACCCAGGAACCTAAGCTCATGCTGTTGGATGAGCCGACCGCCAACCTGGATGTCAAATACCAGATGCTGGTGATGAGGCTGCTCCGCGATGTGGCAAGGCTGAAGAATATCACAGTCGTAACAATCTGTCACGACCTCAATGTGACGGCGAAGTATGCGGACCGTGTGGTCATGTTGTACGATCATCACATATATTCCGACGGTACACCGGAGCAGGTGCTCACGGAAGAGAACATCTCCTTGCTGTATGGTATCGGATGCCAGGTCATGGAACTCCAGGGACGCCCTCTGATCGCACTGCTGGACGGAGACGAATTGGATTCGCATCTGGAGGACAAGCAGGTCAGGTCCGACGGTTCCGAGGACTGATCACAGAGACCCAGTATTCGATGTCAGCGGTCCTTTTATGAGCTGCACAGTATTCACATCAAGGCCAGGTCATATCCATGGAATCCGAGACTCAGCGTCAGAACGGCAGGAGGGATGGCAAGGACTTCGTACTGGCGCTGGTGGTCGTGATCCTTTCGGTGTCGGTAGCAGTATCGGGCTGGATCATCATCTCCGCTCTCGACAAGTTGGACAGCGATCCGTTCGAGGAAGAGAGACAATATGATGTGACAGGTATGATGGTTCTCGATGGCACGGATATCCCCTGCATCGGAAGTATCACATCCCATTATTCATCCGAATCCGAGGCGTACAGGGTGTTCACCTATCACGTATTCTATGGTGATGGGTCCACGGTCCGTGAAACGAGGTTCAGCCTGATGTTCGATTCAGAGAAGAATCCCGTCGAGGACATGTACGTCCATCAGGGATCCGAAGACGGATACGAGGTATGGTCCGGATCCGACCGCGGTGTCGATTCCACATATTATCTGAACAAGGATCGTATCGTCGAGAGGATCGTCTTCGATGTATCCGGGGACCATCTGGAAGCCACGATCAGGAAATGATCCCATCATTCAGTCGGGCAGGCTATCTCCATCAGATCCTCGATCATGTGGTGCAGATACCTCGCCTCAGCGGAATCCACCGCTTTGTAGTACACTTCCTTCCCCACGCGCCTGCTCTGGATGAGCCCGCCCTCCTTCAGGGAGCGGAGATGGTGCGATACGGCCGGTGAAGACATGCCCATGATCGACGAGATGTTGGTCACGCAACCCTCGTAATGGCAGAGCAGCCAGAATATACGCATCCTGGTACCGTCCGCCATCTGGGCCAGGATCCTCGACACGTCGTCGAAGCCCTCGGTCTCCGACAGGAGCCTGCTGAAGGATTCGACATCCTTGATGTCCCCGTGGTCATGCGGCAGTACCTTGCTGGTCATTTCGATCACTCTGCGGATGCAGACGCATCTGGATGCGTTTCCCTCCTAATAACATTCATCCCGGGACGGGAGATTATGGCCGATCCGCATCCATCCGTATCAGATATATACCCGTTCCATCATAACGATTAAACAACTGCTTAATTGTTTAACAGAGTTGAAGACCATGAAGAAGTCATACAAGATCGAAGTGGATTGCGCCAACTGCGCGGCCAAGATGGAAGAGGCCGCCAAGAAGACTGACGGTGTGGCCAACGCCAGCGTGAACTTCGTCATGCAGAAGATGCAGGTCGAATTCGTCGAGGGTGCCGATCCCGAGCAGGTCATGAAGGCCGTCCTCAAGAACTGCAAGAAGGTCGAGAGCGACTGCGAGATCGAATTCTGATTGATTCCAAAGAAGGCCGGGGAATGTTCGGTATAACGCTGAGGAAGAAGCAGAGGAAGGTATTCTACAGGATAGTCCTGGCCTCTGTAATCACCATAGCGCTCGTACTGTGTTCGTACTTCGGCCTGATATCCGTAGGGGACGACATCCGCCCGAAGGTGATGTTCGTCCTCTATCTTGTTCCGTATCTGATAATCGGTTACGACATCCTCATCAAGGCCGCCAAGGGGATATCCCACGGTCAGGCGCTGGACGAGAACTTCCTGATGTCAGTGGCGACGATAGGCGCCATGGTTCTCGGTGTAACATACACCGGCGACTACGACGAGGCCGTCGCGGTCATGATATTCTACCAGATAGGCGAGCTCTTCCAGGCCATAGCGGTCGACAAGAGCAGGACCAGCATATCCAAGCTGATGGAGATACGCCCTGATACCGCATACATCGAGGAGGACGGGGAGCTCACGGAGGTCGACCCGGACGAGGTCGAGGTGGGGACCGTTATCGTGGTGAGGCCCGGGGACAGGATCCCCATCGACGGCACCGTGGTGGAAGGAAGCTCATCCCTCAACACATCCGCCCTCACGGGCGAGAGCGTCCCCCGCGATGTCACCGAGGGCGACGAGGTCCTCAGCGGATGCATCAACCTCTCCGGGGTCCTGAAGATCAGGACCAGCAAGGAGTTCGGGGATTCCACGGTGTCGAAGATCCTCGACATGGTGGAGAACGCCAGCAACAGGAAGGCGACCACCGAGGCGTTCATAACGAAGTTCGCCAAGGTCTACACCCCGTTCGTTGTGGTATGTGCGCTGCTCCTGGCGATAGTCCCCGCGTTGGTGCAGCTCGGTATCGGTGCCGATCCGGAATACCAGATGTGGATCTACCGCGCTCTGACGTTCCTGGTCATCAGCTGCCCGTGCGCATTGGTGATAAGCATCCCCCTCGGTTTCTTCGCGGGACTGGGCGGGGCCAGCAGCAACGGCGTTCTGGTGAAGGGATCGAACTACCTCGAGGCGCTCTCCGGAGTGACCACCGTCGTCTTCGACAAGACCGGTACGCTCACCCAGGGGGTGTTCGAGGTGTCCGACGTCATATGCAACGAGGTGTCCCGCGAGAGGCTGCTGGAGATGGCCGCCGCGGCGGAATCCTCATCCCCGCATCCGATAGCGGCGAGCCTGGTTCGTGCCCACGGCATGGACATAGACCGTTCCAGGGTGACCGAGATCCAGGACATACCCGGGAAGGGAGTCATAGCGAAGGTCGACGGGATCGATGTGGCCGTAGGGAACACTAAGCTCATGGAGTCCATGGGGATCGCTTGCGATGCGCCGTCCGCGATGGGAACGACGGTCTTCGTCGCCATCGACGGGAGGTACGCAGGTTCCATAACGATATCCGATGTCATCAAGCCGGAGTCCCGCAGGGCCATCGAGGACCTGAGGAAGGCCGGTGTGGACAGGACCGTCATGCTCACGGGAGACTCCGAGAACGTGGCCAGGAAGGTCGCCGGGGAGATAGGTCTCGACGAGGTCTACGGACAGCTCCTTCCGGGGGACAAGCTGGACCGTCTGGAGGAGATCATGGGATCTTCCAAAGGCTCTGTCGCCTTCGTCGGCGACGGGATCAACGATGCGCCTTCCCTGGTCAGATCCGACGTGGGCATAACCATGGGTGCGATCGGTTCCGATGCGGCCATCGAGGCGTCCGATGTGGTCATCATGGACGACGATCCCCGCAAGGTGGCCGTGGCCATGGGCATATCGCGCAAGACCATGAGGATAATCCGCGAGAACATCGTGTTCACGCTGATCGTCAAGTTCGGGTTCCTCGGTCTGGCGGCGATAGGGTACGTTGACATGTGGCTCGCGATAATCGCAGACGTCGGTGTGATGATAGCCGCCGTCCTGAACTCCGCACGCGCTCTGAGATACAGGTGGAACCGATAGGGAGGAACGATCCGATCCCGGATGAGTGTTATTAAAAATAAATTCGTATTACTGTTAGTGGAATGTCATTGCAGAAGGATCTGGACAAGCTGCTGGGGGAACCCAAGGCGGCCATACGCAGCATGGCAGTTTCCTTCCTCATAGCTTTCAGCGTGGTGGAGATAAATCAGTTCGTGGACACCTTCTGGGTGTCAGGATTGGGGGTAGGGCCGGCATCTGCCATCTCCACAGTGGTCCCAGTCTACGGCCTGATGATGTGCTTGGCATTGGGGGTCTCAGCCGGTGCCACGACCACGATCGCATTCCGTCTCGGAAGAGGTGAAAGGGATGCGGCCGGCAGGCTGGCCTCCAATTCCATCATCCTCGGACTTATCCTGTCTGTCATAGCATCCATCGCCGTCGCATTGTCTCTGGACACCCTCATCGACCTGATGGGGGCGCAGAACGTCCGTGACGATGCCGTCATGTACATGCTGCCTTACCTGCTCATGTCCCCGGCGGTCGTGCTGCTTTCCATAGTCGGAGGTCTGCTGAGGGGGGAAGGGGCCGCTAAGCGCTCCACATACGTGCAGGTAGCATCGGCGGTCCTGAACATGTCCCTGGATCCGATCTTCATCTATGTTCTGGGCATGGGCGTCTTCGGTGCCGGTCTGGCCACCACGGTCTCGTCCCTCATGGCGCTTCTTCTGGCGTTATCCTGGTATCTGAGAGGGAAGACGACGGTCCCCATCAACAGAGGCAACTTCAGACCTCAGAGGGAATCGCTCTCCGAGGTCATGGGGGTGGGCGGACCGAAGACGGTGCAGATGGCGATAAGCAACCTCACCGATCTTCTTCAGAGGGTCTTCCTGATCATCGCCGGGGGCACTACCGCTGTCATGCTCTACAATTACACCTGGAGGTATCTCGGCCTCGCGGGGCTTCCCGGAAGGGCCGTGGAGACTGCCCAGCTGCCGGTGACGTCTTCCGCCTACGGCCAGATGGATCTGTCTAAGATGGAGGAGGCCTTCCGCTATTCGGTCAAGCTGTGCATCGGGATCTCTGTCGTCGCGGTAGTGTTCCTCTTCATATTTGCCGAGCCGCTGATGGCGGCAGTCACTTACGAGGAATCCATGAGGGAGCTTCTGCCGGATTTCGTGTGGACACTCAGGATATCGGTGTTCCTGATGCCGTTCCTCGGCATCGCAGGAGCCTGCTCCTCTCTTCTGCAGGCGATGAAGAAGGCTAAGATCCCGATGTATGTGTATATGGTCTGGGGCGTCCTGAAGCTTGGAATGTATGCCCTGGCGAGCTACGGGCTGCTGGGTGTGGACCCTTACGAGGGGATAATCTACTGCATGGTGGCAGTCCACATAGTGCTATTCCTGGTGATGTGGATTCTTTCCCAGCACGAGTTCAAGAAGCTGAAGGCATCATCGGTCTGACATTCGCCATCTGTCTGGGATCTTCGAGTCCAATGCATCGATGTACTCGGGCAGTTCCGTCAGCGGCTCCGAATACGAGATGTCCGCGTCGATGCCCTTCAGTGCATCCTTGACCGAGGATGAGAACCGACCGCAGAAACGGATGGAAAGCGGGATCACCCTGATCCGTGAGAAGCCCTCGTCCACCAGATCTTTCGCGGTCTTCGCGATGTCGTTCCCATGCACGGTGGATGCATGTTCTGCGCGCCATCCGGCGTCACGGAAAGCTTCTGTGTAGAATCCGATGTCGCGCTCTGCCGAAGAATGAGGCGAGCCTCTGTTGACAAGCACTACGGCCTCGCTGGTATGCGGTCCGCCCTCTCTGCGGACCAGTGCATCCGCAATACGCGGATCGGAACCGAGTGCAGTGGAGAAGCGTGTGGCGACGTCCTTCCCGTCGATCACGGTCCACGATCCGAAATTGTCTGGAAGGAGGACGCTTCCCGGCAGCAGCCATACGGTGTGCTTCCCTTCGGAGATGGCAAGTGGAAGTATGCAGAAGGTATCTGTGCCTTCGTCGTGCATCCGTCTCATCACATCCGCTGCAAAGGGTTCTCCGCGGCCGTAGGCCACGAACACGTTCTTCCACCCTCTGTTGATAAGGGAGTCGGCGCATCTCCGTGCGAACGGACGCAATCCTTCGTGTTCAGAATCGATCCCAAGAATGATGATCCCTGTCTTCATTTTCCGGACCTCCATCATCGATGTGCTGCGTATCAGGCGGAGGAACGGTTCTCCGATCTCAGGGATCCTTTCAGCTCCAGCTCTTCCTTGGATATGCTGAACTCATGGACCACTAGGTCCGAGTCCATGCTGAATACGATGGTGCGGTCGGGAGTCGTCTGCCTCCATACGCTGCAAGGCACGCCGTCCGAAACCGTGTTTCCGATGCGCTCATACAGCTCGGTGCTCGGACCCGATTTGGAATCGCAGATCAGCGTGAATGTGATCCGGTCCTTTTTGCCATCAGGGGAGGAGTAGTTCGCTGTGAATATGTACACGTATCCTTTCGGTTCGAACGCATATTCGGACCTGCCTTCGCCGTCGGCAGGGGATCCATCAACCGTTCCGCTGATGCTGTACAGGTGGTCGCCCTTGTACTTCTCGTCAGGATCCCCGACCTGTTGGAATACGAAGAATGTCACGAGGGTGCTGCTCACCAGGATGGCTACCAGGACCAGCCCGAGAATCATCTGCGATTGTCTGTTGGGATTCATGGTAAGGTGGGGGAGAATCCCCCGTTTCAGGTTTAAAGCGTTCCATAATCCTTGAAGAAGTTGCCGATGTCCATCTCGCTCTTGTACTTGGATTTCTCCAAGGTGAAGTTGTTGATGAAGTAGTCGAACTCATCTTCGAAGTCGATGCTCAACGTGTCGGGATGCATGACGTTCAGGTAGAACACCATCTCGATGACATACAGCGGGCTGTTCCCCGCCTCACGGGCCATTCCGAGGAAGTGGAGGTCTGTCACGGATGTCTCCAGCTCCGTCGCCCATGATGCCACGGTCGCATCCAGATCCCTCTGTCCGCGGAGGCCGTCGTGCTCGTTGTCGATCCAGTAGACGGTGCCACGCCCGGAATCCTTGACTTCCTTCAGGACGGTGAGGATGTTCTCGGTCGTCAGGGTGTTGTAGTTCTTCGGGAGCCACTGGGTGTGGTCGGCGACGATGTAGCATCCCGCCCAGTCGGCATGGATCATGTTGGTGTTGCCCTTTCCGGTGAGGCTGTACTGACCGGTTGTGGTGTATGACGGCGCGTTCCTCGACATGATGAGGGCGCCCTTGTCGGACTCTGCGATCTTGGCGGCGGCAGTCTCGACCGCGGTCAGGACCCTGTCGTGCCATTCGATGTACCTGTAGCACTGGTCCATGTCTCCCTGCAGCAGAAAGCCGAACATGAGGATGGAGCGGTCGATGTATTCGTTGGGATAATCGACACCGCTGTTGTCGCAGGTGTTCATGAACATGACGTCGATGCCTGCAGGATTCAGTTTGGCAGGCGACTGGACATCGGCTGTCGCATCACAGTAGCCGGGGATGTATACGTCGATCCCCTTCTGGATCATGAGTTCGTAGTTGGGCGTCTCGGTGGAGCCGAAACTTGTGGATTCGGCCGCATGGCTGTTGAGCTTGGCCCAGTAGGTCGAGATGGTGTCATCTACCATCGTGAGCTTGGATGTCAGCCCGGTGGCCTCTGCAGTGTACAGCCCGCTGCAGTAGCTGGTGGCGATGCTCTTGACCGGCCAGGAGACCTTGGCGATCTTGAAGTAGTTGTCGATGTAGTAGACATCCATCTTCGTGGAGTCGTTGGCCGCGATGATCTTCTTCAGGTAGTCAACATCCCTGCTGTCGACCTTGCCGTCCGTGTTGGCATCGGCCAATTGGGTCTTCTTGACGGAGCCCTTGACCATGCTCTCGAGATAAGCCACATCGGCGTTGTCGATCCTGTCATCTTCGTTGGCATTGCCGTACACCCACAGTCTCGACCCGGAGTCGGGGAAGTCCTTTTCTGCGATGGTCTCTCCCACCCTTGCCCCATCGTTGCCGCCGTCCTGGCCGCCGCCATTGTTCATGAGGGCGAAGGCCGCAACGGCTATGATGACGACAACGACCACGGTGATGATTGCTATTGTCATTCCTTTGCTAATTGCCATTGATATCACTCAATCATATTCTGGAATCAGATGAATCCTCGGGGTGCCGTTACGGTCTTCGACCTCGGCATCCACGTTGTAAACCGTTTTGATGTTCTCGGGCGTGAGCACGTCCGACGCTTTGCCGTCGGCATACACGCCCTTATCGAACATCAGGATCACACGGTCCGCATAGGCGGCCGTTATGTTGAGGTCGTGGCAGACCATTATCACGATGATTCTCCTGTCGCGAGCGTATGCTTTGAGGAATCTCATGACATCCATCTGATACTTGATATCGAGATTGGATGTGGGCTCGTCCAGGATTAGGATGTCCGGTTCCTGGACCAGTCCGCGTGCAATCAGGACTCTTTGGGTCTGCCCTGCGCTGAGCTGTCTTATGTCCCTCTGGGAGAACTCCTGCAGTCCCAGAAGGTCGATGGCCGCATCTACCACCTGTATGTCCCTGGCGGATGTCGTCCATCCCGCACGCGGGTGTCTTCCCATCAGAATCGCCTCAGGGACGGTCATGGAGAAGACGCTGGCTTGGGAATTTGGAACGAACCCGATGATCCTGGCCACATCGAGCAGGCTCATGGTCTGCACATCTCTGCCATTGATGCAGACGCGTCCAGAACTGGGCTTCAGGAGCTTGTTCATGCACTTGACGATGGTCGTCTTCCCGACGCCGTTCGGGCCCAGTATGCATACGAGCCCGGGTTCGTCCATGACGAGGTCTATCCCTTCCAGGATCAACTTGTCGTCATATCCGAAGCTCATGTTCTCCACCCGCACGCTGATGGGCTCGCCCGTGTCATCGCGGGGCTGCAGCAGAATGGACGCATCGTGGGTGTCGGTCATGACCACACCTCCTTGGAGTTGCGGAGGATCAGGAACAGGAACAGCGGACCGCCGATGCATGATGTGATGACACCGACCGGAAGGATAGTGGGCTGTGCGATCGTCATCGCCACGAGGTGGGACAGGAGCAGCAGGAAAGCCCCGAAGAATCCCGATGCCGGTATCAGGTATCTGTTGTCGGTACCGATGATACCTCTGACCATATGAGGCGCGACTAGGCCGATGAAACCGATGATCCCGGTGAAACTCACTATCGTCGCGGCGACCAGCGTCACGACCATGAGAAGGATGAGCCTCTTCCTCTCAACATCGACACCAAGTGTCTTGGCGCTCTCGTCTCCGAGCCCCATGAGGTTCAGCTGGTTGGACATGTATTGGACATAGACCGTTCCGATGATGGCAACGACCAGGACGACCGCTGCCTCTCCAAGGTCTGTGCCGTCCACTGAACCGATCATCCATTTGTATACTGAGGACAGGTCCTCTGGATCAGCAATCAGCATGAAGAGCTGTGTGGCCGCATTGAAGAGGTACATCAAGGCAATCCCGCACAGGATCATCATCGTCGGTGTAGCGTTGCGGAACTTGCTCAGGAAAAGAATCACGAGAGCGGGGAGCAGCGAGAATATGAAAGCATTGGCGACCGTGCCTGCACCGCCTATGAGCTCGATCCCGAGGATCATGGCCAGAGCCGCACCGAAGCCGGCGCCCGATGATATCCCCATGGTATAAGGATCGGCGAGCGGGTTCTTGAGCATGCTCTGCATGCATACTCCGCATATGGCCAATCCGAAGCCGCAGATCAGGGCGGTGAGGATGGCGGGCATTCTGAGATTGATCACTATGTGGTAGATGCCGGTATCGGACGGCTCCCTTCCCAGGATGGCATCCAGGATGCTGTTGAACACTTCCCCCAGCGAAATGGGGTAAGACCCGATCGTTGCCGCATAGATTGATAGGATCAGACATGCCACGCTGCATATGATAATGAAACCCAGCCTCTTCGCCGATAATCTGCGGTACTCTTTCTGGAAATCCGACCTCTGTTCCAGCCCATTACTCATTGCCTAGCGATTATGGTATTACTATTTTAAAATTCGTGTTATCGATAGTGTCCCGCAATGCAGGCGGTCTATCTCGAGCACTCAACCTAAAATATCTGCATAAGTATTACGAATTTATGATTAGTAACAACGAGTTGGGCATGGACTCGGAGACGTTCAGGAGCTACGGCCGCCAGATCTACGGTCACGAGATCTGGATTGGAGAAGTCGGACGCGACGGTAACGAACTGTTCGCATACGGGCTCTATGGCCATAAGATGGTCCCGGACAAACCCATGCCCACCGATTACGCCAATGTTGTCCTCTATGACGATAACGGCCGTGTCGAGGATCCCGACAGGGAGATCGTCAAGGATCCGCATGGATGGAAGTTCTCCTTCTTGGACAAGGGTGCTGAAGTCTACACCCTCTACGTAGATTCGAATTCCACCTGGGTCACGGACGAGGAGGGATGGCACAGAGGTGTCAAACGCGACTTCTCCGAAGTGAAGTATTCTGGCGCATTCAACATGGTCGCGAAGAGGATAATCTCCAAAGACGGAGCCGACCCCGGGAACGTGATGCACTCTACGTTGGAGATCATGCCCGAGACCGCAAGGCTCCGCGCCGGATCTGATGCAAAGCTCCAGGTACTGTATGAAGGGAGGCCCCTGGCCAAGGCCAAGGTAATATGCTATCACGAGGGGGATGACCAGTTGCAGTTCCTCTTCACCGATGAGGAAGGCATGCTGACATACCATGTGCCTTCGAGAGGGCTCTGCGCCTTCATTGCCAAACACACCGACGTGAACAAGAAGGTGGATGAGGAGTTCGACGAGACCGGATTCACGACCACCCTGACGTTGGAGGCTGATTGATCTGATGAAGATCATCGCCACCGGGAAGGGCGGCGTCGGAAAGACCACGACCATATCCACATTGGCCACGATGCTCTCCAGGGAAGGCATGAAGATCCTGGTGTTCGATACGGACCCCAGCATGAACCTGGCGATGACATTGGGGCTCCCGTATCTGGAGGTCCCTACCATAACAGGGAACAAGGAAGAGATCAACGAGGAACTGGACGATCTTGACGGCGATGGGGCATTCGCGATTGGCAGGGGCATATTGGAGAACTACTCGAGGGTGAATGGGGACGGCATCAGGGTCATAGTGATGGGGGCGATTCCCGATGAGGGGAACGGCTGCCTGTGCTCGGCCATCTCCATCGTCAAGATCCTCCTCAACTATGTCGACTCGGACGATAGCGGGGAGAGCTACGATGTCGCGATAGTCGATTCGCAGGCGGGGCCGGAGATCTTGGGAAGGGGCCTTGCCAGAGATTTCGATTTCAATCTTGTGTTGACGGAGCCCACCCCCAAATCCGCCGAGGTTTCTAGACAGGTGGTGGCATTGGCGAGGAACCTCGGTGTGGAGAACAATATCCTGGTGATCAACAAATCGGAGACGTCGGACGATGTCCAGAGGATGTCCGCTCTCGTCGGCATAGCTATGGACGATTCTGTCCGTATAAGGTATGACCATAGCGTTATCGAGGCGGACAGGGGAAGCGAGTGCCTTCTGGATGCGTATCCTGACAGCGCAGCTGTTTCGGACATCGCATGCCTCAAGGACAAGATATTGGCTGGTGAATGAGAATGTGTGAGTTTACAGTATATCTGGATGGACATGAGGAAAGCAACGTGGTGGCAAGGAATGTGATCAAATCGAAGATCAGAGGGGACCACATATCCATGTTGGACAGTTCGGGCAAGTCGTACCGTGTGGAGAACGCGGATATCCTGACCGTGGATTCCATAATGGCCGAGATGGTCCTTGAGACGAGGGCCTGATACCATGCCGGAAGATCTGTGTGGATGCGTGAAGTTTTCGGACGGGAAGTACGACCTATCATCGTTGCTGGCTGATTCAGGTCTGTTCGCAGAATCCATCGACGATTTCCTGGCCATGTTCGATCGCGAGGTATTCGACAAGATAATCTGCTGCGGGGGAACATCAAATGTCGTATCGGGCGCACTCGCATATAAGCTCCGCAAAGGGGTGCTGTCCGCCGATGCCATTACCACGGAGAACCTGCCGGCGGGCACCAGGGTGATCGTCGTGGCGGATGTCCTGACCAGTGGCGAGAGGGCAAGGTCCTTCGTGCAGTCGCTTATGGATCGCAGTGTGAATGTGGTCCGCTTAGGTTTCATGGCGGAAATCTCAGAGTTCGGCGCCAGAAAGAACAAGGTCCTCAGAAAGTATCCATTCGAGGCGCTGGTAGTTCTTTGAAGATTCGAACGGCCCTAATCAGAAGTGGCCTTTGCGTTGTCAAGGCAAAGGCCGTTTCTGGCAGGGATGCCAAGGGGTGCGTCCAATCCTCATCCGTGGCGATGTTGGCCTATGCCAGCCAGCCTCGATTGCGATTGAAGGTAAGTTTTATAATAGAGTTCACACTTAACCGCAAATACACATGCCGTTGTGGCTAAGGGGTATAGCGACGCCTTGGTAAGGCGTAGGTCGAGGGTCCGATTCCCTCCAACGGCTCTTCTTCTTTTTATATAATCAAATACGCATCACCTGCCATGAACTCTCCGTTCAAGGAATATGCGATCGCGACGATAATCATTATCGCGGTCGTTTGTGCCGTCCAGGCCTGTCTGTCCGATGGATTTGCGGATATGATCCTGACAGTGGTCATAATGACATGCGGGTACACATGTCTGGTGATGGGCCTATATTTCTATCTGGAGGGTTCTGGTTACAAGAACATCAACGGTATCGATTGGTCCGAGCTCTCGGAGCAGCAGACCAAGAACCTGGTATCGTACTGGGGTATCTGGTTCACTGCCGGTTCCGTAGTGCTGATGTACGCTATCGCCCTGCTGTTGATCAACATCATCGTCGGATTGGTCCTGATATTCGTCGGAACGGCCCTCTTCATCGTCACATTGGCCCTGAAGGAGAAGGGGATGGCGCATCCCTTCAAGCAGAGGAGCAGGGGAACGAAGATCGCCGTATTCACCGTCGTATCCATACTTGCGATAGCACCGACGTTCTATCTGGTGAACTCGGAGCACACGGCAGAGGTCGTCACGGTGGAGTTCGGGGAGGAGACGTTCCGCATCCAGGCCCCAATGGTGGATCTGACGTTCGATTATGACGACATCTCCGACCTGGAGGTCGATCCCAATTTCGACAAGGGTTTCCGCAAGTGGGGGTACGGCACGCCGACGGTCTGCAGCGGTTCCTTTGAGAACGCAGCATTCGGCAAATACACGTTGGCATCGTACACCAAGGTCAAGCCCTGCGTGTTCTTCTCGGTGGATGGGAAGTACTACGCGTTCAACCAGGCCTCTGATGAGAGCACCTTTGCGGCGTATGACATCCTTGTGGAACATTCATCTTGAATGAAGTGTTTAATTTGAGAAAAGTATATATTTCACAATATAGGAAACTACATTCATTAGTGATGTTGCGCATATAATGTAATCAAAACTATGACTGTAGACCACATTTCTTAACTGATTTAAGTTCTACTCTTTTCATGGAAAAGAAATCAGCAGATACGCCAGAGCTCGAGCCGGACAGGATCGATGTGAGGCCTGGAAGGCAGGCCATCTCAAGCTTCGAGGGGAAGCCTCAGAAGGCCCGCAAGAGCGATGTGAAAATCTTCGAGGATCTGCCCGAGGATGTGCAGAAGGTCCTGACGGACAAGCACCATATGATGAAGACCGACAGGAAGGCCCCCACGGACGTCCTGGAAGGCAAGTACATGATCAGGCTCATCCTATACTTGGACAAGATGTCGCCCGTGGTCAAGACGGACATCTACAACGATGTCGCCAGGAACGAGGGGATGCCCAGGAAGCTGGATGCCCTGAGGGATGCCGGGATCGTCGAGATGTATCGCACGCCCAGGACGAATATGAACATCATAGCGATCACGCCCAAGGGCAAGGCGATTGCGAAGCACTTCAAGGCTGTCTTAGAGATAATGGAAACGGATCCAGAAGAATTCGAGGATGAAGTGGAGGGGGATGGCCCCTCCGGATCATCTCATGAGGTAGAAGACGAATCCTGACCAGATCTTGGGGAAGAAGAACGTTGTCTTCTTCGGCATCCTCTTTCCGATCATGGACAGATCCCAGATCGTCTGGAGGCTGGGGTCGTTGAGGATGATGGAGAGGTCGTGCTTCTTCTCCTCCATCTGCTTCTTTACGGAGTCGTACTCCGCGTCGTAGGAGACGGTGGCCTTGCCCTCGTCCGATTTGTAAACACCTTTCAGGATCTTCTCCTGCGCCACATACGTGTCGAGCTTCCACATGGGGTCGTCGCCGGAATCGTAATCGGCCAGGAAGCATTTGCCGGACTTGAACATCAGCCCCATCATGTGGTCCTTCAGACCGGATTCCATCTCCTCCCTGGTGACCTCATGAGTGGTCAATGCCGATGAGATGCCCTTGATCGCGTTCTTCTCCGAGATGTTCTCGGTGTCGACCATCCTGTGGGTGGGCCAGATGACAAGCCCTTCGTTGTCGGATGCGACCAGGGTCGCGAGGACGAAGGACTTCTTCTCGTTGCCGGGGTTCTCCAGCGAGTAGTTGAGGGCGGTCTCGTACCTGTGGTGCCCATCGGCGATGAGCATCTTCTGGTCCTTCAGCTGCTCGCTGATCTCCCTGCAGATGTCCTTGTCGGACAGCTTGTAGTATTTGTGCTCCACGCCCGCCTGGTCCTTGAACAGGTAGACCAGCCTGGCGTTGTCCGAGATCTTCTTGTTGAGCTCGGGGGTGAGCCCCTCGAATATGCCGAAGATGGATTCAAGGTGCGCTTCCATGTCCCTGAGGAGGTTCAGACGGTCGGCCTTGACCTTGGAGAACGTCTCCTCGTGGGGGATGATGTTCCCGTCCTCGTACTTCTCCGTCTTCAGGATGCCGACGATCCCTGTGCGCACGCGCTGCGTGCCCTTGTCGTCGAAGGTCTGCTCGTAGATGTAGAAGGATTCCTCGTCCTGCTTGAGCGCTCCGGACTCTATCCAGGAATCCAGCTCCTTCCTCGCCGAGTGGTATCTCTTGTCCGCATCCTGCTTCAGCGTCAGGTTGGTCACGTTGTGGGGGTGGGACTGGAGCTCCTTGAGGTATTCGTCGCCGATCACATCGTATGGCGGGGATATGCGGTCTACCTCGTGCTCTCCGTTGCTGAGATTCGGTCTGTATCCGGCGAATGGAAGAAATGTTACCATCTTTGCACCTGGGACGAAGATGCCGTGCTCATATATGTGCATTCGTCAGAGGGCCGCAATCGGGGAGTACGTTAAGTCCCTCCGATGCATATATCTGGGGTTTGATGTCTGTCGCATCTTTTTACACAGGATGGGATGGAGCGGCATGTCACAGATCGATGAACTGCATCATGTAGATCGGGACGTAGGTTACGGGTCCGTCGATGCGCAGGTCCTTGGAATGGACGACCATCGCAGAGGAGCGTCCGTCAGCTGTGGATTTCCATTCCAACAGTTCGTCGTACACCTTCCTTCTGAGTTCCATCACCATCTGTCAGCTCTGGTCTGTATTTAAGTAATGCCGCTTTTGCAACTCAAGGATTCGTCTGAATTGCCACTTTTGATAACGAACAGTGAAAGGTCCTGATAATCAGATACCACTGTACTGATGATTTGGAAGTTCTCTGAGATCCATGGCAGCGGGAGAAGGCGATCAAGAACCATCTTACCAGGGCCGGACTGAAGTTATGCGGGAAGGTCATCATCGGGGAGTTGCCGTTCCTCCCCGATGCATAGAATATGGTTTGATGGAGTCACTCCATCTTCTTGGCGTAGTGGGCCGGGAAGTAGACGATGTTCATCATCCCGGTCTTGGGATGGATGTCGACGGATGCCTTCGTCCCGTAGATCTCCATGATCATCTCCTCGGTGATGACCTCCTGCGGCGTGCCCTCCCTCACCACATGTCCGTGATCGAGGATGTATATGCGGTCGCAGTACTGGGCGGCGAGGTTCAGGTCATGCAGGGCACAGAGTGTGGTGCATCCCAGGGATTTCACGATGTCCAGGACCTCCAGCTGATACTTGATGTCCAGATGGTTCGTCGGCTCATCCAGGATGAGGCAAGGGGTGGACTGGGCCAGGGCCCTGGCGAGGATGATCCTCTGTTGCTCCCCTCCCGAGAGGGAGGAGAAGTTCCTGTCCTTGAAGTCCAGCATGTTGACCTTCTCGAGGCAGTCGTGGACTATCTTCCTGTCCTCGGCATTGTCCATCTCCATCGGCTTCTTGTGAGGGGTCCTTCCCATGGAGACGACCTCCTCGACCTTGAAGTCGAAGTTGTAGTAGTTGTGCTGGGTGACCACAGACAGCATCAGCGCGCTGTCCTTCAGCGTTATCGAGTCCAGCGGCTTGTCGTCCAGCCATATGTCCCCGCTCTCGCGCTTCATGGTGCGGTAGATGGTCTTCAGCATCGTGGATTTGCCGGAGCCGTTGGGCCCCAGGAGTCCGACGAACTCTCCGTCGTCCACATGTATGGATGCGCCTTCGACGATCCTCTTCTTCGGCACCGAGATGTTCAGGTCCTCGGTCCTGATGCTCATCATTCGCTAGCACCTCCGAAACCGTAGGACCTCTTCAGCATGATATATGCGAACACCGGTGCTCCGCACAGGGATGTGATGATTCCTATGGGGATCTCGGATGCCGCCAGCGTGCGTGCGACGATATCAGCCGAGAGCATGAATATCGCTCCAATGAGGATCGCCACCGGCAAGAGCTTCCAATGGTTGGTGCCGACCAGTCCGCGCGTCAGGTGCGGGATGATGAGTCCGACGAAACCGATGATACCGCACTTGCAGACGATTATCGCGATGATCAGCGATGTGATTATGATGTACACCTTCCTCAGCTTGGAGAGGTCCACTCCCAGCGTGGTGGCCGTGGAGTCGCCCAGCATCATCGCGTTGAGGTTGCGCATCTGCGTCGCGAAGAACACCACTCCGATGAGCACCGCGATACCGCACTGCGTCACGGAGTTGTAGTCTATGGTCGACAATGAACCCATCAGCCAGAACGACAGGGACCTCATCCCCTCCGCATCCGGTTCCAGATACACTATGAGGTTCGAGAACGCCCCGCACAGGGAGGATATGATGACTCCGGAAAGGATGAGCTTCGTGGTCGTCATCTTCCCTCCTATGGACGAGAGGATGAACACCAGTGTGGACGTCCCGATCGCTCCGATGAACGCGCACGCTTCGACACCGAAGGAGGCGAACATCGTTCCGCCGAGGACGGTGGCCCCCATGAGGATGGCGAACGTGGCTCCCAGGGATGCTCCGGAGGAGATTCCCAGGATGTACGGGTCCGCCAGCGGGTTCTGGACCATCGCCTGCATTACGACGCCGGCAAGGGCGAGTCCGACACCGACTATGAGTCCGAGCACGGCCCTCGGGGCGTACAGCCTCCACACGATGGAGATCATGTAGGTGGGGATGTCCGAGACATCTCCAATTCCGAAGATCTTGTAGACCATTATCCTGATGACGGTCTCGAAAGGTATGTCCACGGCGCCGATGAATACCGAAGCGCACATGACGACTATCATAACGATCGTCAGGACTATGCAGAGCCCGGCGGTGGTAAGTTTTCCCAATTCCATCGGAGGCGACCCCCTGAGGGAGCCGCCTTCGGTGAAGGGGAAAGGGTTTTGCGGAACATGATATCCCGTTCGGAGCCTCATCACATCTTCTGGATGTACTCGTAGATGGACTGGAGCGCCGTGAGGAGCTCGGGGCTGGTTCCGTAGGAACAGCTCAGCTTCATCTCAAGGGTGTGCTTGTTCTTGATCGCAGCGCACTTGCTCAGATCCGCATCGTCCTGCCAGCTCTTCAGGGACTTGTCGTAGGTGACTCCTCCGTATGTGACGAAGAACAGGAGATCAATGTTGGTGGTTCCGATGGCCTCGTACACCTTGGCGAGGGAGATGGTACCTCCGTCGGGGAAGGCGTTGGTCAGGCCCATTCCGTTGAGGACGGTGGCGATGAAGTTCTTGTTGTTGTAGACCCAGACGGTTCCCTTCTCGGTGTTGACGGCACCGTCGACGAGGGCGTAGTACAGGGTGTCCCTGCCCTTCATCTTCATCGTGATGTCGTTGATGACGTCGATGAGGTCGTTGTAGATCTTGGTGGTCTTGTCGGAGATGTTGAAGATCTTTCCGACGTTGTCGTAGTCGACCTTCATGAGCTGGACGGTCCTGTACTGGTTGCTGGTCATGGTGTTGAAGGACATGACGTTGCATCCGTTGTCGTTCCAGAACTTCTCGGTTCCGAGACCGTTGTCGTTCCAAGAGACCCATCCGATGACGAGGTCGGGCTGCCAGCTGAGGAGAACGTCCTTCTGGATGTTTCCGCTGAGGTGCTTGGAACCATCCTTGTCCTTCTCTCCGATCCTCTTGACGAGCTTGTCGTATTCGTCCTTGACCTCGTCCCAGACGTCCTCTTCGTCGTAGTACACTCCTACGATCTTGTCGCCGAGTCCGAGGTAGAGGAGAAGGTTCAGGGCGGTGTTGCATCCTGCCACCACACGCTCGGGGACCTTGTCGAAGTGGACGTCCGCTGTGTTTCCGTTATAGTCTGTGAATGTTGTGATCGTCACTCCCGATTCCGGATAGGGGTCGGGGTTGTTGCCTCCGTTATTGTTGTTCATCATGAGGACTGCTGCCGCAGCGATGACAACGATAATGATGACAACGACGATCCCGATTGTTGCATTTTTGGATAGAGCCATTGCTATCGGCCGGCCGAGATTATGCCCATTAATAATGGTAGTTGGATGTTATATCCAAATAAAGCAATGTTAAGAATCGATTGCGTAAGATGGATAAAGACGACAGTCGAGTTGTCAGTCCTGATGGATGCAGGTCGTCATGCCTCTTCTGTACTTGCTGTCCGTGGCCGGCTCGAATCCCAGCTCGTCCCTGATGAACCTGACTACCCCCAAGCTGTCGAAATCCCTGCACTCGCAGTCATTCATGGATTCCAGCTCGATCTCGAAATAGCCCTCCGGGCCCTGCGGGCGCACATATTCGACAGTGTCGAAGGACAGCTTCAGTCCGCTGCCGTCAAGATACTCGAAGGCGATGCGCTCGCATTCGATTATGAGCACGGGTTCTTCCCCGAGTTCTATGTCCGGGAAATGGAGACGTCCGAACCTCAGGACCTCGCTGATGCTCCCGTCCGACTGCTCCTCGATCTCCTCCCTGGACATCAGCCCGTCCTCCTTGGAGATCGGCCTCTTCACAGTGAGCTTTATCTTCCCTTTGGACGACACCTTGCGCCTGAGGCAGCAGTCAGCCTTGAAAAGGTCGAGGTCCTCGCTGTCGAAATACGAATCCACGGCGACGCGGGATTTCCTTTTGAACGGCACATTGTTCTCCACTAGGAACGATTCCAGGCGGTCGATAAGGGCATAGGCATCGGTATCCGCTCTGCGCGTGTACTTGTATTCGTTCTCCACAGACATCCATGCACCTCCTTGTCAGAGTCTGCATTTGCAGCAGTTGAGCCTCTCGCAGGGCTTGTTGTCTATCTTCCATTTCAGCGCCCACATCTTCACATCGAGGATGATGTCCGTAAGCTCGTAACCAGATTGGGTGAGGTGGTATTCGCTCTTGATCGGTACCGTGGAGCTGTCCACGCGGTGCTCTATCAGGCCTTCCTGCTCCAGTTCCTTCAGCCTCTCCGAGAGGATCTTCGGGGTGATGTCCCCGAGCCTGGTCCTGAGGTCGGAGAATCTGATCCAATCCTCGTTCCTCCTCATCTCGAACAGGGTCATCATCGTCCATTTCCTGGAGATGTACTCAAGGGTCTGGTATACAGTGCAGGTCTCATGCATGGTATCCGACGAGAAACTTTTTGATATTTATATTGTGGTATCAATAGTATAGCTGATATCAAAACAATATCATGAGGTTACAGAAATGAAGTGCATGCAATGTGAGGAGACCCTCGCGTGCACCGGCTGCATCAAGGTCGGCGTATGCGGGAAGACCGCTGAACTTTCTGACGGGATGGACAGGCTCATCGCCACGCTCATCGAGCTGTCCGCAGCCACTTCGGGTTGCGAGAACAAGGCTTTCTTGAAGGAACTGGACGAGCACATCGTATCATCCCTCTTCATGACCCTATCTAACACCAACTTCGACATCCAGAGGATAAGGGATGCAATCCGCACCAGCGACGACTTCATGTCCAGGGTCGGCAGGCAGTACTCCATCTACACCGGAGATTCCCCCGACTGCTCCGTCGACACCTACGACGGCAACGAGGACCTGAGGTCCCTCAAGCAGCTCCTCCTTTTCGGACTGAAGGGCCTGGCGGCATACTACCATCACGCCTATGTGCTAGGCGCCAAGGATCCTTCAGTCACCGGATTCATCAGGAAGGCGCTCGCTTCCATCAGGAAGGATCTGGGCGCCGAGGAGCTCATCGCCCTCAACATGGAATGCGGCGAGGTAGGAGCAAGGGCGATGGCCCTCCTGGACGAGTACAATGTGAGATGCTATGGCAAGCCGGAGATCACCCAGGTCAGGACCGGGGTCGGAAGCAGGCCCGGTATACTGATCACCGGCCATGACCTCAGGGACCTGGAGCAGCTGCTGGAGCAGACCAAGGGCACCGGCGTGGACGTCTACACCCACGGCGAGATGCTTCCCGCACATGCATATCCGAAGTTCAAGGAGTATGACAACCTGGTCGGCAACTACGGCAACGCCTGGCATCTCCAGAAGGACGAGTTCGAGAAGTTCAACGGCCCCATCGTGGCCACCACCAACTGCGTGCTGATCCCCAAGGAGAGCTACAGGGACAGGTTGTTCACCACCGGTACCGCCGGCGTGGCAGGTGTCAGGAACATCCCTGCCGCGGACGGGAAGAAGGACTTCTCCGAGGTCATCGCGCTTGCCAAGAGGTGCGCCCCTCCGACCCGGATAGACGACAGGATGCTGACCATCGGATTCGCCCACGATCAGACGCTGGCACTGGCTGGGAAGATCATCGATGCGGTCAAGGTCGGAGCGATCAAGAGGTTCGTCGTCATGGCCGGATGCGACGGACGCGAGAAGGGCAGGGACTACTACACCAGGTTCGCAGAGGAGCTCCCGAAGGACGCTGTCATCCTCACTGCAGGATGCGCCAAATACAGGTACAACAAGCTGGACCTCGGCGACATCGGAGGGATCCCCAGGGTGATCGATGCGGGGCAGTGCAATGACTGCTATTCCCTTGTGGTGATCGCCAACGCCCTGGCGGACGCGTTCGGCACTGACATCAACGGTCTTCCTCTGTCATTCAACATCTCTTGGTACGAGCAGAAGGCGGTTCTCGTTCTTCTGGTGCTGCTGAAGCTGGGTGTCAAGAACATCATGCTCGGGCCGAGGCTCCCTGTGTTCATCAGCCCGGGTGTGCTGAAGGTGCTAGTGGACACGTTCGGCATCAAGGCCAACAGCGAGCCCGAGGCCGACAGGAAGATTCTGAGAATAGAGTGAAACCAACCTCCGCGGGGCTTTTGCCCCCGCGGATAAAAGATGAAAGTAAAATCCGATGGCGGCCGGGATAGGATTAGTGGATGGATGGATAGGATCCGGCCGCCATCTGGAGGATTCGTGCTTTGGGGATGCACTTAACTTCCTCTGATATTCCCATCACCCCTAGAGTATTTAAAGGTCCAATCGGGGGGTGGCCGAAAGTGGAAACCGCATCCCGGATGTCTGGCTGTCCTCGGAACGGACCGAAAGTGGACCGAATACCCTGCTCGACAACTTCATAACGCAGGGTCCCATGCTTTACAGCATGGAACTGATTCTCAGGGAAGTGGAGGAAGGCACCGAGGATTTCGAATACGTGACCGACCTGTACTATTTCTCATTCCCTGATGACCATAGTGACACCATGGATAAACTGGTCCGTGCCACTCGTTACGATCTCTGCGATTTCTACATCGCATGCGACGGCGATGTCCGCGTGGGGCTGCTGTGCACGATCCACGACAAAGGCCTGGTGTTCATCTATTACTTGGCCGTCGATCCCGGGATGAGGGGAAAGGGATACGGATCAGCCATACTGGATGCGGCACGCAGTCTGTATCCTGGCCACAGATTTGCTCTTCACTCGGAGCCCCCAGACAACCACTCCCCGGACTACGAGATCTGCCAGTCGAGGTTCGAGTTCTATCTGCGTAACGGGTTCGAGTGGACGGGGTACGTCACTCGGGACACAGATGGAACATTCGACCTGATGACCAGCTCAAAGGACGTGGAGCCTTCAGAGGTGGCCGATCTGATAATAGCGATGAGCAGGCTGTTGAAGGATCTACGATGCGGATTCCGTCATCCATGGTCCATCCGAGTTGTAACATACCAACGGTTATATTGGGGCCGTCGGTACGAATGGTGTCCTGGGACCGTTAGGACAGGTGAACCGCAATGTCAGGCGTTATCAGAGTCGGCTATATGGGCATCCCCTTTTCCAACAGCGAGGAGATGGCCAGGGTCTTCTCCGCGAAATTCGATCTCAAGGAAGTGGAGCTCGTTCCGCTCATGTCTGCCAGGAACGTTATTGATGAACTCGTCAAGAGGAACATCCAATACGGTGTGCTTGCGGTGGAGAACCGTTTCGCAGGCATAGTGGAGGAATCCAGGGTCGCCAAGTTGGGCGTCAGGAATCTTGTGGAGCTGGATCTAATGTGGTCCCCCATACACCATTGCGTCTTCAAGAGGAACAAGGACGACGAGGTCGTCCATCTCGTCTCCCACATACAGGCGCTTCTGCAGTCGCAGGGCAACCTGAAGAGGCTGTACCCTGGTGCGGACCATGTCGAGTGCGAGGACACCGCCTATGCGGCAGAGATGCTCGCCAAGGGGGAGCTCCCGGAAGGTTCCGCTGCTGTATGCAGGAAGGATGCCGGTGAGCATTACGGACTGTATCTCGACAACGAGAACGTCGAGGACAACAAGGACAACATGACCAGGTTCTCACTGGTCAAGCTCAGTTGATCTCAGTATTTCTGATCGGACAGGTATTGGTCCATCACAGTCAGCGCGGTCATCGCTTCCACGACGGCGACAGCACGAGGGACGATGCAGGGGTCGTGCCTTCCGCCGATCTCGATGGTGGCATCCTTCATCTCGTTCAGGTCAACCGTCCTCTGTTTCTTGGAGATCGAAGGCGTCGGTTTGAAAGCAACATCGAACACCAGTGGCATGCCGTCGCACATCCCTCCGCAGATCCCGCCCATGTTGTTGCTGAGGGCGGATATCTTGCTATCTTTGATGTAATACTGGTCGTTGCTCTCCGAGCCTTTCATCCCGGCCAGTCCGAAGCCCTTGCCGAACTCCACCCCTTTTACTGCTGGGATCGAGAACATCATCTTGGCAAGGGTCACATCGAGGGCATCGAACCATATCCCGCCGAATCCAGGTTGCAACCCGGTGACCATGCACCCGACGACACCGCCGACGCTGTCCCCGTCCTTCGAGGCCTCGAGGATCGCATCCGCCATCTTCGAATCCAATTGTTCGCCGATGGCGCGGGTCCTGAATCCCCTGGACGATTCGATCTCCTCGAATGTATGATCACTGTCGTCGATGACGTCGTAGATGCGCTTAGTGTACGCTGCGATGCGTATGCCCTTCTCCATCAGGAACTGTATGGCGATCGCCCCCGCAGCTACGAGAGGCGCGGTCATCCTTCCCGAGAACTGGGCGCCTCCGCTGACGTCGAAGTTCTCGTACTTCATCAGGGCCGGGAGGTCCGCATGTCCGGGCCTGGGGGTCACGTTGAATCCTGAGTAGGATGACGACTTCCTGTTGGTGTTCATTATCTTGATCAGCACCTTGTCGGATGAGACGCATCCGTCGGTGACGCCTTCCTCGAAGATGACCGCATCGGGCTCCTTCCTGGGGGTGCCTATGCCGTCGCTGGGCTTCCTCTGGTCCATCATCCTCTGGACGTTGTCGAAGTCGATCCTCATCCCTTTGGGCAGACCCTCCACGATGCATCCTATGCACTCGTTGTGGCTCCTGCCGAACAATGTTATTCTAAGTCTGCTGCCGGTGGAATACATCTCAGCACCTCATGCCTATGGACCTGATCAGGTCCACGAATCCCGGATAGGATACATTCCAGCATCCGTCGTCCTCCATGGAGACAGGCCCGTTCGACACCAGCGATGCGACGGCCCCGGACATCATCAGCCTGTGGTCGCCCAGATGGTCTATGCGGCCGCCCTTCAGCCTCTCCACTCCGTTTATGATGCATCCGTCGTCCGTGCCGGTTATATCTGCTCCGAGCGTCCTCAGCATCCTTTCGACGGAAGCGATCCTGTCGCTCTCCTTGAACCTGAGCTGCGGGGCCCCGTATAGCCTGCTGGTGCCTTCGGCAGTGCTCATGAGCACCGCGACGATCGGGAACAGGTCGGGTATCTCCGACATGTCCACGTCGCATGCGCGGGGTCTTCCCTGATTGTAGCATGTGATCGTGTCTCCTGAGATCTCCACGTCGCATCCGACCTTCTTCAGGATGTCGATGATGCGCTTGTCGCCCTGGGGGTCGTTCAGGTCCAGTCCGTTGACCGTGACTCTGCCGGAGAGCCCTCCGGCGACCAGCGGGAACGCTGACGATGAGAAATCGGATGGCACCGCGTAGTCGCGCGGCTTGTATTGCTGGGGCTCGATATGGAATCCATCGTCTGTCTCCTGCACCTCGATGCCGAAAGCCCTCATCATCGAGAGCGTGATGTCCACGTAAGGCCTGGAGACCATCTTCCCGACGATGCGGACGCCCATAGGCCTTCCGATGAGCGGTGACATCATCAGCATGGATGATACGAACTGGGAGCTCATGCTCCCGTCGATGTCAATGGTATCTCCTTTCACCGGCCCTTTGATGATGATCGGGGCCTTGCCGTCGTTGGACGAGCATTCCACGCCGCATCCCTCCAGGGCGGCCAGCAGCGGGCCCATGGGCCTCTTCCTGATGGACTCGTCGCCGGTTATCGTCACAGGGGAATCGAACAGCGCGGCTATCCCCGTCATGAGCCTCATCGTGGTGCCGGAGTTCATCACATCGACGATGCGGTCGGGTGCGTGCAGTCCTTTGGATTCTATGATCAGCCCATCCTCTGTCTCAGTGACTTTCGCGCCCATGGACCTCACCGCATCCGCGGTGGCCCTGGTGTCGAAGGAATCCAGAGGGTTCGATATCAGGCATCTTCCGCCTGACAGGGCGGCCATGAGTATCGCCCTGTGTGTGTAGCTCTTGGACGGCGGGACGTACATCGTCCCTACAGTGCTGCCTCCGCGGAATTCCATGTCCATCTTATCTCGTCCTTGTGAGTATGCATTCGCAGCCGAGCCCCTCGGATATGCTCTTGCCCGATCCTGGTTCGGCGATGATCGCGATGGCTGGTCCTGTGCCGGTGATCCCGGCGGACAATGCTCCAGCGGCCATCGCCCTCTCGACTATGTCGTTGTCCTTCCCTATGATCGATTCGATGTGCTTCCCGTTCCTGGACATCACTTCCAGGTAGTTGTTCTCGATCAGGGGGACCATGGATTCGTATTCGTCCTTCAGCACCCTGTACCTGTCCACGGGGACCTTGCTCTTCAGGATGGATCTCTTCGGGAGGCAGACGATGACGTCGTATTCCGGGATCTCCTTGCTAAGGAGGATCTCGTTCGTCCTGTTGTCGGTGACGACCAGTCCGCCGAAGAAGCATCCGCACGCGTCGTCGAAGGCGCCGGTTATGGTCACTCCGCACTCCTTGGCGCAGACCGTTCCGAGCCTGACGATGTCCACCGGGTCCCTGCGGGCGCCGTAGTGGTCCAGAACTGCTGAGATGACAGCGTTGCATACTGCACTCGAGCTCTTCAGACCCATCGACGGGGGCACGGCGCATTCGACCTTCAGCCTGTACGGTTCGGGTTCGATGCCGATGACCTCCAAGGTGTTCCTGACGCATGTGCGGACCAGGTCCGTGCTCAGCTCGGGTCTACCTACAAGCTCTATGTCCGTGCTCTCCGCTGGCTCGTATGTCGCCTCGGTCCTCAGGTCTATGCCGATGGTCGATCCTATGCCGCACGGTATCGCGTTCATGACCGACACCGCTCCGTGTGAAATTCCGTATCCAGTCATCTCAATGCATCCTTCATCGCATCGATGTCCGGCTTCCTGCCGAACCAGAGCCTGAACGATTCCGCACCCTGCCCGACGAGCATGTCGGAGCCGTCCATGCATGTGCATCCTCTGATGCGGGCCGTCTCCAGTATGGGGGTGCTCCTGCCGTAGACCATGTCGAACACCGTCTGTCCCTCATGGAGCTTGGTGATATCCGCAGGATATTTCCCTTCCACGATCCCGATCGGCGTGCAGTTGACGACTATGTCCGCATCCTCTATGCCGAAATTCCCGTTCTCGATGCCGAAGTCCCTGCACAGCGCCGATGCCGCGTCGGCGTTCCTGGCGGAGATGCTCATCTTGCATCCCAGCGCGCCGAGCTCGAACACCGCGGCCCTGGCGGCTCCGCCGGATCCGAGGACCACGGCCTTGGCGCCGGACGTCTCTATGTCCCTGAGGGTGTATGCGATGCCGACCACATCGGTGTTGTGGCCTATGAGCTTGCCGTTGTCGTTGACGATGGTGTTGACGGCACCGGCCGACACGGCCGCTCCGGAGATGTGGTCCAGATGGGACATGATCTCCTGCTTGTAGGGGATCGTGACGTTGATGCCCCTGATATTGTAACCGAGGATTACATCCTCTACGCCTTCGAGGTCGGGGGAGTCGAATGTGAGATACCTTCCATTGATCCCGGCGGCCTTCATGGCCGCGGACTGCATGGCCGGTGACTTAGAGTGGGAGAGCGGATGTCCGGTTATCCCTGTCAGCACGCAGTCGTCGCCGAGTTCCTCCATCTCGTCGGCGCTCAGCTGGCCGGGGGCGGTGGATACGCCGTGGTATCCGAACGAGAACTCGTTCCCCAGGACCCTCTGCCTGATGCGGGTGACCTCCCCGATCTTGCCCATCCCCAGCAGGACGTGCTTCCTGTCCAGCCTCCTGGATGCGTCCAGTATTGATTTCAGATCCTTGAACGACGATGCCACGAAGGCTCCTTTGGAAATCTCCTGGTCGCCCTCCGACAGCATCCCGACGATCTCGTCGGCGGAAGGGGTCCTCTCGAAATCGTGGATGGACCTGATCTTCCTGTGCTCTGTCTTGATGAGACTGTCGCCTACGTCCACCAGGCCCTTGAAGTCCTTGGGTATGATGGATATGTCCTTCCCGCACAGGGTGACTAATGACTCGTCACCCACGCCGTCGGGGATCCCGTCGAAGACGTCTAGGCGGATCTCGTGCATCTCCGAGCCCTTCCTTATGGGCATGTCGGAGCCGTACGTGGTGCAGACCCTCATTTACTTCTCCGAGATGGTCTCTTCGATCGCCATTCCGAAGTGCCTGCCTCCGGTGTCCAGCTTAGCGAGGAGCTTGTCCCCGGGCACGACCTTGGTGACGGATTTGGCGCCTTCGGGACCGACCATCTTGATCGTCTCCGCGTTCTGGAGCATGACTGTGTACTCCCTCTTGCCGTCCGTGGCGGTGACCATCAGCAGGGGCCTCTTCTCGACCTTGCACCTTCCGACGGCCGCGATCCTGGTGTTGCCTTCCTTGTCGCACAGGAGGACGGTGTCCCCCGCGCTGATCTCGGAGAGGTATCTGGTCCCTCCTCCGGGGACCTCCATGTAGGAATGAACCGCTCCCGCATTGACCCTGAAGGGCCTGCTGGCGACGTATCCGTTGTCCTCGCTCTCCGACTGGATCAGGAACAGGCAGTTCGAGTAAGAGCCGATGAGCATCCCCTCCCCGGGGATCATCATGCTGCATGTGTCTATGCAAACCCTGTCGCCCATCTCCACGGCCTTGACGGCAGTGACCGTCACTTCGGTGAGGCACTCGTGGCCGTTGCCGGAGAGCGTGTCACCGAACTTGCGGACCATCAGGGGATTATCAACGTCGATTACGATGCCGTCCACTCCCTTCTCCATGGTTGTGAGGAAGAGCTTGCCCTCCTCGGGGTCTGACGCGCAGGCCAGGATCTCCGTGCCGGTGCCGCCGAACTTGGCGATCATGTTCTCCAGCGGGATGATGGTCCAGTCCGATGTCGTGACGATGACTGCCTTCTTCTTCCCTGCGAGGGACATGGCGTGGGCCTGCGTCTCGGGGGTGTCGATGTCCACGAGCTCATAGCTGTCGTCCAGGAATCTGCCGTCCTCCGTGTAGATGACATCCATCTTCCCAAGGTTCTCGAGATCCTCGTCGCCCTTCCTGAGGATGAAACTGGTGAAACCCGATTCCAACCCGTGGGTGACGTAGTCCTTCCTTCTGTTCTGGTCCTCGGGCCTGTCGGCCCTTACTATGAGCTTCTTCATCCTATCACTCAAATGAATTTGGCCGCTTCCTCTACGGAGAAGCCGTCCAGCACGATGCTGGAGATCGCCTTGGTTATGCCCATGACGTTCTTGTTCTGGAACACGTTCCTTCCGATGGACACTCCGTGCCCTCCGGCCTCGATGGAGTCGTGGACCATGTTCAGGATATCCATGTCGGAATCCATCTTGGGTCCGCCGGCGATGACGATGGGCGCGAGCGCTCCCTTGCAGACCTCCTTGAAGGAGTCGATGTCGCCGGTGTAGCTGACTTTGACGATATCCGCGCCGATCTCTGCGGATGCCCTGGCGCAGTGTGCGATGGCATCGGGGTCGAAGGAGTTCCTGATCTCGGGTCCCCTGGGGTAGGCCATCACGATGAGAGGCATCCCCCAGTCGTTGCATTGCTCGGCGACCTTTCCGGCCTGCTCGAGCATGGTGGGTTCGTCCTCCGATCCGAAGTTGATGTGTATGGATACCGCGTCCGCACCGTATTTGATCGCCTCCTCGATGGTGGTGATCTGGACCTTGCTGTTCCTCGTGGGTCCAAGGTCTGTGGAGGCGGAGAGGTGCATGATCAGACCGACGTCCCTTCCGGACTGACGGTAGGAGTACCTGATGAGTCCCTTGTGCATGAGGACGGCCGTGGCCCCTCCGTTCGAGACGTCGTCGACCGTGGACCTCATGTCGATGAGTCCGTTGACCGGTCCTACCGAAATACCGTGGTCCATCGGGACGATGACCGCGTTACCTGTCTTCCTGTCGGTTATCCTTTCCATACGAATGCTCTTTCCATACATCATGTCGATGCCTCGTTCCTTTTGTAATATAATGAATATTTAATCGCTCCTTAGTAACCATCAAAGTACCTTTTGCCTGCGTTCATCATAGATACGAATCCCTCGGGGTCGTCGTCGAGCGATTTCTCCCTCAGCTCCTTTACCACATCGGAGAACAGCTTCCACATCTCGTCCCTGTGCTGGTTCATGTGCTGGATCTCGTAGTACAGCAGGGGGTCCTCCGATGCGACGGACCTGTTCGTGTCGAGACCTTTGTTAAAGGTCGTCGATGACACCGTCAAGAGGTCCTCGAAGGTGTATCCGCTCCTCTCCAGTACGGTGAAGAGCGCGATGTTGACTGCATGCGTCAGACCGAGCACGTAGGACATGTAGGAGTCGTGCTGCTCGACGTCCATGATCCTGATGTTGCCGCCCCTGTCGTCGAAGAGCTCCTTGGCCTCTTCCACCGCCTCCCTGTTGCCGCAGTCGCAGATGATTAGGTTCCTTCCGTACATGGATGTGGCGGAGGGCCCGAACATGGGGTGGATGGAGCAGACCTTGTGCGTCTTGGACATGGCCCTGAGCCTTCCGACGAGGGGTGTCTTCAATGATGTCAGATCGAATATGAGCGTCTCCGGGCGGCATATCGATTCCAGCTTGGAGAGCGTGCTGTAGGTGAGGTGGATGGGGACGGAGACGATGACTATGTCGCAGTCCCTGCAGGCATCGATGGTCAGCCCGTTGTTGGATGCAGGGTCGATGATGACGATCTCGTGCCCTGATCCTCTCAGGAGATCGGCGGTCCATGCGCCCATCTTCCCGGCGCCTCCGACAATGCCGACCTTCTTGGGCTCCATCTTCAGTGGAAGGGCTGCCTCCGAGTCCACCGCCTCCTTGATGATGCTGGATGCGACCGATGTCATGACCTCGCTGCTGAGGCCTCCGGCCTTCCCGTTCTCGACATATCTGGCTATGACCTTCTTCTCGACCTCGACGTTCCTGATGGGGAGGTTGTGCTCCCTCTTGTACGCACCGACCTGTCTGGCCAGTTCTGTGCGCTCGGAGATCAGTCTTATGATCTCCTCATCCCTCTTGCGGATCTCGTCTCTCAGGGTGTCTAGTTCCATCTGATCACTCGTCGTATGTCGAATCATCTTATCAAATGATTGCAACCGTGCTACGTGCTAGCACGGTACACTATAATAATCTATTGATGGTATGCTCGGATGGCGTCCGGATGCCGAACCTTTGCGTAGATAAGAGATCCAGAAGAAAGCCGGCCGGGGTCCGGCTGTTGGTAAAGGATGAGGGCGGGGCGAATCCCCGTCCTTGTTTCACTGTGAGTTCTGGCGTCTCTTCATGACGATCAGCGCAGCGATTATCAGCACGATGATCAGGATGATGCCGATGGCGAAGTAGTGGACCTTGTCGTCGTCCCCGCTGTTGTCCGGTCCGTCGGCATACGCCTCATCGGCGAAGACCATGACGGATGCGGAGCCAGCATGACCGCTGCCAGCGCCATGGCGAGCAGGACGGAGCGATATCTTGCTCCGAGACCTGCCGTTTCAGTTGTATCTTTCCTTTCGACAATGCATCTGTTCTGCATCGTACCACCTAACGGAAACCGATTCCAGCCGCCCGTATTTAAAGGTCGGTCAGGTTCGCTAGGTCCGTGTGCGAGCCGGATGGTCCAGATCCCTTTAGCATCCGCGCCGTCCGTACAGGGGTTCCCTATGCTCATTATTTATCTGTCTACTCGGATTCGTGCAAAGATACACATGTCCGTCAACCTGAAACTGGTGATAGTGATAGCCATCGTGGCGGTCGTCTGCATAGCGGCAGCGGCCTTCGTCATGACAGGCAACAACAGCAAGGAGAGCACCCTGTCAGGGAACTGGGTGGAATACGAGGTCGAAGGTGACAGGGAGGCTGGTATGGGCTCCTACGCGTTCGAGGGCAAGAGCAAGCTGACCTTCGGTTACCACAGCGGTTCCGATCACAGATATCAGATGATGGAGGCGGGTTCCGTCATAAGGGACTACAAGGAGATGTCGAAGGAGCTTGTGAAGCCGATACTTGATATGTATTGGATGTCGGAGCAGAGCGGCATGGAGAAGATCGGCAAGGAGACCATCCAGACCTCTGCCGGGGAGAAGGAATGCGATATCCTAAAGGAGGCTACCGGATCCGGAGAGACCAGGACATACTGGGTGGCGGACGGATGGATCCCCTACAGGATCGTCCACGAGGCCGGCACGGACGCCGTCGGGACCACCCTCTACAAGGCCACCTACACCTTCATGGACAAGGGTTTCACGGAGCAGAAGTCGGGCTGTGTGCTTACCGTCGTGAAAGGGGACGGGGTCGACGTCGAAGGGAACATCGGCAGCTACGCCCTCGGAGGCAAGGCCAAGCTCACTGCGAAGTACGGCGAGGAAAAGGGCTTCGGAGGCTGGCTGGACGAGAAGTTCAACCTCATAACCATCAGTCCGACCCTGGAACTGGAACTGACCAGGGACACTACCGTATATGCGGTCAACGGGCTGGGCTGGGATAAGGAATTGGAACCAGGAACGGAGACAGACCTCAAGCGCCTCTTCGGCAACGCCGGCTCGTTCCTGATCGAGAACGAATCGATGGGCACTTCCGAGACGTCCTCCGACGGAAAGTACGTGTTCCCGGAGGCGGGGGCCTACAAGATCGTCGCATCCGACAACGATGTCCCCAAGTACGTTCGCTGGGTGCTGGTGAACGGTTCCGTCGAGCGCGAGTTCAAATGGGACTACGACGGAGGCGATTACAGCCTGAAGATGGAGATCGATTATTCGGATTTGCAGTACGCCAGGGACTACTACACGCTGGAGGAGAGGAGGGCCGACTGGAGCGACCATGTCCGCGACAGGACGTTCGTCACGCTGAGCTACACCGACCCCCGTATGGCCCCGTACTTGGACGGGCTGGTCGACGGCCTGATATCCCTGTACAAGGAGGAATACGGCGAACCGGAGGAGTACAGCTTCCTGAACTTCGCCCTCAACTTCACCCAGTGCATCAGATACCAGGAGGATTCGGATATCGGGTACATCGAGTACTGGAAGTTCCCGCTGGAGACCCTGTACGACAATGCAGGGGACTGCGAGGACACCTCCATCCTCTTCGCGGCGATAGCCCATCAGGCCTGTTCTGAGCTGGGTTACAAGACCAGGATCGCACTACAGTTGATGCCGCAGCACGCGGGAGGGGCAGTCGCCCTGGTCAATCCGACCGGACACGAGCGCAACCCGGAGGGATTCATCTTCGCCGAGACCACCTCCAACGAATACTACCTGGGGGACATCCCGAACAAGGAGAAGGATTACTTCCTTAACAAGAAGTACTATCCCTCGGTCTCGGTCACCATCGAGATCCAGTGAAGAACGAACAACGCGGCCGAATCCCAACCGGGTCGGCTGCGATAAAACCTGAATAAGCCCCCTCCCGAGGGAGGGGGAAGAATTTTCTCAGTTGTGGATGTCCGAGGACGGGAGGGTTCCGTCCATGTACTGCTCGTATCCGTACAGGTCCAGCAGTCCGTGTCCAGACAGGCAGAAGACGATGGTCCTCTCCTCGTTCTTCTCCTTCGCCTCGAGGGCGAGGTCGATGGCGCCCTTGAGGGCGTGGCAGGATTCAGGAGCGGGGATGATTCCCTCGGTCCTGGCGAACAACAGTCCGGCCTCGAATGTTGCCGTCTGGTCGTAGGACCTTGCGGAGATCTTGCCTGAGTCGTAGGCCGCGGAGACCAGTGGCGACATTCCGTGGTACCTGAGTCCTCCGGCGTGGATGGCGCTGGGGATGAACTCGCTACCGAGCGTGTACATCATGAGCAGGGGCGTGAATCCTCCGGTGTCCCCGAAGTCGTACTTGAACTGACCCTCGGTGAGACTGGGCGCCGCCTTGGGCTCGACCGCGACGAACTGGGTGTCCTTGAAGCCCTCTCCCCTGATCTTCTGTCCGAGCATGGGGAAGACCATTCCTCCGAAGTTGGATCCTCCTCCGGTACAGGCTACTACGTAGTCGGGTTCGATCTCCCCAATCTTCATCTGCTCGATGGTCTCGAGACCGATGACGGTCTGGTGGAGCATGACGTGGTTCAGCACGCTTCCCAGGGAGTAGTTCGTTCCGGGGTCCTTGGCCGCGAGCTCGCATGCCTCGGAGATCGCGATCCCCAGGGATCCGGATGTCTCGGGGTGCTCCTTCAGTACCTTCCTTCCGAACTCGGTGTACTCGCTGGGTGAGGCGTAGATCTTGGCACCGTAGGTGTTGATGATGGTCTTCCTCAGGGGCTTGGCCATGTAGCTGCCCTTGACCATGAAGACTGTGGTGTCCAGGTCGTAGAGGTTGGAGACCATGGCGAGGGCGGTTCCCCACTGTCCGGCACCGGTCTCGGTGGTCAGGGTGTGGATACCTGCCTCGGCGTTGTAGTAGGCCTGTGCAAGCGCGGTGTTGCCCTTGTGGCTTCCGAGGGGGCTCATATCCTCCCTCTTGAAGTAGATCTTGGCCGGGGTCTTGAGGTATTTCTCGAGCCTGTACGCCCTCTGCAGGGGGGCGGGCCTGTTGAGATAGATGAGGTTGTCGCGGACCTCCTCGGGTATGTCGATGTACCTCTCCGTGGAGCCTTCCTGCTTGATGATCTCCTTACAGAAGATAGGCTCGAAGTCCGAGGGCTTGGCGGGCTCGCCTGTGCCGGGATTTAGCGGGGGCTTGAGGTCGGTCAGGTCCGAGGCCATGTTGTACCATCTCTTGGGGATGTCCTCTGGCGACAGATTGATTCTTGCGTCTTTCGGTATTGCCATGATTTAGAGCAAAAAGGTTCTGTATTTAGTTTTACTGTTCAATAATGTATTATTCTATACATTATAGCAAAAATAAGAGCATTTAATCTTCCCACATCGGTTCATAACAACGTTCACATCCAAAAGAACGGCCGGCAACCAATATTATAGTGGCCATTCGATATCATCCAGCAATAGCTCCGCCCGTGCGGAAAGGTCGAGATAATTTGTTCGGCAAGAAAAAGACAATGGTCGTGGCCGCTGTCTTGGTGCTGACAGTCATCGCCGGTATCGCGTTGCTCCCGCAGGAGGACGCGGCGGATGACAGATACACCATCCAAGTGGTCACCAACCCGGACTTCGCTCCATACGAGTACATGTGGTCCGACACCTACCAGGGTATCGACATGGACATCTGGAAGGCAATCGCCAAGGCTCTGGACTGCAACGTGAACTTCAACGTGATGGACTTCGATTCCATCATAAACGCCATAGAGGCGGGGAAGTACGATGTCGGGGCCTCCGGGTTCACAGTGACAGAGGAGAGGAAGCAGCAGATCAACTTCACGAACACCTATTCCGTGGCCCATCAGGTGGTTCTCGTGCTGAAGGACGGCCCCCTATCGACGGTGACCGACTGGGAGGATCTGAAGGGCAGGCAGGTAGGAGTAGAATCTGGCACCACGGGATACTACCTGGCGGTCGAGGACTTCGGTGACGCCAACGTCCTCCCGTACAACACGTACACGGACGTCATCCAGAGCGTCGTGTCCGGCTACGCGGGATTCGCCGTGCTGGACGATCTTGTTGCCGAGTCCTTCGCCGAGAAGTACTCCAGCCTGAAGATCCTGGACGTCTCGCTCCCGGGCGACGAGGTCGAGGAGTACGCCTTCGTGATCAACAAGTCCAACGTCCAGATGCTCCAGCACGCCAACAAGGCGCTCGACTACCTTACGGGCACCGGCGTCATATCGGACATCTTCGGCTATTACAGCTCGATCGGATACGATCCCGATAAGCCCGGATACTTCACGGCGCATCCCGAGAATCTGGACAAGATCGATTTCGTGACGCACTACAAGCCCACGGACAAGCACACAATCGAGGTCGCCACCAACCCGGACTTCCCTCCGTATGACTACCTGGTGTCCAATTCCTACGAGGGTATCGACATGGATATCTGGAAGGCCATAGCGTACACACTCGACTGCAACGTCAACTTCAACTTCATGGAGTTCGATTCGATCATCAACGCGATCCAGTCCAACAGGTTCGAGGTCGGTGCATCCGGTTTCACAGTCACCGACGAGAGGAAGGAGATGGTGAACTTCTCGAACACATACGCGGTCGCGCATCAGAACGTCCTCGTCATGAAGAACAGCCCGCTGGCAGCTGCCAAGTCCTGGGAGGACCTTAAGGGATCCAAGGTCGCCGTCGAATCCGGTACGACAGGATACTACCTCGCGGCGGATCTGTTCGGGGACGCATCCACGTTCCCGTACAACACGTACACCGAGGTCATCCAGAGCGTTCTGACAGGGTATGCCGGATTCGCCGTATTGGACGACCTGGTGGCAGAGTCGTATGTGGAGGCGAACAGCAATCTCACCATCGTCGATTTGGAACTTCCCGGAGCGGAGGCGGAGCAGTACGCGTTCGTGTTCAACAAGGGCAACACCGAACTCCTTGGATACACCAACAAGGCGATGCAGTACCTCTACGGCAAAGGGGTCATCGATGACATCTACAAGTACTACGGCGAGATCGGATACGATCCCTCCAAGCCGGGATACTACTCCGCCCATCCGGAGAAGCTCCAGGATCTGGAGGTCCTGGTGCATTACATCCCCGGACAGATGAGGGAGACGCTCGAGGTCGTGACCAACCCCGACTTCCCTCCATACGACTATCTGGTGTCCACCGACTTCGAGGGGATCGACATGGACATTTGGAAGGCCATCGCGCACACCCTCGACTGCGATGTGAACTTCAACTTCATGGAGTTCGATTCCATCATCAACGCGATCCAGGCCAAGCAGTACAACGTCGGTGCATCAGGATTCACAGTCACCGACGAGAGGAAGGAGATGATCAACTTCTCCGACACCTACGCTGTCGCATACCAGAACGTCCTGATCCTGAAGGACAGCCCCCTTGCGAAGGCCACCACATGGGAGGACCTCAAGGGAACGAAGATCGCCGTCGAATCAGGTACCACAGGATACTATCTGGCCGCGGAGGTCTACGGCGACGCCAACGTCTCGCCTTTCAACACTTATACAGAAGTTGTCCAGAGCGTACTCACCAAGCATGTGGGATTCGCCATCCTCGACGACCTCGTCGCGGTGTCCTACGTGGAGGCGCATCCGGACGAGCTGACGATCCTTAAGGTCGAGCTCCCCGGAGCGGAAGCGGAGGAGTACGCCTTCGTGCTGAACAAGCAGGACACCAGGCTCCTGGAGTACGTCAACAGGGCGATGGCATTCCTGAAGAGCGAGGGCATCATCGACGATATCTTCGATTACTACGGAAGCATAAGCTACGATCCGGAGAAGCCCGGATACTTCTCCGCGCATCCCGAGGAGCTGGAGAAGATACAGGTCATAGACCACTACACCTCTTCAGAAGGAGGCGGCAACGGCGGTGACCAGAACTGGTTCGAGTGGCTATGGTCCGAGATCATCAAGAACTTCGTGGAGAAGGACCGTTACCAGCTGATCCTCATGGGTCTCGAGAACACCGTGTACATCACCATCATCGGTCTGGCGATCGGTCTCCTGATCGGTATCTTGTGCGCAATCGTGAGGGCGTTCCACGATCTCCGTGGCAGGTTCAAGATCCCCAACGCGATCGCGAAGGTGTACATCACCGTCATACGCGGTACGCCTATCCTGGTCCAGCTGCTGATCATCTACTTCGTGGTGTTCGCATCGTCGGGTCTGAACTCGATATTGATCGCAGGTATCGCTTTCGGAATCAATTCGGGAGCGTATGTGGCGGAGATCGTCCGTGCCGGAATCAACGCGGTGCCCAAGGGACAGCTGGAGGCCGCGGAGAGTCTGGGAATGACATTCAATATGGCCATGCTCTCGGTCATCCTGCCGCAGGCGTTCAGGAACATCCTGCCTGCGCTGTGCAACGAAGGAATATCCCTGCTGAAGGAGACCTCGATCGCGGGATACATCGGAATCATCGATGTTACCAAGGCGGCCATGCTTATCAGGGCGCAGACTTACAGCGCATTCGTGCCGCTGATCGGTGTGGCGCTGATCTATCTGGTGATAGTCCTGATTCTTCAGTATCTTGTCGGAAGATTGGAGAGGAGGTTGAACAATGCCTACAGATGAAGTTTTGCTTGATATCAAGGACCTGCACATGTACTTCGGCGACCTGGAGGTCCTGAAGGGCATAACGACGCAGGTCAGGAGAGGAGAGGTCGTAGCAGTGGTAGGTCTCTCGGGATGCGGTAAATCCACGTTCCTGAGATGCATCAACCTCCTGGAGACCCCCACGTCGGGAACGATCCTGTTCGAAGGGACGAACACCCTCGACGGATCGGTCACCCCTAATAAGCTGAGGGAGAAGATCGGGATGGTGTTCCAATCGTTCAACCTCTTCCCGAACATGACCGTGAAGAAGAACATCATGCTCGCGCCGGTTAAGCTGAAGGTGATGACTGAGGAGGAGGCCTCGGCAAGAGCGGACGAGCTCCTTAAGAGAGTAGGCCTGGCGGACAAGGCGGACACCTATCCGATGAAACTGTCGGGAGGACAGCAGCAGCGTGTGGCCATAGCGCGTGCGCTTGCAATGAATCCCGATGTGATGCTCTTCGACGAGCCCACGTCCGCGCTGGACCCGATGATGGTAGGGGAGGTCCTGAACATCATCAGGGACCTCGCCGACACGGGTATGACCATGGTCGTGGTCACCCATGAGATGGGATTCGCCAGAGAGGTCGCCGACCGCGTCATGCTCTTCCAGGGCGGAGTGGTCGAGGCCGACTGCACTCCGGAGGAGTTCTTCGGAGACAACGGCAATCCGCATGTGAAGGAGTTCCTTTCGCACCTTCTATGAAACGATTTCCCGGCCCCTGTCCAAGGGGGTCGGGTCTCTCTTACAGAATTAGAACAGAATGTGAAGGATGCCCCGGCCCTTCGCGTATGCTTCGGACCAGGATTATTGTTATTATAAAGGTTCAGCAGATCCTGGGAATCGGATCTCCGGCAGGTGCCTCGAGAATCCTCTTTCCGCCGATCTCTGTTCTGAGGACCACTCTCTCGGGGCCCTCGGTGGCGTATCCGATGATCGCTGCATTCTTCCCTTCGGGTGTCCTCCTCAGGGTCTTCAAGACCTCTTCGGCCATCTCAGGCACGACTCCGATGATCGCCTTTCCTTCGTTGCCGATGCTCAGGGGGTCGATACCGAGCAGGTCGCATCCGTTCACAACGGCGTCCCTCAGGGGGATCGCGGAATACTCGATGTCCATTCCGATGTGCGACTTGGAGCACCACTCGTTCAGCGTGTTGGCCAGTCCTCCGCGGGTCGGGTCCTTCATGGCCACGATACCGCCGGTCTTCAGTCCCTCTGCGATCATCTTGTTCAGCGGAGCGACATCGCTCTGGACCTCGGCCTCGAAGCCGTATCCCTCGCGGAATGACAGCAGGGCCACACCGTGGTCTCCCAGGTATCCCGACGCGATGATCGCATCCCCGGGTTTCAGGTTGGAATCGGTGCACCACCTGTGGTCGACTTTCCTGTACTCCGCCGCCTTGGCGAGGTCGGAATCCAGGTACGGCGATCTCTTTCCGACCGCCGATGTGGACATGACCATCTGGTCGACAGCACCGGACTCCACGACCTTGGTGTCGCCGGTGACTATCGGAACGCCGCAGTCCGCCGCGGTCTTCCCCATGCTCTCCATGACCTTGTCCACGATATCGATGTCCAGGCCCTCCTCGATGATGACCGAGCAGGCCAAGGCTATCGGCGAGGCGCCCATGACGGAGATGTCGTTGACCGTTCCCGAGACGGAGATCTTACCGATATCCCCTCCGGGGAAGAACAGGGGCTTCACCGTGTGGCCGTCGATGGTGAAAACAACGTCATCGACGACAGCTGAATCATCCATGGAATCCAACGGCACTTCAGCCTTCATCTTGGGGAAGTGACTTGTGATATGCTTGCCGAGGAACTCCTGCATGAGCTCTCCTCCAGCACCGTGATTCATGATCACCTTGGACATGCCTCGGTCATCGGCGAGGTCGGATATAGGTGTTGCCACGCATCCGGACAGCACCTGCATCGAACGTTTGAGTGTTACGGGACACACCCTTTCGTAACATCCAGTAACACTTTTATGACAATTTTTATTACTAAAACAGGCACTGCACCTTGTATGCGGAGGATAGCCGTCTACGGAAAGGGAGGGATAGGCAAATCGACCACCTCATCCAACATCTCAGATGCGTTGGCCGAGTCCGGGCTGTGCGTTATGCAGATCGGGTGCGACCCCAAGGCCGATTCCACCGGGCTCCTGACCGGACGTCCGATACCGACCGTCCTTGACACCATGAGGGACAACAGCGACAGGACTCTGGAGGACATGGTCCACGAAGGGTCCAACGGCGTCCTGTGCGTGGAATGCGGAGGGCCCCGTCCCGGCACCGGCTGTGCCGGCAGAGGAATAATCGCGGCCTTCCAGGAACTCGACCGCCTGGAGGCCATAGACGTCTACAGGCCGGACGTGATAATCTATGATGTGCTGGGCGACGTCGTCTGCGGAGGGTTCGCCATGCCAATCCGCAACGGATACGCCCGCGACGTGTTCGTGGTGACCTCCGGGGAGAGGATGTCCCTCTATGCGGCCAACAACATTGCCACCGCGGTGAAAGATTTCCGTAGGGACGGGTACGCCCGTCTGGACGGGCTCATACAGAACTCCAGGGGCGTCGAGGACGAGGATTCTCTCATAGACGAGGCCGCACGGAGGATGGGTTCCGAGGTGGTCTTCAGGCTGCCGAGGTCCGCGACCGTCCAGGAGTGTGAGAAGATGAACAGGACCGTCGTCTCGGGGGCACCGGATTCCGTGATGGCATCCAGCTACCGGGAACTGGCCAAACTCGTTTACGATCGTTCGGAGAACATCTCCGGCGGATTGAGATTTGATGATTGCACAGGATGTGATGATTGTGAGTAAGGGAATCATGATAGTAGGATACGGAACAAGGAAAGGGAACCTCGAGGAGGTCCTACAGAAGCAGGCCGCCAGGCTCAGATGTAGAGGTTGGGAGAACGTCGCCGTGGCGTATTTCAGGGTGTCGTCCCCGACGATTCCGGAGGCCGTGAGGGAACTTGTTTCCAAAGGTGCGGACGAGATTGTCGCCATACCCTACTACATAGCCGAGGGCACGCTCACCAAGGAGCTGATCCCGGAGAAGCTCGGCATCAAGGACGACTGCGGTTACGCCGATGTCGACGGGAAGAAGGTCCTTATCCATGTGGCGCCCGCATTCGGATACAGCTTCGACCTCACGGGAATAATCTGCGACAGGATCGCGGATGCCGGAGGGGACCGCGACTGCGGGGTGCTCGTCCTAGGCCACGGCACCAGACATCTCTCCCTGTCCAACATGTTCGTGGTGAAGAAGAACGCCGAGAGGCTGCATGCACTCGGTTTCAAGCATGCGACATACGCATTCAACGAGTTCTGCGAGCCCACGATAAAGGATGCGCTTGACCGTCTGGAGAAGGAAGGTGTCGATAGGATAGTGGCAATACCCCTGTTCATAGCGATGGGCCTGCATCTCGGCGAGGAGATCCCGGAGCAGCTGGGCATCCCCGCTTACAACGACGGTGGGGAGATTGCGGTCAACGGCAGGAAGATCCAACTATGCTACACGCGCCCCATGGAATGCGATCCGCGCCTGACCGACAACATCGAAAGGAAGGCCAGACACTATCTGGGCGATTGATATGAGGGTCCTGCTCCTTGACATGACCCACGGAGGCCAGGTGCTGGCCCCTCTGTTCAAGGCCGAAGGCTGCGAGGTGCACGTATGCGATGTGTACGGGATCGCTCCGGAGACCATGCTGGAAGGTCTTAGGGAGAAGGGCGTCCATGTGACGGTCGGCAGGCCGGAGCCTGGGCATTACGACCTCGTCTCCATGCCCTGCCATTGCCCTGACTCATTCCTAGAGGGATGCACCTACGATGAGCGCATATGGTATTCACAGGCGGTGAACCGCTTCATCGACGACAGGAGGTTCAGGATCGAGGTCACCGGTGTCAAGGGCAAGACCAGCACATGCTACCTCATTGCGCACATCCTGGCGCATGCCGGGAAGAAGGTCTATCTCAGGTCCTCCCGCGGTTCGGGACCATACACGAAGGAGGGCCACAGGATCGACGTGCTCAAGAGCATCGCACCACCCTATCTGCTGGACCTCCCGGAAGGGGATTATGATGTGATGGTCTGCGAGGTATCGCTCGGAGGATCGGGCAAGGCGGACATCACCTGCATAACGAACCTTGTCGAGGATTACGGCATAGCGAAGAGGACCAGGTCCGCGCACGAGGCCAAGAAGGACATCCTCTCGGACGGCATCAACATCGTCCTGGAATCCGAGAAGGACGTTTGGTCTGCATACGGGAAGCCGCTCAGGACCTGTGGCAGGAAGGTGACCATCACCGGATCACCCGTCTTCGGAAGTCCTGCGGAGGCAACGGTGGAATACAAGGGAACGCACAAGGTATCGTTCAATCCGGATTATCTGTGCCTCCAGTACCTGGAGGCCATGGATATGGCCTTGGAGGTCGCCGATGCGATGGACATACCTGCGGAAGCGGTACTGGATGCGCTGTCCTCGTTCGACGGTGTCCCCGGCAGAGGGGAGATCCGTATCGAGAACGGAAGAAGGTTCGTCATCGAGCATAATCCCGGGATATCCCACATGAGCGTCAGGCGCACACTGGAGACTCTGAAGGCCATGGACTGCCTCGAAGGGGCGGTCTTGGTGATCGACCCCGTGTCCAAGAAGGTCTGCGACAAGCTCGATAAGGATCTGATAGCCGATGTGGCACAGGAGTACGGCGTCCGTCTCATCATCACTGCCGGCGACGGTTCGGAGCCGGAGATCCCGGAGGGCGAAGGGACTGTCATCCGCATGATCAAGGAAGGGTACCAATGAGCAACGTGTTCCATCCCCGTCCCAATCCCATCGTGGCCGCCATGTACACCGCCAGGGACATGGATGTGGATGTTATCGTCATGCACGGGCCGGCAGGTTGCTCGTTCATGGCATCAAGGCCGTTGGAGAACGCTGGCGTCCATGTGGTCACATCCTCGATGAAGGACAGCGACCTCATCTTCGGCGGGGCGCCCTCCCTGGAGAGGACGCTGAAGGATGCCAAAGAAAGGTTCTCTCCGAGGACGATGGCCGTGATAGGGACATGTGCAAGCACGATCATCGGGGACGACATCAAGGCGGTCATAGGCAGGGTGGATCTTGGGGACACCAGGTGCTTCGCAATAGACTGCCACGGATGCCTTGAGAACAACACGGAAGGTGCCATCCGCGCATTGAAGGCGGGTGCTCAGGCAGGGATCATCCCTAAGGAGGAGGCGGATCGCCAGACAGCGCTGCTGAAGGCGGCGACCGCCCTGGAGAGGAAGAGGGGGATGACTGTCAGACCATACTTGTCGCCTGCGGAGAGCCCGACCAAGCTGGCGGTATGCAGGAGGATAGGGGATATTCTCTCGTCGGGCGGGAAGGTCGCGGTCGTCATGATCGCCAAGAAGGAGCTGGCATACCGTTTCGCGGACATGTTCGAGGCGGTGGATTCAGCCAGAAGGGAGCTGGGCGGGAGCACGTTCCTCGTAGGGAATCTCGATCCTGACAAGGGGCTGCCGAGGATCAGGGGATACTGCAGGGACATAATTACAGACCTGGAGGCCAAGGGTGTGACCCTGGACAGGGTCATCGGCGGGCTCGACGAGTACGCGGTGATCGGCGACGAGATTCACGATGCGGTCAGGGGATACGGACCCGACCTTACCGTTCTGCTGGGGATATGCCACAGCTACCCTGAATTGGATGAGGACTGCATCCTCGTCACAGATCAACCACGCGAGCTGAAGAACTACCTGGACCAGGGCCTGACGGCGGTGGGCGAGGCCGGTAGCCACAGCATGGTGATGGGCGCCACCAGCATAGTGACGCTGGAGACGGCGCAGACCCTCAGGGAGCTGATCGGTTGAAGGGATTCGTCATCGCAGGCACCGGGAGCGGCGTCGGCAAGACCTCGGTGACCACAGGCATAATGTCACTGTTGTCCAAGAGATACAGGGTACAGGGTTACAAGGTAGGTCCCGATTTCATAGATCCGATGTACCATTCGGCGGCCACCGGCCGTCCCTCGAGGAACCTGGACTCCTTCATGATGGACGATGATACGATCCGCAACCTGGTCGGGTACAGTTCCAAGGATGCGGATATCTGCGTAATAGAAGGGGTCCGCGGACTGTACGAGGGTCTCTCCGGGGATTCGGACATAGGGTCCACGGCGTACATAGCGAAGCTTCTCGATCTCCCGGTGGTCCTGGTGGTGGATGCAGGGTCCCTCACGCGCAGCACCGCTGCGATCGTTAACGGATTCAGGGCATTCGATCCGGACATCAGGATCGCAGGCGTGATACTCAACAAGGTGTCAGGCCCCCAGCATTCGGACAAGCTGGACGTGGCGATGTCAGCATACTGCAGCGATGTGGAGGTGGTCGGCAAGATACGCAAGGACAGGGATAACGCCCTGGGCCAGAGGCACCTCGGTCTGAACACCGTCCTCGATCCGGAGCGCAGCGGGATAGCGTCTTTGGAGAGGCTGGTGGAAGGGCTGGATCTGGACGTCCTGATGGGCATAGCGGAGTCCACCGATCCGTGTCTTCCGTCGCACTGTCCCTATCATGAGGATGACGTGTCCGCGGACATAGCAGTCCCTTATGACGATGCCTACTGCTTCTATTACAGGGAGAACCTGGAATGCCTGGAGGCATCAGGTTTCAGGGTGAGGAGGTTCAGTCCCATCGCCGGCGACCCGCTCCCGGATGCCGATGCGGTCTACCTGGGCGGGGGATACCCCGAGCTCCATGCGGAGGCCATCTCCTCCAACAGCGATTTCCTCGAGGGGGTCAGGAACATGTCCCTGGAGGGGAAGCCGGTCCTGGGGGAGTGCGGAGGGCTCATGAGCATGTGCTCCAAGATGGTGGACAAGGAAGGGAAGGCGCACGAGATGATCGGCATATTCGGATGCGATTCGGTGTTCGTGAACAAGCGTCACGGGCCGACATACGTCATGGCGGACCCGACCCCCGACAATCCGCTTTTCCACGGGAGCGTCCGCGCCCACGAGTACCATTATTCCGAGGTGATCCCGGGGGATGGTGCGGTATTCGGTTTCGATGTGAGGCGCGGTGCCGGTATCGACGGGAGGAGGGACGGCCTCACCGTCCGCAATTCTCTGGGCACGTACATGCATCAGCATGCCCTGTCATCCGACGATTGGGCGAAGGGTTTCAGGGACGGCCTCCGGTGATCCCGGGGCCGTCGCCTTTGCCAAAATGATATAACCATCCGACGTGTAATCTCGGATGGCCCTATGGGGTAGTCTGGATATCCTGTCGGTCCTCGACACCGCTGAGCTGGGTTCGAATCCCAGTAGGGCCACCATCAGTTCTCCGCAGGTGCGGTCTGCACAGGTTCCTTCTTCTTGGATCTCTTCTCGCCGGGGTATTTCCTGTCGTACAGGAGCGCGGCCAGCAGCACGACGAAGCATGAGCCGGCGTTGTGGACGATGGCACCGGTGGTGGGGTTGAGTATCCCCATGACGGATGCGATGATCGCCACGAAGTTGATGCACATCGATATGGTGATCGCGATCTTGATGGTGGACGTCGTGGCATTGGACAGCCATTTCAGGTAGGGCACCTTGGAGATGTCGTCCGTCATCAGTGCGACGTCGGCAGCGTCGATTGCGATGTTGCTCCCCATCGCACCCATGGCGACTCCGACGTCCGCGATCTTCAGCGCAGGAGCATCGTTGACTCCGTCGCCGATCATGCAGACCTTGCCGTTGGATCTAAGGGATTCCACACCGGACACCTTGTCCTCGGGCAGCAGCTCCGCCCTGACCTCGTCGATTCCGATCCTGGCTGCGAGGTGCTCCGCGGTCTCTTTCTTGTCGCCTGTGAGCAGGACGGTCCTCACGCCCATGCTCTTCAGTTCGGAGACGACCTGTCTGGATTCGTCTCTGACGACGTCCGAGAGGGATATGGCCCCGATGATCCTTCCTTCGGTGCCTACGAGCACCGTGCCCTTCCCTTCGGAGGAGTAGTCCGTGATCAGGGAGTGGACCTTGTCCTCGACGGCGATGCCGGACTCCTTCATGAAGGCCTCGTTGCCGAGACGGTACTCCTTGCCGTCGACTGTAGCCACCACTCCTCTACCGGCGGACATCGAGAACGACGACACGTCCGTGCGGCTCAGTCCGAGTTCGTCGGACCTCCTGACGATGGCCTTTCCGAGAGGATGCTCGCTCCTCGCTTCCGCGGACGCGGCGACCCTGAGGAGATCGTGCGCGGACATCTCGTTGAACGGTGTGACGTCTGATACCTGGAGCGTTCCGTGGGTGAGGGTACCGGTCTTGTCGAACGCGATGGTCTTCACCGCACCCATGTTCTCCAGTGCCTCTCCCGATTTGATTATCACTCCGTGCTTGGTGGCCTGTCCGATACCGGCGATGATGGCAGTGGGTGTGGCAAGCACGAGTGCGCAGGGACAGAACACCACCAGTACGGTAACGGCACGGACGATGTCGTTGGTGACGAAGTAGGCTGCGATGGCGATCAGCGCGGCGATGGGGACGAGCCAGCTGGCCCACCTGTCCGCTATGCGCTGCGTGGGGGCCTGCCTGTTCTCCGCATCCTCGACCATCTTGACGAGCTTCTGCAGGGAGCTGTTCTCGCCGGTCTTTGTGACCTCGATATCGATGGAACCGAAGCGGTTGATGGTACCGCTGTACACGGTGTCCCCGGGGACCTTGTCCACAGGGAGGCTCTCCCCGGTCATGGTGGATTGGTCGATGGACGTCTCCCCCTTGATCACCGTTCCGTCTAGCGGAACGGTCTCTCCTGGAACGATCCTCACGATATCGCCCTTGGCGATCTCGGAGACAGGGATAGTGGATTCCTTGCCGTCCCTGATGACCCTGGCCGTCTCCGGGACCATGGAGGCCAGCTCCTTGATCCCCTTCTTGGCGCGTTCGGTGGTCATATCCTCGAGGATGGCACCGATCTCCATGATGAATGCGACCTCTCCCGCGGCGAACAGGTCGCCGATCAGTAGTGCCGCGATCATCGCGATGGTGATCAGCAGTGCGGAGGAGATCTTGCTGATACCCTTGTTGTAGATTATACGCCAGACCGATAGGTAGAGCAGCGGAAGTCCGCATATGATGACGCAGACCCATGCCAGCTGGGCCCCTTCGGGCACGTCCATCGTCGGCAGCACGAACGACAGTAGGAGGAAGACACCTCCGATGAGTGTCGCCGGCAGCCTTGCCAGGACGTCGTTGACGCGTTTGATTATCCCTGTGTCCATGATTCTCATCATAGTTAGCGAGGATATAACGTTATCGAACAAAATGTTCGGTAACGGATGATTTGTAATGTAATGGTCCGACAACAGTTAAAAATCACAACCGATACAGAGAACCGATGGATCGCCGCCAGATCAAGACTAGGAAGGCAGTATACGACGCCTTCACGGATCTCCTCAGCATGAAGCCCTATTCGGAGATAACCATCCAGGACATCATCGACGAGGCCAACATAGGCAGGAGCACGTTCTACGCTCATTTCGAGACGAAGGACGACCTGCTCGACGTCCTCTGCAGGGAGATATTCGAACATGTCTTCTCAGAGCACCTGTCGGTGGAATCCAGCCACGATTTCTCCAAGGAATCCGGTCTCGAGCACGAGCTCGCCCATATCCTGTACCATCTGGGGGACAACAGGGCGTATATCTCCGGGATCCTCAACAGCGACGGCGGAGAGGTGTTCATGCGCTACTTCAGGGGGCATCTGAGGGAGATGTTCGAGAAGGAGGTCACCAACTGCCCCGAGGACATCCCCCGCGACTACTATCTCAACCATCTGGTCAGCGGATTCTCCGAGACGGTCAGATGGTGGATGTTCAGCGACGTGTCCCCTGAGGAGATGGTCCGCTACTACTGCAGGCTCTACCTGGGCTGAAGGGTCGGCCGACCTTTTTCCGACATTCCAAGCTTCGTTGGGATATCCAATATGCTTACCTTTCGCATTTATAAACCGACCTTGGATTAATCATCCAAGGTGCCGAAAATGGATGAGGAGACCGTAACCGCAGAGCATTGGAGCATTTAGCGATTCGCGGCAAACGAAGCAGTTCCGTTCCCCGATGGCCCTTCACGGGCTGTCGGGCGGACACATTTTACCGGGTGGCAGTCCGTTCTTCAAAAAGGATGCATGACAGGCCACCTGTTCAGAGGTGCATCAGGGGTCAAATTAACATATAAAGACAGCCAATCACGAATCCATATGGACAAGGATCGCCGCGAAAGAAGGGTCGAGGCCATCGACAACAGCATCAACACCGTGGCGGAGATCATACCCTACAAGGGCAAGCAGAGGAACCGTCAGCTGAAGGAGATGGACGCCAAGATCGTACAGCATTTCCCGGTCTTCGTCGGGGTATGCATCGCGTTCTGGATTTTCGCGATATTCTTCATGGAGGAGTTCACTCTCCAGAACATCATCAAGATCCTGTGCGTGGTGTTCATCGCTGGGTTCACGGTGATCGGAACACCCATCTTCTTCCTGATGGCGGACGGGGTGTTCCCCAAATGGATACTCCTTGTGGATGCCGCAGTGTTCTCGGGGATAGCAGCCCTGTACGGCCATCTGACCGGGCACGCCCTCTTCCAGCAGGCCGTGGGCGTCTTCCTCGCCAAGGCCGGGATAGTCCTGGACGGATTCGGTCTGGCGATGACGTCATGGCTGATCATGATGCTCATCATCCTGTTCGCTATAATCGGCGTGATGTACGTCCTGTCGGCATACCTCAGGAAGTTCTTCCCGAGGGTGTTCCTCGGACTGTACATCCACTCCAGGCAGGGCATTAGGGCAGGGACGGAGAAGTTCTTCGCCATACCGGACATCATCGATGTGAAGGATGTGATCCTGGACCCGTCCATCGACCGCAGCAGGTACAACACCCCTGTGGCCCTCAAACTCGCGATATACATCGTCCTCTGCGGACTGCTGGTATCATCGTATCTGTTCCTCAACCCCGTGTTCCTGGAGACCATGAGCACCGAGGACATGTCGGCCATAATGGTCATGCTGTCTGTCTTCCTGCCGACGCTGATAGTCCCGTGGCAGATCGTCGCCGACCTCAACGCCAGGGTCGTCTCCGATGCTCCCCGCGACTATTATCTGTGGACCGGGGCCAAGAAGACGTTGATGGGATTCTTCCTCGCGTTGGCGGTGTTCCTGACGATGTTCCTCATAGCGCTGAGCTACGGACATTCCGTTTGGGACATGCTGCTGAACTACGCCTACTACCTGGTGCCGCTGATATGCATCTCGCAGATGTTCGCGATGGTCTACGCCAACAACTTCGTCGAGGACATGAAGGAGCAGATCACCGCGGACTTCCAGGAAGGCAAGGCCGCTGCGGACGAATGAGAAGGGATCGGGACCCCCGTCCGAGGGCCCCGTTGCTATAATCAGTTTCCGGGGTATGTCAGCAAGGAGAACACGTCGTATCCTTTGAACTTCTCCCTGCCCTTGAGACCGGCGAGCTCGATGACGAATCCGAGCCTGACGACCTTTCCGCCCTCCCTCTCGATCAGCTTGATGATCGCTTCGGTTGTTCCGCCGGTGGCGATGAGGTCGTCGATGATGACCGCCCTCTGGCCGGGCTTGATGGCGTCCTTGTGCATCTCGATGGTCGCTGTTCCGTACTCGAGGTCGTAGTCCTCGGAGATGACCTCCCTGGGGAGCTTTCCCTTCTTGCGGGCGAGGATGAATCCCTTGCCCATCTTGTACGCTACGGGCGCTCCGAAGAGGAATCCGCGGGACTCGGATCCGACGACGACGTCGAAGTCCAGGTCCTTGAGGTTGTCCACGAGCATGTCTATGGCGAGCCTGAGCCCTTCCGGGTCCTGCAGGATCGTGGTGATGTCCCTGAACATGATCCCCTCTTTCGGGAAATCGGGGATCGTGGTGACATAGTCTTCCAACTGTTTCATGTCTGGAACATCGTTTACTGTGTATAAAAATCACAGATATTTGCGGTTGCGGATGATCATGGTCGCGGATGCCGCTATCATCACCGCTATTATGCAAACGGCGGTTAACGTCACGTCCTCGGTGAATCCGTAGATGAATCCGCATGCTCCGATGCCCGCGAGGAGGACGCCGCCCATGATGGCCCCGTCCACTGCGGACGGTCCCCCGGTCTCCTTGGAGTCGTCGCGGATGTAGAACGATACGGCGAAGTACACCCCAGACACGATAAGGATGGTGTAGACCGCGAAGAGGAATCCGAACTTGTAGCCTGTGATCGCACCCGCCACCAGCGCTATAGCGAACGCTATGCCGGTAATGGTGTTCCACTTCTTGGTCTCCTGGTCGGGCTCCATGCCGGTCAATCCATGTCATGGATGATAATGGTGTCGGGCTCAGGAGGTCTTGGCATGTTCCTTCTCGTACTTGTTGCAGGCTTTGTTGCAGACATATGCGACAATAACGAGGAAGACCACCCCGACCATGATCGGCGCGAATATGAACGTCCACGGCTGGGGAGTGAGCATTGCCGCCAGCGCGGTCGCTCCTCCCGGAGGATGGACGCAGTTCAGCAGCACCATGACGACAAGGGAGAGCATCACGGCTATCGCGCAGGAATACCATTCGGTCCCCAGGAGGTACTGCGTCCCCCATCCGACTATCGCGGAGGACACCTGTCCCACTATCGCCGCCTTCGGCGCGGCAGCAGGGGCCTTCGGGAGGCCGAACAGAGTGACGGCGGTGGACCCCAGCGAAGCTATCAGAAGGGGAAGATCCCAGAATGCCCAGAGGACACCGAGGAAGCCTATCCCCACGAAGCATCCGGCGGTGCGGATCATCTGCGGCCCAGTGAAACGTTCCTTGACGCCCTTGAGATATTCCATGCCATGGCCGATGGCCTACGGCCTATATACGTTGGGGAGTATCCGAGCGGAAACCATGCGGAGCTACCAGCGCTCGCTCTGTATCAATATCTATTATATGTAAGGATTAATCGGACTAATGCCTAGCAGCAGGTTCAGAGCCGTCGATGAAGCGTTCAGGAAGATGCCGATCTCGGTGGACCCCCCGGCGGGAGCCACCTCCGAGTACTACGGATGCAACGTCTTCAATAGGAAGGCCATGAGGGAGTACCTCTCCGAGGACACCAGGCGCAGGATCTACGAGTCCAGCGAGCAGGGCGTCACATTGGACAGGGAGACCGCGGAGGCCGTGGCTGCTGGTCTGAAGAAGTGGGCCATGGCCAAAGGCGCCACCCACTACACGCACTGGTTCCAGCCTCTGACAGGCGGTACCGCCGAGAAGCACGTATCCTTCATCGAGCCCTTCGGAAAGGGCGAGGCCATCGAGGAGCTGACAGGGAAGCTGCTCTGCCAGCAGGAGTCCGACGCGTCGTCTTTCCCCAACGGGGGCCTCAGGAACACCTTCGAGGCCAGGGGATACACCGCATGGGACCCGTCATCCCCTGCGTTCATCATCGCGGACACCCTGTGAATACCTACCATTTTCATATCATACAACGGGGAGGCCCTGGATTACAAGGCGCCACTCCTCAGGTCGGAGATTGCCGTCGGCAAGGCTGCGGAGGACCTCCTCAAGTATTTCGGCATCGAGAACGACATGGTCGTTTCGTACCTCGGATGGGAGCAGGAGTACTTCCTCGTGGATTCCGCTCTGTACCCCCTCCGTCCCGACCTCATCATGGTCGACAGGACGCTCATCGGCCACAACGCGGCCAGGAACCAGCAGCTGGAGGACCACTACCTGGGATCGATCCCGGAGAGGGTGCTAGCCTTCATGAGGGATCTGGAGTTCGAATGCTACAAGCTCGGAATCCCCGTCAAGGCCAGGCACAACGAGGTCGCCCCCAACCAGTTCGAGATCGCCCCCGTGTACGAGGCGGCGAACCTCGCCAACGACCACAACCTCCTGCTGATGGCGATGATGAAGAAGGTCTCCGAGAGGCACGGTTTCAAGGTGCTGTTCCACGAGAAGCCCTTCGCAGGCGTCAACGGGTCCGGAAAGCACTGCAACTGGTCCATCGGCACTGTCTCGGGCATAGGATTGTTCACACCCGGCAAGACGGATACCGAGAACCTGATGTTCCTGTTGTTCGTCGTCAACGTGCTGAAGGCGGTGTACGACAACAACGCGCTGCTCAAGGCATCCGTCCTCACAGCGACGAACGCCCACAGGCTCGGAGCCAACGAGGCTCCTCCCGCGATCATATCCGCATTCCTGGGAGACCAGCTGGTCCAGGCGTTCGAGGACCTCCTCAACAGCAAGGACATGGTCAAGCTGAAGGGCAAGACATCGTACAGCCTCAACATCCCCCAGGTCCCGGAGCTCCTGCTGGACAACACCGACAGGAACAGGACCTCGCCGTTTGCATTCACAGGGAACAGGTTCGAGTTCAGGGCCGTCGGATCATCCGCGAACTGCTCCAATGCAGTGGCAACGCTCAACACCATCGTCGCAGACCAGCTGAAGGTCTTCAAGGAGGCGGTGGACAAGAGGGTCGCATCCGGAACCCCTCTGATGCAGGCCATCCTCGACGAGACCCGCGAGGTGTACAGGGCATCCAAGAACATCTGCTTCGACGGTAACGGATACTCCGACGAGTGGAAGGCCGAGGCCGCGAGGCGCGGTCTGGACTGCGAGACATCCGTCCCCAAATCCTACGACATCCTCGTGGACCCAAGACCATCGCCCTCTACAAGAGGACCGGCGTCATGACCGAGGCGGAGCTGGAGGCCAGGAAGGACACCTTCTGCGACATCTACAGCAAGAAGGTGGAGATCGAGGCTAGGATCCTGGCGGACCTGACGGCCAACCACATCATGCCCATCGCGATCCATTACGAGTCGAGGCTCCTCGACAACGTGTCCAAGATGAAGAACGTCTTCCCCGACGACAGCTTCGCAGAGCTCTGCAAAGGGGAGCTCGATATGATCAGGACGCTCGCGGAGCACCTGTCCGTCCTCCGCGTCCTCTCCGAGGAGATGGAGGCCGAGTGCGACAGGGCGAACACCTTCGAGGACGATTCCGAGAAGGCCAACGCGTACCGCGACCGCGTGGTCCCGTACCTCGACAGGATCAGGGTTTTGGTCGATGATCCAGAGATGATCGTGGACGACGAGATGTGGCCTCTCCCGAAGTACCGCGAGCCGCTCTTCATAAGGTGAGCCAGCACCTATCCTGAAACCTCTTCCATCCTTTTCGATGCAACCGATGGTTACATAGCTTAAATTTATATAGAAGAACAAACTTTATCCGTTCAGTCATTCCGGATACGGAATATATTGGAGGAAAGAAAATGGGAATGGGTAACGCCCCCGTCATCATCCTTAGAGAAGGAACAAAGAGGGAGAAGGGAAAGGACGCTCAGATGAACAACATCGCAGCGGCCGTCGCCATCTCCGGAGCAGTCAAGAGCAGCCTGGGACCCAGGGGAATGGACAAGATGCTTGTCGATTCCATGGGAGATGTCATCATCACCAACGATGGAGTCACCATCCTCAAGGAGATGGATGTGCAGCACCCCGCAGCCAAGATGCTCGTCGAGGTCGCAAAGACACAGGATGCCGAGGTCGGGGACGGAACGACAACATCCGTCGTCCTCGCAGGAGAGCTCCTCAAGAAGGCGACCGACCTCATCGATGCCAACGTGCACCCCACCATCATCGCAAAGGGATACAGGATGGCCAACGAGAAGGCCCAGGAAGTCCTGGACGACATCGCCATGAAGGTCTCGATCGATGACACGAAGACACTGAAGCTCATCGCAGAGACCGCAATGATCTCCAAGCAGGTCAACCAGTCCAAGGAGCTGTTCGCAGACCTCGTCGTCGATGCCATCAAGACCATCGCCGACAAGAAGGGCAACGGCTATGAGATCGACCTCAAGAACATCACCACTGTCAAGAAGGCAGGGGCCAACATGGAGGACACCGAGATCGTCAAGGGACTCGTCATCGACAAGGAGCCTGTCCAGCTGAACATGGAGAAGGTCGTCAAGAAGGCCAAGATCGCCCTGATAGACTCCGCATTCGAGGTCAAGAAGACCGAGATCGACGCGAAGATCCAGATCAACGACCCCTCGCAGCTCAGCGCATTCGTCAAGGAAGAGGAGAACATGCTCAAGAGGATGGTCGACAAGGTCGTCGAGAGCGGTGCCAACGTCGTCTTCTGCCAGAAGGGAATCGACGACCCCGCACAGCACATGTTCACCAAGGCAGGCATCTACGCATGCAGGCGTGTCAAGAAGTCCGACATGGAGAGGCTCGCCAAGTCCACCGGTGCCAGCATCATCAACAACATCAACGACCTCGACAAGTCCGATCTCGGATACGCCGACTGCGTCGAGCTGAAGAAGGTCGGAGAGGAGCAGATGACGTTCATCTCCGGACTCAAGGACCCCAAGACCGTCACCATCCTCGTAAGGGGAGGAACCACCCACGTCGCAGACGAGGTGGAGAGGTCTCTCGTCGACGCATGGTCCGTCGTCAAGGTCGCGATCGAGGACGGAAAGATGGTCACCGGAGGAGGATCCACTGCAATGGAGATCGCAATGCAGCTCCGTGACTACGCCCAGTCCGTCGGCGGAAGGGAGCAGATCGCCATCGAGGCGTTCGCTTCCGCTATGGAGGTCATCCCCTCCACGCTCGCCGAGAACGCAGGTCAGGACCCCATCAACACGCTGATCGAGATGAGGAAGCAGCACAAGGGCAAGAAGGTCTACGCAGGATTCAACCCCTACACCGGAAAGGTCGAGGACATGAAGAAGCTCAACGTCATCGAGCCCTACAGGATCGGAAAGCAGGCGATCAACTCCGCCACCGATGCTGCGGTCATGATCCTCAGGATCGACGATGTCATCGCTGCTGCGACGCACAGCGGTCCCGGACCCCAGGACATGCCCGACATGAACGACATGATGTAAACAGATTGAACAAACAGGGGGGTAAAACCCCCTCTTACTTATCCAAATGCACTACAGAAGGTAAACGGATGACTGGTAAGTCTAAAGAGCAGAAGACGGAGGAATCCTCCAAGGAAGAGGTCGAGATCGTCGAAGAGGAGCCCAAAGTGGATCCCCTCAAGGAGGCTCAGGACCAGGCCGAGAAGTATCTCGACATGGCGAGGAGGCTCCAGGCGGACTTCGACAACTACCGCAAGAGGACTCGGCGCGAGAACGAGGAGTTCAGGAAGTACGCGTGCTCCGGAATCGTGACGGAGCTGCTGACCATCGTTGACGACCTGGACCGTGCATTGGAGCACTCCAAGGAGGATGACGACCTGGTCGTCGGAATCCGCGGCGTCAGGACGAATCTGATGAAGGTCCTCGAGAGCAACGGAGTGCAGGAGATCCCTGCCGAAGGCAAGTTCGACCCCAACTACCACGAAGCATTGTGCACCGTGGACGGGGACGAGGACGATCAGATAGCAGAGGTGTTCCAGAAGGGGTACACCCTGAACGGGAAAGTGATCAGGTTCACTAAAGTGAAAGTGACCAAGAAAACGGCTTAAATTAAAGGAAGGTGAGCAAGTATGTCAAGAATCATCGGAATTGATTTAGGAACAAGCAATTCGGCCGCCTCCATCATGGAGGGAGGAAGGCCGACTATGATCCCCAGCGCAGAGGGGACGAGCGTCGGAGGAAAGTCCTTCCCTTCGTACGTAGCATTCACAAAGGACGGACAGCTCCTCGTCGGAGAGCCCGCCAGGAGACAGGCCGTCACCAACCCCGACGGTACGATCAAGAACGTCAAGAGGAAGATGGGAGGAAACGAGAAGGTCACCGCCCTCGGCAAGGAGTACACTCCCCAGCAGATCTCCGCATTCATCCTCCAGAAGATCAAGAAGGACGCCGAGTCCTACCTCGGAGAGACTGTGGATAAAGCAGTCATCACAGTGCCCGCCTACTTCAACGACAACCAGAGGCAGGCAACGAAGGACGCTGGAGCCATCGCAGGTCTCGATGTCGTCCGTATCATCAACGAGCCCACCGCGGCCGCACTCGCATACGGACTGGACAAGTCCGACGTGGAGCAGAAGATCATGGTCTTCGACCTCGGAGGAGGAACCCTCGATGTCACCATCATGGACTTCAGCGACGGAGTGTTCGAGGTGCTGTCCACATCGGGAGACACCCAGTTGGGAGGATCCGACATGGATGAGGCGCTGACCAACTTCGTCATCGGCGAGTTCAAGAAGCAGACCGGGATCGACCTCGCAGCGGACAATATGGCCTTCTGGAGGGTAAGGGAGGCATGCGAGAAGGCGAAGATCGAGCTGTCCACCACCATGCAGACGGAGGTCAACCTGCCTTTCATCGCATCCGACGCGACCGGACCCAAGCACCTGATCCAGACCATCACCCGCGCCAAGCTCGAGGAGCTCGTGGAGCCCATCGTCGCACGCTGCAGGCAGTCGATCATGCAGGCCATGAACGACGCCGTACTCAACGCGGACAAGATCGACAAGATCATCATGGTCGGAGGATCCACCAGGATGCCCATCGTCCAGAACTTCGTCGAGAGGATCGTCGGACCCAAGATCCAGCGCGGAATCGACCCCATGGAGTGTGTCTCGATGGGAGCAGCTATCCAGGGAGCAGTCCTGTCCGGAGAGGTCAAGGACGTCCTTCTCCTGGATGTCACCCCGCTGTCCCTCGGTATCGAGACCCTGGGCGGAATCGCGACCAAGCTGATCGACAGGAACACCACCATCCCGACCAAGAAGTCGCAGGTGTTCTCCACCGCGGCGGACAACCAGCCCTCCGTGGAAATCAATGTCGTGCAGGGAGAGAGGCAGATGGCCGCCGACAACACCTCCCTCGGAAAGTTCATCTTGGACGGAATACCCCCCGCACCCCGCGGAGTGCCTCAGATCGAGGTCACCTTCGATATCGACGCGAACGGTATCATCAACGTCACCGCGAAGGACAAGGGAACCGGAAAGGAGCAGAAGATCACCATCGCATCCTCCAACAAGCTCAGCAAGGAGGAGATCGACGACCTCGTCAAGCAGGCAGAGAAGTTCGCCGACGCCGACAAGAAGAAGGCGGAGCTTGTGGAGGTCCACAACCAGGCTGAGACCGCGGCGTACACTGTCAGGAAGTCCCTGGACGAGCTCGGAGAGAAGGTCACCCAGCAGGAGAGGGCATCCGTAGAGGCGGCCATCTCCGACCTGGAGAACGCCAACAAGACCGACAACGTCGACGACATCAAGGCGAAGATGGACGCTCTCATGAAGGCCATGGGACCCATCAGCCAGAGGGTGTACCAGGAGGCCTCTCAGCAGCAGGGCGCACAGCAGGGTGCCCAGCAGAACGCAGGAGCGGGCCAGCAACAGCAGCAGACTGGCGGATCCACCGGAGGGGCCAACAACGGCGACTACGTGGACGCCGACTACAAGATTGTGGACGACGAGTGAGACTGATGCCGAGAGACTACTATGAGGTGCTCGGGGTCGAGAAGACCGCGACCCCCGAGGAGATAAAGAAGGCGTACCGTTCCCTCGCGAAGAAGTACCACCCTGACGTATCGTCCGAACCCAAGGAAGTAGCGGAAGCTAAGTTCAAGGAGATCTCGGAAGCCTACGAGGTCCTCTCGGATCAGGAGAAGAGGAACCTGTACGACCAGTACGGTTTCGACGGAGTCAAGCAGCAGTTCGGAGAAGGCGGGTTCACCTGGGACAACTTCACACGTGCCGACGACATCAGCGACATCTTCGGAGACATCTTCGGGAGCATGTTCGGCGGCAGCAGGTCGTCCAGGTCCCGCAACTCGCCCCAGCAGGGAGAATCCCTCAGGTACGACATCGAGATCACCCTCAACGACGTCCTCGAGGGCAAGAAGGTCAAGCTGGACGTCCCCCATTCGGTCGTATGCGAATCATGCAACGGTACCGGCGGGAAGGACGGCAAGGTCACCACCTGCTCCAAGTGCGGCGGATCCGGACAGGTCCAGATCGTCAGGAGAACGCCGTTCGGGAACATGGTCTCCGTATCGGACTGTCCCGAATGCCACGGAAAAGGGAAATCATCTGCGGAGAAATGCCCCCGCTGCCACGGCAACGGAAGGCTCACCGTGGACTCCCACATCGACCTCAACGTTCCGAAAGGGATCGAGGAGGGCATGAGGATCAGGGTGCCCGGGGCAGGGAACGCCGGATTCAACGGCGGACCCGCAGGGGACCTGTTCGTCGTCACCCACATCAAGGAGGACAAGGGCTACGAGCGCGACGGCGCGAACCTCTGGACCGAGATCACAACGTCGTACCCCAGGCTGGTCCTTGGAGGCGAGGAGACCGTCAAGGCCATCGATGGCGACAAGGTCGCCATCAACATCCCGTCCGGTACCCAGGTGGGCACCGTCCTCAGGGTCCCCGGAAAGGGTCTCCCGAGGATGAATTCATCGTCCAGAGGGGACATGATGGTCCGTGTGTTCGTCGACGTGCCCAAGAAGGTCACCGAAGAGGAGAAGGAGCTCCTTCAGAAGCTCGACTCATCGGCCGGAAAGGGCAAGAAGACCCGCAAGAAACTGTTTTGATTGAGGATTAGTTCCATCCAATATATCCCGAGGGGGCCCGCAAGGGCCCCTGAAGGATGACACTCACAGGCTTTTCTCGAAGTTCTCGATGAACTTCGGTTTCATGAGGAACGACTCGTCGATGTCGGCGACCATGCGCTGATACAGTTTGTAGGGAACGGCAAAGGACAGCTGTCCTATGTCGACGAAGCGTCTCGCGTACATGTCCGTCATCCCGACCACCGCATGAGGATCGTCGGATTCCCCTTCAGCCCTTGGTATGGCGTAGATCTGCTGGCAGGCGTGTCCGAACGGCATGATCGCAGCGGGTCCCGGGGCCCTCTTGGAAAAAGCGGCAAGCTGCTGGAGAGCCGTAAGGCGTGTGGGGTCGGTGAGGAACACGACCACCTCGATCGGTCTACCCTCTTTGATCGCATCGTCCAAGTCTTGGAAGACGATCACATCGTTTCCGTCGCCGTAGTCCTTTATCGGATCCAGCTGCAGCATCGCGATGTCGGGGTCCTTGAAGTACGACATCCCAGTGCTCTTGTGGGCCATCTTCTCCCTCACATCCTCCGGCACCACCGAGGCGGACCAGGCAGACCTCTGCCTGCTGGCCATGCCTCCGAATCCGAACCCGCTCTTCGACCCGTGGCAGGGCGAGTGTGCGGAATCCGCTGCGCACTTCCCGCCGAGACGGGTGCAGCGCACGAACAGCGAAGGTATCGTGCAGTGCCCGTTCTCCGGCACGAAGGCATCCTCCGGAATGGTCTTCGACCGATAGATGGCCACCGCATGGTTCTCCATCCTAAGGATCTCTGTCAGTCTGCTCATGCCATCCGCATGCATATCGGATGATATAACCAATCGTCACGGCCGCAAGGTAAAGGTAGATTTACATTCATCATGATTACACATTCGGTAGCGATCCGCATATGCGGTCCGCACGGCCGAGGAGGATGACATGAAGGAGACCATAGAGCACAGCTGCCCCAACTGCGGAGCCTCCATGAGATTCGACATCAGCACGCAATCTGTGGTATGCGAGTACTGCGGAACCAGTTACGATCCCCGCTCTCTGCTAGTAGATGATACCCCAATCGAGTCGGACCCCGGGTCCATAGGCCTGTCCGAGGATGCCGGGGAGGAATGGTCCGCCGAAGAGATGGACTCCCTGGACTCATACGCATGCGGTTCCTGCGGAAGCAGCCTCTACACGGACAGGACAACATCGGCGACGATCTGTCCCTACTGCGGGAACGCGGTCATCCTGAAGGGGCGCATACAAGGTTCACTCAGACCGGACAGGGTCATCCCGTTCAAGTTTGACAAGGAGAAGGCGCTGGAGGCGCTGGACCAGCATTACAGCAAGAGGCGCTTCGTTCCCAAGGCCTTCAAGGAGACCAACCAGCTGGACGAGGTCAAGGGACTGTACGTTCCGTATTGGATCTACAGTGCGGACATCCATGCGGACATGACCTTCACCGCCATCAAGGAGCGTACCGTCGTCTCCGGGAAGAACGAGGACCTCAAGGAGCGCAAGTACTACCGCGTCAGGAAGGAGGGCGACATCTCGTTCGACCATGTTCCAGCCGACGCATCGTCCAAGATGCCCGATGACCTGATGGAATCCCTGGAGCCGTTCGACCTCTCGGAATCCGACTCGTTCAGGACGGATTATCTGGCAGGGTACGTCGCGGACAAATACGATGTGCCCCAGGAGGATGTGCTCCCCCGTATCCGCGAGCGCATGTCCAAGAGCGTCGAGGACAGCTTCAAGGGCAAGATCGAAGGCTATGACGAGATAATCCTCAACAATGCGGAGGTGGAGACTGTAAAATCGGATGCGGATTATGTCCTGTTCCCGGTATGGCTGTTCAACCTGAGCTGGGAGGATAGGAAGTACACTTTCGCAATGAACGGGCAGACGGGGAAGGTCGTCGGGGACATCCCGATGGACATGACCCGGCTGAACATCTGCATCATCGCCCTGTACATTTTCCTGATAGCGGGCGCTTGGTTCACCTTCAGTGCGGAGTTCAGAGGGGAGGAGCTGATGGACTGGATGTCGTTCGCCGTATTCATCTGGGCAGGGGTGTGCCTGGGCATACGCCAGTATTTCGTGTCGCAGCTGAAGTCCGTGGAATTCAGGGAGGATACGGACGATTACTACAGGGAAGGCAGCCTTGTGATCACCGGCGGGGAAGAGGAGTTCCTATACAGGAAGCTCGAGTTCGACGATTGAGTCCGCTCATTCAGCGCCTTGTCATGATTTGAGACCGGAGATCCATTCCCTGAGCTCCGATTCGATCACGTCCTTGAAGAACCTCTTGCCGTCCAGCCATTTCCCGTCGTCGGTCAGCGCATCCAGATTCTTTGCGCTGTCCGCCGCGGTGCAGAACGGTACGATCGTCTTGCCTTTGAAATCGTGGGCCTCGGTGAAAGTCCACATGATCTTGGGCGAATCGCCGTGCCATATCGGATATCCGAGGTATATGCGGGAGTATCCGCTGATGTCGACGTCCTTGGCAATCCCGGGGCGTGCGGTAGGGTCCTTGGCCTCGATCATAGCGCGGCAGTCCTCCTTGCCGTATTCGGTGTCCTCCTTCGTGTAGGGCATGGCGGCCTCGATGCGGAGGAGGTCCCCTCCGGTGATATCGGATATCATCTTGGCGACCTTGTCGGTGTTGCCGGTGTACGAGAAGTAGACGATGGCGGTCCTGTCCCCATCGTCCCCCTGGCCCGAGTTGTTGCTGTTCAGGGCATAGACGCCGATCGCCGCCACGGCGACTATCGCGACAACCGCGATTATGATGACCGTCGTTCTGTTCATCGCTATCGTCCAGGAAATCGAATCAACCCTTTATAGTTGTCTCGGTGAAGTTATATAATTTGATGTAGGTTCTTCATTTAATATTTAAATTAGGCATCATTTTTACATCAAAATGATGTAGAAAAAACAAATCTTTTAAATATCATAACCAATGATAAATTCATATGCACATTTTCGATTATTCATTTCTGAAGTCGATGAAGGTCGATCCCGATATACTGAATAGGGCCGTCCGCATCGAGGCCGTCAATGTGCAGGCGGACCATAATCTCAAGGAGGCAGGAACGATAGCATCCGCCTTGATGAACAATGCCATCATGATGTCCGTGAGGGATTCCAACGCCATCGAGGGGATTCGTACGACATCGGACAGGGTGGCCGGTCTTGTGAACGGATCGGTTCATCCTAGAGGTCACGATGAGATGGAGATTGCAGGCTACGGCGATGCTCTCAGATACATCCATGAGAACCACTCCCGGATAGCTATCACAAAGCAGAGCATCCTCGACATCTACGGTATCCTGATGGGGAGGTCCGATATGAACGAACCCGGGTTCAAGAAGCAGGACAACGTCATAGTGGACAGGGGTCCGGACGGGAAGATATCCGCAGTCTATCAAACGATCCCAGCGGATGAGACCGACTTCTGTATGGATCAACTGATCGGTGCGTTCTGGGAGGCACGGGACGATATGGAGATAAACAGTCTACTTCTGATACCATGCTTCATCATGGATTTTCTCCGTATACATCCGTTCTCGGACGGTAACGGGAGAATGTCCAGACTGCTCACCACGCTGCTGCTCTATCAGGAGGGATACGATGTATGCAGATACGTGTCGATGGAATCGAAGATCAATGCGAGCAAGATGGATTATTACAAGGCGTTGGAGGAATCGCAGATCGGGTGGTTCGAGAACAGGTGCGACTATGGGCCTTTCATCCATTACTTCCTCGGCGAGCTGTTCCTGTGCTATCGCGATCTGAATAGGATGACAGGCTTGGAGATCGGTCGCAGAAAGAAATCTAACGGATTGGAGGCGTTCCTGAGAATGGCAGTGATGCCTGTGTCCAAGCACGATCTTGTTCTGATGTTCCCTGATATGTCGAAGATCACGGTGGAGCGCACCTTGAAGCGGATGTGCGATGAAGGGGAGATCGAGATGATGGGTTCCGGAAGGTCTGTGCGTTACGTTAGAAGATGAGTATCAAATGCAGGCCTATCTGACATTCATCGGAGGAGTTCAGTTTTTCATATATGCTATCGTCCGCAGTGGAACGATTACCATGTCGGTTTACTCTAGAGGGTGATGGGGAAGTGATCAACGGCATCGTCATCTGAAATAACTTCTAAACGTGTGTATAAGATAAGTATAAGATAAACTGCGGTGCGAGAGATCTGGCATGGATAACGCGGGGTGCGATAGAGCGCAGCGGCTCCAGGAAATCCGGATATTGGATCACAAGGGAGTGCTGAGCTTTCATCACACGATGTGGGTGACGCTCATAGGATTCAAATCCCGAGCGGAGCGAGCACTTCGTAGATCTTATCCTTTCAGCAAGGACTCGCTGACGGGGAACGTGAAATACGTGTCAGGGAACGGCTCGTCCTTCAGGGTGAAATGCCACCATTCCTCCGGCAGGGGATCGAATCCGTGCGCCATCATCGCCTCCCTGAGGATCATGCGGTTGTTGTACTGCTCCTCGGTGATGTCCCTGTAATCGGGATGGCTGCGCTCCCCGAAATAGTCGAACGTTCCTCCCATGTCGACCTCCTTTCCAGCGAACATGTCGAACAATGTTAGGTCCACGGTGCTGCCCCTGGTGTGCCCCGACCTCTCGTAGATGTAGCCCTGGGGGAACAGCTGGTCCTTCTCCAGCTCCGGGTAGAAGTACTCCTTCATCCTGACGTCGTCGACATCCTTGGCCCACCTCACGAAATGGTCCACGGCCATCTGGGGACGGTAGGCGTCGTAGATCTTCAGCCTGAATCCCTTCTGGACCAGATCGTCGCTGACCTCGCGGAGGGCTTTGGCCGCCTCCTTGGTGAGAAGGGCGACCGGTTGCTCGTAGCCGTCGATGCGCTCGCCGACGAAGTTGTATGTGGAATAGTAGCGGATCTCCAGGATGGCGTCGGGCACCGCTTCGCTGACGAGAACGAAATCCGAGGAGTCGTCCGTATCGTTGTTCCCGTCGGATGCGAGCAGGTAGGTGCATGCGAGCACCAGGACGACACAGACAGCGGCGATACCGAACACCTTGTAGAGTTCCATCTTATCGGCCAAGACTAGGTCAACACGGTTTAAAAATGTGCATGGGTCCGGAGCATATCCGCCGGTGTTGTAAAACAAACCTGTCAGATAGAAGAAAAAGGGTTTGGCCCCGAAGGGCCAATGGAGGATCACTCCTTGTTCTCGATATCGATGATCTCTTTCGTCTTGCTCATGTGGACGATCTTGAAGCGGTATCCGATGATTGCCGCAACGACGAGGATGATCGCTCCCATGAAGAAGGCATCCGCCACGGCGTTGGTGAAGACGAATTTGATCTGCTCATCGAACAGTCCGCCCAGGTGCTCGAGGATACCGACACCCTCGTTCGCCCACTGGGTGATGCCCTGGTCGATCGCGTAGTAGCTGATACCGAGGCTCACCATCATGGTGTAGACGCTGGATCCGATGGTGGAACCGATGTTCCTGAACAGCGATACGACGGATGTGGTCATACCGACCTCGGAGTCGTCACAGCTGTTCTGCACACAGGCCATCAGCGATGCCATGAGGCATCCGATACCGAGACCGAAGACGAACTCGGAGATGGCGAGTTGGGGAACGGAGAACTGGCTGATGAAGGACATTCCGGCCATTCCGATGGCCATGAGGACGGGTCCAGCGATGATCCAGGGCCTGTATCCGGTCTTCTCGACCATCTTTCCCGCGACGGACGACGTGATCGCCATACCGACGATCATGCAGAGCATGAACATTCCGGCGTTGATGGCGCTGTACATCTCGATCTTCTGAAGGAACATCGATGTGAAGAGCTCATCTCCGACCATGGAGAAACCGAGCAGGAGGAGCAGCACGGATGCCGACCTGACCGTGGGGTTCTTCAGCACGTGGGGTGCGATGATGGGCTCGGCGGCGGTGGACTCTACCCTGCCGAGCGTCATGATCAGGGCGACCATGATGAAGATCAGGACGAGGGACTCGATGCTGAAGACGCCGATGGAGGCTCCGATCAGCTGGAAGTAGATGATGAAGATGATCAGGAGCGCGGAGATCAGGGCGATACCCTTGAAATCGATCTGGGGCTTGGCCTGCAGGTTGGCGGGCGAGGGGAACTGTCCCCTGCACAGGGCGATCGTGATTAGAAGGAGCGGGATGTTGATGGCGAATGCGAGATGCCATCCGGGGATGCCAGCGATGTTCATTGTGGCGAGGGTACCTCCGATGAGGGGTCCGACACCGAATCCGATACCGAACAGGGCACCGAGTGCTCCCTGCATCTTGGCCCTCTCCTCGGGGGCGTACAGGTCGGCGATGACTGCGGTGGCGACGGGGATGATGATACCTCCGGCCATACCCTGTATGGCACGGGCGACGATCATGACCTCCATGCTGATACCGATGGTCGCAACGATGGAGCTCAGGAGGAAGAGCACGAGTCCGATCATCAGCAGCTTCTTCCTTCCGTACAGGTCGGAGAGCTTTCCCGAGATCGGGATCATGATAGTCTCGAAGAGCAGATATCCCATCGTAAGCCAAGGAAGAAGGCTTGTGTTGTTGAACGAGTTACCGATCTCGGGTCCGCATGTGGTGGTGATAGAACCATCGAAACATGCGACGAGCATGGCCAGAGCGACTCCGACCATGATCTTGTCACGGACTTTTGGGTCGATATTCTCGTATGTTAGAATATCATTCGACATGGTGTGGGCTACTTGTAAGCTCTATAAATAGTATCTTGAAACCTAAAAATCGTTTATTGACAGGAAGATTTGGCCTCCAAACCGGGCTTCCAGGCTATCTATCAACCATGGTCAGAGCCTTCAGAGGACCGATAAAATCCGGTTCCGGGGACCACTGTCAAGACCTTTAATTCGGTCCAGAGCATACGGTCATTCATGGATGAGATGGCCATAATCAACAGCAATGTCGGCTCTGTCGAAGCAGAGGGTTTCCACATCCCGGAGGAAACGAAGCTCCTTGCTCTCAGATGTCTCAGAGGTGAGATGTCCTTCGATGATGCTATCAGTCAGATCATCTCCGAATGCAGACATGACTGTCGAGTCATATTCCCATGTGTGGATGACACCTATTGTTATCCGAGTTCCAACGTGCTTAGCAATTAATCGAGCGTCACCGACTACATCATGCTGTCCTGGTAGAAGGCCAGACGCCATATCTTCTACGATGTAGCCCGATACTACTCGGTTATAGGATGAAGAGGCGTGGCATTCTGTTGCGGTCCGTATCGATCTTTACATTGGGTTGCTTTGTGAAGTCAACGGTCTGTTTGTCAAGCGTTTTCCTCGTTGTAGAATCGCATATCTCTACTTCATGGTCGCCAGGATCCATCGATACCGTTATCTTGCCACCATTCTTCATTCTCTCTTTGATCAGATCCCCGTCGATATACAGGTCAATCTCAGTGATGGTGTAATTGATGAAGGAGCAATCCTTGAGGTTGTTTAACCACTCAAAGTCCTCCTTGGTCATTAGGCCGAGGTTGTTGGCTTCGTTTTCAACGGCCCTCTCCATCAGGCGCTCCTTCTGGTGCCTATCGTTATCGGGTGTTAGTAGAATCTTAAGGTATAGGGCGTCTGTCAGAGTAGGGTCTTCTAGGAGGGCATTGTCAACATACTTCATTGCAATGTCCGTTTTGCCGTCATCATAGCAATCTAGTGCTTTCTGCACGATGCCTCTCAGTCTTCCAGAGTTATCAATCCTCACTGTGCTGCCAGATATGTCGATCTTTCCTTGATTGATTATATTCTGAACAGTTTCAACGGTATACTTGGCTCCGCAGTAATCGCAAACGAATAGTTCTCCGTTCTTAGTGAGTTCATTGGATCCGCATACCTCGCATTTTAACAGTTTCATGCTATCGATCCCCGAGACGATTCATCCTTCTGTGCTACTCCCCTTACAGGGCAGCGCATGCATGGCGAGGGAGGCCCCTGTATCTCAAAGGAGTGTTAGAAGGGTAAGAATGGCGCCGAGAGAGAGATTCGAACTCCCGAGGGCGAGGCCCAGCGGTTTTCGAGACCGCCGCCATACCGGGCTTGGCTATCTCGGCTTGTTTACCCCGAGCAACTAGTCTATTAAATATCTTCGTCTATCGAGGTCTCGATGACTGGTATAACGGATCAGATCAAGAAGGCCAAATCGGCCACCGTCAGCATGTCCGTGCTTCCGACAGGCGTCAAGAACGACGCCCTGTCCAATATGGCGGACGCCCTGGATTCCAAGCGCGGATACGTCATCGGGGAGAACCGCAAGGACCTCGAGGATGCCGAGGGCAAGATCCCGGGTCCGATGTACAAGCGCATGATGGTGGACGATGCCAAGGTCGACGAGATGGTCAGAGGGATCAGGAGTGTCATGTCGCTGGAGGATCCCGTCGGAGGGACGATGTCCGCGACGGAGCTCGACGACGGTCTGATGCTGTACCAGGTCAGATGTCCGGTAGGGATGCTGGGCGTGGTGTTCGAGTCCCGCCCGGATGTGGTGCCGCAGATCATGTCCCTGTGCCTGAAGTCGGGGAACTGCGTGGCATTCAAAGGCGGGAGCGAAGCTCACCGCACGATAAAGGCGATATTCGGCGTCCTGAGGGATGCCGCATCCTCGGCAGGGATCCCGGAGTCCGCATTCGTCCTGCTGGAGTCGCGCGACGATTTCAAGGAGATCCTGGATCTGGACGAGTACATCGATCTGCTGATCCCCAGGGGATCCAATTCATTCGTGAGGTACGTCCAGGACAACACCAGGATACCCGTCCTCGGACATGCCGCAGGGATTTGCCATGTGTACATAGATTCTGAATGCGATCAAGATATGGCGCTTTCGGTAGCCATGGATTCCAAGATCCAATACCCCGCCGTGTGCAACGCGGTGGAGAACATCCTCGTTGATTCCGCCATAGCGGAGGAGTTCCTTCCCAGGCTGATATCCTCCATGAAGGAGAACGGGGTCGAGGTCAGGGGCGACGTTCGCACGAAGGCCATCGTTCCCGACATCAATGCTGCCTCCGAGGAGGACTGGTTCGAGGAGTACGACGACCTGATCATAGCGATCAAGGTCGTTGATTCTCTGGAGGACGCCATCGATTTCATCAATTCGCACAGCTCCCATCACACGGAGGCGATAATCACCAACAACATGCAGAAGGCGGCCGTCTTCACCAAGATGGTCGATTCCGCGGATGTCTTCGTCAACGCCTCCACCCGCTTCGCCGACGGATACAGGTTCGGCAAGGGGGCCGAGGTGGGGATCAGCACCAACAAGATCCACGCCCGCGGACCGATGGGCATGGAGGGCCTGATGATCTACAAGTACGTGCTCATCGGCAATGGACAGGTGGTCAAGGACTACGTCGGCAAGGATGCCAGACAGTTCAAGCATATCAGGAAGGACGCGGAGTGTCCGCTCAGGTGATCTCATGACCAGGAAGGATGCGCTGGGGAACGTGGGCCGCGTGGTCGTCAAGATAGGCACGACCTCGCTCATGCAGGGAAGGAAGACGATATCGATCGATTTCATGGACTCCGTGGCGGAGCAGGTGAAGGCCCTGAAGGACGAGGGCAAGGAGGTCCTCATAGTCACGTCCGGCGCCATAGGCGTCGGCCTCAGGGCTATGAAGATACAGGCCAACCCCAACGACATCCCCACCAGGCAGGCTGCGGCATCCGTCGGCCAGAGCATCCTCATGCAGAGGTGGGCCGACAGCTTCCAGAGGCAGGGACTTATCGTAGGCCAGATCCTGATGTCCCTCGACACCTACTCGGACAGGGAGAGCGCGATCAACCTCAACAACACCATCGATTCACTGCTCGAGAACGGTGTCATACCCATATTCAACGAGAACGACGCCGTGTGTATCACCGAGATCAAGTTCGGCGACAACGATACCCTTTCAGCCATAGTGGCGAGCAGGACCGATGCGGACCTGCTGATCATCCTGTCGGATGTGAAAGGCCTGTACGATTCCGACCCGACCAAGAACCCCGATGCGAAGCTGGTCCCGGAGGTCCACAACGTGGACTCCTCCGTCCGTTCCATGGCGGGCGACAGTAGCACCGGTCTGGGGACCGGCGGCATGAGGACCAAGCTCGATGCGGCCGTCATCTGCAAGGATGCCGGCTGCTCCATGATCATCGCATCAAGCAAGGAGCAGGATGCCATCTACAGGGCCGTCAGCGGGGACGACATCGGAACGCTGTTCGTATCGGACAACGAGATCTCCAAGAAGCGCAGGTGGATCAAGGCAGCCCACGCATCCGGCAGGATAGTGATCGATACCGGCGCGGAGAACGCGGTCCTCGACCACAAGTCTCTCCTCCCCGTTGGGATAAGATCCGTGGAGGGCACGTTCGACAAGGGCGAGGTCGTGGACATCGTCTGCGATGGTACAAAAGTTGCCAAGGGCATAGTCGGCTACGGTTCCAAGGAATTATCAATGATCGCCGGCAAGCATTCATCGGACCTGGAATCCGTCCTCGGCCGCAAGGACCACAAGGAAGCGGTCCTCTCGGAGAATCTCGTGGTCCTCTGAATATAACATCATTATAGAAGATGACCAGGGGGTCTCCCCCCTGTAATTGATTTGCTTATTCTTCCCACTCGGTGACACCGCTGGAATCGGACAATGCGGATTTGTGGAACGCCGGTTCCTCCACACCGTCCTTCTTCTGCTGCCTATAGTCCTTGTAGGCTTCCATGATGGGTTTGGCCAGCAGGAACACCACGACGACGTTCACTGCTCCCATGGCCGCCATGAATGTATCCGATATCAGATCCATCAGGCTGGTATCGATGAGGCACGATCCGAACGCGACCAGGACGACGGCGATACGCATGACGAAGATCACGGTGTTGTTGTCCTTCACGAACCTAAGGTTGGCCTCGGACATGGTGTAGTATCCGATCATACTCGTGAATGCGAATATGAACAGGAAGATCGCGATGAGGGTCGCGGTCCAGCTTCCGAGAGCGGAAGTGGCGACCATCTGCACCAGAGGCGCTGCCTTGAGGACAAGAGCCCCATCCTCGTAGATCGCATCCGCGATCGTGCTCCAGTCACCGAAGGACAGGACTGCGATGGCGGTGAAGGTACAGACGATGATAGTGTCCACGATGACTCCGAAGGACTGGATGAGTCCCTGTTTGACGGGGTGCGACGTGTCCGCGGTACCTGCCAGGTTGGCGACGGATCCCAGACCAGCCTCGTTGGAGAAGACTCCTCTCTTCAGACCGGTCATGATGATGAATCCGATTCCTCCACCGATGAGCGAGGGTGCGGTGAACGCATACTGGAAGATCATGGCGAAAGCATTTCCGACGTTGCCGATGTTGGCACCGATGATAGCCAGCGTGAAGATGATCCAGAGGACGGCCATAGCGGGAACGACCTTTGCGGAGAACTTTCCGATGAGCTTGGTTCCGCTGAAGATGACCAGGGCGGTACCCATCGCGATGACGATTCCGACAAGGTGGCTGTCGATGTTGAACGCGTTGACGATAGCAGAGGACGAGTTGCTCGCCTGCACGCCGACGAATCCGAAACCGAACGTGATCGTGATAAGCAGGGCAAGGACGACTCCGAGCCATCTCTTCTTGAGTCCTTTGGTAGCGTAGTATGCGGGTCCTCCGTAGTAGCTTCCGTCGGCTTTCTTCTCCTTATAAATCTGAGCGGCGGTGGACTCCATGAAACTGGTCCCTGCACCGATCAGTGCGAAGATCCACATCCAGAAGACCGCTCCAGGTCCTCCTGTGGCGATAGCGGTGGCGACTCCGGCGATGTTTCCAACACCGATACGCGCACCCATTCCCAAACAGAACGCTTCAAAGGAAGAGAGTTTCCTGCCATCAGTCTGATCGTTGACCCCGGAGACCGCCAGTTTGGCGTTCTCGCCTATGTGGGTCACCTGCATGAACTTGAGCCTCACAAGGAAATACAGTCCAAGTCCGATGAGACAAACGAAGGCGATATACCAGATATACGTGTTCAACGGGCTGAACACGTCGTTCAATGTCTCTATGATTCCCATTATTCTCACTTTTCAGGGTTTTTGAAAGCGGTGAATCTTAGAAACACCGACAATCGATGCGTACCGAATGATTATCCGCATAATATAAGGGTTTCCTATCTGTTACGAAATCCGTATGAATTGGCGAAATTACTGATATATCCAATAATATTATTGCGATAAATAGAAAATAATGCGATTTTATATTGTTTTTCGTAGAATTGCTACTGAATCAGTAGAATTAAGTCAATAGTATTTGACTATAGCCATGAAGGTCGTTAAACCTGTACTAATTCGGACGTCTGGCTCAGAGCATCGGCGGCATGGCGATCGCCGTGTCCAGACAGACGGGTTGATGCACGCGAATGCGAGAATCGTAACAATCGACAAGTCACAAGGAACCATAAGAGATGGTGGACCCGGCCGGATTTGAACCGGCGACCTCCGCAATGTCAATGCGACGTCATAACCCCTAGACCACGGGTCCGATGAGAGGACGATATACTTACAGTACATAAAGTTTTGGAGGGCTGTCCCGCTGACCCGATCCATAAACGGCATCCAGCATCGGTTCCATCTCACCATGCTGCGCCTGTTTATGGGGGATTCGGCACCGCAGCGATGGCATCTGATGCTCGTCGGGAAGTACGCTATCGATCCCATCGTCCTGTTGCACCGCGGGCATCTGTGCCTGGTCGAGTAGAAGACTTCCCAATCGCGGTAGTCGTTGCTGTGGATGACGAGGGAGTCGTAGCTCTTCGTATATCCGCATCCGCATACGAACACGTCCGACTGGAAGTGGTACAGGCTCTTCGGGTGCTTGGCAAGGGCGCTCTTTGCATCCTTCCCGTATCTGCCGTCCTCGATGTCCCTCAGCGTGGGCCTGTCGCCCCATCCCTTGCAGTTGTAGATTCCCATGCAGAGCTCCGCCGAGTGGCCGCAGGCCGGGCAATCGTAGCTGTATCCCTGTCCCATGATATCGATACGTCTTCAGGAGGACGTCCCCGCGGTCGGAATCCGCTTGGTCGCTATATATCCCAATCCCCGAGAGGAACGTTATATAACGGCGATTGGGATTGACTGCCGATGATAACGTTAGGTATCGAGGGGACCGCCCATACCCTGGGTGTGGGGATCGTCGATTCGGACCACAATGTCCTGGCGAACGAGCTGGACATGTTCAGGCCGAAGAACGGGGGACTCCATCCCAGAGAGGCCGCCAACCACCATGTGGAGGTCGTCTCCAGGATAATGCAGCAGGCCTTCGACGTGTCCGGTCTGAAGCCCAAGGATATCGACGTCATATCGTTCTCGATGGGCCCGGGTCTGGGCCCGTGCCTCCGTGTGGCCGCCACTGCGGCCAGGGCGTTCTCATGCACCATGGGGATACCGATAGTCGGTGTGAACCATTGCGTCGCCCATGTGGAGATCGGACGCGCCCTCTGCGGATGCGACGATCCCGCCCTCCTGTACGCTTCGGGAGGCAACACACAGGTCATAGCCTTCGCCGAGGGGCGCTACAGGATATTCGGGGAGACCCAGGACATCGGCATCGGCAACATGCTGGACAAGCTGGGAAGGGACCTCGGGATGGGGTTCTATGCAGGTCCGGTCTTCGAGAAGCTCGCCAAGGAAGGCAAGGTGTACCACGAACTTCCGTATTCAGTCAAGGGCATGGATGTCGCATTCTCAGGTCTGATGACCGCTGCGCTCGCCCTGCAGAAGAAGGGCGTTCCACTGGAGGACATCGCATTGTCCGTCCAGGAGACCGCCTATGCCATGTTAACGGAGGTCACCGAGAGGGCGATGGCCCATATCGGCAAGGATGAGGTCCTCCTCGGAGGGGGAGTTGCCCAGAACATGCGCCTCCGCGAGATGGTCAGGGAGATGGCCGAGGAGAGAGGAGCGCAGATGTACGTTCCGGACCGTAGGTTCTGCATGGACAACGGTGCCATGATCGCGTGGCTCGGAAGCGAGATGTACGAGTCCGGAGTCAGAATGGAGATCGCCGACACGGTGGTCGATCAGAGATTCAGGACCGACGAGGTAGAGGTCACTTGGAGGAGCTGAGCTGTCTCTCCAGGATGGCATCGAGGTTCTTCAGGAACTCATCAACCATTTCTCCGGGAACGGATCCGCCTGCGGCTATCCTGTGACCGCCGCCCTCTCCGCCGACGGAAGCGCATGCCTCCCTCATGGCGGCTGCGAGATCGATTCCTTTGTCAAGCTGCACCCACATGCCTCTGGACGAGATGTTGACAGGCTCTTTGGAACGGTTCATCCCTATGGTGGGCTTGTCGGGGTCGCCTATGCACTGCATCGATATGCCGCAGAGCATCCCCGTGAAACCTGAATCGGAGCTGTCGAACCACTGCAGATGGGCCATCTGGTTCAGTCCCTTGCTGTCGAGGTCGACCATGTTCATGACCACGTCGTGGTTGGATTCGTTCATGAGCTTGGCGCCCATCTCGATGGCCTTGGCGTCGCCCATCCCAGCGGATACTCCCATCCCTCCCAGCCCGGAGCGGCCGCAGCTGTTCAGGACGGATGAGAGGTATTCGGCATCCATCTTGAATCCCGTCAGATAGTATCTGGTGCGGGCGATCTCGTTGAGCGAGCACTCGAGCATGCCCTGCTGGGTGAGCCTGATCGCTATGAGGGACGACAGCTTCCTCTTCTCCTCATCGGTGAGGTCCATGTACGTCTTGCTCTGGTCGATCCCGGCGTCCTCCAGGAGCTTGGTCACACCCTCCTCGTTGCCGCTGATTCCGCGGATGTAGGGGTCGGTGGTCAGGAAAAGCTGTGTCTTCAGATGCCCCGACGGGATCAGGGAACCGGGCATCTCCTCGATGTAGCCCCTCTTCTTACCTTCCTCGAGGAGGTGGACATTGAGTCCGGAGAGGCCGTTGATGTGCTGCCTGTCACCGGCGATCCCGGCGAAGGCGATCTGCACCAGATCCCAGTTCTTCTCGTTCATGGTCACTGCGAACAGCAGCGCCATGGTCGCACCGCATCCCGATGTCATGCCGTCGATGCCGTAAAGGTGCGGGTTCGCGTAGCAGATGCGCTTGGCCTCTGCGATGATCGTGTGGTGATCCAGGACGACAATGTCGTTCTTCATGGCATCCAGCTGCTCGATGTAGGATGCTCCCAGATCGGTGATGATGATGCAGTCGGTCTTGGTGCTGCGGATGATGTCCATGTTGAAGTCGTTCAGCGTGGTGAAAAGGGTCACGCGGAACTCCTTGCCCTCGCGGAGAAGGGTCTGTGCGATTATGGATGCAGCGGATACGCCGTCGGCATCGTAGTGAGAATAGACCTGTATGAAATCATGTCCGCGGACGATGTCCGCGGCATGAGATAAGGTTGTAAGAAGTTTTGAGGGGACCTCAGTCTCCATATAACTCACTTAAGCATGAGTTCCGCATTGCTGAGAGAATACTTCCAGTCTGCGGGAAGGACTCCGTTCCTCTTGTAGTAGCGCTCGAGTCTCCTGATCTTTGCCTCGATCATGAGGAGACCTCTCTTGTTGGAGACGTCTCCCTTGTTGTTCTTCAAGTGAACGTTCAGAGAGATTGCGCGCCTCATGAGGTTGGAAAGGTCCTCGGGAAGAGCGGGAGCGACTCCCTTCTCAGCCATGATCTCGGTGATCGTCTTGCCGGTAGCGAGCTTGACATCAGGAACTCCATACTGGTCCCTGAGGATGAGTCCGATCTGGGCGGAGATGATACCGTCTTTCGAGAGCTTCACGATGAGATCCTCAATTTCGGTGGCGTTGAGAGGAACCCAGGAAGGATTCTCGGAAACCATTGGGTGCTTTGAACAGGATTTTCCCTTTCTTCTTGTGTGCATTCTTGCCATAATGTGATCCTCCGAATCATATCTAGGCGGCGAGGCTATGCAAGTGATTATGGAAGTAGTATATAAAACATAAATCGCGGGCCTTTATAGGGCTATACATAAAAGGCTCACAGCTGCGACCTGGCCCAGGGCACAGTATCCTCATACTCGTCCCTGCCGAATGACAGCTGCTCCGGGAGGGCATCGAACAGCTCGGATCTCATCTCGCAGTCCTCTTTGACCTTCCTGCCGAGGCGTGCAGCGCAGACATCGCAGTAGCCGATGTCGCGGGTGGCCACGATCTCGATCTCGTACCCGGCCTCCTCCATGAACTCCCTGGCAGCCGCCTGCTCGGAAGTCTCCCCCTCCTCCACATGCCCGCCGGGCATCTCCCAGCCGTTCCTCCTATTGTGCCAGACCATGAGGAACATGTCATCCTTGAACGCTATCGCATAGGCCGTGCGCATGTCAATCCCTCTTCACGACTATCATCGCATGGGCCTTCTCGAAGGGGTCCAAGGGCTCGTCGTCGAGTATGGAGAACCCCCTCTCGCGGAGCACCTTCTCGGCCTCCTTGAACACGGATTCAGGGGATGCTGTTACGTCTTCCGACCGCGCCTTGACTGCGACCATGCCGTAATCCGCATCGAAGGTGTCCATGTTGTCGCACAGGATCTTCGCCTGCATCTTCTGCGCCACATCCTGGTAGACCACGTCCACCCCGTCGGTGAACATCGAGTACTCCTCCGGCCTGGTGGCGTCCCCGAGGATGGGCATCATATTAGGACGGGTCTCGCAGGTCCCGACCAGGTCCCTGAACATCCTCTGGGCGAACTCCACGCAGTACACCTTCCCGTCCGGGCAGATGTCCGCCACATGGGAGGGCGTGGTGCCGCTGGATGCCCCGAGGTACAGGACCTTGGAGTCCTTCCTGAAAGGGAACTGCTTCCCGCCGACAGTCAGATACGCCGCCAGCTTGCTCCTCCTGGAATCCCACTCGCGGTACTCGGTACCGGACAGGGTGAACAGGCGTTCCCCGTAGATCCTCTTGCCGGGGCAGGCCGATATCGTGTAAAGGCGACCCCTGTCCAGGAAGACCCTATCGGAGGTGAAGCTTAGCGGTTCCATGGGGCCGTCGATGGCATACTCTTTATAAAATCCTGTCAATGGGCGTGCTATGATCACGATAGACGTCCTCTCGGCCATAGCCGATGCGGTACAGAAGGAGATCGGGAAGATACCCGACACCGGTTGCATGAAGGATGAGATCTGCATCGGAGCCGACGGAACGCCTACCGCTAGGATCGACAAGGTGGCGGAGAACGCCGTTCTCATGTACCTCGAGAGGAACGCGATATCTCTGAACGTGCTCAGCGAGGAGATCGGCTTCGTCGATAGGGGAGGGGAAGAGACCCTCATCCTGGACCCGGTGGACGGGTCCAACAATGCCATCGCCGGCATCCCCTACTACACCGTATCCCTGGGGGTCGGGAAGGGATCCCTGTCCGGGATGAGGCTCGGATACCTTCGCAACCTGGTCACCGGCGACTCCTACTGGGCCGAGAAGGGCAAGGGGGCGTTCAAGAACGGAAAGAGGATCAAGGTCCGCACCCCGAAGTTCGACGAGCTGTTCGTTATGAACTACACCGGCAGCTACTCCCATCCGGATGCGTACGCCATATGCAAGAAGGTGTACTCCAGCCGCTCGCTGGGATGCTCCTCCCTGGAGATAGCAATCGTTGCGGAGGGGCAGGCGGATGCCTTCTGCATGAACGCCGAGAACTACGTCCGCTGCGAGAGGATCGTCGACATCGCCGCCGCTGTGGTCATCCTGAGGGAGGCCGGAGGGGAGATCTATGACCTCGAAGGCAACGTGTTGGAGATGGGATTCGACCTGGACCACCGCAGCAATGTCGTTGCAGTCGGCAGCAAGCCCGTGTTCGACTACCTCATAAGGGGCAAGGACCCGGTCAAGGACCACAGGTACGGGATCTACGCCAACACCTCGCTGTCCAAGGCAGCGGATTACACCAGGCAGGTGATGGATGCGCTGAAGGGCCACGAGTACATCTTGGATTCCCACATAGCGGGCGTCCTCGGCATGGAGGGCATGCCCCTGAAGGACATGGATGTCGACATCGTCATAGTGGTCGGAGGCGACGGTACCCTCCTGAGGGTCCTGCAGCAGACTGATGCCATGGTCATAGGGATCAACGGAGGGAGCGTGGGCTTCCTGGCGGAGATCGACCGCGATCACATCAAGGACGGCATAGAGCGCCTGCTCAGAGAGGACTATACAATAGAGTCCCGTTTCAAGCTCGCCTCATGGTATAACGGCGAGTACCTCAAGGATTCTGTCAACGAGGCTTTGATCCACACATCCTCAGTGGCGAAGATACGCCATTACAAGATCTACGTGGACGACGTCCTGGCCTGCGAGATGCGCTCGGACGGCGTGATAATATCCACCCCGACCGGATCCACCTGCTACGCGATGAGCCTCGGCGCCCCTTACATGGATCCGCATGTGGATGCGCTGATGGTGGTGCCGATGGCCGCTTACAAATCGACCTCGAGGGCGTTCGTCGTGCCTGCGACGAGCAAGATCACCGTGGAATCCGTTCTGGACAAGGACTGCGTCATAGTCCTGGACGGACAGGAGGAGATCCCCATGGAAGGACGCACCAAGGTCGACTTTATGCTTTCGGACAAGAAGGCCAGGTTCATCAGGTTCGACATGGACTTCTTCTCCAGGGTGCGCGAGAAACTGGTGAATGCGCTATGAACAGGATCATCGGGGTCAGCATAGATTTCATAGACGGCTTCAACGAGGCCGCCAAGTCCACCTATCCGGACGAGTTCCTCTGCGTCCATCGCGAGATCGACGGGGTGATATCTGAGATGGTCATGCTGCCGGGCACCGTTTTCGGCGACGAGCACAGCTTCATCAACAGGTGGATGGAGCCGATAGACTTCTCCATCGCGGGCTCCGCCCACTCCCACCCGGGGTTCTCCAACATGCCTTCGGATGCGGACAAGGATTTCTTCAGCAACATGGGCGGCGTGCATTTCATCACATGCCAACCTTACGATCGCACCAGTTGGAAGGCATACGATTCCCGCGGCGAGCCACTGGACATAGAAGTGATTTACTGACCGCTGGAGCAGGACTCCATCAGACCGTCGATGACTTCGATCATGCTGATCAGGTAGACCCTGTCGCCGGATTCGGCCACGACGTTGACGGCATCCTCCTGATCGTTGTCGAATGCCACGAAGAATGCTCCCTCATTCATGTCTATCCTCCAGCAGCCGTCCTCCTGGACCTTGATGGGGCCGACGTCCTGGACGTTGGCGTTCATCATGCGGATGAAATCCTCCCTGCTGCATGAGAACTTGTAGGATTTGGATTCGGAGTAGTATTCGGGGAACTGCTTCATAATGTCCCTGATGTCGTTCATGCCGGTGAACTGCGACAGGATGATCGCCGCGTGCATGGCATCGGGGGTGCAGACCGGCTCGTTGAAGACGAATCCGCCGTCGTAATAGGCCAGTTCCGCCCCGCTTTCCTTCATCGCCTTGAATATCATCTCGGAAGATGGCTGCACCATTATCAGCTCCGTCTCCTCCGGGTCCGGGGCGGGGTGCGGGGAATTGACGTCCGCCGTGACCTTTCCGGTGAAGATGTCCGGGATGAGGTTGGAGACGTCCAGCGGGACGACCAGCTTCTTGGGCTTCAGGAACATGATCAGGAGTCCGAGGACCTCCTGGTTGTTCAGAGGCTCGCCGGACTCGTCGAACACCCTCATAAGGTTCCCGACGCGGTTCAGGGATATCCCGATGGATCCGGCGTTCGCCTCCACCAGCGCCCTCATCTGGCGGATGTCCGCCTCCTTGATGGATAGGGGGTTGGTGATGTAGTCGGGGTCCTTCTGGGCGTTTATGCAGATGACATCGGTCTTTATGCTGTTGAGGATCTGCGGTGCAGAATCGGTGGAGAGCCCGCAGTTGCAGTTGAGGATGACGGATCCCCCTGCGATGTTGTGGGTCGCATTCAGCAGAGCATCGTTGTAGTCCTTGGTGGCGTTGTAGTACTCCTTCACCGTGCCGAGGGACTTGTAGCTGGGCCTCGGGGCCTCCTGTCCGTCGTTGCCCTCGATGTGCCTGATGCGGTCCAGACCGAACAGGCTGCCGTCGGTGTCTATGAGCAGGTATCCGCTGACCAGGTCGGATTGGCGGAACTCGTTGACGTACACGGCGCAATCACCCATCCTCGCCGCCATGGCGATGACGGGTTCGGAGACCGTTCCAACGTCTATGACGTCCGCTCCGGAGGAGATGAGGCCCGAGATGAGGGCGTTCTTCATCATCGGACTGCTCTTCATGAGGTCCATCCCGACCACCACCTTCCGGTATTCCATGGCCAGCGCACGGCCCAGCCTTATGCCCATCTCGGGCGTGGTATCCTTGGCCGGGGACGATCTCAGTTGAAGCTTCTCCATCTGCTCCATACCGCCGGATATGCGGTGATGGTTTTATAACGGTTAGGTGGGAAGCGCATACCCAGAACTTCTGTGAAGGATGTTCAGGCCTCGGATGTCATGAGCCTTCCGAAGGACCAGTTGTCGTAGTATCCCTTGACCGTCGGCAACTGTGAGAACACGAGGCATACCGCTCCGAGCACCGACTGCATCCAGATGTCATATGCCAGTATGCCTCCGGCCACCATGTTCGTGGTGGTGAGGGTGACCATGACGATCAGCGTCAGGACGGTGAACTTGTAGGCGATCCCGGACCCCATGAAGAGGAACACGGTGAGGATCATCTCCCATACGGACACCCCTGTGAAAATCATCAGGTAGACGTCACTCTGCGTGGTGGAGGAGGAGAAGACGTCCGGGTACAGCAGTGCCGAGACGGAATTGATGAACATGTGCAGACTCATGACTGCCATCAGAGCCAGCAGGTAGTTCGCGAGGAACGGGCGTTCATCCTTCATGGGAATCCGTTAGAAGATGTCGCATATAAACCAAACGCTTAGGACTTTATGTTTTATTTATAGGGAGCGAATCGAGGTACATGGACAAGGACCGTGACAGGAGCATAAACAGACTTCTGCATCCGTACAGGTGGACCCTCGCTTTCATAGTGGCGATCCAGGTCCTGGGCGCCATCGCGCAGGTGGAGGCCATCACCATCCTGAAGCCGATGATCAACATCGCCGTCAACGAAGGCGACCTGAACGAGATCCTGGCGATGGGCGCATACCTCCTTCTGTTCACTTTCATATCATTGGCGGTCATCGCCGTGACCTCGTTCCTAGCATCCAAGGTAGCCTCGGGCGTGTCCAACGAGCTCAGGATGAGGATAATGAGGGCCACCCTGGAAATGCAGGATATGAGCAGGCTCGGGAACACATCCACCCTGGCGATGAGCAGCCTGACCACCGATGTGACCATAGTGGAGAAGTTCATCCTTGAGTTGCTCAGGACATACCTCCCGATGCCGTTCCTGCTGGCGCTGCTGTTCTACTTCACGTTCGACATCAACGATACGGTCGGGCTCATCCTGTTGATAATGATGGTGGCCATAACCATCGTCACATTGCTGCTGTCCAAGCGCATCCAGCATCTCTACAATCTTCAGATCACCGCCCAGGACAGGGTCAACAACCTCCTGAAGGAGAAGGTCACAGGCGCCCGTACGATCAGGGCCTTCAACGGCATGGAGCACGAGATAGGGAGATTCGGAGAGGCCAGCACCGAGTTCGGCGGTTTCAACCGCAGGCTGCTGATGAACAGTTACTACCTCCCTCATATCGCCACCGCCGTCATGTGGATCTTCGTCATCTTCATATTCCTGGATTCCGCGCTGAGCGGCACCGGCAAGATCATCCCCGAGGAGATCATCATATTCATGCAGTACGCGACCACGATGATCGCCACCCTGACGATCATCCCCTATCTGAGCGTGGAGGAGCCGAGGGCCCGCATCTGCTTCGACAGGATACGTTCCATCATCGCCGCAGGCAAGAAATCCAAATCGGTCATCTACATGGATTCGCCCGCGGACCCCGACACCCCAATGGTGGAGGTCAAGGACATGGTCAAGGTCGATACCAGGGGCAACCACATCCTGAACGGCATCGATCTGACGATCGCCAGGGGGGAGAAGGTCACCATGGTCGGCATGAACGGGAGCGGCGCAACCGAACTGTTCAGCATCGCCATGGGATTCAGTGCCCCGGATTCGGGCGAGATGCACATCGCGGGCCTCAAGGTCGGCAGAGCGAATCCGTCCAGGATAAGGTCTGTGGTCTCGTACGCCGGGAACAACATGAGCGTGATGAGGGGGACGGTGCGCTTCAACCTCGACCCGAAGGGGGAGCACTCCGACGAGGAGATCATGGCGCTGTGCGACCGCATCGGTATAGGGAAGTTCATCTCAGGCCTCCCCGGAGGGCTGGACCACGCCATCACCAGCGACTCGTCCTCCATGTCCGGGGGTCAGAGGCTGCAGATGATCCTGGTCCGCTGCCTCCTGCACGATTCGGACCTTTACATCTTCGACGACTGCTTCTTCTCCCTCGACCAGGTGACCAAGGGGAAGGTCCTGAGCACGATCATGGACGTCTGCAGGGACAAGGCGGTCGTATTCATAATGCACGACGTCTCGACATGCATGGTATCCGACAGGATCATCCTGATGGACAGGGGCAGGATCCAGGACTCGGGCACGCATGAGGAACTGCTTTCCAGGTCCCAGCTCTATAAGGACATCTGCAGCGTCGGACAGAGGAGGAACGGAACATGGGCATGATCTCGCAGAGCACCATCGTCCTGAGGCGTCTGGAGGACTACGTGGGCGACGACAAGTACCTCATGAGGAAATGCATCATGCTGTCCTTCGCCGCAACGGTCATACTCAGCGTGGTCCCATACTTCTGCGGAAGGGTGTTGGACTGGCTGGTGTCGCCCGACACGGTCCAGGCGCTGGACCTCTCCATGCTGCTGGACCTGTGCACGTTCATCATCCTCCTGGTGGTGCTCTGGTATGTGATGACCTGCCATTCCAAGAACATCATGAGCAAGATGTCGCTGCAGACCGCTAGGAGGATGAGGAACGAGATGAACGATAAGCTCCTCAGGGTCCCGATCAGCTACATCGACGGGATGCCACCCGGGGACCTGTCGTCGCGTTTCACCGCGGACATGCCTGCGGTCTCGAAGCTCATATCGAACGATTACATCGGATTCATAGTGCATTTCACGATGATCATCGGAATCTTCATCATGATGTTCATCACCAGCCCCATCCTGGCGATCCTGTATGCCATACTGATGCCGATAACCGTCCTCATCATCAGATACCTCATCCGCGATTCGGAGGATGATTACAGGAGGCAGAAGGCAGCGGTCGCCGAACTGAACACGCAGATGAGCGACATAATCTCCGCTCACAAGACCATCAAGGCGGAGAACATGGAGGAGGTCGTGAAGAAGAGGTTCACCCTCTACAATGACGAGTTCACCGAGGCGTTCATCAGGTCCAACACCCGCACCGGGATGATCGCGCCCGTGGTCAGCATCATGGCGAACATAGGGTACCTGGTGACCGTCATAGCAGGCGTCCTGCTGATTTACGGCGGATCCATGCCGGTGGGAATGTTCCTGTCGTTCCTGATCTACGTCAGGCTGGTCAACTCCCCCCTGCTGATGACCGTGACGGTCTTCGACGGTATGCGCGAGGAGATCATCTCCCTCGAGAGGATCCTCGACGTGCTGGAGGAGCCCGACGAGGAGGTCCCGTCCGAGGATGACGGGTTCGTGATGGGCGAGGGCCGTGTGAGCTTCAGGGACGTGTCGTTCTCGTACGTCGAAGGCAGGGAGATCATTCATTCGGTGTCTTTCGACATCGAGCCCGGGAAGATCACGGCCCTGGTCGGTCCTACCGCCTCCGGGAAGACGACCCTTGCGAACCTGATGATGGGATTCTATTCCGACTACACCGGATCCATAGAGATAGACGGCAGGGAGATCAGGACAATCCCGAGGAAGGACCTCAGCCACAGGCTGGTCGCCGTCCTCCAGAACCCCTGGACCTTCGAGGGTACCATCAGGGAGAACGTGCTGTACAACATGGAAGGCGTATCCGAGGAGACGTTCCTGGACGTTTGCAGGCTGACCGGACTGGACGATTACGTCGGAAGGCTCACAGACGGCTACGAGACCCGCATAGGAAACGAGATGAATCGTCTGCCCCTGGCCCAGAGGAGGATGCTCGCCATATCCCGTGCGATCTTGAGCGACCCCAAGATTCTGATTCTCGATGAGGCGGTCGCAGGTCTCGATCCCATCACCGGGCAGACCATCTTCGACAGGCTCAAGGACAGGGTGGACGGGCGTACCGTCCTCATCATCAGTCACAACCTCGCCCTCATCGATCAGGCGGACACCGTCATAAGGATCGACGAGGGTAGAATCGTCAATGAATGAAGTGCCTTAAATCGGATGTTGCATCCAACTGGTTTTTGAGGTATGTTGGCACATCCTGGGATAATTCAATAACGGTGTTAATGGCTCAATTTTCCTGTATTTGGATGAAAAAATGGATAGATTGTACTAGCCAGATGGTCGGAAAACTGAACAAGGTATAAATAGTAACTATAAGAATACTAATTTCGGGGGCATTCTATATGGTAATGGAACGCATTGACCTGGATAAAGCAAAAGTGATCGCAAAGAACAAGGGACTCAAGCCCGGAAAAGTCAAGGGAACATCCGGAATTCAGTTCACAAAAGGAAAGAACAACAGGCTCGACGTAATCGAGTGGGCCGAGTTCGAGAAGATCCTCAAGGAGAGGAAGCTCGCCATCTACGAATCCGGTGGATGGATGAAGATCATGAAAGCCTGAAATCCGCGTTCACCATAAATCGACCTAAAAGCCGCCCACTAGCCCGGGGCGGCATATCTTCCTCTCAGTTTTTTATACGATGATGTGTTCAAGGCAATTGGCCTGACGTGCAAGGGTATCCGAGCCTGGCCAAAGGAGATAGGTTCAGGGCCTATTCTCGTAGGAGTTCGAGGGTTCAAATCCCTTCCCTTGCACCAATTCTTCACTGCTTCAGTGTTTTTTTGGTCCGTTCGTTCGATCGTCACGTATCGCAATAACGAATCTTACGCACCGTCATCCATACGATTGTCGCAGACTCAGCTATTAATACGCCATACCTTTGCACAGGCTATGAACCGGGACCATGTCAAACGTATCGCGATGTTCGTCATCGGATTGTTCGTCATGACCTTCGGTATCGCATTGTCCACGAAGGCGGATATCGGTACGACACCAATCTCCTCCATACCCTTCGTCCTCAGTCTGACCACCGGCGTGGAGCTCTATCTGACCACGTTCGCCCTCAACATCGGGTTGATCGTCCTGCAGTATCTGGTGCTCCGCAAGGACTTCAGCTACGTGTCCCTGCTCCAGCTTCCCGTATCCATTGTGTTCAGCTTCTTCACCAAGATCACAGTCGATCTGGTGAGCGGATGGTCCCCCCAATCGTACGTCGAATGCTGGATCTACGCCGTGCTGAGCGTTGTCATCCTGGGGGCCGGAGTGGCCCTGGTGGTCAACTCGAGGACCACCATGGTACCAGGCGAAGGGGCAGTGCTGGCACTGTCGATAAAGACCAAGGTCCCATTCAGCAGGATGAAGATAATTTTCGATGTCACCAACATCTCTATAGCGGCCGTCATCTCCCTCATTTCGTTTGGAGGGCTCCAGGGCGTGAGGGAGGGAACGATCTTCGCCGCATTGACCGTGGGTATCGTCGTGAGGTACACGACCAGGGTCATCAAGAGGCTGTTCCCGGATCCCGAGAACAAAATTAGCTGAAATCGGTGCTACTCGACCTTTGACGACATGAGGTTGCTATTTCATATAGCACGCAGGCATTATGACTTGCTCATAGTTCACTTTTTATCTTATTATAACATAAAGGAGGTTATAGCAGTAACTGGGCTTTCACCCGGACTATCGGTCGATAAACCGACCGCTGGTTTGCCGAAAGAGTGTGTGCTTATGAGAAAGACAACATTGATCAAGTCAATGGCAGTATTCGCTGTATTCGTAATGCTTGCAGCGAACGCCACGCTGTTGGCTGCCCCCAACGGGGACGCGGCGGACGAGTCCAAAGGGACTCTGAACTACGTCGCTCTCGGAGATTCGGCGGTCAACGGCTACGGGGTGACAGAGTATTATCCCGAGAACGCTTATGATTACTATGGTTTCGAGGTCAAACTCGAAAACAACTACCCCTCGCTCCTTGCAAAGCTCTTCGAGTCGCAGGGATACGATGTCGATTACCGCCAGCTTGCGGTCAGTGGCACCCGCAGCCTCGACCTGAGGTATATGCTCGAGGATGGATTCGATGGTGATTCCGTCACCGTCAACGAAGTCATCCCCGTATCCCTTGTCGGACTTTACGGCAACACCGGTGCGCTGAAGAACTTCAACGTCCCCGGATACGAGAAGTCGCTGTCCGGACTCCGCGAGTACTACCAGGACTCCATCAAGCAGGCGGACATCATCACATACCAGTTCAACTCGGACTTCACCTACACCTACATGGAGATGATCGAGGGAATCATCAATGGAGAGATCCCTGAGGAGCAGTTCGACCTGTTCTACGACGCCGAGCTCATGCAGATGATGGACGACGCCAGGGAGTTCATCTCCGGACACATCGTCAAGCTCGTGCAGAAGGCAGGAATCAGCCCCGCGCAGACCGAAAAGGTCCTTGATGCCCTGTCCGGAATTATCAGTGCGACCGCGTATGCGATCACCATCTACGATTCCAGCTTCGACAACAACATGAAGTACATCCTCTCCGCGAACCCCAAAGCGAAGGTCATCGTGCTCGATTCCACCAACTACTTCAGTAACATCAACATTGTCTGCAACGGAGTGACCGTTCCACTCGGACAGCTCTACGGAGTCGTTCAGGAGTACTGCAACCTGTACGCCCAGTACATCTCGCCCTACTCCATGATGACGTACCACGTCAATGTCGACAACCCGGCATCGTATGCAGCCTACATCGTCGACGATGGGGCCAATGCACCCAACGAGGTCAAGAACATGGTTGCCTACGCTCTTCTCCAGAACGCAGATCCCACCGCGCTCAGGGCAGGTACCAGCAGCATCATCCCCGCCAACGGCTATGTGATGTACGACCTCATCGACGGAATCAGCTTCAAGTTCTCCGAGTTCATCCAATACGTCGTCCAGAGCAACAACATCGACCTGTCCTCTATCTCCGACATCGGAGACATCATGAACGTCCTCGGTCCCAAGATCAAGGAGGCCATCGGAGTCTTCACCGTCGGAGACTGCAGCATCGCAGTCGACGAGAGGACTGGAGACTGCACGATCGTCTCCCCCGGAAAGACCATCAAGTTCACCGGAGGCGAGATGGCCCTGATGAACCTCTACATCGGATACATCTCCGCCAACGGTGTCCTCGCTCACCCCAGCGAGGCCGACCACGCGCTCATCGCAGGCTACCTCTACGAGTTCATCGCCGCGAACAAGGTGATGGAGAAGCCCGCAGGATACCCCGCATTCATGGACCCGGATTCCGCCAAGACCATCGACGACACCCTCCAGGAGTACAAGGAGGTGTCCATCAAGGTCGTCACCGACAAGCTCCGCGAGATGCTCGGATACCTCGACGAGAACTGGGATACCATCGTCAACGCCGCGATCGGAGACGCATACCTTGACGTCAAGGGAAACGTCGACGACGCATACGAATACTTCCTCGATTTCAAGGCGCAGGTCATCACCGCTCTCGAGAAGATGCTCGAGGATGAGGGATTGTCCCCCACAGAGAAGAGGGAGATCGAGAACGCCATCCAGTTCCTGGAGGACGAGAAGTACTCCTTACAGCTCTACGGAAAGATCCTCGCGGCTCTCCTTGAGTCCAAGAGGAACATGCTCGACGAATCCGCAGTCATCGAGCAGTTCGCACAGAAGCTCTACGAGAACTGGGACGACGTCATGAAGGGTATCGCATCCGGCGAGTATGTCGACGATGCTTACCAGGCAGTCCTCAACTCCATCCTCGACACACTCAACTCCATCAAGGTCGACCAGGAGATCGCAGAGATCATCGCAGAGCTCCAGAACATCCAGAAGAAGCTCAACGACATGGACGCCGACGACGCGAAGGCCCTGATCAAGCCCATCATGGACGAGATCGACGCGATCTACCAGGACTACCGCCCGTACATGAACGAGCAGGTCGAGTACGCACTCGATGTCATCAAGACAATCATCAAGGAGATCCTCGGAGAGGGAGCACCCGAATCCGAGATGAAGCTCGCATCCGCCCTCCAGGACCTGGAGATGGCAGTCCTCGAGGACTGCAGCTGGGTTCTCAAGGTATCCGCCAACTCGCTCCAGATCCTCAACGATTACTTGAAGACCGAGCTGCACTACGAGGGAACAGAGCTCGACGAGATCATTGCTGACCTTACGGCAGCCGAGAACAAGCTCAACGACTACATCGCCAGCGAGCCCGATCTCTTCGATGTCAAGCAGATCCTCGACGCATCCATCGACATCCTCCAGAAGGCTATCGAAGCAGGAATCGTCTCCGTAGTGTCCGCACTGGACAAGGCATCCGCAGCGGTCGACCAGGTCGCTCTCGGATACGTCGACAACATCATCGCCCAGTGCATGAGCGTGGCCCAGCTGCCCGGCGCTCTTGCCGACTTCATCACATCCACCGCCCAGGACATGGACAAGTTCTACCACATCGCAGAGCTCAAGGCCCAGATCAAGAAGATCGTCCAGAACGACTTCCCCACCGAAAAGCAGGTCAGCCAGCTCAAGATACTCGTCAACCAGCTCTACGCCACAGTCCTCAAGACCTACGACGCATGCAAGGATGTCATCCCTGAGGAGTACAAGGAGGCGGCCGCCAAGGCTGTCGCCGACCTCAAGGCGATCGTGGATTCCTTCAACAAGGTCGACATCACCAAGATCAAGGCCGACATCATCGCATACCTCGAAAGCACTGCGATCGAGGATGAGCTCGCCAAGGAGATCAAGGCCGTCGCAGAGCAGGTCAGGGCCCTCGGAGAGCAGGCCAAGGCGTACGTCGACTCCGCAGAGTTCAGGGCGTACATCACCGAATCCGTCCAGCCTGTCCTCGACACCCTCGATACCCTCGCCGACACCCTCGCAGCAATGGGCGACGACTTCGACGAGATCGATGTCCAGGCATTCATCGACAAGCTCCAGGCCATCGTCGACTCCTATTTCGCAGGAGACGAGAACGCCGCCATGGAGCTCAAAACCCTCGCAAAGGACATGCCTCTGTCCGATCCCGAGCTCATCGCGATCATGGGCGGAGTAGAGTCCGACACCGATGCCTCGATGCTCGCCCTCGCGGACTACATCGAGAACTTCGACCTGAAAGCCTACCTCCTGAAGCTCGTGGACAACGCAGAGACCGCATGCAAGAACGTGCAGGCCGCCGCTGCTAAGGCAGTCAACGACCTCTCCGCAGCTGTGGAGAAGTTCTCCGAGCAGATCGACAAGGAGAAGCAGACCCTCGCACAGTACGTTGCCGACCAGTGCAAGAAGACCCTTGCCGGAATCGATGCCATCGCCGGATATGTCGCCGATGTCGCAGCCAACCCCGACAACTACTTCACCTACATCCCTGAACTCAAGGCGCAGATCAAGGATTTCATGAACACCTCCCTCCCCACCGAGGAGCAGTTCACCAAGCTCAAGGCAGGCGTCAAGTCGTTCTATGACAACGCCAAGCTGGCATACGATGTCGCAAAGAGCGATATCCCCAAGGAGTACCAGCCCATCATCGAGAACGCGCTCAAACAGCTCAAGGCATTCTCGGACAAGATCCAGCCCCTCGCGATCGCCGACGTCAAGGCAGCGATCACGGAGTTCTTCGACGGACAGGAGATCGAGAAGATGATCGGTTCCGAGCTCCAGCTCGTCATCGACGAGCTCAACAAGCTGAAGAAGCTTGCAGAGACCTACATCGACGATGAGGTCAGGCCCGTCATACTCGCTCAGATCGACAAGATCATCGCAGAGGTCAAGACCGTCGCCGCAGCGATCGGACAGTACGGAGCCGCCATCGAGGGAATCGACATGTCTCCCTACTTCCAGGAGATCAGGGACATCATCGAGGCAGAGTTCGCCATCGACAGGGACTCTCTCAAGATGACCCTCGATATCGTAATACCCGAGCTCGAGACCGCTATCGCCTCCTTCGGAGACGACGCACCCGACTGCGTCAAGGACCTCAGGTCCGCATACAACGTCCTGATGACCCTCAGGGGATCCATGGACAGGTACACCGACGCACAGATCGAGGACATGATCGCAGAGTTCAACAAATACTACGAGAAGTTCGAGTACGGATATCTGCAGTACGGAATCACCGAGATCGAGGTCGAACTCCAGGCACTGATCGCAGTGTTCACGGAGTACCTCGAGGGAGACTTCCTCAAGTACATCGATGCGATTGTCAAGCAGATCAAGGAATGCACCGATGTCTTCGAGCAGTACCTCCAGGAGTACGACAGCATCATCGACAAGATCAAGGAGATCCTCCAGATGATCCTCGAGATCGAGTCCGATGACATCATGCAGAACATCGACAATGCAGTCAAGAATATCGAGGCCATCATCGAGGAGGACCTGTCCGCAGCCGTTCTCGCAGCGGTCAAGCCCATCGTGGCCGAGATCCAGAAGGCCATCGACGCCATCGGAAGCGACGCTACCGAGCAGGAGATCAAGGCAGCACTCGGAAAGATCATCGCATCTGTCGAGAAGGCCAAGGAGTTCCAGTTCAGCCCCTACTTCCAGGAGGTCGGAAAGTTCATCCAGGCTCTCCATGACGCACGTATCTACGTCACCGAGAACGGAATCAACTTCGCCATCATCGCCGCCATCAACGAGAGCGAGGAGGACATCGATGACGAGCTGAACAAGGAGATCCAGAAGATCAAGGACTACCTCAAGTCCGAGACGTTCCAGAAGTACGTCGCAGATCTCGACGCATACCTCACCGAGCTCGAGCAGGGTGAGATCATGTTCACCGGCGAGCTCAACAAGATCGCCAAGCTGGTCGTCATCCAGTACGAGGAAGGACTCGACGCATACAAGACCATCAAGCCTGTCCTCGATGACCTGTACAAGGCATCCGGAGACGCTGAGGAGCTCAAGGATGTCTTCCTCGGATACATCGAGAAGGCCCTCGAGGGATCCTCCACCGCTGCCATCATCAGCGCAAAGATGGCATTCGTCAAGCTCTACGACAGCAACACCGAGCTGTTCATGACCTTCGCATCCGGAATCGGATCCGTCGAGGGGATCATCGAGGCGGACTTCGACAAGGCCGCACCCTTCATCAGCTGGCTCAAGAGCCGCTGTACCTACAACGTCACCTGGATCGACCAGAACGGACAGCAGGTGCAGTACGATGAGAACGTCAGGTTCTCCGAGGTCCCCGAGTACAAGGGCCAGATCCCCGAACCTGTCAAGACCAAGGACACCGTCAAGGAGTACGTCTGGGTCGTCACCTACGACAAGAACGTGGATGCCATCCGCATCCTCACCTACACCGAGCACCCCAGGCTCTACGATGTGACCTGGGTCGACGGAGACAACAACGTGATCTACACCGGTCAGTACGCCTACGGAGAGGTCCCCGAGTTCGACTTCTACGAGTACGGAGTACCCACCAAGAAGAGCAGCGGCGGAGTGGACTTCGAGTTCCTCGGATGGAACACCAACCCCAGGTACAAGACCGCTCTGGACGAGCTTCCCGCAGTGACCAAGGATGCCAAGTACTACGCGATATTCGAGAAGTCGGATACCCGCAACCTGGTGATCCACTACGTCTTCTCCGACAAGACTCAGGCAGCCCCCGACTACGAGGACAAGATCCTGGTCGGAGAGAAGTACCTCGTCATATCCCCGACCATCTCCGGATACACGGCAATGAAGCCCTTCATCACCGGAACCATGGGCGAGAACGGAAAGGAAGTCACCGTCAAGTACGTCAAGCGCTGAACGGCGAACGATAACCATTGAACAAACCCTTTACCCGCCCTCGGGCGGGGTTCACTCACTTATTCATAGATTATCTGTAATGACTGTGATGCGGAGCGTCCGCCGGGTCTCCGACACATCGGATGATGATTACACCTGTCCCTGAACGGATCCGGATCACTTGCGCCTGTAGGAGATGTAGGCTATCACAAGAATGACGCACGAGACAGCGATGATAATCGCCGAGTACATCCAATCGACAAGTTCCAGGGAGAATAGGCCGATCAGCACCAGTGTCACACCGGCCCAGACGAACTCCTTCTGGACGGCCAAGGCCAGCAGGGTGACGGCCAGACCGAGGAGCGGTGCGGCTATCACAGATATCAATCCAAGGAGTATGATATCATCGCTGTCGAGCAGGAGCCCTGCGAGGATGACGGTGGCTCCGACCACGGCGCATATGCGCATGGTCCAGCCGGTCCAGACGTTCACCTTGTCGCTCATACTATGCCTCCTGCCCTGAGTATTATGACGAATGCGACGAAGAACAGGAGATATCCGAAGTACCTCTTGAGATGCTTCGCATCTAGCTTCTTCGTGATCTGCGCCCCAAGGACCGATCCGATGATGGCTCCGATGGAGATTCCAGCGGCATAGTCTATGGGGAGGACTCCGGCTATGGCATAGGCTATGGCCGCCGTCATCGCTGTGATCCCGACCATGTAGCTGCTGGTGGATGTGGCGACCTTCATCGGCACCTTCATAACAAGGTTCATGATCGGCACCTTGATCGCGCCTCCCCCGATGCCTGTCATCGAAGAGATGATTCCTGCACCGACGCAGGCCGGGTACGCAATACCCATGTTCTGGAGCCTGAACGTCCTGTCTTTTCCTTCATCATCGTTGTAGTGGAACGAAAGCAATCCGCCGTCCCCCTCCACGGAATCCGCTGTGCGGCGGTTCTTCCTGGACATGCTGTATCCTGTGAAGGCCAGAACGGCTGCCAGTACGATCAGAACATATGTGTTGTCCATCATGGTGGCAATCACCGCCCCTATGAGCGCGCCTATCACAGAACCTATCTCTAACAACAGGCCGAGACGGACGTTCGCCTTGCCCGACGATACCTGCACGCTGGTCGATCCCAGCGATCCCGCAACGATCCCCACCAGGGATATGGCCGCTGCCACATCCGCATCGAAATCGAAGACGAGGACCAGAAAAGGTATGAACACGACACCGCCGCCGAGACCGAATATGCCCCCTAGAACACCTGCGAGTATCCCGAGAAGGATCAGTCCGACGATTATTATCGGGTCCATCGTCGGTTGTAAACCCCTTATAGTATTTGGGATTCACCCGAAACACTTGCAATTCGATATGCGATAGCGTTTTATTCGCCAGCATGATGTATCATCGTGGCCATATTACTGCTGAGATACGCCGAGATCGGTCTCAAGAGCACGCCCGTGCGCAGGAGATTCGAATCCGTCCTCAAGGATAACCTTCTGAACATGCTCATAGAGGATGGTGTGGAGGCGCTGGTCACGAGCAAGGGCGCCAGGTTCTATGTGGAGGCGACGGACATCGATGCCGCTGTTAGGTCGGTCAGGAAGGTGTTCGGTGTCGCGTCCATATCGATCGCGGAGGAATCTACTTCCAAGATGGATGACATGTGCGCCATGGCCGCGGAGTACTCCAAGCCCAGGATCTCCCAGGGACAGAGCTTCGCCGTGGACGCCCGCAGGGAAGGCTCCCAGGGATACACCAGCCTTGACATGGGAAGAGAGATAGGTTCGGCCATCTTCCTGGCCAACGAGGACAAGGGCGTGAAGGTCGATCTTACGAACCCAGATGTCACATTCTTCGTGGAAGCGCGTGACAACCGCGCGTTCGTCTTCCAGGACTACATCAGATGCCATGCGGGTCTTCCCGTGGGGACGCAGGGCAAGGTTGTGGCGGAGCTAGACGGCTCCGACAGGGCGCTGGTCTCCGCTTGGCTGATGATGAAGCGCGGATGCAGGGTTTACTCCTCAACGGAATGCGACGGTTCTCCTCTGAAGCAGTATGACCCGTATTTCAGGGCGTTCAACCCCGACAAGGACAACATGAGCAGGATGCTCGGCATAGTCAAGGGATTCGATCTGCAGGGGATAGAAGGATTCGACGCATCGCAGTACGAGTTGCCGGTGTACTTCCCGACCGTGGGCATGTCCGACGAAGAGGTGTCCGAGATCGCAGAGGTCATCAGGCAGGGACTCTGAAACTAGCACTTATGCGAAATTAGATCGTCCGTCCTTCTAGGAGTTTTTTTTAAGGCTAACGAACCGGTGAAGAAACTAAGGAGCATCTCTAAACGTGTTTATTGCGATGTTGTCATCGATCTTTCACGTTTTTCCAAGATGTTAAAAATATGAATAGAGGGCTTGTGTGCCCTCTGGAAATGGTTTCATTCAGATGAAGGTTCTTCAGTAGGCTCCTTCTTTTCAGCGTATTGACTTGCAGCATTGAGTAATGCTTCTTTACATCCGTAGAGGTCTTCCGGCCTGCTGATGGGGAACTTGGTACCCTCAGGCGTGTCAAAAATCTGTACGAATTTTGACTTACCATCGAAGTACAATCTTATGATTGGTTTCCTGTTGTTGTTATTGAATAGTATTGCGCAGTACGATTTCGCATCCTTCATAACCACCTTGTCTACAGGGATAACTTCTGCGCAGATTGCCTGAACAATCCTGTGGGCGGCCATCTCCTCATCTGTTGTGACTATGCCGTTATCGTCTTTTATGTCCGATCCAAGCTCGCCATCACTGTCTTCTAGAGCGTTTTTTAGTTTCTGGTTTACAATCTCATTGATGTATGTCTTGATACCGTCTGTGATATAAGGTGTCCATTCCTGGGTGACCTTCTTGGTGATGACTTTGCCGTCGTACACTTTGTTGATGAAGTATTTAATGAACTCATCATCAGGATTGTTGAATGCTTTGGAGAGTTCCTCTTGGATTTTCCTCTTTCTAGCCAGGGACTCTATGGCGGGCACAAGTTCATCGACATTGAATTCGGTCTTGCAGAAGCGTTTAAGCTGGTTTTCCTGCCCCGGTTTCATCTTTACCAGGTTAATGATTAGAAATGGGGTAAGGTCCATCTTATTTTGTGCTTCGGTGTCGGAATAGAACTGATATTCCAATCCGTTTGTGAGTATTCCGATCTTGGCATTGCAGACTGAGAAGTATCTAAAAAGCTGCTCGCAATGCGAGTCGAGCTTTGTATCTGCGGATTTGGCCTCAATGAGGATTATGGGGTTGCCATCACTGTCGAGGATTGCATAGTCAAGCTTCTCTTTCTTCTTGGTGCCAACGTCAGCGTTGTACTCTGGAACAACCTCTAACGGGTTGAATGGGTCGTATCCCCATATCTGTAGCATGGGTACGATAAGGCCCATCTTAGTTGCTTCTTCGGTTTTACATGCGGCAGCACGTTTCTCCAACGAAGAGACATGGGCTGCCAAACGGTCGGTAAAATCAGTTCCTGTATTGCCGTTTGCCATGGTGATGTAATCCAATAGTATCTTTAAAAATCTCACGTGCAATGGAAGTTAGGGCAGTATCCGATGCTATATGGCCAGTCTGATAGCCAAATAGTATTGACATGTGCCATGATATGAGTCTTTTTCTGAAATAAGGGTCCCGCCCTTTCGGGCGGTAAAAGGGTTGAGATCTGAACGTAAGTGAGATCACTTGATTCTTCTCTGGTTCGCCTTGACCGAGGGCCTGGCCTTCTCAGCACCCTTTCCGGTGTGCCTCATTCCACGTCCCTTCTGTCCGGCGGAGGTCTTTCCGCGGTAGACACGGTTGGTGTGTGTCTTGTCGCAGATCCAGTTGATCTTGGGGTCGGCCTTGATGACGGGGTGTGCGGGGTCGACGAGGATGACCTCATACCACTCCTGCTGTCCGTCTGCACCTACCCAGTAGGAGTTCAGGACCTCGAGGTTGGGGTATCTCTTCGCAGTCCTCTCCTCGGCCATCCTCTGGATGCTCTTGCCGGTGATGATCTGGTTGATTCCCTTTCTCTTGGCTCTCCTACCTGTGACGATGGCCCTCTTGTGGAAGGATCCCTTCCTGACCTTCGCCCTTACGATGACATATCCCTGCTTTGCCTTGTATCCGAGTGCTCTGGCCCTGTCGAGACGGGTGGGCTTCTCTACGCGGGTGAAGTTCTCCTCCTTCCTCCACTGGATGCGGCGCTCGTAGTTCAATGCCTTGACGTACGACTTCTCGGGTACGTCCCATGCGTCAGCGATGTAGCTGTACATGCTCTTCCCGTTGACCGGGCGTGTTTCCTGAGTCTCTTCGCTCATTTTATCACCTTTACGGATTCGCCTTTCGGTACATTTCCGTTCGTGAGGCTAAACGTCTCACGGGGTATGGGATGTTTATTAGGTATATAAAAAGGACCGTCCTCTCCTTTATAGGTAAGATATCAAGGTACCAAGGGATATTTACGTTCCGAAGCGCTCGGCCATCATATGGATGATGTGACCGCCCAGGAAGTCGGGATGTCAAAGAGGATCGCGGGTTACCGCGAGCTGAGGAAGGCGATCCCGGATATCGTTTCCGAGAGGATCTCTCCTGCCGAATGGCTGGACACCGGCTGCGGGATGGGCGGTTCCATAAGGTCGTCCGTGGACAGGTTCCCTGACACTACGTTCACGCTGGCGGATCCCTCGGAGGAGAACCTCTCGGAGGCCAGGAGGACGCTGGAAGGGAAGGTATCCAGGTTCATCAACGCCCCCACGGACGGTTTGGAGCTTCCCGACGGGTCCTTCGACGTGATAACGGCGATATTGTCGCACCACTACTATAGCGACAGGGGGCAGAAGATGGCCGCTTTGAGGAACTGCCTGAGGATGCTCAGGAGCGGTGGCATGTTCATCGCCGTGGAGCACGCGAGGCATGAAAGTTCCCAGGCAGAGGCGGATGCCGAGTGGGAAGGGTACATGAGATCGGCCGGTCTTAGGGAGGAGTCCATCGAGGAGATGTTCCGCCGCAGGGACAGCGTCTATTTCCCGTACACCGTGGACGGATACAGGAGGCTCCTGGAGGAGGCTGGATTCGTGGATATCGAGCTGTTCTGGCACACCTGCTCCGACCTGGGCTACATCGCCCGTAAGAAGTGAGGATAATCTAATGATCCCAGATTCGTTGAGGAGGTTCTTCGAGGAGAATCCGAGGCCGGGATTGGCCTTTTCCGGAGGTTCGGATTCCACCTATCTGCTGTATGTCTGCCATGTTCTGGAGGTTGATGTCGTCCCGTACTTCGTGAGGGGAAGCTTCCAGACCCCGGAGGAAGAGGAGACGGTCAGGGCATCCTGTGCAAGATACGGCTTCGAGCCACGCATCCTCAATGTCAATGTATTCGATAGTCCCGGGATCGTGTCCAACGGGCCGGACCGCTGCTATCTGTGCAAGAGGTTCGTCTTCTCGAGGATCATCGAAGCCGCAAAACGCGACGGAAGGGCCTACGTCATGGACGGCACCAATGCCTCCGACGACCCTGCCGGAAGGCCGGGGATGAGGGCTCTGGAGGAGATGGGCATCGTCTCCCCATTGAGGATCTGCGGAATAACCAAGGCGGATGTCAGGAGGCTCTCCAAAGAGGCCGGCATATTCGGCTGGGACAGGCCGTCCGATTCTTGTCTCGCCACCCGCACGCCCACCGGCACCCCCATAACAGAGGATGGTCTCAGACGCACGTACGAGGTCGAGAAGGCCGTAAGGGAGTTCGGACTCAGAGGGTTCAGGGTGCGCACCCGGGGCACCGGGTCACTTCTGGAAATCGACCCGTCACAGAGGTCCATCCTTGAGGAGTATATGGAGGAGATCGAGGCGGTACTTCTGAAATACTACGATTCGGTATCCTACGGCGAGAGGACACCATCATGACCGATACGAAGCACATCCTGGAGGCCGTAAGGGACGGTTCCATGTCAGTGGAGGAGGCAGAGCTCGAGCTGCGCTCGAGGCCCTTCGTCGACCTGGGTTTCGCCAGGGTCGACACCAACCGCAGGACCAGGCAGGGTGCGTCGGAGGTCATCTACGGGGCTAGCAAGACCCCGGAGCAGTCGCTGGCCATAGCCAGGACGCTGATGGACAACGGTTCTGAATGCGTGATGATCACCCGCTGCCCCAGGGAGACGTACGATCTGATCGTCTCGGAGGGTATGGAAGCGGAGTTCAGGAAGGAGGCCAGGATCTGCATAGTAGGGAGGATCCCGAAGGCCGAGAGGAGGAGCTACATCTGCGTGGTATCGGCAGGCACCAGCGACATGCCCGTTGCGGAGGAGGCCGCCGTCACGGCGGAGGTCATGGGATGCAACGTCAGGCGCGTCTTCGACGCCGGGGTGGCAGGGATACACCGCCTACTGTCCGATGCGGATTCCATCATGGGCGCTTCCGCGATAGTGGTCGCCGCCGGCATGGAGGGGGCGCTTCCCAGCGTGGTCGGCGGTCTCGCCGATGTGCCTGTCATAGCAGTGCCGACATCCGTCGGGTACGGCGCATCGTTCGAAGGTCTAACTGCCTTGCTGGCGATGATGAACTCGTGCGCATCCACGGTCAGCGTTGTCAACATCGACAACGGGTTCGGTGCGGGCTACATAGCATCGATGATAGACAGGAGGTCAATCCAATGAGGACGCTGTATCTGGAATGCAACGCCGGAGCATCCGGCGATATGATGCTGGGTGCCTTGGCTGATCTTCTTGACGACCCGCAGGATGCCAAGCGCCTGATCGAATCCGCCGGGATCCCGGACATCGAGATCATTGTGGAGAAGGCTGAGAAGTTTCACGTCGGGGGCACCAGGGTCAGGGTCATGGCCGCAGGCCATGAGGAAGGCGTCGATGACCATCACAGTCATCATCAACACAGGTCGTTCCAGGAGGTGCTCTCCATCATAGATTCGCTCAAGGTCTCCGACGACGTCAGGAGAAGGGCGAAGGAGATCTACACTAGAGTGGCCGAGGCGGAATCCAAGGTCCACAACGAGCCCGTATCGGAGATCCATTTCCATGAGGTAGGGATGCTGGATGCCATAGCGGACATCGTGGGGACATGCATCCTCATTGAGAGGCTAGCTCCCGATTACATCGTATCCTCGCCGCTCCGCACAGGACACGGAACTGTGGAATGCGCCCATGGGCTTCTTCCGATACCCGCGCCTGCCACGGCACTTCTGCTGAGGGATGTGGAATCCTATGCAGGCGAACTCGAAGGGGAGTTCACAACCCCGACCGGCGCAGCATTGATAGGATATTTTTCTGAAGATTACGGCCAGCGTCCCCGCATGAGCATCAAGGACATCGGCGTAGGCATCGGGCATCACGATTTCGAGATACCGAACATCCTCAGAGCCTTCATCGGCGAATCTGAGGGCAGGATGTTCGAGATCTACGAGCTGAACTGCAACATCGACGACATGACCCCGGAGGACATGGGCCACATGACCGACCTCCTGCTCGAGGAGGGGGCGTTGGACGTGACCATATCCCCGCTGATAATGAAGAAGGGCAGGCCCGGCCAGAGGCTGACCTGCCTGTGCCGTCAGAACGACAAGGAGAGGATCGCCAGGTTGATCCTGGAGAACACGTCGACCATCGGTCTCCGCATGTGGAAGGCCGAGAGGTTCGAGATGACCTCGCATATGGAGGTCTGCCATACGGAATACGGCGATGTGAGGGTCAAGGTCTCGGAAGGTTACGGGCTCCGCAAATGGAAGGCCGAGCATGACGACCTGGTGCGCCTGGCGGAGGAGAACGACATCCCCATCTCAAAGGTGAGGGATGCGATCCGCTTCGAATGATCCCTCGGATCAGTACTTGAATTTCCCGTCGACGAACTCCACTTCCACCCTGTCCCCGTCGGGGAACGTGTGGTAGCCGATGCCCTGGGCCTTGCCGTACTTGAAATCGGCCTCGTCCTTCTCGCCGTTGGGGTAGGTGATGACGCCCTTTCCGTGGTACATGTTCTCCCTGAACTGCCCCTCGTACTTCGCGCCGCTGACCTTGGTGTAGATGCCGTATCCCTCGAACATGTTGTTGACGAACTGGCCTACGTACTGGTCCCCGCTGGAGCAGGTGTAGACCCCTTTGCCGTTGAACATGCCGTCCCTGAACTGCCCCTCGTACTTGGCTCCCGAGGCGAACGTGTAGATCCCCTGTCCGTTGAAGTTCTCGTATTCGATCTCGCCGGCGTACATGTCGCCGTTCGGCATGTTTATTTGCTGGATCTTTCCCATCCTAACACCTGGCATGAGTATCTCGTGATGGGTTAATAACATTTGACAATCGGTTAAGTTAGATGGATTATATATCCAATAACCGATGCAAGATCCATGGGGAATCTAGTCGAACTGCTCGGACCGAAGTACATGCCTGTGGCCATCTACCATCTGGATGAGGTGCCTGCCGATGCGGAGGCCCCTTCCGGCGGATGCATAGTGAGATCGATGCTCCTTCCGGCGCTGGAGGGGAGGACCGTCGCCTCCAAGAGGGACGGCATCGGTTGCAAGGGCGCATGGAACGGCCTTGGTCTCGGAGGGGAGGACAAGGAGGGCAGGGACGGACTTGCCATATCCTATTCCGTCGGCAATGTGGAACGTTCGGGAAGGCATTACTTCTGCAGCCCGGAGGTCGCGATGGTCAACCATCAGGGCAGGATCCCCGTCTACGGTACAGGCGACGAGTGCGTCGTGTTCCAACCGTTGGATGAAGCGGAGGCCGCCGGTGCCCCGATAGAGGCCGTGGTGTTCATTGTGGATCCTGCGGAGTACAGTGCGATGATGACGCTGGCCTGCTTCTCCGAGAGGAAGGGCGATTCTGTGGTGCGCTCATCTTTCGGGCTGAGCTGCGAGCAGATGTACGCGATGCCCAGGCAGGAGGGCGAGAGCGACGAGCCTCGCATGGTTCTCGGGATGACAGAGTTCTTCACGAGACGCTTCATCGATCCCGGGAGGATGGCGCTGTCGCTCCCTTACAACCTATACAGGAAGATGGACGCGGACAGCACATCGTCGTTCCTCAAGGACGGGTCATGGAAAGAGGCCATGAGGTCCAGGTGCGACAATTGTGACTGATCAGAAGAAGTCGTCCAGGCTCTTCATCTTCGGCTTGGGCTTGTCCGCCGCTTTCTTCTTCTTGGGGGCATCGGAGGATTCCGCGAACTTGCCGCTGAACAGCGTTGCCTGCTGGTTGCCCATGAGCAGGTCCCTCTCCTCCCAGCCGAACACCTCGGTGATGCGCGAGGCGGTCTGCGACAGGCGCTCCGCATAGTACTTGTAATCGGGTTTGGCGGTGAATTCCACACCGCTCACATAGGGTTCCACGGTCTGGGGCGTCGCCTTGGAATCAGTGACGATCCATGACACCTTCATGCCGGGTATGAAGTCGTATCCCATTGCGATGAGCTTCTTCGCCGCCTGGACGTTCGCCATCCTGTCCGGGTTCTCGTAGGCGTCCAGACCTTTGCATGATTTCGATATGACCAGCTCGCCGACGTCGACGTTGCCCGACTTCACGTCCTGGATGGTGGTCTTCACCATCGACAGCGCCTCGTCGTTCTTCTCCGACAGGATGAGCTCGAAGAGGTCGGTGAGCATCCTGCTCTGGAGGTCGAACGAATCGGACCTCCTGATCTCGTATCCTCTTACCAGGAGCTCGTCGGACACCGTGGGCCAGACGACCTTCCCCACATACCTCTTCTTCATCCCGTGGGTGAACATAGGCTCCAGCAGCTTCTCAAACTCCAGGGTCCCGCCGTCAACGGAGAACCTCTCCGCCATCTTCTGCCCGAACTCCACCGAACCTTCAAGGTCGTGGGCCGGGGACTGCATGAAGATGGAATCCGTATCGGAGTAGATCACGTGTATCCCCTCGGACTCCACCTGGTTGATTATCCCTATGGTGTTGGCCCTGGCGAATGCGGTGATCGCAGCGCCGATGCTCTTGTCGGTGAACCTGTAGAAGGTGGATGCGAACACGCCGTAGAACGTGTTCATCAGGACCTTCACCGCAGCCTGCAATCCGTCCAGATAGTTGTGCTCGTGCGGGTCCTCGGTCTGCTTCATCAGCTTCTTGATCCTGTCCCTCTCGGCCATCAGGTCCTCGAGGATCCTTGGGAGGAGTCCTTCCCTCCTTTCCTTGCTCATGAAGCGTGCGCCGGACGGGCTGACGATCTCCCCGTCCTCGCAGAGCGTGGTGAAGCAGATATTCTTCGCGATGATCAGCGAGGGGTACATGGATTTGAAGTCCTCCACGCACACCCAATGGTACAGGCCCGGGGTCATGCTGTGAACGTACCCGCCCTCGATCTGCTCCGCGCCGGCGATCCTCGCGCCCATCATCGGCACAGCGACCTTGCTACGGTCAGCGGCACGGATGAGCAGGGAATCGGCGAGCTGCGACGAGCCTGATGTCATCACATCCTCGATGGTGAGCTTCGACACGGCCGCGAGGTCCATGTCCTTCCTGACCGTTCCCACTTCCAGAAGGATGCGCAGAGCGAGTTCGGCATCCTTGAAGCAGTACTTGATGACCTTATCCCTGTTGTTGGCCCACTCGGAGTCCATGTATTTCGGGTCGACGTCCAGCTTCTGCTCCCCCAGCAGCATCATTGATACTGCGTTCAGTGTCTCCTGCTTGGGGCGGAGCTGCCTCTTGACCGCCCACCACGCGTCGCAGACGAGACGTCCCTTCACGCGCCAGAACCTGTCGCTGACTAGGCGGGGCTGGCTGCCGTCGCGTCCCCAGGGGAGGGCGTCCTTCATCTTCCTGACCTTCGACCTGTCGATGATCTTCCTGATGTCGTAGTTGTCGATGTTGTACCCGGTGATCACATCGGGGTCCTCCCTGCGGATGTAGTCCGCGAAGAAGCTGATGATCTTCTCCTCGTCGCCTGTGAACGATTCGCCGTTGACGATCCCGTCCCCGTCCTTGATCACCGTGCATATGGTGTAGATGAAATCATGCGTGACCGAGTTCTCGATGTCGAACGACAGGTACTTCAGGCCGGGGTCGAAGGAGTCGATGTTCTCGAAGGAGTCCATCCTCACCACGAGGTCGGTGAAGTACGGCCTGTCGATGACGTCCCCCGTCACCCTTATGCATGAGCCCATGTCCCTGTCGTAGAAGAAGCGGTGCTGGAACGAGATGTCCGCCGACAGCACGCGGTAGCCCTTCTTTTGGAACCTGCTCTTGTACTCGGAGAGCTTCCAAGGGCTCTTGATCGTGACCTTCAGGACGTCATGCATCTCGGACTTGTACAGCAGGCTGTCGTGCTCCGCGGAGATGACCTCCGGGTCGTCCTTCATCTGCTCGTCCAGGTCCGGTCTCGGGTCCACGGCGAACAGGTAGGGCCTGAAGCCGTACGCCAGGATCGTGATGGATTGCCTGTCGCGGGTCTTCCCGAACAGCTCCACCACCGGTTCCTCCCCGTCCTGCGACGAGGAGGCACTGATTATCCTGACGTCCCATGTGTCCATCGTATCACTTGTTCGCTACGATCCTTATGACGTCCCCGTCCTCGAGGATGTAGTCCGCCCCGACCGTGCGCTTGGTGCGTGCGTTGACAGCGCGGATGAACTTGTCCCCAAGGTCGCTGTGCACCCTGAAGGCGAGGTCCCTTGCTGTGGATCCGCGGGGCACCAGGAAGGCGTCCGGGAGTACGCGTCCGAAGTGGTCGGTGTACTTGTTCTCGTCCTCGACGGGGTAGACGGTGATGAGGTCCAGCATCTTGAACGCCGCATCCTCGATGCACTTCTGCACACCTGTTCCGCCGTACTTCTCCATGTTGGCCTTCATGTAGTCGAGGGCCTTCTTCTGGCCTTCGTTGAGGGTCACACCCTCCTTGACCGTGAAGGTGGCGTCCCCGGGTGTGTAGTCCACGAGCCCTGCGGCCGCAGCCTTCTTCAAAGCGAGCTCGGTCTCCGCCATGGTCACGACGCAGATGTCGTTGATGGCCTCGACCTTCTCTATGTTGCCCTCGGGGGCGATGTCCGCCTTGTTCATGGCGGCGATCATGGGTTTGGACTGCTCCCTGATGCTGATGCACAGCTTCAGGAGATCTTCATCCGTCCAGTTGACTATGTCGTCGGGCATGTCTACCGTGCTCAAGGCTTTCTTGATCTGCGCCTCGGTGACGTTCAGTCCCGCGAGCCTGTCCTGGATGATCTGCTCAGGCTTCAGACCGGTCATCCTGGAGGCTCTGGCCATCTTGTTGAATCCGTTCTTGAGGATCTCCCTCATCCAGTACTCGATCTCCTTCCTGAGGAAGGTTATGTCCTCGGTGGGGTCGTGGGATCCCACATCCCCGGGAAGACCCTCGATGTCGGTGGATCCGCTGACGTCGATGACGTTGATCAGAGCGTCCGCCTGCCTGAGGTCGTCCAGGAACTGGTTGCCGAGTCCCTTCCCCTGCCATGCGTCGGGGACCAGTCCGGCAACGTCCAGCAGCTCCACGGGGACCATCCTGGTCCCGTTGATGCATAATGAGTTGTGAGGTGTGCATGTCACTCCCAGCGCCTTGCACGGGCACGGCGTGCGGACATGTGCGACACCCTTGTTGGGTTCTATGGTGGTGAAGGGATAGTTGGCTATCTCCACGGGGGCCATCGTCGCCGCTCCGAAGAATGTCGATTTACCAACGTTCGGTTTCCCTACTATTCCGATTTGCATTGATATCACTCTCGGAATGTCCTACAACATAAATGTCCTTTGGGTGCTCTGGATGGTGTTTTACGGAGGATGTACATTCTTAAGACCGTTATGACCGATGAGGCAGCCAAATGGAAGGTCGCTACCGTTATCGCAACGAGTACAAGAGCTGGCATTCATGCTCTGCTGCGACGACCTCGTGAGGGAGAACAGCAACATGGATGCCGCCAACAAGATGTACAAGCTCTGCGAGGAGAACAACTGGATGCCCGTATCGATGAAGAACGATTGGACCACCATCTACGGGGACGATGTCAGGAAGAAATGATATCGGTGCCTGAGCCTGTAGATCGCATCCGCGATCTCCCCGATCTGGGCGGGGGAGAGCCTCTCAACCCTGTCGTCGATGTAGGGCACATCGTCTCCAGCCTTCATCAGGCCGGCCGACTTCAGCGAGGTGCCGATCTTCTTCCTGCGGTGGTTGAACGTGACCTCGACCACTCTGAAGAACAGCTTCTCGTCCAGGACCTTGAACGGAGGCTCCCTGGGGGTTATCCTCACCAGCGCCGAATCCACCTTCGGCCTGGGGTTGAACCTCGACGCGGGCACGGTCTCCATGATCTCGCAGGTCGACCTGTAGAACAGGTTCACGGTGAGCCTCGAATAATCGGGGCTGCCGATAATCGCCACCATGCGGTCGGCGAACTCCTTCTGGACCATGACAACGGCGGTCCTGAAGTCGTACTCCAGGAGCTTGAAGATGATTGGCGTGGACACGCTGTACGGGAGGTTGCTCACGAACACGTCGAACTCCGGGAACGGTTCCTTGACGGCATCCGCATGGATCAGTTTCAAGGAATCGCCGTAGGTCTCCGTGATGTACTTCGCCAGAATATCGTCGATCTCGATGCATGTGACGTCGTCGGAGACCTCGATGAGCCTCTTCGTGAGAATGCCCAGTCCGGGCCCTACCTCCAGGACCCTGTCCTCCTTTTTGATCCCGGCGTAGCCGATGTGCCTGTCGGCCACACGGTCGTCGATGAGGAAATTCTGTCCCTTGCTCTTCTTCGGTATGATGCCGGTATCGGCTATCAGGCGGCCGGTGTCGTTCATCTCGACACGAAGAGGTAGCGCTTCCTCTCGGGATCCTCGATCTCGAGAACGATGCGTGAGACTATGAGCTTCTCGGGGGTCTTGATGCCGGTCCTCTGGGCGAGGTCGTTGAAATCGGTGAAGTGGCCCTTCTTCCTCTCCTCGAGGATGATGTTCAGGGACTTCTTCCCGAGTCCGGGGAGTTCCTCGAGCAGGTGCTTGCGCATGCTGATGGCCTCCGCCTCGTTGAAGAACTTGATGTACTTCGCCTGGTCCGCCATCACGATGTCGTTGACGGCGAACTCCAGTTCCGCGATGGCGTTGCTGGTGAGGTCGTTGTACGTGATGCGGCGCTTGACATGGTCTATCACGTCGCGCTTCTCGGTGGCCGAATCCTTGCCGATGAACGTCCTCGCACCGATGGTGACGATCGCGTTGGGCTTGGTGACGAGTTCGAACAGCTTGAACTCCTCGTCCCCGATCGCGTAGCATATGGGCTCCTTCTTGCCGAAACCTGCAGATGGGATCCCCTGAGGTAGGAAATCCAGAATGTATGCGTGCTCTTCCATAGGAGGGCCCCCTTAGATTCACAGATACTTGTTCACAGTGTCAATGACCTGATTGATCTCAGCGTCACTGAGCTTCTGCCTGTAGAAGATGGCGTGGACATCCTCGGGGAATCTAGGGAGGATGTCCGCGATCTTCACAGCAATGTCATCCGTAACGAACTCGAAGGCAGAAAGCTCCTCGATGAGCTTGTTGGTGTCCTCGAGCGTGAGTTTAGAGACTTTCTGCGCGTGGTCAAGCGCTGCCTTCTGTGATGCGAGGAGCACATCCTCGTCCTCGAGTAGACCTGCTGTTCCCTTCCTGCTCTCGGAGATACCCTCTAGGAGTTCCTTCACTTCTGCGAGTGTGACGTAGCGCTCTGTCATTTGTATTACCTTCAGTTGTCGACGTTCCTGACGAGGTGCTCGGGGCGGGCGACGACCATCTTGGTCTTGTTTCCGTCCTTAACGGATACCTCATAGGCTGCTCCCCTCTCTCCGACGACGACTCCGGTGAGTCCGTGGAATCTGGAGAACGGCATTCCCTTGTGAATGCTGGGGTCGATCACGATGTTGACTTTCTCTCCCTTCTCGAAGGTCTGGAAACCTTTCGTGATGGGTGAGAGCCCGCGAGCCCTGACTGACTTCTTCAGTTTCATGCGGGTCTTTGTCCTTGTTCCGCTGGATGCCTGCATTGCTTATCCCTTCATTGTTCTTCGAATTTGATCGCCAATACATCGAGGGTCTCGACTTTGCACTGTATCCCGAGCCTCTCTGAGAAGCTGGGTACGCTCCTGCCCTCGTCGCCGGACACGAACTCCTTGACGTATGTTCCCGAATCGGTCTCGAGTTCGAGATCGAAGGAATCGTCGGATTTCCATTCCGCCTGGCACCAGTGGATCCTCCTCTTCCTGACAAGGTCCGCACGCCTGTGCTCGACCCTGCGTGGAGTCCTCTGGTCTATATTGACGTCCTTGAACGATAGGGCAACGTTAACTAACTCCTCTTTATTAACTTTACCCTCTGCTTTAACGTGCACGTGATATACCTTGTCAGAAGCGGCGGCCTTGTAGCGCTCCACCGCTTCGCGCTGTACGAACCTTAGACTGTTGTATGCCGCCAGCTCTCCCTGGTTGGCCCTCCTCTCGAGCTCGTCCAGGTCGATGTTCCTGTAGCGGGGCTGGCTGATCTCCAGGACGAACGGCCTGCCGTCTCCGAGCATGCACGCGTCGATGTCCTCGCGGCCCATGCCGTGGAAGAAGTGCTCCTGCCCCTCGGTCATCTCGAGTGCGATGTCCCCGATGATCTCCTGGACCGACGTGGGATACATCTTCCCCGCGCCGTGGCAGTGGTCGCATCCCTTGCCGTGGCAGACCCTGCATGGCCAGATGGTCTGGGGGATCTCCCTGCTGAACTTGTTGTAGCGTCCCGCTATGAACACGGGGGCGATGTCCAGCGTGACATCCGCGAAGCGGGTGTCCACCAGCGCCACGACCTGGGGGTTCTTGAACTCCACAGGGCGGTGGATCATGGGAAGTGCCAGCTTCCCGATCTCGCGGTTCAGCTCCGCTTTGATCGTCTCGCAGTTCTCGAGGGCGAACCTCTCCATGAGGTCCTTCTCTCTCTGGACGATCTCCGGCTCCACCCTGGTGCCGATCAGGAAGTTGTTCGACTCCACGTCGTTGATCTTCTCGGCTGCAGCCTCGGCGAACCTGCCGAGGAGGTCGAATATGTTCTCGCACAGCGGGCAGAACTCCTCGGCGCGGATGTCCTTCCCGCGCTCCTTCAGAGCCTCGCGTATGAGCCTGCCGCGGACGTCGTTGGTCATCCCTGTACCAAGTTTTCCGAACATGCGTCCCAGGCAGTGGTCGCATACCCCTGTCTCTGCCACGGACGCGGCCAGGTCGTAGTTGTCCCCGAACCATTCCTCCATGCTATCACTCAGAGGTCGAATCCCATCTCGGTGATCCTCAGCATGGGGCGCTGGCTCTCGAGATAGTGGTACACGGTCGCGTGCTCGCTGCCGTTGATCAGGAGCTCCACAGCATGCTTGGCCACGGGCAGGCTTATCGAATTCCCGATGAGCCCAACCGTGTTCCCGTAGATGACCATGTCGCAGCCGGTCAGCTCCTCGATCAGCTTGCGTGTCTTGCCGTTCTTGCCTATGAGGCGTCCCCTCACGCGGGGGACCTGGCTGGAACGGTCTCCTATCGCTTCCTTTATGTCTATCAGCTCGAAGTACTCGTCATCGTCGAAGAGCCTCATCGCGGTGTCGGGGTTGAACCCTCTTCCCGTGGCCTTGACGACCTCCATGAGCTTGAGCGCCATAAGGGGATCCTCGAGCTCCACATCGTCGTGGATTATGACCTCTCCCTCCTCGGTATCGATGTCCATCTTGATACCGGATATGTTCTGGAGGGTCTTCTTGGTCTCCCCGTTCTTGCCGATGAGCGTACCCACCCTGTCGGCGGGTATCCTGATTGATCTCATTCCTCATCATCTCCGTCTTCATCATCATTATTCAGTGTCTCTTCCAGGACCTCTGCATCGGTCCAGACCTCTGCTTCCCTTCTCTTGAAGAAGCTGTTTATGTTGTGGATGTCCCTCTCGAGGAGCTCCTTAGCATTGTAGTGGTCGCGTGTCATCGCCTGGCCCACATCGATCATTATCGGCTCCCCGTCCATCATCAGGATGTTGTACTCGCTCAGGTCCCCGTGGACCAGATGGGCCTCCTGCCATCCGTCGATTATGAAGGACAGCACATCCTCGTACGTCCCGTCTGGATCGTCGAGGACCACGTCCTTGAGCTGCGGTGCGGGGCCGGTCTCGTCGCCTATGTATTCCATAAGCAGGCAGTTCTGGGCGAAGGTTATCGGCTGCGGGACGGGTATCCCGGCCTTCTCGTACCTGTCCAGGTTCTTGAACTCCTTGTTCACCCATGCGTAGATGAGCTTCCAGCGGTTGCCGGTGACCCCTTTGAATCTGGGGTCGCCCTCGACGTACTTCGCCACCCTCTTGAACGTGGAAGTGGATGTCCTGAAGATCTTCAGGGCCATCGGCTCGTCCTCCTCGTCGGTGGCGTAGAAGACGTTGCCCTCCTTCCCGGTGGATATGGGGTAGTGGACGGAGTCTATGTATCCGTCCTTCATGAATTCGTAGATCGTCATCAGGGTCTTCTTGTCGAAGACCTCTGCCTCCGTCTCCTTCTCGTCGCCGGTCCTGTTCGTCTTGAGAGCATCTACGCGACGCTCAAGGTATGCATATGCTTCCTCGTACGAGGACATGGTGACCACACCCTTTTCAGAAAATGTCCAGGTTCTTCGGAACCTTGTTCCTCTTGCTGAGGTTGACAGCCTGCGTCTTGGTGTATCTGAATCTGACGTCACACTTGTCTGGTTGGAAATCCCAAACAGAGATGATCAGGAGATCGCCCTCTCTGATCCACATTCTCTTCTTGATCTTTCCAGGAATGCGTCCCACGCGGGATACTCCGTCCTCGCACATGACTTTGATCTTGGATGCACCGAGCAGCTGATCCGCTATCCCGAACATTTCTGCTTCTTTGATGTTAGGCAGACGTACACGTGTTACGTCCTCATCAGGCATTTCAAGCGGTTCATTATCGCTCATTATGGATCCTCCTATAACATTTCCATTATAAGCGACCTTATAAAAACGTATGCACACTTTTACGGTCCCGCCCCGCCGTGTTCACACCTTCGGATGCCATGGGGGATGTGACTTCAGAAGTTGGATCCGAGCCATTCCCCGATGGTCCTCAGCACATCCTCGTCGATCGGCTCCCTGCTCAGGCGGACGTATTGCTTCTTGATGTCCAGTATGCTGTTGTCACCGTCCACCTTCCTGAGGATGTGGTTGATCCCGTCCGGTGCGTAGCAGCTGATGCCAGGGATGTCTCTGATGTTATCAAGCTGTCTGTAGTCCACGTTCAGGTCGGATTTTCCGGTGATGGCCAGCACGGGTCTTCCGAACGATCTCAGGATCGAGACGTAGTCTTCGGTGGAATGGGATTCATGCTCTCTGAGCCATTTCGGGCTCGGGCCCAGCATGGATTTGTCCTTGCCGGAGTTCCTGGCCTTCTCGAACATCTTCGCGCTCTTGGCCTCGCTCTTCTCGAGGCTCGCGCTCCTGCGGAGGATCATCCCTTTCAGCCCTTTCATGTCCTTCGATTGCTGCTCGACCTCCATGGACTGGTAGTGCAGGCCATCCTTCATGCCCGTGGCGGCGCCTCCGAGGAGTATGAGGCCGGCGAGATCCTCCCTCTCGGCCATGAGGGTCGCTATCATCGCGCCCTCGCTGTGCCCGCAGACGACCACCCTGTTCTCATCGACGTAGGGGAGTTGCTTGACGTACCTTACGACGGAGATCGCGTCATCCACCAGGTCGTTCAGTCCGGTGCTGTTGAAGTCCCCCTCGGATTCATGCGTCCCCCTCTTGTCGAAACGTGCGACGACGAAGCCCTTGTTCCCGAAGAAGTCTGCCAGATCCCTGTAGAAGTTCAGATTCATGCCCTTGCCGTTCCCGTCGCGGTCGAGCTTTCCGGTCCCCATCACTATGACGATCGCCGGGCTTATCTCGGCGTCGTTGCGGGTAATGGTCGCGCCTATGGCGAACTTTCCCTCTATCCTGACCCTTTCCTCCCTGATGCTCATTGCTCTTCCTCCTCTACTGGCGATGATATGATCGAGACGCTCCTGATCTTCCCGCGCCCGTCGGCGTCGCTGTACCTCTTCAGGAGCTCCGCATACTCAGACAGGAAGCTATCGAACCTCTCGTCTGTGAGGCGCAGCATCGCTGTCCTCATGCAGAGCCTGTCCGCGACCGGGTCGGCATCCTCTTTCTCCAGGTATCTTTGGAACCTGCCGTGGATGTCCATCAGGAACTGGAAAGCGGTGGCGGAGATATCGCCGTTGACCTCCTTCGACCATCTCTCGGCATCCAGTGACAGCAGCCTCTCCGCGGTGCCTCTGACCTTGCGTTCCTCCTTCACCGTCAGGATGCCTTCCTTCAGAAGGTAGTTGATGTGGCGGTAGATCGTGGGGGCCGGCACATCCATGAGGGCATCGGCTATCTGTTTCGTGGTGGAGTCCCCTACGAGAGTTAGGTGCTGGATTATCCTGAAGCGGGTTGGGTTGGAGAGTATCGCGTTGAGGTCCATGGGATCACATCATTTTCATTGATGATATTATTATCAATAATGATAATAATCGAACGGGTATATAATAGTGGACACGCGAGGTCGCTGTCATGTCCGCGTCCGCGTCGTGAATGAACTTGGGATAATCGTTATAAATGAGTTCGTGATGGTCTCCTTTACTGCTCCAGTAGTGTAGCGGCCAATCATTCAGCCCTTTCGAGGCTGACACACGGGTTCGAATCCCGTCTGGAGCACTAAATTCTCTATCCAGATCGTCGCTTTCCGAATTCAATTTTCCGCAAAAAACAATCTGGCCGATGTGATTGTTCGGTGACAGAATCGTTGATAACAAATGGCAAGATCCTTGCCAGACCTACATGGACTGTGCACCGCCGCTCATTGACGCACGCGGCATCATGTAAGATTTCCATCACGAACTGGTGACTGCAATCCAGATTCTCTGTCAGTGGACACGTTTCATATTGCCATCTTCTTCGAAAGTATGTTTCATCCGACAAGTGATGATTTCAATGAAGTTCACCGGTATTGCATGATAAAATAGGCGCATCATGATTCTCTATCAATGGACTGTAATTGCTCGTCGGGAGTGGTAGCGTGGCTGATCGGAGGAGAGGGTGAGGGATGCGCCATGTCGGCGCGCCTCAAGGAGAGGCTGGCGGACGGCCTCGAGCTTCCCACCGCAGATGCAGAGGCCCTTACGGTACTGAAGGCCATGGCCGAGGCCGGCGATCAGGATGCGCAATGCCTTATGGGTTTGGCATTTGAGCACGGTCTGGGGATCCAGATCTCAATGGAGGATGCCTTGGGATGGTACAGGCGGGCCGCCGATGCAGGAGACGGTTTCGCCATGGAGCGCGCAGGGGAGATATGTTTGGTCCTGGGCGGAGAGGACCTGTTGGCCGTAGGCGCAGGCTACGGGAGCGTAGATTGCATGTTGGAGCTCGCCCTCTCGAAGGAGACAGAGGGGACGGATGAGTCCCTGAAGGAAGCCGTCCGCCTGTACAGGATAGCTGCCGCTGCCGGGAGCGCGGAGGCCTATCGTTGCATCGGGAACCTGTACGAGAACGGGAAGGGCGTGGAGCAGTCCTACGAGAAGGCGGCCGAGCATTACGGGATATCAGCAGGTATGGGATTCTATGTCGCTCAGTGTGACCTCGGATACATGTACGAGAACGGGATGGGTGTCCCCCAATCCTACGAGAGGGCTGCCGACCTGTATCGGATGTCGGCCGAATCTTGGTATCCTCGGGCTATGAACCTCCTCGGGTTGCTCTACTTCCAGGGGCTAGGTGTCGATGAGTCCGATGAAGAGGCGTTCCGCCTGTTCGAAGTTGCCGCAGAAATGGGAGAAGTGGATGCCATCAACAACCTTGGACTCATGTACCAGAACGGTCTGGCCACGGAGGAGTCCCCCGAGGAGGCCTTCCGCCTGTACGGCGAGGCTGCATCGAGAGGGTGTGCGGCGGCGGAATGCAATCTGGCGCGCATGTACAGGGACGGGGAGGCCGTCCCCAGGTCATACGAGAAGGCCATGGAGCTGTTCAAAAGATCCTTCGAGAATGGGCACCCCCGTGCGGCGTTCTATCTGGGCCTCATGCACGAGCGTGGCGAAGGTGTGGAACCGTCCGCCGAGAAGGCGATTGAATGGCACAGGAGAGCGGCCGAAGGAGGCTATATCGATTCCTACCACAAACTCGGCCAACTCTACGATGATGAGGGGTGCACGGAGGAGGCGTTCCGCTGGTACCTCAGAGGCGCCGAGGCGGGGTCCAGTTTATCGCAGTGCGATCTCGGATACATGTACGAGCACGGGGCCGGCGTGGAACAGTCCTATGAGAAAGCCGTAGAATGGTATAGGGCGGCGGCCGAACAGGGGTGTTCGACGGCGCAGTGCAACCTCGGACTGTCCCTCATGTCCGGCAGAGGGGTCATCCAGTCCTACGAGGAGGCGTTCCGTTGGTTCATGGAGGCTGCGGAGCAGGGGAACTCGGACGCGCAGTACTGGGTCGGGTCCCTGTTCAGGGACGGTGAGGGCGTTGAGCAGTCCTACGAGGAGGCGGTCGAATGGTTCGGGAAATCTGCAGAACAGGGGGATCCGGATTCCAAGTTCGAACTGGGTTGCCTGTACGAGGCGGGGAACGGGGTGCCAAGGTCGCTGGAGATAGCTGAGAAGCTGTACAGGGAATCGGCGGCCGACGGCAACGAAAACGCTGTCAATGCGCTTAAGAGACTGTCTGATTGATGGCGATGAACCGTTCGCAGAGTCCATTATCTTGTACCCCTGGCGATGCTGATGTCTATGGTCTTCGCCTCTTTATGATGCCAGAACCTATCTCCTGAAATGGATCGAGGACGCGAAGGATACGGGTATCAAAGAGCTGCTGAAGCTGGTGGATCTGGTCGAATCGCATATGGAGGGCATCCTCAACTGGTACGAATCCAGGATAAACAACGGATTTATGGAGGGGTTCAATCCCGTCCTCCAAGCATTCAAGGGGAGAGCTAGAGGATACCGCAGCTTCGAGAGATGCCGTACAATGATCTACCTGAGAAGCTCCGGGCCGTGCTAAGGCGTATCTATATCCCAAGCGAGGAGCGGAGCGACGGGCCATAGAGCCGCTAAGCGGCTCTGCGAGCGATTAGCGAGCATGAATCATTCAACAATTGGTGTTTTTCTTCAGAGAGATGACGTGCAATCGCGAACCGCGTTTGTACTCATATGACTGGCCCACTGTTTTTCAGAAAGAACCTTTTTGACAAATCTGTAGTAATCACACGGTATCATGGTATTGATAATAGCTCGCCAAGTCTATTAATCTAGGATGAGATAGGCAGGCCCGTGAATGTATCGACCAAGACCCGTTATGCATTGCGCATGCTTGTGGATATCGCCGCCTTCCAGGATTCAGGGAAGGTCAAGATCAGGGACATCTCCGCACGCCAGGACATATCTATCAAGTATCTCGAGCAGATCGTCACGATACTGTCCAAGGCGGACATAGTCAGAGGCGAGAGGGGCCCCCAGGGAGGCTATGTGCTGACCCGTCCTGCATCCGAGATAACCGTGGCCGAGGTCGTTCTGAAGATCGAAGGCGGTGTTGCTCCAGTACCGTGCATCAAGGACGGCAACGTCGAGTGCGACAGGAAGGACCGCTGCACCACCCTGGACATGTGGATGAGGATCGAGAAGGCGGTCATGGACATCATGAGCGAGACCTCTATACAGGATCTGCTCGACGATGCCAATTCCAAAGGGATCATAAGGATACAGGATTCCATGCCGGAGTACATCATCTGATTGTCAGGTCCTGAACGAGGTTTGTCCATGGGAAGATACGACAGACAGCTCCTGGAGTTCACCGATGAGGAGCAGGGACGCATCCGCAGAGCAAGGGTTGGCATAGTCGGATGCGGGGGATTGGGTTCGTATGTTGTCACATCCCTCGCCGTGGCAGGCATAGGCGGATTGACGATAATCGATCCGGACGTCCCGGATATAACCAATCTGAATAGGCAGTTCATCTACTGCCGGCATGTCCTCTCGGGGGAGACCCCGAGGCCCAAGGCCGAGCTGATGGCGGAATGGATCCGCAGCATAAACCCCGATGTTTCCGTTGATTACCACGTGGGCAGGTTCGATGCGGAGACCTGCGGCCTCTTCGACGGATGCGACATCATGGTTGACTGCCTTGACTCGATATCTTCAAGACAGTTCCTCAACGAGTACTCCGTCAGGACGGGCAAGCCCATGGTCCACGGAGGGATATCCGGATTCACCGCCGAGATGTGCACCGTCGTTCCCGGTCAGACTCCGTGTCTGAGGTGCATCCTGGGCGACATGCCCGATTCCGCCAAGCCTCCCGCGTCCATCGGCTCTGTGGTTATGTTCGCAGGTTCGCTCGAAGCGACAGAGGTCCTGAAACTGGTCGCCGGCCGTCCCGACGACTCGAGGGGGACATTCTTCTCTTATGACTTGTCGAACGGCAGGGTCACGCCGGTGCGGTTTAAGAGGGATCCCGCATGCCCGGTATGCGGGCATGCGCTGAAACGATGAGCATCAGATGTCGGACTCATTAGCAGCATCGCGTTTTGCCTGAGCGATTATTCGCGAGTTTTCGTCCAGCGCCGCTGCCAGCTGATCGCTTGAATTAACTTAGTTTTGTCTGCTACCATTCAACCATGTCGTTCTTCGAACATACTCATCAGTTGTCTGTATGATTCTTTGCTTTCAAATCTATTCTACTATTTTCTGATAGGAAATTAGTTAAATATTTGATGCAGCATAGAACCAATTGCTGAAACAAACCGGAAGGTGAAAAATGACGAAAGAAGAACTGATAGGGGATCTGACCAACGCGATCGTCACTTACAAGCGCAGCGACGCTGCAGACATCGCGAGGCGGATCCTGGAAGAGGGGGTCGACCCCGTAGAGGCGATCAACGAAGGACTGTTGAAAGGAGTCACACTGGTCGGGGATCTCTATTCAAAACGCCAGGCGTATCTCCCGCAGCTTCTGGCCGCGGGATCCACGATGTATGCCGCGCTGGACGTGCTGCTCCCGGCGATACCCAAGACCGCCGCCGACAGCAAGAAGACCGTTACACTGGCAGTGGTCGAGGGCGACGTGCACGACATCGGGAAGAACATCTACAAGACGCTACTCATCGCTGCGGGATACAATGTGGTGGACCTGGGCAAGGACGTCTCTGCGGAGACCATCTCCGATGCCATTCAGGAGAACCATTCGGAGTATCTCTCGCTCAGCGCCCTGATGACCTCTACGATGTTCCTCATGAAGGACAGCTTCGACCTGCTGACCGAGAACGGTTACCGCGAGAAGGTGACCATCACCGTCGGAGGGTCGCCGACATCCCCAGAGTTCGCCAAGAGCATAGGCGCCGACCATTGGGACAAGAACGCGCAGAACGCGGTGCAGTGGATCAAGAACGGAGCGTCCTGACATGGTGAAGGAACTATCTCATCTGGAAAGGGTGCAGGCTGCCCTGAACGACGAGCCTGTGGACCGTCTGCCCGTGTACCCGATAGCCTGCGGTGTGTCGCGCCAGCTGCTGGACGGCGGGAAGATGACATACGAGCAGTGGGCCAGGGATCCCGCCAACTACGCCAACGGCTTCGAGGCCGTGCACAGGAGGTTCGACCTGGATTTCGCCATAGGTCTGATGGACCTGTCAGTGATAGCTGCCGACCTTGGCTCGCACGTCCGCTTCGACGATGCTCACACACCTTCGGTCGACGGGCCGTTCATCAAGGACCTCGAGGACTACGACAGGCTGGAGGTCCCGGACATCAACGAGGGAAGGATCGGCACCATAATCAGAGGCTCGGAGCTGATCGCGAAGAAGATAGGCAAGGAGGCGGTCACGTCCGCATTCCTGGAAGGTCCGCTCCTCGTCCTCACCCAGTCCGCCACGGCGGAGAAGGTGTTCCTGGACTACATCTACGAGCCGGAGACCATCAAGAGGTCCCTCAGGAAGATAACGGAATTCGAGAAGGACATAGTCGAGGCCGTGGGAAGGACCGGCGTCTCCGCAATCTGCTGGGACTACCTCTGGGCGAACTACTCCGTGCTGGACGATTCGGAGTACAAGGCGTTGGAAGGGGACCATTTCGCTCCGGAGCTGAATGATGCCACCAAGGCCAACGGCATGGCCGTCACCATACACAACTGTGCGGACCTCCCCCATCTGGACACCCAGATCAAGGAGTTCAAGCCCTCGATCTACTCGATGGCCTACTACCCCCTCGTGGAGGGTTCGCTGTCGGCATCGCAGGTGATCGGCAAGGGCTATGCGGACGAGACCCTCGTGGCAGGGAACCTGGATCCGCAGGCCTTCGAGCAGTACACCGTCGAGCAGGTGGAGTCGTCCACCAGGGCATTGGCCCAGGAGGTGAAGACCGCTCTCTGCGAGAGGGGGCTGAACTCCAGATACGTGCTCGCATCGGGATGCGAAGTGCCTCCCACCAGCACCTGCAGATTGGACAACATAGACGCGTTCGTGAGGTCCGCGAAGCAGTACGGTTCGTTCTGAACCGGTCAGGAGGGGATTCGGATGAACGGATACTTCAACGCAATGCAGGGAAAGGGATTCTCGTACGAATCCACGGCATCGGTGAGGAAGATGGACTGCCCGTACTGCGGGTTCAGTTTCTCGCTGGTCTATGCGAGGGCGGTGGCGTGCAGGGGGTGCTCCAAGGCATACTACGGATGCTCGAAGGTCCGCTGCGCAAGATGCGACGCCGAATTCCCTCTGAGGAGCTCGAACGATGTGAACAGCCTCGTCCAGGAGAGGGTGCTGAGCGACCATATCGCCGGCGTGATAAGGAACGATCTGGACAGCAGGGGCATAACGGTCTTGAACAGGTGATGATGATGACATACGGATTGGGAATAGATACAGGCGGAACGTACACGGACAGCGTGGTGGTGGATTTCGAGACCGGCAGGATAGTCAGCAGGGCGAAGGACCTGACCACCCGCAACGATCTGGTGATAGGCATATCGGGCAGCATAGGGAAGCATGACAGGGAGCTCCTGAAGAATGTGGAGCTGGTGTCATTGTCTTCCACCCTGGCCACCAACTCGGTGGTCGAGGGGAAGGGATGCCGTGTGGCGCTGGTGAACATCGGGAGGCAGTACGAGGGAACGGTGCCCGCTGACGTGAGCGTGCTGGTGGCTGGATCACATGACCTCCACGGCAACGAGAAGGTCCCTCTGGACGAGGCCGCAGCGATAACGTTCTTCGAGAGCATCAGGGACAAGGTGGACGCCATCGCGATCACCGGATACCTGAGCATCAGGAATCCGTCGCATGAGCTGAGATTAGCGGAACTGGCCAGGTCAATCCTGGACGTGCCCATAGTGCTGGGCAGCGACCTGTCGTCAAGCCTGGGGTACAATGAGAGGACCACCACGGCGCTGATGAACGCCAGGCTGATCCCGGTGATCACGGATCTGATCAGATCGGTGAAGGAGTCCCTGAAGGAGTACGACATCGAGGCCCCGCTGATGATAGTGAAGGGTGACGGCAGCATCATAAACGAAGAGCAGGCCATGGAGAGGCCAGTGGAGACCGTGCTGTCCGGACCTGCATCCAGCATAACCGGGGCGAAGAGGCTCACGGGGCAGAAGGATGCGATCATCGTCGACATCGGTGGGACCACCACGGATATCGGCGTGCTGAGGGACGGCAGGCCCCGTCTCGAGAAGGAGGGCGCACTGATCGGCGGGAAGAGGACCCACGTGTTGGCCGCGGCGGTGTCCACATATGGTATCGGAGGGGACAGCAGGGTAGTGGTCAACGGCACCGTTCCGTATCTGACCGCGGTACGTGTGATCCCGCTGTGCATAGCGGCGACCAAATGGGACAACATACTGCCGAGGCTCGAGGTCCTGGCCAAGCGCATCCCCAGCCGCCAGGCGAACACCGTGGGGCTGGACGAGCTCGTGCAGGAGCTGGAGTTCTTCACCGTTGCGAAGTCGCGTACGACCGAATCCCTCCAGGAGGCTGACCTAAGGTTCCTGGACCTGATATCGGAGAGGCCGTACGACCTGGAGGAGGCCGGGAACGCGATCGGGGTGCTCCCGTATGCGTTCAATGTCTCCAAGCTGGAGAGGCTAGGACTCATCACCAGGATAGGCATTACCCCCACCGACATACTGCATGCCGACGGCTCGTACATCCAATACGACGACAGGGCCTCCAGGCTCGCGGTGGACTTCCTAGCCAGGAAGGTCGACCAGCCGACGGAGAGGTTCATTTCCACGCTGAAGGACATGATCACGTTCAAGATTGCCAGGAGCATCGTCAGCAACCTTATCCTGGACGACAGCGGACACGACAGGGTCGACGAGCTCACCGAGAGCCTGATAATGAAGGCCATCACAGGGAAGCACGGGGCGGACTTCGGGATATCGATCAGGATAGACAAGCCCCTGATAGGCATAGGGGCGCCCGTCGGATCCTGGCTGCCCAGGGTGGCGAAGATCTTCGGCACGGAGCTCCTGCTTCCGGAGGATTCGGACGTGGGGAATGCGGTCGGTGCGATATCGGGATCCATCTTTAAGGAGACCTCCCTGCTGATACAGCCGGAGGAGGGGGCGTATTCGTCGAATCCGCCGTCCATCGTGCTGTTGGACAAGAACAAGTTCAAGTTCAGCAACCTCGAGGAGGCAATCGCATTCGCAAAGGAGCGCTCCGGGGAGCTGGCATCGAAGGATGTCACCAGGTCCGGGGCAACCAATGTCGTCGTGGATTACGATGTGATCAAGAAGACATACGGCACCAGTGACGAGGGCAATGTTGTGTTGGAGGTCAAGGTGGTCGCGAGGGCCACCGGCAAGCCAGATCTGACCGTCGTATGATTCCTTTCAAGCCGTCGGGTGATTCTGCCCGACGAAAACCACTTTCTTCTTCACCTCATAGTTCTGAAGGTTCATCAGGCATCGTGAAAGACACGATGCTGCATAATCGACACTACCTCCGTGTGTTTGGAAAGGGTGGCAACTGACAAGCATCTTGCTTTGATGATCCCGAGGTTCGAATCTCCGCAACGGTCGATGTTCGATGCCAACCGCTGTCCAAACAATGTATAGAAGGATGGGTAAGTGGTTTGCCGGTCCTGCGATCGGATCATCCGAACAGGCCCTTGCTCAGGTACCTGTCGCCTCTGTCCGGGAACACCGTGACGATGTTCCCCGAATCGATGGTTCTGCTGAGCTTCATGACCGCCGCCATCGCAGCGCCGGATGACTGACCTGCTATGATGCCCTCCTTACGGGCGAGCTCGCGGCACATGCTGAAAGCCTCCTGGTCACTCACCTTGAACACGAGGTCGATCAGGGATGTGTCCATTGTGTTGGCGATGAAATCGTTGCCTATGCCCTCGATCTCGTATGCGGAGCTCTCTCCGCCGCCGATGATGGAGCCGATGGGATCGGCCAGGACGCCTTTGATCCCGGGGTTCCTGCTCTTCAGATAGCCGACCACTCCGGAGAACGTTCCTCCGCTCCCGGCGCCCATCACGGCGTAGTCGACCTTCCCTTCGAGGTCCCTGTAGATCTCCGGTCCTGTCGTCTCGTAATGGCAGCGCGGGTTGCTCATGTTCTCGAACTGCTTCAGCGAGATGGCTCCCGGTATCTTTTCCTTGATCCTCTCCGCCTCCGCGACGGCGCCGAGCATGCCCTCCTCCTTGGGGGTGTTGACGATCTCCGCGCCGAGGGCCTTCATGATCTTCTGCTTCTCCTCGGAGAACTTGGTGGGGACGGTGAATATGACCCTGTACCCTCTATCCAGAGCGGCAAGCGCCAATCCAATACCTGTGTTGCCCGCGGTTGCCTCGACTATGGTCGACCCCTCTTTGAGCAGACCCCTTTCTTCGGCATCCCTGACCATGTACTGTCCGACACGGTCCTTCACGCTGCCGGCGGGGTTACTCATCTCCAGTTTGGCGAAGGCCCTGACCCCTTCCGGCAGGCCCATGCGGGTAAGCTCGACGATCGGTGTCTCGCCGATCATCTCCTTCACTGAACCGTACAGCGTCAAGCCGTTCTGGACCCCCTTATCGCATTGTCGAGGTCGCGGATCAGGTCATCTGCGGATTCCAGTCCGGGCGAGAGGCGGATGAGGCCGTCGGTGATCCCGACCTCCCTGCGGATGTCCTCCGGGATGGAAGCATGCGTCATCGTGGACGGATGGCATACGAGGGACTCGACCCCTCCGAGGCTCTCCGCCAGAGAGATGAGCTCCAGCGATTCGAAGAACCTGTTCAGATCATGGCCCGGCTTCAGTTCGAAGGAGAGCATCGCACCGGCCTCCTTCGCCTGCTTCCTGCTGACCTCGTACCCGGGATCGGATCCCAGTCCGGGGTAGTACACCTTGGAGACATCGGGGCTGCTGACCAGGTATTCCGCCAGGCGTTTCGCGTTCTCGACATGCCTGTCCATCCTCACGGACAGGGTCTTGATGCCTCTGATGAGGAGGAACGAATCGAACGGCTGAAGGATCCCGCCAATGGCATTCTGTAGGAACGCCAGCCTGTCCGCTGTATCCTTATCCTTCACGACAACGAGTCCGGCCACCAGGTCGCTGTGCCCTCCGAGGTACTTCGTCCCGCTGTGGACCACGATGTCCGCTCCGAGCTCCAGAGGTCTCTGGAGGTAGGGCGTCATGAACGTGTTGTCCACGATCACTTGAACGCCTTTCCTGTGGGCGACCTCGGAGAATGCCGCGATGTCGGTCACCGCCATGAGAGGGTTGGCCGGGCTCTCCAGCAGGATGGCCTTCACACCATCAGATATGCTCCTCTCCAGGTCCGCAGGGTCCTCCGATCCCAATATGGAGTATTCTATACCGAAGTTCTTGAACACCTTGTCGAGCACGCGGAACGTTCCGCCGTACACGTTCCTGGAGATCAGTATCCTGTCCCCCGTCCTATATAGAGATAATACAGTGGATATTGCGGCCATCCCGGATGCGAAAGCGAAACCTGCCGTTCCGCCCTCGAGCTCTGCTATGAGGTCCTCGAGGACCTTTCTTGTAGGGTTGCCTGTGCGGGAGTACTCGTACCCCCTGTTCTTCCCAAGTCCGTCCTGCTTGAACGTGGACGTCTGATATATCGGGACGTTCACGGCGCCGGTGGCCTCGTCTATCTGTCCGCCGCCATGTATGACGGTCGTCTCTATCGCGTATTGTTTACGGTCATTGATCTGACTCATGACCATCAGATTATCTACCGTATATTTTACTATTTTCATATATGAAATAAGTAATTAGAATTTGCCGGACGATGCAATGTTTTCATTGAATTATAGACGAAAATCTATCAAAATCACTTATTATCACTCAAAATCGACTGTTTTTCAGTCTGATTTTGATATTCTACTATATTCATATATGAAATGTATAAATAGTTCCTACGGATATGCAATATTCAGAGTCGAATAAAATCGGCATCAAATATTCGGATACGAATAACAGCCGGTTTCGATCAAAGGAGAAATCATAATGACAACAGAGAATGTTCCCAACGGACCTAACAACAGCAAGAAGCAGAGATTCGAGACACTGCAGCTCCATGTGGGGCAGGAGCAGGCCGATCCGGCGACGGATTCGAGGGCCGTCCCGATCTACCTCACGACATCCTACGTGTTCCACAATTCCCAGCACGCCGCAGACCGGTTCGGTCTGAGGGATGCAGGAAACATCTACGGTCGTCTCACCAACACGACCCAGGATGTGCTAGAGAAGAGGATAGCGGCACTCGAGGGCGGAAGCGCAGCGCTCGCCGTCGCATCCGGAGCAGCAGCGATAACGTACACGATCCTCAACCTTGCAGGCGCCAACGACAACATCGTGGCATCGAAGACGATCTACGGAGGAACATACAATCTGTTGGAGCACACGTTGCCCACATACGGTATCAAGACGAGGTTCGCCGATCCCGACGACTACGAGGACCTCGAGAAGAACATCGACGACAGGACCAAGGCCCTGTTCGTGGAGACCCTGGGCAACCCCAATTCCAACGTGGCGGATTTCGAGAAGCTCTCAGAGATCGCCCACAAGCACGGCATCCCCCTCGTGGTGGACAACACATTCGCGACACCGTACCTCATCAGGCCTCTGGAGCATGGTGCGGACGTAGTCGTCGAATCCGCCACCAAGTTCATCGGTGGGCACGGTACTGTCCTGGGTGGTTTGATCATCGAGGGCGGCAAGTTCGACTACGGCAACGGGAAGTTCCCCGGCCTGTCCGAGCCCGACCCGAGCTACCACGGCATCAGCTTCTACAAGGCGCTGGGGCCTGCCGCGTTCGTGACTAGAATCAGGGCGATACTCCTGCGCGATACCGGAGCATCCATCTCTCCTGTGACCGCATTCGTGCTCCTGCAGGGTCTGGAGACGCTGTCCCTAAGGGTCGACAGGCACGTCGAGAACACGCTGAAGGTGATCGACTACCTCAAGAGCAACCCGAAGGTCAAGAGCATCAGCCATCCGTCGCTGCCGGACCAGCCCACCCATGCGTTGTACGAGAGGTACTTCCCCAACGGAGCGGGATCCATCTTCACCTTTGACATCAAGGGCGGAGAGGAGGATGCCAAGAAGTTCATCGACAGCCTGGAGCTGTTTTCCCTGCTGGCCAACGTGGCAGACGTGAAGTCGCTGGTGATCCACCCGGCATCAACCACCCATTCCCAACTGACCGAGGCGGAGCTTCGCGAGCAGGGTATATCGCCTTCCACGATCAGGCTCTCCATCGGTACGGAGCACATCAAGGACATCATTGCTGACCTGGAGCAGGCGCTCGCTAAGATCTGAGCGGACGGGGTGTGACAGTCCATGGATCGTATAGTGAAACAGGACGAGAGGGTGATAGGGATCGTATGATGTCAGTGTCGGACTCATTTCATTCCTCCACAGGTGTAACCTCGGGGGCGGGCAACCGCCCCTTCAACACCGATGTAAAACACCGAACCATTGTTCTTCCTATTCCTCATGCGACGCCTCGGCCGACAGCCCAGGCTTAACGCTTTAAACTACGAACCCGTCCTGCTCATATGCGCACCCGCGATATCTTGGTTGCTTCGGCAGTCATCGTGCTGTTGGCACTGTTCTGTTCATATCTGGTCTACGACAGCTCTGAGCCGTCGGACGACGGATTCGTCATAATACACACGAACGACACGCATTGCTACTACGGCGACGACGGGAACCTGGGTTTCTCCACCGTCAAGGCCCTGAAGGACAAGTACGAGTCCGAGGGCAAGGTTGTTTTCACAATGGACGCGGGCGATTTCTTGCAGGGCAATTCATACGGGACGCTGACCGAGGGATACGCATCGGTCCTTGTCATGAACGAGGTCGGTTACGATGTCGGCATACCAGGGAACCACGAGTTCGATTTCACATTCCCCGTAATGATGGAGAGGATATCTGAGCTCAATTATCCAATCATCTGCTCCAACCTGGTCTACAAGTCCACGGGCGAGAGCGTGTTCCCGGAGTACATCGTGCTCGAGAAGAACGGAGTCAGGCTGGGATGCTTCGGCATTCTGACCCCAGACACGCCGGTTACCACTAAGAAGGGCAATATGGGAGATTCTATGGTCACCGATCCGATCGAGGCCTCCAAGCGTATGGTCGCCAAGCTCAAGGGCATGGATGTTGATTGCATAGTCGCCATAGGCCACATCGGCACGATGAAGTCGAAGTACATCTATTCAGACGATATCTGCTCGCAGGTAGAGGGGATTGACATCTTCATCGACGGGCACAGCCACACCGAGATGGAGGACGGGAAGATATCTGACGGTTCGAGGGAGCTGAAGCCCAGCAATACGGTGATCGCGAGCACAGGGTGCCACAACAAGAACGTCGGAGTGATCACCGTGGACCGCGACGGAGCGATCTCGGCGAAGCTCCATCATGAGGCCATGTCCGACCGCAAGGTGGAAACGGTCGTGAATGAGGTCCATCTGATCATCGACAACATGCTCTCGGAGAAGGTGGGCCATACCGAGGTATATCTCGACGGGGAGCGTTCGCATGTCAGGGTCTATGAGACCAACCTGGCCGACCTCGCCACCGATTCAATGAGGTGGTACACGGATTCGCAGGTCGCCTTCGTGAACGGAGGAGGGATCCGTGCGAGCATCCAGCAGGGCGACATCACGCTCAAGGACGTCTACGATGTGATGCCCTTCCAGGACGATCTCGTGACCATGACCGTGACCGGCCAGACCCTGTACGATGTGATGGAGCTGTCCTACAAGCGGACCGGGGAAATGTCGGGTTCTCTCATCCAGGTGTCCGGGATCACCGTGCATTATGACACTTCCAAGGACCCTATGTCCAAGGTGGTGTCCATAACCATCGACGGGGAGGAGGTCGATCTCGATGCCACGTACACCGTATGCACCATCGACTTCTTGGCCAACGGAGGGAACGGGATGACGGCCTTTGAGGACTATCCGATGCAGCTGGCAGGCGATGAGGCACAGGCCTTCACCGAGTATCTGAAGTACATCGGTAATATCACCGAGGATACGATACAGGGCGGAAGGCTGGTGCCGGTGCAGGCCTGATGCCTGCTCTGCCGGCGATACGTTCGAGTGGGTGCAGGTCACAATCTGGAAAATTGTAATTATATGCAATAATCCATCGGGAAAATTGTAACTAATTACAATATTCCATCGGGAAAATTGTAATATAATCAGTAGTCCATGATTGCCACTGATGCTGAGACGGAAGATATACGCGTATCTGATCGATTGGAAAGGCAGGGACCACAGGCCGTTGGTCATAAGCGGTCAGCGTCAGGTCGGGAAGACATTCATCATCCGCGAGTTCGCGAAGAACGAATACGCTGACCTCGTAGAGCTCAACTTCGCCGAGAATCCCGATGATCGCGATATCTTCAAAGGTACATTATCTCCGGAATCGATAATCCTACGTCTGTCCGTGACGCATCCGGAGGCACATCCTGTTCCCGGCAGCACCCTGATCTTCCTGGACGAGATACAGGATTGCCCGGACGCATATGCGTCTCTCAAGTATCTGTCTGAGAGCGGTTTCGACATCATAGCCTCCGGGTCGATGCCGGGCGTGAGGATGCCGGGGCTCCATGACGATCCGGATGAGAGGAACATCCTGATTCCCATGGGTTATGAGAAGACGGTCACGATGTTCGCTCTGGATTTCGAGGAATATCTGTGGGCCAGAGGAATATCCGAAGGAGTGATCGGTTCAGTACGCAAATGCATACGCGACTGCGAAACGATGGACGAGGTGGTCCTGAATAAGATGGAATCCCTGTATCGGGAGTATATGGTGGTCGGTGGGATGCCAGCCTCGGTGTCTTCGTTTATCGAGACGGGCAATTTCGTCGGAGTGAAGAGGGTCCTGACCGAACTGAATCAGAGCTGCCTAAGGGACATCAACAGGTACAACTCCCGCCTGGATGCGATGAAGACTGCGGAATGCTACGAGTCGATACCGGATCAGCTTGCTCAGTCCAACAAGAAGTTCATGTACTCCCGCATAAGCGGAGAAGCTTCGAGGAAGGCTGCGGACCGTTATTCGGAGAATATCCTATGGATAAAAGGAGCCGGTTACGGTAACTTCTGCTATTCCGTGATGGATATGTCCCTGCCGCTGAGGTCGAAGAGGGACTCGTTCAAGATCTATCAGTCGGACACAGGGATGCTGATCAACAGATTCGGAGACAATTGCCTCAAGGCGGTGTACGATGGAAGGGCGGACTACAACAAGGGGGCTATAACCGAGAATGCTGTAGCTGAAGGCCTGATGAAGGCGGGCTACGTTCCTCGCTATTACTCCGTGACAAAGGGCAAGGAGCACATGGAATTGGATTTTGTGGTCGAGACAGGCGACGGAATCTGCGTGATCGAGGTGAAATCCGGCAAGGACAGATCGGCACCGTCCATATCCAAGGCAAGGTCGATATACAGGATCGACAGGGCGATGATCTTCGAGAATTCCAACATCCGCAAGGATGGTGATGGATTCGAGCACTACCCTCTGTTCGCGGCGTGTTTCTTCGATGAGTTCGAACCGGAGTGGGACGGTCCCGAACTATGATGCGGTTAATCCATGCCGTACAGGCGCAGGGTGTTCCTTCCCAGGATGAGCGATTTCTCCTCATCGGTGAGGTCCATCGACAGTATGCGCCTCACATCGCTGATCGGGTTCCCGTAAGGATAATCCGAGCCGAAGGCGACCCTGTCGCATCCGACCTTCCTGAACGCCTCGGCCGCATCGGAGTCGTCCTCCCAGAAATCATCGTGGATGCGGTGGATGCAGTGCTCGCCGGTGAAGGCTATCGATGTGTCGAAGATGATGTTGCGGTATCTGGAAGCAAGATGGAAGACCGTATCGGGATCGCCTCCGGCCAGATGGGTTATGACGAATCTGACGTCCGGATGGGTTCTCACGGCATCCTCCATGTGGGGCTCGTCCGTGAGGTCGTTCAGATGATGCCTGGAGACCTCCCCGCAATGCAGGGTGACCGGAAGCTTCAGTCTGGAGCACACTTCGTAGACATCATCCAGCCCTGGATCGCAGGCGTCGTATTCCTGGATCCCGTTGTGCATCTTGATCCCCTTGGCCCCTTTGGCGACGAGCGCCTCCAGCGCATCGGCGGACATGCCCGGATAGACGGAGACCAGGGGGATGATGCATCCCCTTCTCTTCGATTCGTCCAGGGTCCACGCGTTGATCCTGTCCACCGCCTTCACGGGGCCGAAGTTGGCCGTGACGGTCATGTCCAGACTGTTGTTCCTCATGCTGCCGGCGAGGTCATCGTAGGTGCCCTTCCCGATCGAGGGGGAAGGCTCCATCATGTGGAGCGCGGTGAATGAGGTGATTATCCTTTCCGCGAGGTCGTCCATGTAGGTGTGCGCATGGCCGTCGATAATGGTGAATCCGTCGATCACGGGCGATGATTCCCGATTTCGTATTTCTTTTCTATCGACCTAAGACCTAAGTGGTAGAAGGTCACGGTCCTTCAGGATTCCTTCACGATCTTCCCAGTCATGTGCTCCGGGATCAGGGCGAACATGAGCGTCCTGTAGCCGTGCTTCCTGATCTCGTCCTCGATGTACCCGTCATCCAGGGTGAACTTATGGCTGAGGAGCCTGGAGATCCTGAAGATCTCCTCCTTGTCGTCGATCTCGACTATGCGTCCGAAGACTATGACCGACCTTATGTTCAGGGCCCAGTCGCCCTCGTTGCGGTATCCTCCGTCGTACACGCAGAACGATGCCTTATCGTCCTTCCTGAAGGAGTCCACCTTGTGGCCCTCCATCCCGCTGTGGAAGTAGATCCTGCCGTCCTCATCGTTGTAGAAGTGGTTGAGGGGCATCCCGTACGGGTAGCCGTTGTCGCCGATCAGCGACAGAACCCCTCTCTTCTCGTTCCTCAGGATTTCGAGGCACTCCTCCCTGGGGAGGGCCTTGTGCGATCTGGTGATCTCTCTGAACATTCCTATCGTTCTCAGGGATGGTATGCGGGATATTTATGACGGGTCCCGGGAGGGATCGAAAAGGTTTACGGATGGGGACGGATTCACTCCGTCGCCCCGTCCTTGCCGTTCTTTTCTTCCTCGGAAGGCAGGGCGTTCATCGCCACTATCGCTCCCAGGAGTATGATCAGCAGCACCGCCCCGACTAGGTCGAAGCTGTCCCCGAAGACGAGTATCCCTGCCACGATCGAACCTGCGGCACCTATCCCGACCCAGACCGCATAGCACACGCCCATCTGCAGCCCGGCCTTGAGCCCTTGGTTCAGCAGCACAGTGCTAATCACCAGCAGAACGAGCGTCACTATCGTGTAAGGTATGTCGGTCAGACCGTTGGACATCTTCATGGTGCATGACCACATGGTTTCGACGAGCCCCCCGGCCAGAACCGGTATCCATGCCTTCTCCATATTCAAGCCCCCTGTGTGAGCTCGAGCAGCACGACGCACACCAGTATCACCATCGCCAGGGCGATGCGGACCTTGCCCGGCCTCTCCTTGTAGAGGATGTATCCGAACAGCAGCGTGGCGACTATCCCGATCCCTGTCCAGATCGAGTACGATGTGCCCACGGCCATGTCCTTCATCCCAATCGCCAGGAGCGCGGGGCTGAGTATCATGAAGAACACCGCGAACGCTCCCCATAGTAGGGAGTGGGTGCTGTTGTACTTCTTCAGGCCGATCACCCAAACGGGTTCCAGCAGGCCTCCGACCACCACCCACAGGAGGGGCATCATTTGATCACCCCGTCATGGATCGTGCGTTCTGCCGGCCGTCCGGTATCAGATATGAAAGTTCCCGATGACATGTGAACATCCTTGTCCGTCCCGGCGGGGATCGGACTGTCCTGTACGATAAGTGATCCGAGATAATGCGTTTACGCCCTGCTGTATACAGTTCACAGCACCGTTTCCACTGGAGATATACGAAATTATGATAACCATCCGGACAGTTCAAGGGGCATGTCTCACCCCATCCTCGGTTTCGAGAAGAAGCACATGTTCGGGATACTGCTTTTCGTGCACGAGCGCGGCGGATGCACCAGGATGGAACTCTACGAGGGGGTGGCCAACAACGACCGCATGCCGGACAAGCTGGCGGTGCTGGAGGAACAGGGGCTCATCGTCCAGAAGGAGGTGCCGATCTCCAGGGCCATGCGCATAGACATGACCGAGAAGGGCGAGAAGTTCGTGAGGCTCATCCTTGAGGCGGAGAACCTTCTGTCATGATCGATCGTATCTGCGATGCGATCGTTTGAGGACCTTCTTGCGGAACTTGTCGCTCCTCTTCGATATCTCGTCGACGTTGTCGTCGTCCACCTTATAGACGTCCGGGAGGTCGTCGGGATGCTCTGCGAGGAATCTGTCCATCAGGCTCTGGTCCGGGAACTCCATCCTCTCGAGGTACTTGCGGCTCCATTTGTCCGCCAGTTCCATGCAGGCCATCGGACCCTTGTCCATGAACATCGATGCGAATATCGATGCCGTGGTGGTGTCCTCGGAAAGGATGGCGACGTTGCATCCCCTCACGGCGAAGTCTTCCCCGTTGAAGGCTATCGACAGTCCGCTGGCATCCCTCACGAGGTCCATGGGCTGGAAGTCCGTGGAGGAGCTGCCGATGTACATGGTCATGTCCAGGTCGATGGCCGTTTGCCTTCTGATGTCCAGCATGCGGTAGGCCTTCTTGTGGGATGTCATGGGGTCGGTGGATTCCATCAGGCTGAGCGCTCCCGCGTCCGAGATCCTCTCGCTGAGGACGGAGTCCATGGTCTTGATGATCCTGATGTCGTCGTCCAAAAGTTCGGTGGGCACGTTCAGCTGGTAGAATCCCTTCGGGACCTTCAGGCTGCAGATCTCCTCGGCGACCTCCCTGAGTTTGCGGGCCTCCTGGCGTCCGAGTATGGATTGGTCGAGGCACAATTTGGTGTCCGCATAGTCGCACAGGTTGAACCCGAGCCTGTCGCGGACCTCCATGGTCCCGTGCTCGTAGAAGAACGTGGTGATGTTGGTGGGCAGCAGGTTGGAGATGTACTTCATGGTCCTGGCCGCGTTGGGCATCATTTCCAAGGTCTCCTCGCAGCATTCGTGGATCAGATGATCGGTCGCACCATAGGCCTTCATGAACGGGACGCACCATTTGACATAGCTGCCCGCGGTGGCGTCTTCCCTGTTCAGAACGTACGATGTGAGCCTGTCGTACCTCTCGATGACGTCGTAGAAATGCTCGCCGTTCTCGATGAACCTGCCGCACAGGTCCCTGATCAGATCGTTCCTGACGAGGAATCCGTGGCATGTGCATACGACATATCTGTCCGGCGGAAGACCAAGCTCCACTGTGGGGTCGAATTCGTCCGGCATAGTGTCACCTCAGGGAGGCATCGACCTGCTCGGACAGGTCGTAGGGGGAGTCCAGTCTCTTCCCTTCCGAGTACAGCTTCTTGTCACGGATCTCCACCTTGCCCTCCGCGAATGCGCGGATGGTCGATACGATCAGAGGGAGCTCGCGCTTGGCACCGTCCTCCCTTATCTTCCTGAACAGCGGCTCATCGACGCCTTCGTCCTTCTTGATCTGCTCCAGGCTCTTCCCGGACAGTTTATCCTTCATGTCCTGCCAGAGGCCGTCGTACCCTTCCCCGCGGATGGGGAATCCGCAGTACGTGAGGGCCGCTCCGCGGTCCCATTCCTCGGTGCAGATGTGCATCATCGCGCCCTGCCTGTCGGCATCCTCGGAGATCAGCTGCCAGATGACCTCCTGCCATGTGCCCTTGGGCCCGTCCGGGAGGGCGGGATGGAGGTTGAGCATGTCGTACTGCCTGCATGTCTCGTCGTCCATCCACAGCATGTATCCCGCAAGGATGCCCAAATCGAAATCGTATTTCCCGGTGAGCTCTCTCAGGAGTTTCCCGTACTCGTTGCGCCAGGCCTCCTGGTCCTTCTCCCACAGGTCCGGCCTGAACGTCTTCCATGATGCGGTGACCAGAGGTATGCCGTATCCCTCGACCATGTCGAAGAACATCTTCCTCTGCTCCCTCTTGGGATTGTCCTCCTCGGTGTTGTCCCAGTTGCAGAATACGAAGGCGATCTCGATATCGAGGTCCCCGCTCTCTTTGTGATCCATAACGGCCTTCAGAAGATTGCGGGATCCGGGACCCCTTCCGGTAGAGAACCATCCAAGTCTGAGCATCGTCCACCCTATCGGGCTCGTCTCATAAAAGCCATTGGTCGGGCCGTTAGACGTCGAAAAGGACGGTGACCGACGGGGTCTCCCTGTCGATCTCCATCATGTGGTACGTCACCGCCTTCACCTCGGAGCGGATCCTGTGCCTGCTACGGTCGAGGGTCTCCCCTCTGGCATGGCACACGACATCCTCGCCGTCGAAGGACACCTGGAACTCCTTCAGGATGAGGTTGTCCGCATCCTCGATGAACAGCAGCTCGGACAGGAACGAGTACAGCCTGTCCTCGTCGTCCATGCCGGTGACCCTTATGTCGGCCTCCTCCGAGGTGCCGATCCCGGAGAGGTCCACGGTCTGGTCGAAGAGCGCATAACCGGCGTTGGCGAAGCATTCCTCCAAGGTGTTCCCGAAGGCCTTGACCATCATGTCCGCCGTGTGATCGATGAGGATGTATCTCTCCATGCCCGAAGCATCGGGAACGGGCAATTAAACGTTTTTATAGGCGGGTCTGGATTCTCCAAATATGTCCAACAAAGCAACGATCGCGGCCATCGCCGTCCTGGCACTGGCCGTCATCGCAATCGCCCCCGTGGCGGACGTCGCAGATGCGGACCAACCTCCGCTCGTGACCTCGGATGAGATCGAGGATGCGCCTGCACAGAGCTCGGGTTACAACAACCTGTTTTACGACTGTCTCATCGTTCTGATCATTGCGGCCATCGCCGCCGGTGCGCTCCATCTCAGGGCCCACCCCAGAAAGTGAGATGGACGAACAGCTCTTCCAAAGGGCCGAGTCGTTCGCCAGAAACATATTCCAGGGTGACAGCAGCGGTCACGACATCTATCACACCGTAAGGGTCCACGACCTCGCTAGGACGATCTGCTCCGAGGAGGGAGGGGACGAGGGGATAGTGCGTCTGGCCGCCCTGCTTCACGACGTCGACGACCGCAAGATCTTCGGCGACAACGGTTTTTGCAACGCGAGGAGGTTCATGGATTCCGAGGGCATCCCCGAAGGGATCCAGGACCTCGTTTGCAGGATAATCTCACAGGTATCGTTCAAGGGCAAGGATTCCGTGTCCCCGGACACGCTCGAGGGGAAGATAGTCCAGGACGCGGACCGCATGGACGCCATCGGCGCCATAGGGATAGCCAGGGCCTTCGCATACGGAGGCAGCAGGGGACGCGCCATGCACATACCGGACGATGCACCCAAGGAGGGTATGTCCGCAGAGGAGTACTTCGCCAACCAGGGCACATCTGTCAACCACTTCTACGAGAAGCTCCTGCTCCTGAAGGACATGATGAACACCGATACCGCCCGCAGGATGGCCCAGCAGAGGCACGATTACATGGAGTCCTTCCTGGACGAGTTCATGGCCGAGTGGGACGGGCAGAGGTAAGATCATTCCCGGATGCTGGCATACTCCGATCCCAGGCATTCTGTGATGGTCCGCGGACCGTCGATCCAGGGCCAGTATTTTATCTACAGAGGGCCATGACGAACGCATGCGCATTACGATTGTAGGCTGCGGTTCGAGGGGCTCCAAGCTCGCTCAGGCGGCCGATGAGATGATGGAAGTCAAGAGGATCTACCTGGTCGACTCCGATAAGGAGAGGGCCGAGCAGGTCGCCGCCGGTCTGAAGAAAGCAGAACTGGTCGAGGATGTGGAGGAGGAACTCTACCACTGTGACCTCGTCATCGAATGCGCCACACAGGATGCGGCACGCGAGGTCATCCCCAAGGTCGTCGCCAGGGGAGTCGACATCATGGTCATGTCCGTGGGCGCCCTTGTGGACGACGAGTTCAGGGAGTCCATCACCGAGAAGGCCAAGCAGTGCGAGGCTAAGGTCTACATTCCCTCGGGTGCCATCTGCGGTACCGACGGGCTCCGTGCATCGACCGTCGGCGAGATCGAGAGCGTCGAGCTCATCACCACCAAGCCCCCGGTCAGCTTCGAGGGTGTCAAGTACATCCAGGACAAGGGCATTGACCTCAAGTCAATCAAGGAGAAGACCATCCTGTACACTGGTCCTGCGAGGGAGGCCGTGCAGCTCTTCCCCAGGAACGTCAACGTGGCCGCGACGGTCAGCATCATGGGCATCGGATTCGACAAGACCATGGTCACCATTGCCGCGGACCCCAACATCAAGATCAACTCCCACGAGCTGAAGATCAAGGGAGAGTTCGGCGAGATGACCACGCACACGTACAACGTGCCGTCCCCGATCAACCCGAAGACCTCGAACCTCTCGGTGTTCTCCGCCATATCCGCGCTCCAGAGGATAGTCAAGAGCCAGTGGATCGGGATCTGATCCCATGCAGGGCACAAGGGCCGAGAGGCTCATCGGGAACGCTCCCGACATGGATGCTGTAGTGATAATGAACGATGGGGAACCCTTCCTGGACTCCACGTTCTGGTATCTGTCCGAGCAGCCCGGGGGATGCTTCGAGAGCTCCTTCGCGGTAGTCCGTGGGGACGGTACTCTGGATATCATCGTCAGCCCCCTGGAGGAGGAGTCCGCCAAGGACGGCGTCGGGAACATCTGCGTATACCACAACAAGGAGGAGCGCGAGAAGTTCCTGAAGGATTCGCTGGACGGATGCAAGAAGGTTGGATTCAACACCCATGCAGCCACATACGCCATGGTCGAGTACGTGAAGAAGGTCGTCGGCGGTATCGATGCCGTCGATGCCGGCAATGCGATCGACGCCACCGTATCGATCAAGGATGCCAAGGAGATCGAGGCCACGAGGAAGGCATGCAAGATATCCTCGCAGGTCGCCAAGGAGATTCCGGATTACCTTTCAGAGGGCGTCTCCGAGAAGGAGGTCGCATCCAGGATGGATAATAGGATGCGCGAACTCGGAGGAACAGGCAACGCGTTCGATACCATCGCCGCGTTCGGATCCTATTCCGCTCAACCCCATCACATGCCCTGCGACTACAGGCTGAAGAAGGGGGACACAGCATTGTTCGATTTTGGCACCAAGTTCGACAGGTACTGCTCGGACATGACCAGGACCGTGTTCCTGGGCGAGCCCCCAGAGGTCCTGAAGAGGGCTTACGAGGTCGTCAAGGAAGCCCAGATTGCAGGCATAGCGGAGTACCGCGATGGTGCCAACGCCAATGCGGCGGACCTCGCGGCAAGGAAGATAATCGATGATTCCGAGTTTAAGGGAACTTTCATACATGCCTTCGGGCACGGAATCGGAATGGATGTCCATCAGGCCATAAGCGTGTCGCCCAGGTCGGACCAGATCCTCCACGAGGGCAACATCGTGTCCGCAGAGCCAGGTATCTACATCCCTGGAGTCGGTGGGATAAGGATCGAGGATACGATCCTCGTCACCAAGAACGGATGCGAGATACTCACCGATTTCGACCACTCGTTCACGATAGTTTGATCAGAACGTCTGCTCTATGGTGAGCCTCTGTCTGTCGCCGGCGTCCTCCAGACCGGAGCAGTCGCCGATCACCCTGCCGATCCTGATGACAGGGTACGGTGCGACGGGCTTCCTGTCCTCTCCGCTCAGCGGCGTGGGGCCGAAGAATATGCAGAATGCGCCGGGTCCGGGCCAATATGCGACATCCCCTACCTCAAGCTGGGTGGTGCGCCCGTCCTTGGGAAGGAGCACCTTCATGGGCATCTCGCAGTATATCATCGAACCGAGCATGTTGATATCCAGCTTGTGCGGTGCCTCCAGCCAGATCCAGTTGGAGATGTCCGAATCGTCTAACTCCGCCTGGAACTCGGCGTTCCTGGTCCTGATTATGATCTTGTTCATGCGGCTCACTCCCTGTTGAAGAACTCCCTGCGGATCTCCTTGCCGACCTTCTCGACCAGCAGACCCTCCTCGTCCTTCTCCATCTTCCTCATGTTGACCATTCCGCCGTCGAACTCGGAGATCCACTGGTTGCTGAACGTTCCGTCCTGGATTTCTTTCAGGATCTTCCTCATCTCCTCCTTGGAGTCCTCGGTGACGATCCTGCTCCTCCTGGTGAGCCCGCCGTACTCGGCGGTGTTGGAGACCTCGCGCCACATGTAGCTCAGACCGCCCCTGTTGATCAGGTCGACGACCAATTTGGTCTCGTGGAGCACCTCGAAGTACGCCATCTCCGGGGGATATCCCGCTTCTACCAGCACCTCGAAGGCCTTCTTGATCAACTCGGTGATCCCTCCGCAGAGGACTGCCTGCTCCCCGAAGAGGTCGGTGTGGCATTCGTTCCTGAACGATTCCTCGAAAACGCCGGGGCGGGTGAATCCCATCTTCTTGCACAGTGCGAGGACGATGTCCCTCGCCTTGCCGGTGCTGTCCTGGTGGATGCTGAAGATGGCCGGCACGCCGAATCCCTCCTCGAAGATCATCCTGATCATGTTGCCGGGGCCCTTGGGGGCCACCATGATGACATCCACATCTTTAGGGGGCACGATGGTCCCGAACGTGATGGCGAATCCGTGGGCGAACTCCAATGCCGCTCCGGACTTCAGGTTCGGTTCCACAAGTTCCTTGTAGACGCCGCCTTGGACCTCGTCCGGCAGGAGCATCATGACGATATCCGCCCCTTTCACAGCATCCGCGATGTCCGTTACGCGCAGCCCGTCCTTCTGTGCTGCCTTCCAGGACTCGCCGTCCCTTCTGACGCCGACGGTGACGTCCACGCCCGAGTCGCGGAGGCACAGGGCCTGCGCCCTCCCCTGGGAGCCGTAGCCCAGTACTGAGATCCTCTTCCCTTCCAGAATGCTGGAGTCAACATCAACATCGCGGTAGATCTGCATGCAGTCACCTTTTCCAGCCTCTTAACCCCCCACTTAACATTAATACGTTCCGAGGGAAGGGTTCGACAAAAGATCGATCCCGGGGATGCCCCCGGGACAGTGGTTTCAGGCTATCGGCACCAGGGTGGAGTCGTCGGTGCGGTAGTAGTAGCTGCTGGTGAAGTAGTCTCTCATGTCATATGGTACCTCGCCCAGGCTGTAGCTCGTGGTCGTGGTCTCGGCGTAGATGTAGCCGTCGGGGTTGGTTGTCCATCCCCTCGGGTTGGAGGTCAGCTTCACCGCCCCGGCCATGTGCCCGGGCAGGAGCTGCAGACCGACCTCGTAATCCATTCCGAGTTTCTCGGCGGCCTGATGGGCCATCGCCGCGAACAGGATGGACGTGTCCTCGCAGTCCCCTCCCTGGTCGTACAGGGTCTCCAGCGGGAACTTCCAGTACTCCTCGGGACCTACGTACTCCTCGTCGGACTGGTACTGGATGTACTGCGTGAATGCCAGTAGGTATCCCAGCAAGGTGGTCTCGTTTATCGTCGAATAGCGTTCCCTGAGCTTTTCGAGCACCTTGTCGACCAGGTCTTCCATGTAGGGGGACATGACCTCGTCGGTGTAGCTCAGGGTGACGAACGTGGCGTCGCGCTTATGGGTCGAGTCCACCATCCTCTGCGACTCCTCATAGTATTCCCTGGCGTAGAGCATGTCGTCGTAGTCGATCGAGATCGTGACGGAGTACGGCATGCGGTTGTACTTCCAGTTGAAGGTCCTGTCCGCATCCCCAGTGACCTTCGCGTTGTAGTAGCCGTTGTTGCCGTCCTTGTCGGAGGTGAGGATGATGTACGGTCCTCCCTGCGTGAATGTGAACGTGGATTCCGCCTCGTAGCTCTCCAAGGTGTCGGTGTTGGTTATCACATACGTGCCGCCGTCTATGCCGAACTCCCTGTCCAGATCTACGAGTTCGTCCGAGGCGAAGGTCTTGTCCAGAGAGTCCTTGTTCAGGGCGTATATCGTCATGTCCCCTCCGACGACGAACTTGTAGGTCATCTTGTCGGACAGGAGATTCATCGAGCTGTCGTACCATCCGCTGAACACCATCCCTGCAGTGACCGTGGCCGTAAGGGTCGCGGTCCGTCCTATGGTGTAGGGGCTGTCGTTGCCGGTGACGGTGATCCCGTATCCCTGGTAGACGCTCACGTTGCAGTCCCTGGGGAGCTCCACCACGCCGTCCTCCACATAGGTGTAGGTGATGCGCTTCTCGCTGATGCGGAAGCCGAATCCGGTGGATTCGTAGAACACGATCTTGTAGGGGATCCAGTCATCGCCGATCCATTGGGTCTCGACCGCGGTCCTGCCGGAATAGCTGAACTCGTAGACTTCGCATTCCTTCTCTCCAGCGGCCGTCTGGATGGTCTCCTTGCCCTTTTCCACCATTGTGCGGTCGCTCCCCCCGCTCCAGTAGGAGTTGCTGCTGCTGTCGGTGTATGTGGTGCCCCCTATCGTCCTGTACTTGTACGTGGTCTCATCGTCGTTGCGGATGTAGTACGATTGCTTATCTCCGTCGTAGTAGAGGTATGTGAAGGTCAGGGTCCCGCTTATCTCATAGGAGTTGAGAATGCTCGAGTAGGATCCGCTCTTGGAGAGCTTGACGTAGTGTCCCGATAGGTTGTCGCCCCATGCTGCATAGAGGACTATGTTGCCTGTGAAGTCCTTGGTATTGCCGTTGAAGTACTGCGTGAGCTCCTTGTCCAGGTACCATCCCTGGAACGTATAGCCTTCCTTGACCGGAGCGGGCACGTCCAGATACCTTCCGACGGTGTAACGGCTCGGAGGATCGTTCAGGAACTCCCCACCGTCCAACTCATATGTTACATCATGCTGCTCCCAATCCTCCGTCGGCTCGTAGAATGCGATCATGCCGACCAGGCATACGAATGCGACGACTATCGCACCGAGTATTGCTCCGGGACTGCTCATCCGCTCATACCTTCCTCTGAAATAGGATTTCGATGTTAGAGATAAAAATTATTATCGTTAATTCGGAGGTTGTGCGAGAGGACCGTCCTTGGTGGAAGTTGGTATATTGGATGAATGGTATTACCCATCATGATAGTCAATTCCATCTACGGGAGCAGGATGGCCATGGTTATCGTGGACCCCCAGCGCAAGTTCACCCTGTCAGTGCCAGATTGGGAGGCCAGGAGGTCCAGGGCCGTGGAGGCCATCAACGGTTTCTCGAGGGCCTTCCGCAAATACAAGCTTCCCGTGATCTTCATCCACTTCGACGGGGAATCCCATGTCGCATACCCAGGGGACGACGGGGACGAGTGGCTTCCCGGGATCGAGTGCGAGGATTCCGATATCATCATTCACAAGCGCCACATGAACTGCTTCAAGGAGACCGATCTGGAGAAGGTGCTCAAGGAGAACGGCGTGAACTGCGTCCTGTACACCGGGATGCTGACAGAGTATTGTGTCATGAGCACTTATTTCGCCGCATCCGAGAGGAACCTGGTCTCGTACATGGGCAAGGACGCCACCATTCCCTACAACGAGAAAGGGAACGAGGCGGCGGAGCTCATCTGCAGCACCGTCACACCGGAGGTCCTGGAGAGGTTCCTCTCCGGGGAGCAGCCTCCCATGAAAGAGGTCCACTGAGTCGGATGTAAAAGGATCCGTTCAGGATCCGATAGGGAAGACCATCGAAGAGGGGACATGCATGGAAGAGGGGCCGATCCGCATAACGTATCTGTCCGTGGATTCCACCCCGCCGGACGTATTGATGAGGTCCTGCAGGGAGACGATGGACAGGCTGCAGGTGGATATTCGCTTCTCAGGCTACCAGAGCACCGAATGCGACGACGATCCCCTCAGATACGACAGCCTCTGCAGGGACACGCTTGCATCCGACTGCGTGATGATCAGGTGCATGGGCGACCCATGGAGGTTCCGCAGGTTCGACAGGTACACCGAGGTGCTGAAGAGGAGCGGGGCATTCATCATACCGATCACAGGCAATCTGGAGGTCGACATGATGACCCGGGACCTCTTCTCGGGGACTGACGAGGAGTTCGTGTTCCTCGAGAGGTATTCCGTATACAAGAGCCCGCAGAACGATGTGAGCATGCTCTGGTGGATAGCGCTCCGCTTGGGCCGTACCGATCTGCAACCGCCTGAACCCATCTCATACCCTGACCATGTGATGTACCGTCACGGTCCGTTGAGCGGGTCCGAGGCGGAGGCCCGCATCGGTTCCTTCACCAAGGACAGGATCACCGTAGGCCTGATGTTCACGATAACGCAGATGGTCTACGGCAACTCGGGATACATAGATGCGATCGTGGACCGTCTGGAGGAGATGGGCATGCAGACGATCCCCGTGGCATGCTCATTCGATTGCATGAGGGCGGTCGGCGGGACCGAGAGGATAATAGAGGCGTATTTCTGCCGTGACGGGAAGCCGATCATCGACGTCCTGATCTCCGAGACGGGATACGCAAACATCAACCGCGCCGACGGCGTCATCCCGAACATCGACGAGGAGAGCTGCTTCCGCAGGCTGGTGGACGTACCTGTGATATTCGGCCTGGCGGTCCACGGCGGATACCACGATTTCGAGCAGGAAAAGGTAGGCATCAAGAGGTCCGAGTTCGGTTCCAACGTGATCTACCCCGAACTGGACGGGAACATTGTCTCGGTTCCGGTGAGCTACACGTCGAAGGAGACCGGGAAGGACCCGATCCCGATACCCGAGCGCATAGACCATCTGTGCCGTCTGACCAAGGCCTGGGGTTCGCTCAGGAGGAAACCTTCAGCGGAGAGGAAGGTCGCGGTGATGATGTGGCAGGCCCGCCCGAACTCTGGAATGATCGGAGGCGCTGCAGGTCTCGATACTATAGAGAGCGTATCCGACCTGCTGAAGAGGCTGGCCTCCTTCGGATACCGCGTGGAGAACATCCCCGAGGACGGCAAAGCATTGATAGCGGAGGTCCTCGAGAACGTCACCAACGACCTGGACAACTCCCCGATGGAGCACGTCCGCAAAAGGGCCGTGGACCTCATGTCCAAGGAGGACTACCTTCAGCATTACGACAGGATACCCGAATGGGACAGGAGGATGACCGAATCCAGCTGGGGGGAGCCCGTGGGGGAGATCATGACCGACAGGGGACGCATCATAATCCCCGGGCTCATGAAGGGCAACGTCTTCGTCTGCTATCAGCCCATCAGGGGTTGGGCGGAGGACATGGAGCAGAACACCCACGATCCCCTGCTGTTCTCGCAGCACCAGTACGACGCATACTACTGGTGGATCAAGCACGTGTTCAAGGCGGACATGGTGTTCCACATGGGCACCCACGGCACGCTGGAGTGGCTGCCGGGGGTCAACGTGGGGATGTCATGCTAGTGCAACCCGGATTACGTACTGGACGCGCTGCCTAATGTGTATCCGTACACGGTCAACGATCCCGGGGAGGGGGTGCAATGCAAGAGGAGGATAGAATCCGTCCTGATAGGGCACATGCCCCCGGCCATGGCCAGGGCCGACGGCTACGAGGAGCTGGACGAGGTGGAGGTCCAGATACAGGACTACTTCAAGTTCAGGTTCGACTCCTCCGAGGAGATGAGGAAGGGGCTGGTGGCGCAGATCTACGAGGCGGCCAAACGGCACAACCTCCTGAAGGATCTGAAGATAGACGAGGAGACGTTCGATCCCGATGATTTCGAGGATTACATCATACCGCTGCATGACTACCTGAGCGATGTGGAGGACACGCTCGTCCGCTCGGACCTGCATATCCTGGGCAGGGTGCCCGAGGGGCATCATTACGACGAGATGGTCTATTCGCTGATGAGGCTGGACAATGGCAGCATCAGGTCCCTGAGGGATTCCTACGTGGCGAACGCGGGTTACGACATCAGGGAGCTGATCGAGCATCCGTCTGATGCTGATGATGGCATTCTGAACTCGGAGAGGCTGAAAGCCCTGGACACGGACCTGAGGGAGTTCATAGGACGTCTGCACAGCGAATACGATTTCAATTCTGATGTCGCGATTGAAGACATCATTGAGCATTTCGGCAAGGCCGATGAAGACCTCAGGGAATCTGTGAGGTATGTATGCGAGAGGCTGGTCCCGAACATCGACAGGATGTCCTACGAGGTGGACCACATGATGGACGCCCTCGACGGAAGATACGTGATCCCGGGACCGTCCGGTGCACCGGAGCGCGGCAACGCCGACATACTCCCTATGGGAAGGAATTTCTACGGCCTGGACCCGGAGACTGTGCCGACGAAGACCTCCTGGGAGATAGGGAAGAGGATGGCCGAGCAGATGATCGAGAGGTTCGTCGAGGACCATGGCAGGTATCCGAGGGAGATTGGAATCGTGATCTGGGCGACGGACATGATGAAGACCGGAGGGGACGATGCCGCATACATCCTATGGCTGCTGGGCATGGAGCCGATATGGTTTCAGCACGGCGGGCAGGTGGTCGGCCTCAGGCTGATCCCGGTATCCGAGTTGGGAAGGCCGAGGGTGGATGTCACATTGAACATCACGGGTCTGTTCAGGGACACGTTCCCGGCGACGATAGAGCTGCTGGACGAGGCCATCAAGGAGGTCGCTGGCCTCGACGAATCCGACGAGGAGAACGCTCTTGCAGCGAATCTGCGCCATGACATAATCGAGGACATCTCCAGGGGGATGGACCCCGACCTCGCCCGCAGGAACAACAGCATCAGGATCTTCGGCGAAGCCCTGGGCACCTACGGGAACGGTGTGGGGAGGCTGATCGAGAGCAGCGCATGGAAGGATGCATCCGACCTCGCGGACATATATGCGGACCTGAGCAGCTACGCCTACGCCAAAGGGGATTCCGGAAGGCAGCTCAAGGACAACTTCATAAGACGCTTCAGCAGAGTGGAAGCGACGATCAAGAACGTCCCCAGCAGGGGGATAGACATCCTGGACATCGACGACGTCTACCAGTATCTCGGAGGGATGAACGCGTTCGTCCGCACTTACGGCAACAAGGATGCCACCACGTACATCGGCGACAACTCCGATCCGAAGAACACCCGCATCCGCAGCACGCAGGAGGAGCTGAGGTTCCTGTTCAGGGCCAAGGTGATGAACCCGAAGTTCAACGACGGCCTGATGGAGCACGGATACAACGGTGCGGCGGAGATGGCGAAGATCACCGAGTACACCATGGCATGGGATGCGACATCGGACATCGCCGAGGACTGGATGTACGACGCCCTCGCCGACAAGTATCTCTTCGACGAGAAGGTCCACGAATGGATGAACGAGATGAATCCTTACGCTACGATGAACATCCTAAACACACTGCAGGAGGCCATCGGCAGGGGCATGTGGAACGCCTCCGAGGAGTATCTTGAGAAGCTGAAGGAGATGCTCATGCAGATGGATGAGCTGATGGAGGAATTGACGGACAGGAGATGATCCCCTGCCCGCCGTACATGTTTATCGGAATGTCATCTGACCAGGTCGTCCCATCCGGTGGAGCCTGTCGGGAGGACGTAGTTCACTCCTCCGCTCTGGACGATCTCCACCTCGATGTCGAACACCTTGCGGATGTTCTCCTGGGTGACCACGTCGTTCGGTTTCCCGTCCGCTATGATCTTCCCGTCATGGAGCAGCAGGATCCTGTCGCAGAACCTCGTCAGGAGGTTGATGTCGTGGTTGGCCATGAGGATGGCCATGCCCTTCTCGGACAGCATCTTCAGCAGCTCCATGACCTGGACCTTGTACTTGATGTCCAGATGGGCCGACGGCTCGTCGACCAGCATAAGCTTCGGGGTCTGAACGACGCCCTTGGCCAGGAGCACCCTGGCGCGCTCTCCGCTGGACAGCTCGTGGAGCCTCCTGTCCGCGTACATCTCGATGCCGAAGTCGTACATTGCCTGGTTGATGATCCTCTCGTCCTCCGCATCCTCCCACCAGAGGGAGTTGACGAACGGGGTCCTTCCCAACGCGACGAAGTCCCTGACCTTGAGGGAGAAGTCCACGGGCGCATCTGCGGGGACCGTCGTGCAGAGCTTAGCGATCTCCCCCATCTGGAGCGTTGCGATGTCCTCGTCGCAGATGCGGACGGATCCGCCTTTGATCTTGAGGATCTTGTTGACGCACCTCATCAGGGTTGTCTTCCCGGACCCGTTCTTCCCGAGTATGGCTACGAACTCGCCGGGCTCGATCTCAATGCTGATATCGGACAGGTTGGTCTTCTCCGCATATGCGAAGGACATCCCTTCCACATCGAGTATCTTTCCGTTGGAGCACTCGTCACATTGCATAGCGCTTACCCTCCTTGACCATCAGGTAGACGAAGAACGGCACTCCGACTACGGATGTTATCGCACCTATAGGCAGTTCGCCGGCGGAACCCGATTTGCATATTATGTCCGCTGCCAGGAGCACCAGCGATCCCACGACCATGCTGGTCGGGATCAGGACACGGTGGTCACCTCCGACGACCATCCTGCACAGGTGCGGGACGATCAGTCCGATGAATCCTATCGTACCGCAGAATGCGACGCAGAATGCGGTAAGGATCGCGGAGAGGATCAGCATGTTGCGCTTGTAGTTGCGGGAGTTCATTCCTAGGTACTGCGCCTGGGTCTCCCCTAGCAGCATGACGTTGAGCTTCCTCGCCTGGAACAGGATGATGATCAGGATCGCCACGATGGGGACGATCATCACGAGGATGTTGTTCCATGTGATCGATGAGAAGCTGCCGAACATCCACATGGTGATGCTGTGTATCCTGTCTGCGTTGAAAGATAAGATCAGCGTCGTGGCCGCGCTCAGTCCGGCGGCTATGATCGTACCTCCGAGGACGTAGCTCATCGCCTTTCCTCCAGCGGATTCGGCCACAAGCATGGTGACCATGAATCCTCCGACGGCACCCGCGACGGCTCCCAGAGGGATGAACCACATCGTGGTCACGTTCGCGGCGGAAATGACTCCGCCGAGAGTCAGCAGGATGACTCCGAACGATGCTCCGGAGGACACTCCGGTGACGTACGGGTCCACCAGCGGGTTGTGGATCATGGCCTGCATGACGGCACCGGCTATCGCGAGTCCGCTGCCGACCAGGATGACCGCTATGGAACGGGGCATCCTCAGCTGCATGATGACCTTGGACCCCATGTCGTCGGGATGTCCCAGGGTTGATATGATCTCGACGAAGCCACTCAGGGCCTCATCGAACGTAATCTGATACGCACCGATCGTCAGTGAGAATATGTACAGGATGACGACGGCCACGATCCCCGGGACGATGATGAGGATGGCGCGTTTCTTGGCCTGTTCGACGTTGCTTGCGGAAGCAACCGCCTTTTTGCTCATTGTAATCCTCTTGAAAAGTGAAAGGAAGAGGGGCAGTGCCCCTCTGGTTTCAGATCTTCTTGTCGAGCCAGGAGATGTACTTGACCCAATCTGCGCTGGTGATGATGTTGGGCAGATCGACTCCCAGTTTCTCGTGTGCGATGGCCGTGGCGACAAGAGCCTCTCCCATCACGTAGTGCACGGTGGTGTACGAGGTGGCCTGGAAGGGCTGGTACTCGAGGCAGAAGATGTTGTCGTTCTTGATGGCGCTGACGTTGCTCATGATGTCGTCCGCCTTCCATCCCTTGATGACGTCGGTCCAGTTGAGGTTGGTGGCCATGTCATCGAAGATGATGAGGTCGGGGTTCGCCTGGAGGATCGCTTCGGGGGTGATCGTGGCGAAGGACGAGGGTGTGGGCAGAACGTTGGTGCATCCGAGGTCGAGCATCACGTTGAGAGGTCCGGACTCGTTGTAGATGTAGTAGCTTCCGAAGCAGTAGCAGATGTGTGCGACTTTCATTCCGGAGACCTTTCCGACGGCATCCTTGATGACCTTGTCAGCGTGGGACGTGGCGTTGGTGATCTCCTTGGCACGGGTCTGCTTTCCGAACAGGTCTCCGAGGAGGGAGATGTTGCCGTTGATGTCTGTCCAGGTGTTGTCGCTGGAGAGGACACAGCAGGTGATGCCCAGGTTCTGGAGCTGTGTCAGGCGTGCGGCTCCCTCTGCGGTGGCGACCTGGTTCTATTCCATGACGACGAGGTCGGGGTTGGTCTTGCTGACGGATTCGGCGGTCCAGCTGGTGGACTTTCCGACGGAGGCGATCTTGCCGTTGTTTACATCATCGACAATTGTTGCGGGATAGTCGAAGGTGAGCGGTACTCCGGTGACGGTGCTCGTCACTTCGTAGACATGACTGTCCATGCTGACTCCGACGAGGTTGCCCCTCAGTCCGAGGTCGCAGATGTTCTCTGTAGCTGTGACGGTAGTGGACACGATCCTCTCGGGGACCTTATCCAGCTTTATCACGTTGCCGCAGGCGTCCTTGATCTCACCGGGGGCATCCTTGTGCTGATCTCCCTGCTGTGTGAGAACGAAGGCTCCGGCAATCGCGACGATGGCCACAATGACCACCACGATAATCGCAATGTGCTTAGATTCCATTGTATCGGAGGTATAATCCAATATATGATATTTTAACTTGTATTATTTTATTAACGATGTTAATTGTATTTATAACCCAACTGCTGCGAAAAAGTAGGCTGGGTACAATTATTGGTTTACATTTATTGATGTTATATACGACCTCAAATCGGAAGTCAATTGTATCCGAAAACGACGCTTCTGGGCATAATCATCCATCTGTTGCCCGGCCGTCGGAATCGCTTTCTATTGCTGTCCTCTAAGCTGATGGACACGACGGTCTGCTCGGGCTCCTTGTCCTCGGCATCTCCGTCGGTGTCGGATACCTCAGTCGTCTCCGGGATCGCATTCTCCGCAGGGGGCTGTCCGGCCTCGAAGAGCTTCTTGATAAGCCTGCGGTTGTAGTAGAACAGTCCTGCAAGGATCATGAGGATGACCGCGATGTGCTCCCATATCCCGAGGTTGTTGGGGACGATCACGAGCACGATCAGCGCTATCATCATGCTCAGCATCATGGTGCTGGACATCCTGAACATGGTCGATATGGAGAACTTCCCGTCCTTGTCCTCTATGTCGTAGGCGAGGTTGCCGCCGTCGCCCATGGACCTGGCCGCCCTGATGTTGTGCACGATGAAGTATATCGGTATGTAGATCAGGATCAGGTTCACCAGCAGCATGGCTATGCTCCAGATCAGCGCGGTGCCTCCCACGTAATGCTCCAGCCACATGGCGAACGCCGGGTTGATCAGGACGAAGACGATCTCGACCAGGATGGCCATGAGGACGCAGACGTAGTTCAGCGTCATCAGCCTCTTGAACTGGTTCTTGGTCTTCTCGGAGGACTTGGACATGTTGGAGTACAGGTTGTCCCTGGCGCCGTTGACGTTCCTGCAGACGTTCATCAGCCCGGAGGGGCAGACCACCACCGCCTTGTCCCAGGTCTCCGCGGACCATCTGGACAGCACGGGCAGCAGTATCATCGACAGCAGCGCCGCACCGATGACCGACGTGTAGAACCCGTTGTCCACCACCCCGTAATCCAGGGCCTGCTTCGCTATGATGAATGCGAACTCTCCCATCGCCACCAGGCTCAGCGCCGATATGAATCCGTTGCGGCAGGTCTCGTTCCCGAGCCAGTATCCGAGGAACACGGTGCTGGACTTCAGGATCGCGAAGATGGCGTAGAGTGTTATGATCAGCACGATGTTGTCCATCAGCGACTGGACCGAGATCTCCATCCCCACGGATATGAAGAACATGGCCATGAAGATGTTCTTCATAGGCTCGATGTCGTGGCTGAGCTCCTTGTGCTTCCTGCTAGGTGCGATCATCATACCCATGAGGAACGCTCCGATGGCGACGGACAGCCCCGCATATTCGGCCAGCAGGGCCATGCCGAAGGCCAGCCCCATGGCGAACACCAGGAGGATCTCGTAGTTCACATTGTCCGAAACCCAGTTCATGATACGGGGCATGAACTTCAGTCCGACGACTATGCTCACGATCATGAAGGCCATGATGCTCAAGATCATGGCGATCAGGCCGTTGGTATCCAGCTCGCTCCCCGCCATCAGCGGGGTGATCATGGACAGGATGATGACCTGGCCGATATCCTCCATGATGGTGATCAGGACTATGGAGTCGATATGGTCCTTGTCCAGACGGTTCTGCGTCTTGAGGACGGCCATGACAACGGCGGTGCTCGAACCGGATATTATCCCTCCGAGACAGATGCTCTGGATGATGTCCAGGCCCATCATCGTACCTGCGACGACGCCTCCGAGGACCATCAGCGGCAGCTGCACCAGGGCGACCACTATCGCGAACAGCCCTTGCTTCCGGATCTTCTTCAGATTGATCTCCATGCCTATGCAGAACATCAGCGTGATCAATCCCATATCTGATAGGACGCTGACCACGGTCTCGGAGCCCTCGTCCATATGCCACAAGTTCCCTATTAGGATCCCTGCCATCAGGTACCCGATCAGGGGAGGGAGCTTCAGTTTGTTGAACACTATGGAACAGACTGCCGCCAGAAGAAGGAAAATTCCCAAACTAGTGAACAGTACAATCTCGTCCATGGCGCCCCCGCCACTGTATAGCGGATTAACAATAAAAGGTTGTTAGGGCTTAGAGCTTTAAGGTATGTTAATTCGGTTAATTCCGCTTAACTAACGCTACAATCGGACGGTCTGGATTTACAATCTAAGTTTCTTGGACTGGCTGGGGACCGTATGTTTCTTTATTGACAGTGCACCTAATTTGACTGTGGGTTCGGAAATAGCGAACGAAGTACTGGCGGATCACAAACCTGTCCGTTCGAAGGTGCCGGACGTCTACAAGGGATTGGCGATACTCGGGGTCATAACGATGCATCTCGCCCTTCTTCAGAATGGGACGGACGGTGTGGAGGGCGACCACTCCCGGCGGTGCAGTTCATGTTCTCCGGTCTGTTCGTCTTAATGATCATGTCCGGATACTTCTACAAGCCGGGCCGCAGCTATGTGCAGAACGTGAGGAAGCGCGTGATCCTGGTGCTGTCGCACGCATACACCGGGTGGATCAAGCCGAGGATAAAGGGGACGGTATCCGGAGAGAAGGCGGACGTGGCTTCGTGAGGATGGTCCGCGACCATGATCGGATCACGGAAGATGCAGGGCGCCTTTCAGCACGCCCTTCAGCCATCTCCCGACCAAAAGGAAGTAATCCCAGAGGCCGAAGGACGATTCCCACAGGGTCATGGATTCTCTGTCGTCCTTGTCGATCGGGACCCTGACGACCTTCTTCGCCCCTTCCCGCTCCGACATCCAGTCCAGGAGCTCGTTCTCGTACTTCCACAGGACGCGTATGTGCCTGTTCATGACATGGATGGAGTAGAAGAACAGGAACGTGAAGTACAGCCCTATCACCATCAGCCAAATCGGGATGTCCGGGACATCGACCTTGAGGGACAGCAGGTAGTCCAAGACGATCTTCCCTAGCACCGTCCCGATGACGGTAGCGATGATAAGTATGACGTGGGCCACCCTTTTGTTCTTCTCTATGTCGGTGACCATGGGTTTGGGCATCCAGTCATCGTCCATGGTCCTGCGGAAGGCGTCCGTGAACCAGCACTGGATGAAGTCCACCTTCCTGATCATCATCAGTGTGAATACACCCGTGACGAACATGTCCACGGAAGCTATCGACAGCACGACGAGCGTCGCCTGTCTGAACACCTCATGGTTCGACGACGACCAGTGCCTGAAATCGAACACGAAGAAGCTGATGACCATCATGCTGATCATCGCCAGGAATACCAAGAACGACAGTATCCTCAGACGTTTGGTGCGCTGATTTTTCATCTCATCCGCCAGCATCCGCAGTTCGGATGTATCCTTCCCATTCTCCTCTGCATACGCGGTCAGGGAATCGGTCCAGATGATGCCGCGTTCGATGATCAGAGTCACGGATTTGATGACGCTGTAGGTGATGAACGTCATATCTATTGAGAAGAACAGCGATATGAGGTACTCCCCGGGATCGCTGAATCCGAACCAGATCCCCCAATCCCTGTAGATCAGATAGGCCAGGTAGAGGACGAGGGTGAGCGAGCACGGAACGATCAGCACGATCACTAGCCTGTTGATCGTTATGTCCATGCCGGCACGGCGGAGGACGCAGTTGAGGAATCTGTCCGAAGCCGGTACGCCCATGTCCGTGCCATGTTTTTAATTGTAGATAACGGTGTGCTCACGGATCGAAGTGAGAGGGAGCAGCAAGTGGTCGGCGCGTAACAAGATGCCATACATCCTGTATATCGTAGAGTTAACGCTGGCATACAACATGGCCCTCAACTTATACAAGTTCAGTCAGTTGGGGGTCGGGTTGGACCTTGATACCCCGGAGAGGGCCGTCAAGTCGTTCTACATCCTTTTCACGACGATACTGTCGTCCGAGCTGACGATAAGGACGATGCTGAAGCTCTCATCCGCCCAGAGGATGTCCTGGCAGCTGGCCAACAGGACGATGATCATCCAGTCTATCCTCGTTCTCCTCAACGAATTCGTGTTCGGACGCTGGTCCAGCAACATGTTGCTGCAGTCGGAGCTCCCGCTGATACTCCTGTACCTGGGTTGCATGGTCATCTTGTTCCTTCCGCATATCAGGAGATACTACACCCCGCCCCTGGTCAAGTCGCCGCCGGTCCGCGAGTGGATACCCTATATCATCTACGATTTCACTGCCAGGGAGAAGTACAGGTACGCTTTCGAGTACGATGAATCCAAAGAGAAGACGTGATGGTCCCGGGACCCGCCGAGGTCTTCAGCGGGCCCGTCCCATCGAATAGGTTTCCACCGATGCCTGCGACCGATCGGTCGCGCGGTCATCCATATACGATTCACGCTGCCAGGGTGTACTTCTGGGAGATGACGATGCTGTTCCCGACGTCGCTGGTCAGCGTTCCGTACACGTAGAGCTTCTCGCAATCCGCGGTGGGGAAGTATCCGAGGTACTCACCGAAGTACTCTACGCCGTCGTACACGATCGAGGACTGCACGGATATCCCGTAATGGTACAGCGGCCTCAGGTCGTTCACCGTGGTGATCCACTTGGCGACCTCGTGCCCGCTGGCGTCCTCGGTCACTATGGACAGGTACTCATCATCCTGCATGATCACCTTCAGGCTCATGCCGTTGCCGTACTTCTGCTCGACGATCCTGTCGTCGTTGAATATCAGGTAGTCCTCGGTCCCGGTGTATCTGAATCCGGTGAGCTTCTTGTCGGGGTAATCCTTCGTGGCCTCGTTCCCGTATTCGGTGACCCAGGTGTTCCCGCTCTCCAGGTCGGCGGACGAGCAGTAGAGCACCCCGTTCCTGTACTCGGTCATGTCGTAGATGCGGCTGTCCCCGGATATGCCCATGGACCTGATGATGCCGCTGCCGATGTAGATTCCCACGAACCTGTATGTGTCGTCGCCCATGAGGACCTCGTAGAACACCATCCTTCCCTCGATGTCCTTCATGGTCAGGGTGTTGACGCCATGGTCGATCACCTTGTCGGGGGCATATTCCTTGTTCTTGAACGATTTCAGGGTGTCCCCGACGGCCGGCAGGCTGATGGGGATCTTGAAGCCGGGGAACGTTCCGGTGTAGCCCGGGCGCTGATACAGCTTGATCACCGCATCGTCGTCATCGAAATAGTACGCCATCATGTAATTGGTGTTCTCGGGGACCAGCATGATGAAGATCGCGGTGGAATCGTCGTCATCGTCATCGGAGGTCACCATCTTCTTCCCGTCTCAGGAGCAGTACAGCTTGTCGTCCCCTGTCTCGAAGATGAAGAAATCGTTCTTGTAATGGTATATCTTGGCCTTCTCCCTCTCTATGGTGTCCTCGGAGTATACGGGTGTGTTCCCATTTTAGCTGCCCTTGTATGTCGATACGAGGTTCCATTCGCCATTGACTTCGGCTTCCCTCTGATCGTTGCTGCCGTTGTTCATGAGCGCGTATGCGGCCACGATTACCACCGCTACGGCCACTACGGCAACTATCGCTATGATCGTGCTCTTGTTCATTTTATCCCTCCTAGGATGTGATCCTCGACTGATATGGTGGATTTTGGATGGATTTGCTCGTTGATTATGTTCTGTACAGGCCAGCGTACTGTCTACTGCATGAAAGTATCGCATTCTGTGTTTTTCATCTCGTTTCAAAACTCTTCATAATTCTTCATAACTCTTCATTTGAAGAGTTTGATGTTTCCGATGCGCTTTACACAGGGTTGGTGACGATCGTGTCTGAATCCATATCGTGGGCCAAAACAGGTCTGGGTCAGACTTTCGGTTTGTTAGAGGTCTGGCCGCTGAGAATATGGGGTGGCCAGCCATCACTTCTTGCCCGTGACTACGGAATAAGCGGATGTGCTTTTTGTCAGCGCAGAAACGGTCTATCAAGGTCGTCTTACCAATCCTCCTCCTTCCGTAGACCGCACAGGTCTTCGGGGATCTTCCGGACCACATCTCCTCGAGCATTCTGAGTTCATCATCCCTTCCGTCGAACATGTGCCTGAGGTGGAAGCTTGGGTACCTGAGATTATAGTAAACAATATTGTTTACGATTTTATTTGGTGAACAAAAACTGGCCTCTAAGTTGAAAAAGTGGTCCGTCTATTGAGATGTTACCACACAAACACAACGAACGGGCCAGTTCGTTCACTTACCTCAAACCTAATTAATCTACCGCTGGTCTGCGCGAGCGTTTGTGTGGTCTCTGAAAGGGAGACTGATCACATGTTAGCGATAGGAATGGACGTCCATTCTTCCAAGACGACGGCTTACGCCGTCCCTTTGGAAGAATCGGACCTGGAAATGCTCGCAATCGCAGAAGACTTCAATAGAAGCTTCAAG
>JAEEOP010000035.1 GCA_016284295.1 Methanomassiliicoccaceae archaeon | reverse complement strand
TCCTCCGTACCATGAGATCATGAAGTACATCGGGATGAGGGTGACCTCCCACATGATGTAGAACAGGAAGTAGTCAGCTGCGGTGTAGACACCCATCAGACCGACTTCCATCGCCATGATCAGTGCGTAGAAGTAGTTGTTATTCTCCCTGTGCTCATCGAGCGAGAACACGTTGACCAGCAGGACGAGTAGCGCCGTCAGGAAGACCATCAGGACGCTGAGACCGTCGATGGCCAGAGCGTAGTTCATGATGAACGAGGAGTTGTGGATCCACTCGAAGCTCTCGCTGAGCGTTCCGAATTCGCCGAACATTCCGAGGAGGATCAACAGAGAGATGACGAGCGTCACTGCCGAGAAGGCGATTGCGACGTACTTCGAGTACTTCTCCCTCGGTCCACCCATCAGAAGCGCTAATATGGCTCCGATCAGCGGGATCAAGATCAGACTTGAAAGTATCATACTCATATCAGAGACCTCCCAGTGCGAATGCGACAATAAGGAAGAGCACCGAAAGCACAGACACTCCGAGGAGCACGATCGAGGAGTAATCCTGCACGTGTCCGGTCTGCACCTTGCTCAGGACATCTCCTCCGCCGACGACGGCGCTGGAGAGACCGTTGACGGTTCCGTCGACGATCTGCCTGTCCACATAGTTGACTCCCTTCGCGACACCGTATCCCAGTTTCCATGAGATCTGGTTGTACAGGTCGGGGAACCACCATCTCTTCGTGAGAGCGTTGTAGAGCCAGGACTGTCCATCCTTGTTGAACTTTCCGGGGTTGATCGACTTCTTCACATACATGAGGTATGCGATTCCGATACCGATCGCCGCAAGGGCGAGGGTCAGGTAGGTGTAGGGGTTGCTGAACAGCTCGATACCGTGTTCGACACCATCGATTGCGACGCCCTGGAAGGCGAGCATGTCTCCGAGTCCGAAGAACATGAAGAGTCCGCTGATGAGTGCGAAGACCGCGAGGATCACAAGAGGCATGGTCATGGTCTTGGGGGACTCGCCGTGGCAGTGCTGTGCGTTCTCGCGGGGTTCGCCCATGAATGTCATGAACCACATGCGGAACATGTAGAACGCGGTCATGAAGGCAGTGATGACTGCCAGGATCCAGAGGATTATGAACCAGGTCGCCGCATCGCCGGTGCCGTTGTTGAAGGCCGCCATGGCGACATCGATGACGAGATCCTTGGACCAGAATCCACTGAAGATGGGTATTCCTGCGATGGAGAGACATCCGAAGAGCATGGTGATGGCCGTGATCTTCATCTTGCTGAAGAGTCCGCCCATGAGCCTCATGTCCTCCGTTCCGGTTCCGTGGATGACGGATCCGGATCCCATGAACAGGAGTGCCTTGAAGAAGGCGTGGTTGATCATGTGGAAGCATCCCGCGAAGAATCCGAGTGCACCGAGCTCGTGATAGCCGAGTGCCCAGAGGTATCCGCCGGCTCCGAGGGCCAGGATCATGTATCCGAGCTGAGAGACGGTGGAGTAAGCGAGGACCTTCTTGATGTTCATGTTATTGAGAGCCATGGTGGCCGCGATGAATGCGGTGATTCCTCCGATGATGGCGACGAACAGCATGACGTTCGCGTCCATGACGTAGATGGGGAATGCCCTTGCGACAAGGTACACTCCTGCCTTGACCATGGTCGCGGCGTGGATCAGAGACGATACAGTCGTAGGACCTGCCATCGCATCGGGAAGCCAGTCGTGCAGGGGGAACTGAGCGCTCTTACCGATGACTCCTCCGAACATCAGGAGGAGACCGAGGGTCAGGAGCTCGGGGTTGGCCGCTGCGATGGCTCCGGCGTTCGCGAACATGTCCGCATAGTCGAGCGTGTGGAACAGGTTGAGGAATATGAAGAGTCCACCCATGAGGCAGACGTCTCCCATACGTGTGACGAGGAACGCCTTCTTCGCAGCGGATGCCGCGTTGGCGGATGCCGCGTCACCGTCGTGGTGCCTGAAGGACCAGAATCCGATGAGCAGGTAGGAACAGAGTCCCATTACCTCCCAGAAGATGAAGAGCTCCAGGAAGTTGCTTGAAACGATCAGTCCGAGCATTCCGGTAAGGAACAGCGAGACCTCGGCGTAGTACCTGTTCTTCCTCTCTCCCTGGTCGTGCATGTAGCCGAGGGAGTAGATGAAGATCAGCGTCGAGATGAAGGACGAGAACAGCATCATGGCGCAGGTCAGTCCATCGACGTAGTATCCGAGGTTCATCGTGTAGTCTCCGATGGAGAACCACCTGATGGACTCGGTGATGGGCTGTCCGGCCGCGAATGCGTCGCTTGTGAGATACTCGTATGAGATCGCGACGGCGATCAGGAACGAGCACAGTGCACCTGCGATCGCGATGTATCCTCCCTTCTCGGGAGTCTTCCTTCCGATGATTCCTATGATAAGGAAGCACATCATGGGTATGAAGGGTACGAGCCACGTGTATTCTGCGATCATCTTACCACCTCATGGATGTGAGCTCGGCCTCGTCGAGCTCGGTCGTCTTTCTGATCTTGTATGCGTTGAGCAGGATAGCGATACCGACGGCCACCTCTGCGGCTGCCACCGAGATCGACATGATGACGAATGCCTGTCCCACGATATCGTAGTTGAACGCTGCGAACGTGATGAAGTTGATGTTCGCTGCGTTGAGCATGAGCTCGATACACATGAGAACGACGATCGCGTTGCTCTTTGTGAGCACACCGTATGCACCGATCACGAACAGGATCGCGGCAAGGATCAGGAAATATTCCATCGGGATCATTCCTCAACCTCCTCCTTGGATATGACGACTCCGCCGACCATGGCCCCGAACATGAGGATAGCCAGGGGGATCAGCACGAATCCGTACTGCTCGAAGATGGCGTAGGGGAGACTGTTCTCCTTGAGCTTTCCGCTGTCGTCGTAGATGTCCTGTGCATCGTTGTGGCTTGTTGTGAATGTAGGCAGTCCCTGCGGGGTGTCGTACTCCGGCTGGAAATCCGTTGTGACGATTCCGGCCACCAGAACGGCCAGAAGGATTCCAACGACGAGAAGGCCTACTGAAGTCCTCTTACTCATCGGATTCATCCTCCTTAGTTACAATATACCTTCTTGTAAGCATGACGCTGAATGCGAACAGGATAGTGATCGCACCCACGTACACGAGCATCTGTATGACTCCTATGAACTCCGCCTCGAGGAAGAAGTAGAAGAGTCCTACGCAGAGGAACACCAGGGCGAGATAGAACGCGCTGTGCATGACCTCCTTGTCGCGTACGACGAATATGGCCGCCAGGATCGTAACGGCGGCGAGGATCAGGAAGGCGACCAGGTCGAGGTTGTTAAGTGCATAACCCCCGAAGTTGCAGAGCTCGTTCCAGACCCATGTTATAGCATCCCAAATAGCTCCCATCAGAGCACCTCCTTGATCTGCAGTGCATCCTTGGGACATGCGTCGACGCAGTTCTTGCATGAGATGCACTTGGCATTGTCGAATTCAGGACGTATGATAGGCTTACCCTTGTCGTTCGTTCCCTTCTCGACCATCGTGACGGCGTTGACGGGGCAGACCTTGGAGCACTTCTTACATCCGATACATTTGCTGTCGGTGAGCTCCGGCTTGTCGACATCGAAGATGTGGACGCGCCTCTCGGGGTTGCCGTTGGCGATATCCGAGGGAAGAGTCACTTCCAGTTTGACCTCCATTCCGGGGGTCGTGTTCTCATAGTGGAGCCTCCTGGGACCGTAGAGCAGGTCGTACCTTGTATACTCGGCCAGCTCGTACTCGGGAGTCACAGTCATAGCATCGACGGGGCAGTACTCTGCGCAGTAACCGCAGAAAGCGCACCTTCCGATGTTGATCTGAGGCCTCATCACCTTGTTTCCGTTGTCGTCGTCGACCTCGATGAGCTTGATGGCCTGGGTGACGCACATGCGGACGCACATACCGCATCCGACGCACTTGTCGAACCTGAGTCCGGGGCGTCCGCGGTAGTTCTCGGGAATCCACTCCTTCTCATAGGGATAGAGAACGGTGACGGGTCTGTGGACGACCGTCTTGCAGAAAAGCTTGAAAGCGGTCCATACAGGCTTCATGATCCAAAGGCTCTTCGCGAGGTTCTTCGGATATTTGTCCAGATATTTCATCGCCATCAGTAGAACCCTCCTACCTTGAGCATTACAGCGATTGCGAGGTTGAACACGGCCAGAGGCATGAAGACCTTCCAACCGATGTTGAGGATCTGATCGGGCCTGACACGAGCGATGGCTCCCCTCACGAGGATCATGAGGAAGAACACGAACCATGCCTTGATCAGGAACACGATCTCGGGAAGGGCCGTTCCGCCGATGAAGGGGATGGTCCATCCTCCGAGGAACATGATCGCGACCATTCCACAGGAGACGGATCCCCTGAGGTAGTCTGCGAGCATGATGAGACCCCATTTCATTCCTGCATACTCGGTCTGCCAACCCTCGACCAGCTCGGTCTCTGCCTCTGCGATGTCGAACGGGGGCCTCTCACACTCTGCGATGGCGCAGAAGAAGAAGACGATGAATCCCAGACACATCGGGATGATGAGCCAGATCTCGCTCTGGAGGTTGACGATGTCGTTGATGTTGAAGCTTCCCGCGAGCAGGGAGACCGTGGCGATGATGATGAGCATGGGGACCTCGTACGAGATCATCAGCTCGGCGGCCCTCAGACCTCCGATCAGGGAATACTTGTTGTTCTGCGCCCATCCCGAAACCAGGATGAAGAAGGGCGCGAGGGCGTAGAACGCCATGATGATGAGAAGACCGGTGTCGTAGTTGACGACGTACCACCTGTCGGACAGGGGCACCATACAAGCTACGAAACAGGAGAGACCGACGATAAGGGACACACACCACATGTATGTCATCTTGTCGACCTTGGAGGGTATGGTGTTCTCCTTCATGAAGGTCTTCAGACCGTCAGCGACGCACTGAAGGAATCCCTTCATTCCGATCATTGTTCCGCGCCTGTCCATCAGCCTACCGAGGACCTTACGCTCCATCCACAGGTTCAGCAGAACGACCACGAATGCAACGATGAAGATCACGAGCATGAACAGGACGAGAGCGAACATGACCATCGTCCTCTCATCGAGGAGCCATGCGGACACGACGTTGTCGGGGAACAGCAGGTTGATCAGCCATGCGAGGGCTCCGCCGATGATCTCCCAGAGTCCGTAACAGATGTCGTACGGGAGGTTGTCCGAGAGGAACGGTGTGAACGGGTTCGCGTTGGGATCAGAGAAGTTGATCCAGTCCAATATTGATGAATACTGTACCATATCAGCTCACCTGTCTGTCTCTCCGAGACACATGTCGATCTGCGCGAGCACAGCGGGGACGTCAGCGATCCTGACTCCCTGACACATGACCTTGGAGCATGATACGTTCGTGAAGATCGGACTGCGGACCTTGAGCCTGTACGGGTGGTCCGTTCCGTCGGACGCCAGGTACATGATGGACTCTCCACGGGGATCCTCGAGCCTTCCGAATGTGGTTCCGGCGGGGACCTTGGTGGGTGTCTTGATCCTGTAGGGCGCGTTCTTTCCGAGTGCCTCGATCTTCTTGACAGCCTGCCTGATGATGTCGCATGACTGGAACATCTCCTCGATACGGATCATGTACCTGTCATATGTATCTCCGACCTTGGTGTCCTTGTTGAGGACGGGGACCTCGAAATCGATCTTGTCGTAGTTGTCGTAGGGGTCGTCACGGCGGATATCGAAGTCGACACCGCAGCCCCTCATAGCAGGACCTGTGAGACCCATGTTGGCGCACTGCTCACGGGTCAGATAGCTGATCTTCCTCATCCTTGATACGAAGACGGATGAGTCGTCGATCAGGTAGATGATATCCCACATTGCCTTCTCGAAACGGTCGACGGCCCTGATGATATCCCTGTCGAACAGTGGGGTGGTGTCGTTCCTGACTCCACCGATACGGGGATAGTTGGTTGTCATCCTCTGTCCGCAGAGCTTGACGTTGAGATCGAGGAAGTACTCCCTCTCCCTCATGGCCCACAGGAAGACCGTCAGGTTACCCATGTCGGTTCCTACTGCAGCGAGCCACATCAAGTGGGACTGGATACGGCAGACCTCGTCCGCCACAATTCTGATATATTTCGCCTTCTCGGGAATGTCTATTCCGAGGGCCTTCTCGACTGTCATGCAGTAGAGGTGAGAATAGGTCATGGATGCACAATAGCAGAGACGGTCGGTCATGGGGATGATCCTTGCGTAATCCCTGTTCTCTGTCTCCTTCTCCCAACCGCGGTGAAGATAACCGACGATCGGATCGGCGTCCGTACAGAACTCTCCATCGATCTGGAGCTTGAGCGTCCAAAGTCCATGGGAGAACGGGTGCTGCGGACCCCAGATGACCCACATCTTGTCGGTGTCCATCTTCTCCTGCGCTTCCAAAACCGGTACTAGTGAATCTGCCATGATACTCACTCCTGGCTCCTCAGCTTGTAGGACTTCCTGAAGGGGAAGAACTCGTAGTTCTGAGGTGTAAGCAGTCTCTCGAGCCTCGGGTGACCGTCGAAGACGATTCCGAAGAGCTCCCATGTCTCCCTCTCGTGCCAGTTGGCACCTTCCCAGATGTCCGTGACGGCCTGGATGTGCAGGTCGTCGTCGGGGACATCGACATCGAGGTCGATCATGACTCCGTTGTAGTAGTTCGAAAGAAGATAGACGACCATCAGGTGGTCGATGTAGTCCACGGCGGTGACGACGGAGCAGTGCTCGAATGTCAGGTTGTCGTGAATGAACTGGCACACATCGTGGGAAATCTCCCTGGGGCACTTGGCCTTGACCCTGCGCTCCGCTGTGGAGATGATCTCCACCTGGGGGAACTCGGATGTGAGCGCCGCTTTGATCTCCTCGACTGAAGGACTTTGATAGACTTGCGCCATTCTCAGTCCTCCATGAAGTTTCCTCTGCGGAAGTAGTTCTCGATCTTCTTCTGGAGCAGCATGAATCCGTCGATCATCGCATCGGGACGTGCGGGGCATCCGGGGATGTACACGTCCACGGGGACGATCTGATCGAGACCCTGGACACAGTTGTATGCGTCGTACCAGGGTCCTCCGGAGATGGCGCACTCTCCCATGGCCACGACCCACTTGGGGTTCGGGATCATCTCGTAGAGACGCCTGAGGTCGGGACGGATCTTCTTGGAGATCCAGCCGTTGACGAGAAGGATATCTGTCTGCCTGGGCGAGGAACGGTAGATCATTCCGTAACGCTCTGCATCATACCTGGGTGCTGAAGCCGCCGCCATCTCGAGAGCGCAGCAGGCCAGTCCCCAGTGCAGGGGGTGCATAGAGTTCTTCATACCCCATGCCCAGATAGGTCCTGTCAACTTGTCGACAGTCTTTTTCGTTCCTGTGCTCAAAAGGTCATTTATGATCGCGTCCGACCATGTCATGAACTCATCAGCACTCATTGCAACTGCATGGGGGTATAGGCTCATATCCATACTTCTGCCTCCTTTTTGAGAGAGTATGCGACTCCAAGGACCATGATACCGAAGAAGAGAATCATCATCAGTTGTGCTGTGGGAGTAAGTCCACCGAATGCGATTGCCCACATCAGGAGGAATGTTGCTACCAAATCAAAAACGACGAAAATCAGTGCGAACGTATAGTACTGGAACCTGAACTGTACGTGCGCATCTCCGATAGGTTCCGAACCACACTCGTAGGTCTGTTCCATCCACTCAGTGGGTTTCTCTGGCCTAAGGAACCTTGATACCAACCATGCAAGCGGGCCAAATGCGAACGTTAGTAACGCCACAAAGGCTAACGGCATGTAGTACATAATTAGTAACATTGGCCTCTTGGATTGATTGTTAGTACATAAAGATAAGCACGCCCGCGCTTCTATAATAGGAAAGTTAGCTTCGTGTAAACGTTTTTTATAGTGCTGGATACCGTTTACGGACCATGTCTGCCAAGATAGGATTCATAGGCGCCGGAAAGATGGCGGAAGCCCTCATCGGCGGCCTCATCGCGAAGGGCATCTTCACCAAAGATGAGATCGTAGCCTGTGCTCCAAGCAAAACGACGAGGGATCGGGTATCATCCAACTACGGCATCAGGATGTTCGAGAAAGCCGTGCAGATCGTGCCCGAGGCCGACCTAATCGTCCTTGCGGTCAAGCCCCGCAGCGTCCCCGGCCTCTTCGAGGACGAAGGGCTCGAGATCGGCAAGGGCAAGACCGTCATAAGCATCATCGCGGGATTGACGCTCGCGAAGATGGATTCATATGTGCCAGATGCTAAGAAAATCAGGGTGATGCCGAATCACTGCTGCATGGTCAAGGAAGGCGCCATGGGCTATGCCTGCGACCCCTCCGTCGATGGGGACGACAAGAAGCGCATAGCCAAGATACTGTCATCCGTGGGCCTCGCCGAGGAGGTCCCCGAGTACCTCATGGACTGTGTCACGGGCATCGCCGGAAGCTCCCCCGCATTCCTCTACATGGTCATAGATTCCATGGCGGAGGCAGGCGTCCTGAACGGCATGCCCCGCGACCAGGCGGTGAGACTTGCTGCGCAATCGATGCTCGGTTCGGCCAAAATGGTCCTCGAGACCGGTAAGCACCCGGAACAGCTCAGGGACGAGGTCTGCTCGCCCGGAGGCACCACGATCGTCGGAGTGAAGACGCTCGAGGATCTGGGACTAAGGTCGGCCATGGCCAACGCCGTGGATGCCACCATCGCCAAGTCGGCCGAGATGAGCAGGGAGTGAACTCACTTCCTGAAGAACGATTTCAAAAGCCCTATCCCGACACGGGGTGCGTTGGACCATATCGATCCCGCATCCCAGTCGAGATCCTTCTTGTTAGCTATCGTGGAGTTCATCATACGGGTGCCCTCATCCTTGGTCTCCCATAGGCGGGCGTCCCTCTCCTCCGCGTCCTTGATGAGCATTATCTCGTCGACCTTGTGCATCAGACCCCTTGCGAACTCGGTCCTCTCGCACCTGTCGTCCTTGACGGACTCATCGATGCGCCCGGCCTCGAACTCCTTCTGTGCCAGCACCAGTGCAGCGTCATAGGACACCTCCGCCACGTCGTCGCGTGTCATCCACTGCGTCTCGTAGGAGAGGACATGCTTCCACGACGGGTTGTCCAGCAGCTTCCTGTGGTCCTCGAGCGTGCGTGCGCGGAGCTTGTAGCCCCATTTCTCGGGCTCCTCGAATATGCGGCTCCCGGGATCGACGAAGGGCGCGAATGGAGCATTGTAGATGAACAGCCCATCCTCCCTGTTGACCGAGGCCCACAGCCTCTCAGAGACCTGAACGCTGTACAGGGAGGACTCTCTGTCCTGATAGGGGAGGCCGTTCATGTAGAACAGGTCGAACCTGCTGCATCCGTTGCGGAAGGCCGCCGGGATCGTCTTCTCGATGGCCTCGTTGGTGTATCCCTTGCCGAGGGCCATGCGGACCTTCTCGTCGTGGGAATCGGGCGAGAACTCTATGGACCAGCCGCCCTCGAAGACGGAATCGAGCCTCTTGAAGTATTCCGGCGTGGCGCCGTTGAACAGTTCGATGACCACGTGGTTCTTGATGCGCTGCTGCTTGCATGCCTCGAGGAACCTCTCCGCATAGGACATGCTCTGCTGCCTGATGTCCCCGACGATGAAGATCGGGGTGTCCAGATACGATTGGATGAGGGCCATGTCCTCGGCGAGCTTCTCGGGGCTCCTGAAGGCAGGGGCCTTCCTGCAGACGACCTTTCCATTCGCGTAATGGGACCCTCCGCATTCGGCGCAGTTGATGGAGCATCCCCTGACGGTGAATACCGATGTCAGCGGGAGCTTGTCCCAACCGAACCATGGCAGGGCGCCGCCTATGTCCATGTTGCGCATAACGCACTTGATCATGGTCCCGTAATCGAACATGACCTCATCCAGGGACTGCAGCGAGTGCGTGACCTCGTTCTCGTGGACGTGCCCATCCCTGTCCTTCCATGTGAGGTTCGGAACGGTCGAGAGATCGCCGCCCTTCTCCAGCACCTCCATCATCCGGACGGTCGGCACCTCGGTGGTGTCCCCCCTCATCACCAGGTCTATCTCCGGGCGCTGAATCAGCTCCCGGTAGAAGTACGAAGATGTGAGCCCCCCGAACTCCACCAGGGAATCGGGATGGTACTTCTTGACTATCTTGGCCAGCTCTATCGCGCCGTGGGCATGGGGCATCCAGTGAAGGTCGATGGCGAACACCTTGGCGTTCAGGCCGGCTATCCTCTTCTCCACATCGAACTTGTCGCTGGCCAGCATCTGGACGGCGATGTTCACGATCCTTGTCTTGAAACCTGCGGCCTCCAGATGGGACGAAATCGTCATGAACCCTATCGGATACATCTCGAAGACCGGCGATGACGGGATGACATCGCTGACCGGGCCGTAGAAGATGGGTTTCTTACGGAAATCGTATACCGAGGGAGCATGCATGAAGATTATGTCCGACCTCATGAATCAAGCCCCGTAGCGCCTCTTGCGCTGCTGATAGGTCCTGATGGCCCTCAGGAAATCGATGTACCTGAAGCCGGGCCAGTAGACATCCGTGAAATAGAGCTCCGAATAGGCCATCTGCCAGAGGAGGAAGTTGGATATCCTCATCTCCCCAGACGTGCGCAGGATCAGGTCCGGGTCGGGTATGTCTCCGGTTGAGATGTACGAGCCGATCATATCCTCGTCGATGTCGTCTACATCGATCTCCCCGTCGCGGACCTTTGCCGCGATCTGGCGGACGACGTTGGCGATGTCCTGCCTTCCGCCGTAGGCCACGGCCATGTTCAGTGTGAAGTCCTTGTAATCCTTCGTCCTCTCCATCGCATAATCAGCAGCCTTGAGCACGTTCTCCGGGATCAGCTCCAGATCACCGATCAGCTTGATGGCCACATGGTGCGAATGGACGTCCTTATCCTCCGCGAACTCGTAGAAGGACTTCTCCATGAGTTCCATGATGTAATCTATCTCCGTCGGATCCCTCTTGAAGTTCTCCGTGGAGAAGGCGTAGACCGTCATGTGATGGATCCCAAGCTCGAGGCACCAGTGGACGACCTCGTTCAGCTTGTCCTTGCCCAGCCTATGGCCCTCCACGGTGGGAGCGTTCAGCACCTCCTTGGCGTACCTGCGGTTGCCGTCCATGATGAAGGCTATGTGCTGGGGTATGAGGCCCGAGAGGACCTCCTTCTCCAGCTGACTTTCGTAGGCCGAATAGGCTGGACCGGAAACTATCTTCGGTAATGGCATCTAATCACTCGAAATCCTGTGGCACGCCTGCGGCCTTCTCGCCCATGTCGAAGCATCCGATGGCGGCGACAGCGCCGATGACGCCTTTGTCCCCTCCGTTGAGGGAGATGATCTGGACTCCGCACTCCTCCGCGACCTTGATTGCGTCTGCCGGCTTGAAGAGGATGCTCTTGCAGTCCCATCCGAACTTGGCCAGCGGCTCCGGAATCTTCAGCCCCTGATATACCGTCAGCACCGCATCTTCGGAATAGGACTCCTTCCTGATGAAGTCCACCGCGTACTCTATGAGGGCGGGGATGTCGGACTCCTTCACTGCAAATGAAACGGCAGTTCCGCAGCAGTTGGTGGTCTTGTTGGGGGCGTCGGGGTTCAGCTGGACGATCTTGTGCTCGATGAACTTGCCGATGGGGCACTGCGTCCCAAGCTTCAGACCGGCCACCCATGTGGCGCCTTTCTCCTTCGTGTCGGTATCGTCGATCCCTATGACGACGCGGACGTACTTGGGGGTGATGATGTCCACGTGGGCGATGTGCGCTCCGCCCATCTTGAAATCGTCGGGGTACTCCGTGCGGAGCACGTCGGGACACGCGGGAAGGCATGCGCCTATTCCTACAGATGCGCCGGCCATGCCGTACCAGGTGGTGCGGACCTCGTCACCCTCGATCCTGACCGCGCTGATTCCCTGGGCGCCGAGCTGCTGGGATGCAGGTCCGAGCCTCATCTCGCCCTCTCCCAGCCTGGTGTTGGTGAAGAGCATGGTCGATTTCAGATCCACGGACTCGATGACACCGCCTGTGCGGCGCCTGTTCACGAGGTCCCATTCCGCGGGGCCCACGGATGAGCATGTCTCGATGATCTGGACCTTCTCGTTCTTCTCGTCTACCAGTGTGAGGAAGCGCTTGCAGAACATCCTGCCGCTCCTCGCCTGCACCTCTTCGGGGGTCAATACCTGTACCAATTGATCACCTATCTGTATTGGTTGGAAACTCATTCGTCGGTCTCTGCGGAGTACTCGTCCGGGTCCGCCACGAAGACGGCCTCGGGAGGAACGCTCCTGCACAGGTACACCGTGCGGGCGGCCTTTCCGATGTCCGATCCCATGTCCATGCAGATGTCCGTGTCGATGCCGAGTATGATCGGGTCCTCGGTGTGGACCAGTCCTGCGCGCATCGCATCCTGGAACGTCCTCGAGAGATGGACCATCGAGCGGTCCACGGGGACGATACCGTTGTCGAGCAGGTCCTGCACCTCATCCTCGTTGGTGGGGTAGAACAGCTCCTCGGGTATGTTCTCGCAGTCGAGCCTGATGTCTATGTCGATGGTGTGGCCGTAGGTGGCCCTGATCTTGCCCCCGGTGATGTTGTACCTTCCCTTGGGGTCGGTGTCCACCAGCGCCTCCAGGTGCCTGATCCTCAGCCAGTTCATGCGGGGATTGAGATCCTTGATCTTGTCCAGGACATCGCGTGTCGATACGTATCCCTGGGAGTCCATCCTCAGGTTGTACTTGCCGTGCCTGAGGATCCCGGCGAGCGTCCTTCCGATCTTCTCGACCTCGAAGTCCGACATGATGAACTTGCCTTCCTCGCCGCAGTACGGGCAGCGCTCGTTGCGGAAATATCCGTGCTCCTCGCATTCTCTTATCATATTTTCCCTCCTGACGCCTTCTCAGCCGCCTTGACTGCGTTGGCCATGAGCATGCATATTGTCATCGGTCCCACTCCTCCGGGGACCGGGGTGATGGCGGAGGCGACCTTCTCGACCTCCTCGAAATCCACATCCCCTACGAGCCTGCTGCCCTTGGGATGCGTCGGATCCTCGACCCTGTTGGTGCCCACGTCTATGACCACGGCACCCTCCTTGACCATATCGGCCTTGATGAAGCGCGGCTTGCCTATCGCCACTATGAGTATGTCCGCCTGCCTGGTGATGGAGGGCAGGTCCTTGGTGCGGGAATGCACGACCGTGACAGTGGAATCCGCTCCGACGCCCTTCTGGACCATCATGGCCGCCATGGGCTTGCCGACGATGTTGCTGCGTCCGACCACGACGACATGCTTCCCGGAGGTCTCCGTGCCGGACCTGATGAGCATCTGCTGCACCCCGGCAGGGGTCGCGGGAAGGAAATCGGGGTCGCCGATGAGGACGCGCCCCACATTGCTGGGGTGGAAGCAGTCCACATCCTTCTTCGGATCGATGGCGTTGATGACCGCCTCCTCGTCGAGATGCGACGGCAGGGGGAGCTGCACCAGGAATCCGTGTATCGTGGGGTCGTTGTTGAGCTCGTCCACCTTGGCCATGAGCTGCTCCTGTGTGGTGTCGGCGGGCATGCACACGATGACCGACTTCATGCCGAGCTCTTCGCACATCTCGCCCTTCTTCCTTACATACACCTGGGATGCCGGGTCGTCCCCTACGAGCACGACCGCCAGTCCGGGGACCGTCCCTTTGGATTTCAGAGCATCGATCCTCGTCCTAAGTTCCGCGTAGATCTCGGCGGAAACATCCTTACCCAATATCAGCTTGGCCATGGTATCACGGTAGCAGTTCGATGAAATGCACCGTATATAATCGTGCGCATGTCCCTTATTGCCGGCAATCCAGACGGTACGCGAACATGCCCAGGGGCATGCCCATGCAGACGATTTCCGCCTCGGCCTCCCTGACAGCCCCGATGTGGTCGTAGAACCCGTAGTTGCAGTCGGTGTCGGTAAAGAAGAACAACCCCCTCTTCCCCCTGCTGGACGCCATCCTGAGGGCCTCGTCGATGAGGGTGCGCCCCAATCCCATGCCCTTGTCCCTCTCGGAGATGATCACCAGCCTGAGCTCCGCCTGGTCCGAGGTCTTGTGATCCCTGGCGAAGGCCTCGTACTGGTCGTTGATGGCCTTGAGGTCCTCCATGCATCTGTCGAAGGAGGGATCGTCCTCGATGGCCCTGTGGCAGCGCTGCAGGTCCTTCGAGAAATCAAGCCTGTCCTCCCCGGCCTCCCTGATGATGACGATGCCGTCCGGCCTGCCGTCCACGGCCAGGATCATGGCCTCGTTCGCGCCGTCGAGACAGTGGAAGAGGTAGTATTCGGCCATGTCGAGGCCCTTGGACTTCGAATACAGGTGGAACTTCCATTCCTCGTCCAGGATCTCCGCTAAGGGGCGGTAGTCCGATTCGATGATCTTCCTGAAGTAAAACCTCACCATCTCATACCATCCCGCTAGGCCTGTATCCGCTGTCGATTATGCCTGTGAGCGCCTCCCTGACATCGGATAGGTTCCTGCGGACATCCTCTCCGGACATCGGGCCGGAATCCCTGCGCTCGACCAGGTGCCACGTATGCGTAGCGAGTATGAAATCATTGTCCCCCGACGACAGTGCCAGCTCCACGTAGTCCGATGGGATGCGCTTGCCCTCGTGCAGAGGCCAGAGGTATGCCGCTATCGTGCGACCCGCCCTGTCCCTGCCCTTGGCGACGGGGTGCTCCGTGATGCCCGAGATGTCATATGGTGCGGTCCCGGGATCGGAGTATACCGAGGAATCGTGTCTGATGCCGAGCTGCCTCAGCGCGTCGAACGTCCTGTCGTCGGCGGACATGTAAGGTGCCCTGAAGCAGACAGGCGCGGATACGTTGTCCTTCACGGCACGGTATCCTTCGGACATGGCAGGGAGGGGATCGTCCAACTTGGCCATGTCCTCGTGGTCGTACCCATGGAACCCTATGCAGTGCCCGGACAGGACGGAGCAGTCTATGGTCTGGGCCGTACGGCCCTCCACGAAGAACGTCGCCTTCATCCCGATGTCGTCCAGCAGGTCCAGCAGGAGATGGAGCCCCCTCTCCGCGGATGCGAAGCGGGGCGCGGTGCCCTGGCCGCGGTCGATGGAACCGGCCTCGGGCCTCCCCTCCAGCTGGATGTTGACGTCCCTGTCCAGGTCGACCGTGAACAGAAACCTGCGGGTCATATGGATTTGATGCCTGCGACCCTCTTGAGCAGCATTCCCTCGATGTCGAACGGGTTGTTGCTGATGGCCATCTCGACCGCGCGTTTCAGCTTGGCCTCACTTTCGGCATAGATGGTCATAAGGACGTCGCCCTGCTCGACCCTCTGGCCCTTCTTCTTGAAGATCTTCAGGCCGGCGCCCTTGTCGGACGGCGAGCCTGCGGTCTTGGCGATGAGGACCACGTTCTTGTTCCTGATGGAGTGGACGTATCCCGAGCTGGATGCGATGATGTCCTGGGTGAACTCGCCGGGGACCAGGTCGGAGGACTTCAGGTCCGGGCGCCCGTTCTGGGCGACGACGATTTCCATGAACTTCTTGTACGCTTCTCCGGAATCCAGGATCTCCTTGGCCCTGACGGCGCCGTTGGGGATGCCTCCCATCTCCAGGATTATCCCTGCGCACTCCACCGCCTTCTCGATGACGCTGGCCGGGTGCTTGTCGCCCTCGAGGATGCTGATGCATTCCTTTGCCTCGAGTATGGGCCCTACCGCCGTGCCGATGGGCTGGTCCGCGTAGGTTATGGCGCACTCCACGTGCATGCCGATCCTGTCGCCCAGGTCCATCAGGTCGCGTGCGTAGGCCTTGGCCGATTCCAGGGTGGGGACCTTGGTGTCCCTTCCCATCGGGATGTCGACCAGGAGGTGGGTCGAACCCATCGCCACCTTCTTGCTCATGATGGATGCCAGCATCTGCGCCCTGGGGTTGATGCCCAGGGGATGCTCAATGTCGATGACCAGGTCGTCCACGGGCGCCAGGTTCATGGATCCTCCCCATGAGAACACGCCTCCGACGTCCTCGGATATGGCCTTCAGCTTGCTTGACTCCAATTCCACGTCGCAGAAGGTCTCGACGAAATCGGACGTTCCGCATGCACTGCTGATGGCGCGGGACGAGGTCTTGGGGATCATGAACCCAGCGGCTGCCACTATGGACACGACTATGGGTGTGATCTTGTTGCCGGGGACCCCTCCCAGGCTGTGGAAGTCGAATACGGGGGACCTGGAGAACTTGACTATGTCGCCGGTGTTGGCCATCGCCATGGTGAAATCAGCGATCTCGTCGATGTCCATCCCGTTGATGTACAGGGCGGTGAGCCAGGCGGAGACCTCTATCTTGGAGAGCCTGTTGTCCAGGATGTCATTGACTATCGCCTCGATCTGCTCCTTCTCCAGCCTCTCTCCGTCCATCTTCTTGCGTATGAACCTGACGGAATCCGGCGCATGGGCGTATTTTATGTCCACTTCGCCGTCGTTCCCGACGCCGATCCTGTCCGCGAGGTCCTTGGTCATTATGACCGTTCCCCTGGGGACTATGTCCTTCGCATGGGTGACCACGGCTATGGCGGACCTGTAGCCGGTGACGCTCACGCGGTCGTTCTCCTTTACGCCTATCGCCAGGCTGTCCTCGTCGGCCAGGAGTATGGTCTGCTCGGACGAGTTCATCACGTATGCCTTTACCTTGAACTTCATTTCGATCCCCACTTCTCAAGAGCGATAGCCAGTTCCCTGTGCGTCTTCGCATACTCCTCCTTAGGTATGCCCGCGAAGGCCGCATCCACGGCCTGGCTCATTCCCATGGCGCCTGCCCTGACGCCCTCCGGATGGCCTGCGACGCCTCCTCCGGCCTGTATCTGGACGTCGTTGCCCGCCTTCTTCACGATGGCCTCGACTATCCCGGGATAGACGCCTCCGGAGCACACGGGCATCATGACCTTGTAAGGCACATCGTCCCCGAGGCAGGCGGCAAGGTTGCCGTCGTCCTTGGAGCTCCCGGTCATCTTGCCGACACCGAGCGTCCCGATGTGCAATGCATCTCCGCCGCACATCCTGGTCAACTTCGTCAGGGGCAGCATGGCGACCCCATGGAGCGGATCCTTGGTGAAAGCGCCGTGCATCGTCCTGTGGACATGGATCGGGACCTTGATGGACGGATCCTCGGCCAGCGCCTGGACGGCGCCGAATCCGCATGTGATGACATCGACCATCAGCTCCCTGGCACCCCATGACTGCACCTTCTCGGCCAGCTCGACGATCCTGTCGCCGCGGGTGCTGACGTTGATGGCATGCATCATCCTGTGGCCCTCGCTCTCCAGCCTGTCCAATGCCTCAGCGACGGCGACGGTCCTGTCCTCTATCGGGCAGAACGCCTGGTCGACCAGGGTCTCGTCGTCCTTGGAGTTGGTGAGGCCTCCGGATCCCGCCTCGTAGACGTACTGGGCAGTCTTCTTCGGGTCCAGGCCGATCTTGGGCTTGACTATGGTCCCCACCAGGGGCTTCTCGGGACGGTCCAATGCCTTCCTGATGCCCTGGGCGCCGAACTTCGGTCCCTTGAACTGGTCAAGGATCTCCTTGGGGAACGTCACATCCTCCAGCCTGACCCCTTTCAGGGACCCCAGTCCGAACAGGTTCCCGGCTATGACGCTGAGAATCTGCGGCACGGCCCCGACCTCGATGCTGAAGTCCTCCGTGGGGAACTCCACGACGATTTCGTCGCCGCTGATGTCGATGACCCTGGCGCCGAGCCTGGTGAAGACATCGTTGTCCAGAGTGGATATCCCGGTCCATGTTCCCGTCGACTGCTCCGCAGCGATGGCCTCGGCGGCCTTCTCCATGGGAAGGTCCGTGGTCACACGGTACTTGCAGACTACGTACTTGTCCGGGTCCACCGGCTCTCCAAGATGCAGATACGAATCCATTCAATCACTCTCCGATTAACTCCGTTCCGAATTTCCTCTCCATAATGCCGTACACGGAACCCGGGGAGATGAGCCCCAGCTCCGTTATGATCCCGCTGATGTACTGCGGCGGCGTCACGTCGAACACCGGGTTGTACACCTTGACGGAATCCGGGATCTCCCCGGGCTTCACGACCTCGGAGACCTCCCTCTCTTCGATCCTCACCAGGTCGCCTGCGACCGTCAGCGGGGAGAACTTGTATGTCTCGCTGCACACGTAGAACTGAGCCCTCGCCTCGTTGGCGGCCAGAGCTATCTGCGAAGTGCCTATCTTGTTGACCAGCGCCCCCTGGGAGGTGATCGTGTCGGCCCCTACGAAGACCTTGTCCACCTTCTTCATCACCAGGCGCACGGCGCTGTCTATGATCATCGTTGTGTCTATCCCTTCCTTGGCGAGGTCCTTCACCGTCAGTATCCCCTGCCTCCAGGGGCGGGACTCGGTGGCGTACACCCTGAAGTCCTTCCCCTGCCTGTGGGCCTCGGCCAGGACGCCTATGGCGACGCTGCTGTTGCAGTGCGTCATGACGACATCCCCGTCCTCTATCCTCTTGGCGCCGATCAGGGCTATGTCCCTGACCGCGGCCTCGGACCTCCTGATGAAGTCCTTGGAATTGCCTATGATCAGCTCCTTGGCCTCCTGGACGGTCTCGGCGGAATCCGAGCCCTTTATGGCGGCCATGACCCCGTTGCGAAGGGATACCGCAGTGGGCCTGGAGCCAAGAAGTGTCTTGGCGGCGGAATCCAGATCCGCCCTGAACGCTGCGATATCGTTGCCGGCGTACCTCTTCGCGAAATCCCCGAGAGCCCCTGCGGCCGAACGTGCTATCCTGCCCGCTCCGCGGATCCTCATGTCGCGGATGTCCTGTGCTGTAGATACGACACCTTGGTCCATGGATGCGTATTAGTGCGGACCGATTTAATGGTGGTGCGACCTGGAGACTATGTCGAATCACCGTCCCTCGGCCTGTGTGGCAGCTGGTTGTTCGTTCGACCGCACGGTTCGCTCTGTAGCAATGCCCGAGAAGAGATCGTCGATGAAACGCTGACGAAGGGAGTACGGAGCGGGACGCTGATCGGGTTTTGCCCCTTCGTGAGGCAACCATTATTTTCCTACCTTCATGATACAAGAATGGGTAAACGCCTATGACATCGCCGAATGACGACAGGATGTCCTCGGACGTGCTCGTGTTGCACAGGGAGGGAGGTCTCTACCTCGAGGACATCGGGGGAGAGCTTCACCTGATGGACGGGACGATGGATTAGCGGATAAGCTCCAGCCCTTATGAGCCGGCGACCTATCTGGAGGATGGTGAGTCCCTTTGCGTAACCATCCACAACGCTTTCGACGAGGGCGAGATACGCCGTATCGCCGAATTCGGAGGGTTGACCGGATCGGCTTCAGGAAACCGGCACAGCATCGGACGGGTCATGAGGATGCTGGCCTTGGCGGTCGGTCACGGTCCCGAGGTCGACTCGACCTATCTCGAGGGTCTCATGGTCGCCGAGATCCTGAACGAGTTTGAGGCGTTCAGTCCGGAAGACGCCTTGCACGTAGAGGACTTGGGGTTCGACAGGATCCCTCGGCCCATGATCCGCCTCATCAAGCAGATAGCATTCACCGATGACGGGAGATTGTATCTGAAGAGGGACCGAAGCCCCGTTCTATGACTGGCCCTCGATGAAATCCTTCCCGCCTTCGGCGCATGCTTGAGGATTCGCTTGTTCTACGGTGAACCTACAGTGCCTGTGGTCGACGGCCGCATCCGGTCGGGAACGGCCCTTGGCTCCGGTTTTTATATCATAATTATGTGCAAGTCCCGATGCCTGAAACTTCCTCCGACCAGCAGCTCGGAACTATCACCGGCTGGCGGAAGGTCATGAGGTTCGCCCTGCCTTCGATAGTAATGATGATGTTCGTATCATCCTACAGCATAGTGGATGGAGCGTTCATCTCCAATTACGTCGACACGGACGCATTGGCATCGCTGAACATCATGTATCCCCTGTTCTCGCTCATCAGCGGCATGGGGTTCATGTTCGCCACGGGCGGGAGCGCATACGTCTCCAACCTGTTCGGGAAAGGGAGGCCAGACGATGCGAGGGCAGCGTTCTCGCAGATCCTGCTGGTGTCTTCCATCCTCTGCATCGTATTCGCCATCCTGGGATTCATCTTCCTCGAACCCATGGCCCTGCTCCTGGGAGCAGACGGGACGCTGCTCGACGGATGCGTGAGGTACACCTCCGTGTACCTGCCGTTCACGGTGTTCCTGGTGCTGCAGTTCATCACCAACCAGTTCCTGGTGGTGGCCGGAAGGCCGTCCATCGCCCTCCTCACATCCATAGCCGCGGGCGTAGCCAACATCGTCCTGGACTACGTCTTCATAGTGATCTTCGGCTGGGGGCTGGAGGGGGCCGCTGCCGCCAGCGGGATAGGTTCCCTGATCCCGACCCTCATCGCGCTGTACCTCTTCACAGTCAGGACCCTTCCGGTCCACTTCACGAGACCGTCCAAAGGGATGAAAGCGATAGGCTCCTCGGTGTCCAACGGCATCTCCGAGATGGTGTCCGAGATCTCCGGGGGGATAACCACCCTCTGCTACAACCTGGTCATGATGCATTACATCGGACCGGACGGCGTGGCGACCATCAGCATCATAGCCTACGTGCAGTTCCTGGCGATCTCCGCCGTGATCGGATACTCCAACGGCGTGGCCCCGATCATGTCCTATCACCACGGTGCCGGGGACAGGGGCGGCATGTAGAGACTGTTCAGGATATCGTCCGTGTTCATCATGATGCTATCAATTGTGATATTCATAGCAATGGAGCTGTTCTCCGGAACGGTGGCGAGGTTCTTCGCCGATGCGTCGGAGAGCGTCATGGAGCTGATCGTCCACGGTGCGGCGATATACTCGATAGGATTCCTGTTCATGGGGATCAACGTGTACGCCTCGTCGCTGTACACATCGCTTTCCAACGGACTGATATCGGCGGCGATATCATTCATCCGTTCGCTGTTGCTCCTTGTTCCGCTGATCATCGTCCTGCCGGCCGTCTTCGGGATAGATGACATATGGTGGGCCGTGCCTATCACCGAGATAATCACCACCGTCTTGGTGGTCGTGACGCTGTACAGGTTGGACGGACGCTACGGGTACCTGTCCGGGGACAGGGTCAGTCAAGGACGACCGCACGGATGACGCGACGGGCCTCGTCCATGCCGAATGAGAGGTAGACGGCGGCCATCAGCGCCTCGAAGCAATCCGCGCGCATGTTCTCCTCGATAGACCTGGAATGCCCCTTCAGATGCCCGTGGCCCACCCTCATAACATCGTCTATCCGTATCCCCTTGTCAAGGATGCGCTGCGACAGCATGTGGTTGGCCACCTTGTCCTGCTTGTAATCGGTCATGGGGCCTTCGCTCACCGTAGTGTCGAGAAAGACATGCTCGCAGACCACGAACTCCAGGATTGAATCCCCAAGGAACTCCAGGCGCTCGTAGGACTACACGTGCCTCGGGGGATCCATGTCGGCGGCCTCGTTGGAGTAGCTGTCATGGGTCAGCGCGGTGCAGAAAAGGAAGAGCTGCTCATCCGTAAGCCCTCTGAAGCGGAACGGAGGCCTGGCTAGGAACTCGCGCACGCTCATCTCGAAATCGGACTCCATGGAACATCCCTCGGATACTGGGCGGTAGGCCCACCCGATATATAACTGGAAGATTGGGATATGGCGATATCTGACCGATATCCATCCATCTCGCCCCGGTTCCGAACATGCTGACCGTATGTTTTAGTAGGGGGGAGTGTATCGACGCATCATGGCCGGCAAGAAGCGCGTGAGAATGAGAGGTGTAAAGCATACATCCAAGAAGCTCGAGGATGACCTTTTGGAACGCTCGAGGAACCTTGCCGACAACCCCGGACTCCTCAGGCCCCAGTGCGCTGGGAACTGCAGGAAGTGCCATTTCGACAAGACGTTCAAGAGCATCGACTCGCTGCAGAAGATACGCAACAACCCCGATGCGCTCATCAAGGAGGCCGGCAAGATGTTCAATGACGACATCACCAAGGCCTACGCCGGGACCATCTCCCTTGCGGCCTCCGGATCCGTCCCGCTCCTCGCCAGCGCCAAGCTGGGAGAGGACACCGTGTCCTACGCGGTGAGGGGCAGCGTCGGTGCGGACAAGCTCATCGGATGCCAGTACTACACCGACCCCAAAATCAGGCTCCTCCTGTACAGCCAGTTCGTCAAGAAGAACGACCTGTACCTGTACTCCTTCGAGGATACGATGGTGTGCTCAGACAGGCCTAACATGCCCGAGGACTACCTCTACGACACGTTCTGGGAGACCCCCTACGAGTTCCCCGACGACGGCCTGGATTGCGGCCACGATGCCTCCGCCGTGCTGGAGATCGAAGTGAAATCCCTCAAGGAGACCATCAGGATCTGCGAGAGCTGCGCCAAGAACATATCCACGGTCCAGTTCCTCATGTCCAGGATCGCCGGCAACGACCCCGTCAAGGACATCTCCGTCCGCGTGAGGCACAAGTACCACTCCGAAGGGGAGAAGGACTACGAGGAGATCCCGGAGGATAGGCTGAAGGAGTACATGTTCGGGAAGGTCACCGACTCCTCGCTGATCAGCGAGATCAAGAGGGCCAAGCTGGGCAGCCTCAGGGGCAGCTCCTCCGCCACATACATCATCGGCACGAAGAACTACGGATCCTCCCTGGACGACTTCCTCAAAGACATCGAGGGGGATGCCACCGTCAAGGAGGTCATGAGGAAGTTCCTCAGCGATAACCCCAGAGCGATCATCCTCAAGGGTAACAGGGTCCATGATCTCCTGTCATCGGTATGGGAGGAGGACTGGAAGGACATCGTCGCCGTACACACGGACATGACCACGGCGGAGAAGATGGGCGACCAGTCGAAGAACCCGCCCCTCCAGGTGCTGGAATCCGCGCATAACATATTCATTTCCGCATCCGTGGTGGATTCCCTGCCGGTGTTCAACAAGCCCGGACCCATCACATCCATCGCCGACAGCCTTGCCAAAGCGGCCAAGGTCGGAGGCGGACCCATGGTGATCAGGACAGTGCAGAACACGAGCCTCAAGAACAACAAGTCCCGCAGCCTTGCGGCCGCATTCCTCATGGCCGCGGATTCATCCGAGATGCCAGTAAAGCTCAGCAAGGAGGAGAAGGACTTCGCCGATTACCTTGTGCCGTTCGCCAGGAACGTGATCAACGCCAGCCCCGAGAAGTACAAGGATTCGATGAACACCCTGCTCACTGCTTCGAGCTCAGGCGAGAAGGTCTGACCACAACATCGGCCACATAATGGGATACCGAGGGAGCGTACGACTTCACCTCGCGTATCCTCTTTATCTCATATCCGTCCGGCCCGCATGCGGAATCGAAGACGTCTTCGATCCTGTCGCGGTACTCGTTGACGTAGAACGTATCATGGTAGTGTATGATCCCGCCGGGGCGGATCATTTCCAGCGCCTTCGGGACGAACTCCGATGTCGTCTGGACGTAGCCCATCAGGATGCGGTCTGCGAAATGCTTCCCGAGAAGGTTGCGGTTGTCCGACAGGATCGGTATGACCTTCTCCTGCAGGCCGTTGTCCTTGATGTTCCTGCACAGGAACTCGTAGGATTCGGGGTTCTTCTCGCATGCGAACACCTTCCTGGCTCCGGAATATTTGGCCAAAGGCAGAGTGAAGTATCCTATCCCCGCGAACATGTCAACGACCGTCTCACCGGTGCAGTCCAGATTCCTCATGCGCATCCTCTCATCGGTGTTGCCTGAAGCGAACATCACCTTTGTGACGTCGAAACCGTACCTGATGCCGTTCTCCAGGCGGACGGATTCGGTCTCGGTCCCGTAGATTATCTCCATGCTGGGCTGCCTGAACTCCCCGGACACTCCTCTGATGTCCGCGCAGACTGTTTTCGCACCGAGGACTTCCGCATACACCTTTCCGATGAGGTCCTTGTAAGGGGCACAGCGCGGATCCATCCTAACTATGACTATGTCGCCGACATACTCCCACTTGTCAGGGACGATGCCTGCAAGCTCCTCGTTGGATACCAGGATGTCATGGATCTTCTCCTGCGGGCTGCGGCGGTCCAGGGTGTGGGCGTCCCCCTCGAGGGTCTCCAAACCCATGGCCCTGACATCATCCAGATGCTCCAGGAGGATGGGGACGTAGCGATAGACATCATCCTTCCCTATCTTGGCATGAAGATCGACGAACTCCCTCCTCATGAGGTCGCGTATGACCGGGCCCGCCTCGTCGGAAGGTATCCTGGCGAACGTCACCCTCTTCATCTGTACGACCTCATCAGCAGAGGAAGAGCGGACATCACGACCTTGGGCATCTTCGTCACCTTCTTGATCACCTCGTTGGGATGATCGATATCCAGGTCCTTGAGTATCGACACGAGGTCATTCTTCCTGATGATGTCGCAGCATTTGTTGAAATCCGAATCAGTGAGACGCTTGAACCTCTGCCTGTATCCGTACATGTGGTCCATCTCCTTGCCGAAATCCGCGTTGCAGGCGCGGTCGTACTCGGAAAGGTCCCTTCCGAAGAGCATATCGGAATCGAGAGCGCCGGTCAGGACGTTCACAAGATGCTTGTTGGCCTTGAAGGCCGGGTACAGTCCTCCGCCGGACAACGGCTTCACATAACCGAGGGCATCCCCTGCCAGCAGACATCTGTCGCCGTAGATCAGGGCGCGTCTCCCGATGGGTATCTTCCCCGAGTAGACCTTCATGATGCGGTCCTGCATGCCCATGCGTATCAGCATGTTGGAAAGATACTCGGATGGAGCGCCGGAGGACCATGATGTGCACAGACCGATGCGGGTGAACGAGCCGCAAGGTATCTGCCATGCGAAGAATCCGGGCGCCACCTTGTTGCCCAGGAAGAGCTTGAAGAGGCTCTGGTCCTCCATCACGTACCTGACATCCGCCTGTATGCCGCGGATGTACTCCTTGGGCCTGTTGTCCCCCAGGGTCATGGCCACCGCCGACGAGGCGCCGTCTGCGCCAATAACGACCCTGGTCTCGTGCATTCCCGTGGTGGAACGTACCATTACCCCGGGATCGACCGAATGCGTCTGGTATTTGTCTGAGAAAGAGTAGACGGCCCCCGCATCCATCGCGGCCTGGGCCATGCGGACGTCCAGATCGACACGGCTGACGATCTTCGCCTTCGGCTTGTCCGACTCCACCGTTATGGTCTGACCGTCGGGGAAGACCACCTCCGCACCGTAGAGGGTGTTGAGGATGTCCGGCCTGACGCCGGACATGTGGAGGGTCTCCTCGGAGATCAGTCCGGTGCAGTGCTGGGGAAGGCCTACGCTCTCATGCTCCTCCAGCACCAGCACGTCGAGGCCCTGAGCGGCCAGATCCTTGGCCGCGAGACTTCCTGCAGGACCTCCTCCGACGATGATTACATCGTGCATCCGCCCTCAGTTCTTCTTGGACTTCTCGTAATCCGCGATGAACTTCTCGATACCTTCATCGGTCTTGGGGTGGCTGACCATCTTCTTCAGGGTGTCGTAGGGGATGGTAGCGATGTCGCATCCGTTGAGAGCAGCCTCCAGCACATGGTTGGGTCCGCGGATGGATGCGGCGATGACCTCGGTCTCGTATCCGTAGTTCTCCAAGATCGTCATTATCTGTGCCACGAGATCCCCTCCGAACTGCCCGATGTCGTCGAGACGTCCGATGAAAGGGGATACGAACGCGGCTCCCGCCTTGGCTGCGAGCAGCGCCTGCAGGGGCGAGAATATGAGCGTCACGTTGACCTTGATTCCCTCGGACGAGAGGATCTTGGTCGCCTTCAGCGTCTCCACGCACATGGGGAGCTTGACGTTGATGTTGGGGTGGATGCTGGCGAGCTCGCGGCCCTCCTTCACCATCTCCTCGCAGGTCATCGACATCGCCTCTGCGGAGATGGGTCCGTCGACGACCTCCGCGATCTCCTTCACGCGTGTCCTTACGTCGACGCCCTCCTTGGCGATGAGGCTGGGGTTGGTGGTGACCCCGTCCAGGATCCCCCAGCTGTTGATCTCCTTGATCATGTCCAGATTTGCTGTGTCTATGAAAATCTTCATCTTCAACCCTTCCTTGAGATGGATCTCTTGGCCGCATCGCAGATGTCGGATGCGGTGAGTCCGTATTTGCCCATGAGGTCCTCGGGCTTACCCGATTCGCCGAAAGTGTCCTTGGTGCCTACCCTCTCGAGCGGTACGCAGACAGTGTCGCAGAGGGCCTCCGCGACGGCTGATCCAAGCCCTCCGATGATGCTGTGCTCCTCTGCGGTGACGCAGCATCCGGTCTTCTTCACCGACTCCACAAGGGTCTCCCTGTCGAGGGGCTTGATGGTGGACATGTTGATTACCTCGGCATCGATGCCCTCGGCCTTCAGCATCTCGGCCGCCTCGAGGCATGACGATACCATCTGTCCGCATCCCACTATGGTCACGTCCGCGCCTTCCTGCAGGACCGTGGCCTTTCCGATCTCGAAGACGACATCGGATTCCAGGATCGTTGGGAAGTCTGCGCGGCCCATCCTCATGTATGCGGGTCCGTCGTAGTTCGCCAGAGCCTTGGTGGCAGCGTACGCCTCGTAGGCATCCGCCGGCGCTACGACTATCATGTTGGGGAGCGAGCGCATGATGGCCATGTCCTCCAGGGCCTGGTGGGATGCACCGTCCTCTCCGACGCTGATACCGCAGTGGGTGGCGACGATCTTTACATTCAGTTTGGGGTAGGCGACGCCGAGCCTGATCTGCTCCCAGCACCTGCCTGTGGCGAATACACCGAAGGTGGATGCGAAGACCACCTTGCCGGATGCCGCGAGTCCGGATGCGATGCCGATCATGTTCTGCTCCGCGATACCGACCTCCACGAACCTCTCGGGACAGACCTTCTGGAACTCGGAGGTCTTCGTGGATCCTGCCAGGTCCGCGTCCATGACGACGACGTTCGGGTTCTCGGTGGCGAGCTCGGCCAATGCCTTGCCGTAGTAGTTGCGCTGTGCGAGCTTCTCTCCGGTCATTGGATCACCGCCTTGAGCTCCTCGACAGCCTTGGCATACTCCTCGTCGTTGCATGCCCTTCCGTGGAAGCCGGCGTTGTTCTCCATGAACGAGACGCCCTTCCCTTTGACCGTCTTCATGATGATCGCAGTGGGCCTGGACCTGGCGTTGGCCGCCTTCTCCAAGGCCTCGATGATCTGGCGCATGTTGTGCCCGTCGATGATGATGACGTTCCATCCGAAGGACTTCCACTTCTCGGGAAGGGGCTCGAGTCCAACGGCCTGCTCGGTGTCCCCGGTGATCTGGAGCCTGTTGCGGTCCACGATGGCGATCAGGTTGGTCAGTCCGGCCTGGCGGGCGAACATCGCCGCCTCCCAGTTCTGTCCCTCCTGCATCTCTCCGTCGCCGAGCATGCAGATCGTCTTGTAGTCCTTGCCGTCCATCTTCCCCGCCAGGGCGATGCCGCAGGCCATGCTCAGACCCTGTCCGAGCGATCCCGTGGACATCTCGACTCCGGGGACCTTCCCGCGGACCGGGTGCCCCTGCAGCTTGGATCCCATCTGCCTGAGGGAGAGGAGGTCGTCGACGGGGAAGTATCCCGCCTCGGCCAGCGCCGCGTACAGGACGGGCGCCACATGCCCTTTGGAGAGGACGAACCTATCCCTCTCGTCCCACTGAGGGTCGGAGGGATCGTGTTTCATGAAGTTGAAGTATAGCGCCGAGATCATGTCGGCAGCCGAGAGGGATCCGCCCGGGTGTCCGGAACGGGCCATGTAGGTCATCTCGACCACATGGAGCCTCAGCTTGTTGGCCATGTTCTCGAGCTCGGGAACTGTCATCTTGTCCATCAGTCTCACTCGCTCTCGATCCTGGGTGCGAGGAGGTAGCTGACCTCCATTGCGCCGCCTGCCAGTGCGAACACGAGTTTCACTGGATAGTCGTTGTCGAGCTCGATGTTGACCTTCGTGCCCGCGGGGATGGCCTTGATGATGTTGGCCAGGTAATCCGGGGGGAACATGCTGCACACATCGGACGATGTGTCGATCGTGGCGGCGGACTTGTCGAGCCTGAGGCTGACCGAGTCCGTGTCCCCCTCGCATGAGAGCTCGAAGAACTCCGGTCCGGCCTTGAGCGTTATGTGATCCGAGATGGACTCCACCGCACGGATCCCCTTCTGGAGCTCCTCGATGGGCACCTCGATCGTTGCGGCAAGGCTGAGCTGGGGGACCTTGGGGTCGTTCATGCCCGCGGTGTCTATGAGGCTCATGCGCCTGGTGATGTTGCCGACCTTGAAGACGAGCTTTCCGGTTGAGTCGTCCTGCTCCATCCTGATGACCTCTCCGGATCCGGCGAGCTTCAGGACACCTTTCACCTTCTCAAGGTCGAGACCGAGCTCCGTGTCCTCGGCTGAATAGGACTCGAATGCCTTCTCGTTGATGTTCATCTCGATCATGGCCACGTGGGCAGCGTCGACCGCCTTCAAGGTCATCCCGTCGGGTTTGACGGTGAACTTGACCTCGTCGATCAGGGTCGAGATGATGTTGACCATTGCCTTGAGCGTGTCTGACTTCAGATCGGCCGCGAACATGATAGCGCCTCAGTATTCTCTCCAGGAGTGGTTGCACTTACAGCAACGGTAGATCCTGGTCTCAGGTTCATCTGCTGAACGGGTCTGCCTGATGACGAAGAACGCTTCCGTGTGACCGCATTCGGGACAAGGGATACGCGTCTTGGGAAGGGTGGCCACATTCTCCGTGATCACGGTGGTCTCCTTCTCCTTCACATCTGTCTTGATAACCTCGGCCTTTCCACCAATATCCTTGGTAGCACCGCACGAATTGCAAACATACTTCCCGTCCTTAGGGAACATCATTGAGCCACACGAGCAAAACACTTCATCAGCCTCTGCAACTGCATCGACTGTCTGTATTTTAACATTTTTTTGAGAGGCAACAAACGCCGTGGCCGGCGTCTCGGACATGTTGCAGAAGGGGGCCGACGGACGGCCTCCGAGAGGATAAAACGATAAGGAAGAAAGGGGGGTGGTCCCCCTGTTTCATGCTCACTTCTTGGCGGGCTTCTTCTTCTTTTTGGCAGCCTTCATAGCACGGATGTTGGCCTTGACCGCGTCAGCGATCTGGGCCCCCTCCGCGATACCGTCGGTGACCTGATTGATGTCGAACCTGAGCACGACCCAGCCGTCCTCCTTGAGCTTCGCCTCAGCATCGAGGTCCGCGGAACCGGGCTCCTCGACGTACACCGCGACCTTGCCCTTGACGAAGGCGACGGGGACATGGAGCTCTCCGTAGTCCCTCCTGCACCTCAGGCCCTTGTTCCATGCGGCCCTCCTGACAAGCGCCTCGGGGGAGTAGTCGGTGAATATGTCCCCGACGAGCTCCTCGTCATCCTCCTCGGATTCAGACGCCTCGTCGGCGGCCTCCGCTGCGACGATGGAAGTGGCTGCTACCGCGGCCTCCGCGGCTACGGCCTCTGCGGGGACCTCCTCTGCGGGCTGCTCGATTGCAGGTTCGGCAGGAGTCTCTTCAACGGCAGGCTCCTCTGCGACGGGTTCTGCGGGGACCTCTTCGACAACGGTCTGCTCAATCACAGGCTCTTCGGCAACGGGTTCCTCCGATACGGGCTCGAAGGCGGCGGGCTGCTCCGGCTGCTCTACGGGGGGCTCCTCGATGACGAACTCCTCGACCTTGGGATCTTCCACGGCAGGCTCTTCGACTGCGGGTTCCTCTTTGGGTTCCTCTGCAACGGGCTCCGCAGGAGTCTCTTCAACGACAGGCTCCTCAACTTTAGGCTCCTCGACGACCTCTGCGACAGGTTCTGCTGCTGCCGGTTCCTCGACCGCCTCTATTACGGGCTGCTCGACGACAGGTTCCTCTACAGGAGCCTCCTCGACCACGGGTTCCTCTTTGGGCTCTTCGATCACAGGCTCTTCGACCACGGGTTCTGCCGTGACGGGCTCTTCGATCTTGGGCTCTTCCTTGGGTTCCTCTTTGGGTTCCTCTGCAACGGGCTCCTCAACTTTGGTCTCCTCAACTTTGGGTTCCTCGGCCGCTACGACGACGGGCTTCTCGACCTTCGGCTCCTCCTTGGGGGGCTCGGACTTGGCCTCCTGCTTGGGAGCGGTCTTGCTGCTTGCATCCCTCGAGGACACGAGCTTCGACATGAAGTCGTTCTTCTTCGCGGGTTCGGGCTTGGCCTCGGGCTCTTTCTTCACCTCAGGCTCCTTCTTCGCCTCGGGCGCTTTCTCGACCTCTTCCTTCTTAGCGGGGGCCTGTGCGGGCTTCTGCTCCTTGGCGACCTCGGTCTTGGCCTCCTGCTTCTTCGCGGCCTCCTGCTTCTTGGCGACCTCGGCGGCTGCGGCCTTCATCGCGGATGCCTTGATGGGCTCCTGCTTCCTGGGCTTCGCCTCAGGCTTCTTCTCCTCGGGACTCTTCTCGACGGGTTTCTCGGCAGGCTTGGACTTGGGCTTCTCGGTCTTGGACTTCTGGAGCTTCTCCTTCCTGTCGTGCTCCTTCTTCGCCTCGGCCTCCGCCTTATCCTTGTTCCTCTGGGCCTTCCTCGCGGACTTCCTCCTGGGGTCGATAGGGTTCCCGGATTCGTCCTCGGTGACGCTCATTCCGAGGTACATGGTCGCGATCATCCAGAATCCGATGATCAGGACCGATACGGCTGCGAAGATGCTCGCGTCGCTTCCCGCGAACAGTAGTGCGACGGCAACGATCTCGACGATGCAGAAAAGGATGTCAATGTACATCATGCCCTTGAATCCGTTGATCCAATCGGTCAGGATGCCGAATACCATAACGATGATTCCCAGCACACCTATGATCTCGATAATCTGGACGCTGCTCATGCCCATCGGGACCAGACATAGGACCGACATCAGACCTAATACGATCAGGACGGCGGAGCCTATCTTGACGACAAACTTTACCTTGGACAGCATCGTGAGCACTCCGGACACGATGGCCACCGCACCCGCGGCCGCCAACACGTATTCGGCGGTGCTGGACATGGCCCAGCCGCCTGTGCTCTTCTTCTCGAGTATCATGATGAAAGCAGTGACAATGAACAGGGCGGCCGATACCAACCCCGTGTACTTTCCGAATTTAATGTCGAGTGTTCCCATGGACAATCTAAGGCAATCGAAGAATATAACATTTTGTAGGTGTGGCTCATTCGATAGCGGAAAGCCGTTCCATATGAGCCAGACATGTGTTTTTCATGTGCCAGACATTTCAAAACGGATGGTTTGTTCCACCGAATCCTCCATATAAGGGTTTATATACATAACATAAATAGGGAAAACTATCCTTATAATATGGAGGCAGGAGCCTCTGTATCATCATCACAGTCAAGGGAGGTCTTAGCGCCTCCTTTCACAAAGTCCTCCTTACGGAGGCAATATACGAAAAGGAGCCTAACACATGAATATGAAATGCAAATTCCTCGGCGGGGCCGACATGGTCGGACGCATGGGAATGACGATGGAGGGGGACGGGTCCACATACCTCATCGAGTACGGTATGAGCCCTACGAAACCTCCGGAGTACCCCCTGCCCGCGCCCCGTATCGACTATGCGTTCCTGACGCATTCTCACCTGGATCACTGCGGCATGATGCCCAGAATCTGCGGAAAGAACGAATGCGACCTCTTCACGACACCCCTGTCGGCGGAGATCTCGGAGCTCATGATGTACGATACGCTGAAGATCGCGAAGGCGGAGGACTACCCGATGCCCTACACCACCGGGGATATAGAGAGAACGATGAAGGCCGTCGTGCCCATGACCTACGGGGAATGCCTCGAGATCGGGGGCTTCGACGTCACCATGCTCGACGCCGGGCACATCCCTGGAGCGGCCATGTTCCAATACGACAAGGAGGTCACGACCATCTACTCCGGTGACATCCACACCGAGGCCCAGAGGCTCGTCGGAGGCGCCAAGCCCCACGACTGCACCAACCTCTTCATCGAGGGTACCTACGGCGGACGCAACCACCCTCCGAGGAAGCAGACCGAAGAGATGTTCATCGCGAAGATCGAGGAGGTCCTCGACCGCGGCGGAAAGGTCCTCATCCCCTGCTTCGCGGCAGGAAGGACGCAGGAGATCATGCTCCTGCTCAGGAACCTCGGCTACGAGATGTGGGTGGACGGAATGGGAAGATCCGTCACCCGCCTGTTCCTAGACTACCCCGAGTACATCAGGGACGTCAGGCACCTCAAGGCGGCCAAGAGGAAGTTCAACGAGGTCAGGAACGCCAACTCAAGGGCATCCGCGATCAAGGGCGAGATCATCGTCACCACCGGCGGAATGCTCGACGGAGGCCCCGTCCTCGGATACCTCAAGGCGATAAAGGACGACCCCAAGAGCGCCGTCCTCCTGGTAGGATACCAAGCCGAGGACACCAACGGGAGGATGCTGCTCGAGGAGGGATGCGTCAAGATCGACGGAGAGGTCTGCAGGATCGCGTGCGAGCTGCAGAAGTACGACTTCTCCGCCCACGCGGACCACGAGCAGATCGTGGACTTCATCAGGAAGTGCGACCCGGAGAAGGTCATCATCATGCACTCCGAGAACCGCGAGGCATTCCTGCCCGACCTTGAGGGGGACTACGAGGTCTTCCTCCCCACCACCGGCGAAGAGTTCACGCTGGACATGTAAACGCCAATCCGGGGGAAACCCCGGTTTTCATGATATACCTGATTGAAGATTACCATATCATGGTACTAAATCTGGATGACTACACATGCGAGTTCTGCGGAAAGCCTTGCAAGAACGTTGTGTACGCAGCCTTCGTCTGCGACGACCCCGAGTGCATCGAGAAGGCGAGGGTCGCACGCGGAGGACCGGGCGGACACATGAAGAGGAAGGCCGAGGGCAAGCCCATCATCCCGACTGATCTCGAGTCAGCCATAGAAGAGAACAAGAGGGTCTGAGGACCCGTTTTTTACATAAAAGCGGGGGTTCCCCCCGCATTTGGTTTTTGATCAGTGCCTGAAGACACGGCATCCGGTGAAGACCATCGCCATGTTGTGCTCGTTGGCTGCATCGATGACCTCCTGGTCCCTGATGCTCCCTCCGGGCTGGATGATGGCAGTCACACCGGCCTTGGCAGCCTCGTCGACACCGTCCCTGAACGGGAAGAACGCATCAGATGCCATTACGCAGCCCTCAGTGGGCTCGTTGGCCTTCATGGTGGCGATCTTGGCGGAATCGACACGGCTCATCTGACCGGCTCCGATACCGACCGCGCGCTCCCCTCTGACGTAAACGACAGCGTTGGAGGTGACGTGCTTTGCGAGCTTCCATGCGAACAGGAGGGAGTGGATCTCCTCCTCGGTAGGTGCGCGCTTGGTGATGACCTTGAGGTTCTTGGGATCGACGATGACATCCTCGTCGGTCTGCACGAGCATTCCGCCCTGGACCTTCTTCATCTTGTACTCCCTGACCCTCTCGGAAGGTCCGATGGGGCAGTTCGTCCTCAGCAGACGGATGTTCTTCTTGACCTCCATGATCTCAAGGGCGCCCTCCTCGTAATCGGGGCACAGGACGGCCTCCACGAAGTATTGGGAGATCATCTCCGCACACTCCTTCGTACAAGGCCTGTTGAGGCATATGACGCATCCGAACGCGGAAAGGGGGTCAACGTTGTACGCTGTCTTGAATGCCTCGAAGATCGTGTCGGCGGATGCGAGTCCGCAGGGGTTCGTGTGCTTCATGACGACGGCTGTGGGCCTCTCGAAGTCCATACAGATGTCCAGGGCCTTGTCCAGGTCGAGGATGTTGTTGTAGGACAGTTCCTTCCCGTGGAGGCACTCCGCCTTGGCCACTGTGGGGCCGGGTGTGAACGGGTCCTTGTAGAATGCGGCGGCCTGGTTGGGGTTCTCTCCGTACCTGAGGTCCTGGACCTTCTCGAGAGGTATGGGGAACGACTCGGGGAACTTGCCGATGAACCTCTCCTTCATCTGGGAGGCGATCATGGCATCGTAGTTCGATGTGGCAACGAATGCCTCGGCCATGAGCTTCTGGTGCAGCTCGAGGCTGAGCTCGCCCTTCTCCTTCAGCTGCTCCACGATCTCGGGATACTGCTTGGGATCGGTGACGACTGCGACGGACTGGTAGTTCTTCGCGGCCGCGCGGATCATGCTGGGTCCGCCGATGTCGATGTTCTCGACGATGTCCTCGAAGGATACTCCCTCCTTCAGCACGGTCTGCTTGAAGGGATAGAGGTTGATGACGACCATGTCGATGGGCTCGATGCCCTTGTCCTTGATGGCTGACATGTGGTCGGGCACATCCCTGCGTGCTAGGATGCCTGCGTGGATCTTGGGGTGGAGCGTCTTGACGCGACCGTCCAACATCTCGGGGAAACCGGTGACGTCCGAGACCTCGGTGACCTTGATGCCGTTCTCTTTCAGAAGCTTGTATGTTCCGCCTGTGGAGATGATATCCACGCCGGCTGCGGATAAGTCCTTGGCGAAATCCACGATCCCGCTCTTATCCGAAACACTGATGACTGCCCTTTTAATCTTAGCCAGATGCACACCCCCTCGTTAGAGGAAATGCATACTACGTATGCATGGCATCAATCGATTAATCGGTTATAATCCTTACATCGGGCCTTCTGAATTTAACAGTGATAACATCCCTATGTGCAGAATTGCTCAGTCAACTGTTACCGTCGGCAGAGGTATGCAAGCGATGTTCGTAAAAATTAAGGGGACCCGGGCCTCGGATTTCTCCGCGGTCCGGGTGGATAGTAGGGGACCTTGGTCCCAGATCCCTCCGAAACCAGGCTTAAGGGGTTTGTTAGGGTTAGACACACCTACCATCGACATCTTCTACCCAGTAGGTACATCCTTGAAAGGTCATTAGTTTTACGTTTTATTTAAAGGTTAAGGTAGTTGATTCAGTAAATGTACAAACCAATGGTAATGACTCTTAGCACCCCATCCCAGTTCAACATCCACTCCCGCCTACAGCGGGTTCACTTGCGAAACTACATTATCTACTCATGATATAATAATAATGCCTCGTTAGTGTCAGTCCGGGTACGAAATTGGTAGATTATTAGGTGAACAGAGACCAAAATCAACCAATAGAAGCTTTGTCGCGATCCGTGTCCGAACATCGGATTTCGTACCCTTGGGAACAATCATCCAATTATGCGCTTTTAAATCGATTGGTAACAACGATTGGTCTGCATATAAACATGCATTATATATGGAAAAGGTGCCGAAAGGCACCTTAAAAGGTTGATCAGTAGGAGATGCCCTGCCAGAGCATGGCGTTGGCGACCTTCTCGAATCCGGCGATGTTCGCACCGGCGACGAGGTTGCCCTCCATTCCGTACTTCTTGGCGGCCTCGGAGGCCTGTTTGTAGATGGAGACCATGATGTCGTGGAGCTTTGCATCTACCTCGTCGAAGGTCCAGGCGAGCCTCTGGCTGTTCTGGCTCATCTCGAGTGCGGAAGTGGCGACTCCTCCGGCGTTGGCCGCCTTCGCGGGACCGAAGAGGACTCCGGCTGCCTGGAATGCCTCGATCGCACCAGGTGTGCTGGGCATGTTGGCTCCCTCGGCGACTGCCTTGACGCCGTTCTTGATCAGGATCTTCGCGGACTCCTCGTCCAGCTCGTTCTGTGTGGCGCAGGGAAGAGCGATGTCGCAGGGGATCGTCCAGATGCCCTTGCATCCCTCTGTGTACTTGGCGGTCTTGGAGTAGTCGACGTATGTCTTGATCCTTGCCCTCTTGACCTCCTTGATGTCCTTCATGATCTTGTAGTCGATTCCCTCGGGATCGTAGATGTATCCGTTCGAATCGGAGACCGCAACGACCTTGGCACCGAGCTGGGTGGCCTTCTGGCAAGCGTAGGTGGCGACGTTTCCGGATCCGGAGATGACGACGGTCTTTCCCTTGAAGGAGTCCTTTTTGTCCTTCAGCATCTCGTCGGTGAAGTAACAGAGACCGTATCCGGTCGCCTCTGTCCTTGCGAGGGATCCGCCGCAGGGGATCGCCTTACCGGTGAGGACACCGGTGAACTCGTTCTGGAGCCTCTTGTACTGTCCGAACATGTAACCGATCTCTCTTCCGCCCACTCCGATGTCTCCTGCGGGGACGTCGGTGTCCGCACCGATGTGCTTGGCGAGCTCGGTCATGAACGACTGGCAGAAGCGCATGACCTCT